>JAUXRI010000021.1 GCA_030681895.1 Myxococcales bacterium | reverse complement strand
TCGAGAGCAGCTCCATCGACGAGACCGAGTCCATGCCGAGATCGTCGCGCAGACGCTGAGCGGGCTTGATGTCCTGCTCCTTCACGGGGACGAGCTGGGCGATGAGGTGAATGACGCGGGTGTCGATGTCGGTCATGCGGTCTGCTCCTGGGCCTTCGTGGGAATGAAACGAACGCGGCGCGCCCACGCGTCGAAGTCGACGAGCGTGGTGTCGAGCGGGCGGTAGGCGATGCCGAGCGAGCGCTGCACGAGTGACGCGTCGATGGCGGGGCCGTGAATGATGAGGTCGACGAGCTCTCGCGCGAGGCGGGCGCGTGGGCCTCCAGCAGCGGCGCGGTGCTCCTCGTCGTCAGCGAAGGCGAGCGCGTCGGCGTCGCTCATCGCTGGAGGCGCGGTGACGCCATAGAAAGCCGCAGCGACCTCGAGAAGGTGCTGGAGCTGCAGGCTCTCGGCGGCGACGAGCACGCGACGCGGTGGAGCCTGGTGCGTCGCCATCGCCACCAGCGCGTTCGCCACGTCTCTCGCGTCGACCCAGCTCACCAGTCCATTCGGGTGCGGTACGTCGAGGCCGCGCGCGAGGCCGACCAACATCGCCGAGGTGCCGACGCGCAGGTCCCAGGGCCCCAGGCACGCGCCGGGGCACACGATGAGGACCTCGAGGCGCGACTCGGCGGCTGCGCGCGCTTCGAGGTGCCACTTGAGGTCGTGGTACGCGCCCCACGGTGGTGGCGCAGAAAAGACGTCGGCCTCGGTCGAGGGCCGGCCATCGGCACGCGGCGCGACGGTCGCGGTCGACGAGACGTAGAGGAGCCGGCGAACACCTGCGCTCGCCGCCGCGTCGAGCACGTTCTCGAGGCGAGCGAGGCCGAGGGCGCGCTCCTTCTGCGGCTCCAGAGACAGTCGTGGGTAGTGCCCGCCGAGGTGGAACACGGTGTCGATGCCCGTCATCGCTGCGCGAAGGGTGTCTGGCAGGTCGAAGTCGGTCTGGACGAGCGGCACCTTGCGTTGACGAAGCGCGAGCACGTTGGTGCGTGCCCGCCGGCCGCAGCGCGGTGACTGGCCTCGCGCGACGAGCGCATCGACGAGGTTGAGGCCGAGGAAGCCCGCAGCGCCCAGGACGAGCGAAGGCGGGAAGGTCTGCGCAGCCGTCATCGGCGCGCTCCGCAGACGAGCGGACACACGCGCAGTTCGCCGTTGCGGCGCGCCACTGACGCAGCACCTCGAGCGCTGAACGCAGTCATCGCGCGGTTCCCGAGTAGCGCGCCGTGCACTCCTTGCGACGCAGCTTGCCGCTCGTCGTCCGCGGCAACGCCCCGGCACCGACGAGCTCGATGCGGTCGACCATCACGCCCAGCTCGGCGCTCACCCGTCCACGAATGCGGTCGAGCAGTCCTGCCTCGGCAGTGCGTCGTTGCTCCACCACGACGACGAGCGACTCCTGGTGCTGCGCGACGTCTTCCTCCGAGAACGCGACGACGCCGTTCGGCGGAGGGTCCGCCACGTCGGCGACGATGCGCTCGACGTCAGCCGGGTGGAACTTGCGGCCCATCTTGATGATGAGCTCCTTGTCGCGGCCGGTGAGGAACAGGCGCCCGGCCCGCACGACGCCGCGGTCTCCCGTGAAGAGCCAGCCGTTCCGCAGCGCGCGTGAGGTCGACTCCGGGTCGTCGAAGTAGCCCGTCATCGTCGTCGGCCCGCGCACCGTCACTTCGCCTTCGACGTCTTCCTCGACGACGGCGCCCGCGTCGTCACGCACCGCGACCTCGAGCCCCAGGAGCGGTGTCCCGACGGACGGCACGACGCGGCCATCGAGCGTGAGGTCTGCGTCGGTCGCACCCGGCGCCTGGAAAGTGACGCCGAGCACGTTCTCAGCGAGCCCGTAGACCGGCAGCACGGCGCCACGCCGAAGTCCGAACGGCGCGTACGTCGCCTCGAAGCGCTCGATGGTCGCGCGATGCACCGGCTCTGAGCCATTGAGCATCGAGCGCAGCGACGAGAGCTCCAGGTCCTTCGGGGTGCGCACGCGTCGCAGCACCAGCTCGAACGCGAAGTTCGGAGCCACGGTCATCGTGGCGCGTACGCGTGAGGCCAACTCGAGCCAGCGCGACGGCCGCAGCAGGAACTCTCCCGGGTGCAGCACGTGCACGTGGAACCGCGCGGCCAAAGACGTCAGCACCACGCCGACCAGCCCCATGTCGTGGAAGAACGGGAGCCACGAGACGCCGACGTCTTCTGCGCCCAGACCCAACCCTTCGGCCATCGCGAGCGCCGAGAGCCCGGCCGCACGCGGAGCGATGACGGCGCCGCGAGGCCGCCCCGTGCTGCCCGAGGAGAACTGAATGAAGGCCGCGTCTCCTTCGCGCGCCGGGACGTCGATGCGCTCGGTCGCTGGAATCGACACGACGGGCCAGCCGAGGCCCTGCGCATGTGCGGGCGCGCACACCACCTTCGCGCGACAGGTCTCGAGGAGCAGCTTCGCGCTCGCTGGCAGGTCCGCCGCGAGCGACGTCGCCGGCCACGGCACCGGAATGGCGGTCGCGCCGAGCCACTGCGCTCCGAAGAAGGCGCCGATGAAGTCGCGCCCGTTCGGGAAGAAGACGGCGACGCGATCTCCGAACCCGACGCCGTGTTCGGCCAGCGCCCGGGCCCACCGCTGCGCGAGCGGCGCCGCGTCGCAGAACCGAAACGTCTCGACCGCGACGCCCTGGTGAAACGAGAGCCATGGGCGTTCGTCGGTGCGTGCCTCGCGCAACCAGTCCAGCAGCGACGCGCGCTCCCCCGACACAACCGGAGGACCCACGAGCAGTGCGTGCGCCATCAAGCGCCCACCGGCGCACGAAGGTGCAACGAGCTCAGGCCCGTGCTGTGCGCACGCCGCATGCGCGAGCCTTCACGCATCGTCCTGAAGAAGCACCAGCTCACCAGGCCGACCCCGATGAGCGCGAGCCCACCCGAGACGCCAGACGCCACCATCGCCGGCTTCCACGGCGAGAGGATGCTGAAGACCCGCAGCGCCGCGCCGGCGATGAGCGCGAGCACGCCTGCGTCGTAGAGCCCGCGCGACGGCATCGAGACGCCCTCGAAGCCGGGCAACATTCGACCCGCGAAGCCGAAGACGGCCAGCTGCGTGAAGCCCAGGGTGAACGCGTGGCGCGCGGCGTCCTTCAGGAGCGCCGGCTGCGGCACGCCCAAGACTGCAGCGCCTTGCCAGAGGAACAGCACCGCAGCCACCGCGGCGAAGGCCCACGCCGCCACCAGCGCCACGCGCAGCAGCGGCTCGTTCGGCATCGACGCTTCGTGCGCTCGCTGGAACGGCCGC
The DNA here is from genome assembly GCA_030681895.1 of Myxococcales bacterium. GTDB lineage: Bacteria > Myxococcota > Myxococcia > Myxococcales > Myxococcaceae > Xiheimicrobium. Next base: position 25,160 of record JAUXRI010000021.1, on the reverse strand, counting down.
ACCATCGCGATGACGACGATGAGGCAGAGGCCAGCGGCCAACGGCACCGCGCGGGTCCACGACTCGAAGAGGAAGGCGCCCTGCACGACGAGCAGCGTCGCCGCGAGCTGCCACGCGATGAAGGCGATGCGCTGCCGCTTCGCCGAGGCCCGCTCGATGCGCATGGCGCACGCGCCTGCTCGCAGCGTGACGCCGAGCACCCAGCTCACCGTGCCACCGAAGAGCGCGCTCGCGGTGACGAGCTCGAACGGCACTCGCGCGAACGGGCCGCCGATCGATTGCCCCAGCTGCCAGGCGAAGAGCGTCACCGTCGCGAGGAGCCACCAGAAGGCTCCCGCCATGACGAACATCGGCAACCAGTCACCGACGACGGTGCGCGCGCGGTACCGAGACCAGACGAAGCGCACCCACGGCGCCATGGCCGCGACGAGCGAGACGGCGCCGAGCACGCCCAGCCACCGGCTCCCCGGCAGCAGGTTCCCCAGCCGCCCGAGGACGAGGAGCGTCACGCCGACGATGCCGGGAATCGCCACCAGCCGGACCAGCTTTGGAGAGGGCAGGGCAGCGCCGAACAATCTCGGGGCCAGGTGAAACGAGACGCCCGCGGTCAACAGCCACATGAAGCCGAACAGCTGCGCGATGGCATGCGATTGGTGGTGCTCCACCGGCACGCCGCGATGGAGCACGTGCAGCGACCAGAGGTTGATGGCCCCGTTCAGCGCGCCGACCAGCACCGTGAAGAGCAGGGCTGCGCTGACGAATGGAACCCAGGGCGTTCGAAGCTGAGCAGGCATGAGGCGCATGGCGACGCGCGTGCTTGCAGGTCGAGTGCCGTCGCGCCGCTCCCTGACGAGTCGGGACGAGGTGTTTCAGTTCGGGAGTCAGATGTGTGCCGAATCGAAACAGACGCGAGCCAGACCTGAGCGCGCTCAAGTCATCGGTTGATCAGCGGCAAAACCCGTCGGCATCGCTTGCGCGAAGAAGTGCCGCACGCGCCGAACCTGCGCGAACTCCACGCGTGCACCCGTCTGCAGAACACCCGTGCAACGACAGCGCCGTCAGGACCTCACGACACCTGCGCTGGACCGCGCGCGTCGAATGCCGAAGCCGACGAGCCCGAGCGTGAGCAGCAGACAGAACAGCCCCTCGATGGGGACGCTGATCACCTTCACCCGCGGGAGCGGGAGCTGCTCGCCGTCGGCCGAGGCCTCGAAGCGCACGTCGCCGCGTGGCCGCACATGCCGGCTGTCGAGGAAGACGCTGACCCACGGCTTCGCGCCGGGGAGCAGGCTCACGAGCTCGGCAGGGACGGCCAGCCTCGACGTCGAGGTCAGCAGCGTTGGCGCATCGGTCGTGGACTGCCCGTCGAGCCACGCGCGCCGCTCGGGCGCAATCAGCCAGACTCGCAGCGCGCCGAAGCGCGGCAACGAGTCGTCAGGCTCGAGGTACGGGTAGATGGGCGTCGGCGTGGTGAAGGTGATGCGCGGCGCGCTCGTGGTGAGGGTGCTCCCGGTGCTCGCGTAGCGGAAGGCCGAGAAGAAGAAGCCGCGCTCGACGTAATGCGAGAGCCAGCGCTCCAGCGCGGGCCGATTCGAGAAGCCGTGAGACGACAGCCACTCACCGAGGGCCACCGAGTCCGTCGCGCGCACGACTGTCACGTCCATGCCTGCGACGCGGCTCGTCCCCAGCTCGGTCACGCCGCGCAGTTCGCCATCGCCGCCCTTCATCGAGCGCGAGAGCACCAGCATCGACGAGAGCTCGAGCTTCGTCTGGCGCGGCCTCGCCGCTTCGTAGCCCTCGGCGAGCTGCGCGAAGACGCCCTGGTCGACCTCTCCGAACGTCGGCAGCGACGGCGTGGGCACGATGAAGCCGAAGTCCGAGCTGCCCCGCGTCGAGAACGACGCCGCGCGAATGAAGTGCTGCGTCTTCGTCGCGGGGTCGAAGACGATGATGGCCTCTTCGCTGGTGACGCCGGTGCTGAGCGCGCCGTGGTCGACGGTGGCGCAGGCGTCACTTGGGGAAGGCGTCAGCGAGGCGAGGAGGAGCAGCACACCGACGGTCCGCATGGCGCGGGAGCCTGCCACCGACCGCGTCATTTCTGATCCGCGAAAAGCCGCTCGAAATCGGGCTCGAAACGTCAGCGTCGCTGACACAGTCGCCTCTCCACGCCACGCCCAGGCCTCCGATAATGAGGGCATGCAGGCATCATCCGTCAGCGCTGGGTCGACCTACCGAATCAACTCCGGTGACACCCTCTGGGCCATCGCGTCGCGGCTCAAGAGTCAGGGAATCAGCGGCAGCGTGCCGGAGATCATCAAGAAGATTCAGCAGTTGAACCCTCAAATCACGAACCCCAACCTCATCGTCACCGGCCGCTCGCTGAAGCTCCCCGGCGCTGGTGGGTCGAGCCCGGCGCCTCGCAACCCGACTGGCAACGACGGCTTCCAGCCGCAGGCGCCGCGCGGCCCGGCCATCAACCCGGTCAGCATTCCGCAGGGCTCGAGCCACGCTGACGCCGTGCGCGCGCAGGCCGCGAACTGGGCCATTCAGCAGGCCAACAACCCCGACATCGGCTACTCGCAGACCAAGGGCCGCTTCGGCAACGCGACGGACAACAACGGCAACCGCTACTTCGACTGCTCGGGTCTGGTGTTCACCGCGTACAAGAACCTGGGCGTCAACCTCGGCGGCAACTGGACCGGCGCGATGCGCTCCACGTGGCGCAACTGGGCGCAGCAGGTGCCGAAGGACCTGAACCAGATGAAGCCGGGCGACCTGCTCCTGATGGACGGCCACGTCGTCATGTACACGGGCAACGGCAAGTGCGTCGGCGCGCAGACGAGCAACACCAACTTCCAGGACCAGGTCACCGCGAACATCGACGCGCGCCGGTATCTGGCGCGTGCCGACTGCATCGTCCTTCGCCCGAACGTCTGAGCTTTCGACTCAGACGCGACCCGGACTGATCACCGCGGCGCCCGCAACCACGCGAGCGCGATGCCGCTGGTCACCGATACGTTCAGCGAGTCCCACGTGCCGTGCATCGGAATGCTCGCCGTCGCGCAGCGCGCCAGCGTCTGCTCAGACAAGCCCGGGCCCTCTGCGCCGAGCAACAGCGCCACGCGGTGCGACGTGGGCCGCTGCTGGCTCCCGATGATCAACTCACCGCGCGGAGACAGCGCCAGCACCTGGTAGCCGCTCGCGATCAGTGAATCGATGACGGCCCGCTCGTCCTTCACCTGCGCGAACGGCACCTGGAGCGTCGCCCCAATCGAGACGCGCACCGCTTTCCGGTACAGCGGGTCGCACGTCGCCTCGTCGTACAGCACGCCGTCGACGCCGAACGCCGCCGCGTTTCGGAAGATGCCGCCGACGTTGTCGTGGTTCGTGACGCCGCAGAGACCCAGCACGAGGCTGGGCGTCGGCGCGGCTCCGAGGACCTCGTCCACCGTGCGCTCGTCGCCCCGTTCACCGACGGCCAGCACGCCGCGATGAAACGAGAAACCCACGACCTCTTCCAAGACGGCCTGCGAGGCGACGTAGATGGTCACGTGCGTCGGGAGGCGGTCTGCGAGTCGACGGGCCTGCGTCTCTGACACCAGCACTGCGCGCGTGCGGAACCGTGGCGAGTTGATCAACTGCGGCAGCACCACTTCTCCCTCGGCGATGAAGAGGCCGGCGGCGCGCAGGTCGCGGTCGCGAATCGAACGGAAGTCGGCGATGCGCGGGTCTGCCGCCGAGTCGATGGGGACGAACGGAGTGGCCATGACGTGGCCGCCGTCAAAGCACGCCGATACCCCTTACGGGGCGGGCATCTTCGGCGCTGCTGGTGAACCGAACGTCAGGCCCGTCACGCCGGGCTTCCAGTTGTCGTCCTGCGTTCACTGGGTCTTCGTGCCCCGGTTGAGCGTGTCCACCGCGCGCTTCATGTTGTGCCGTGCCAGGAGCAGCGTGAGGCTCAGGAAGTCGACCGGCTTCGGCACGTGCGCGTCGCCGCCTGCCGCATCCATCTGCGCTGGCGAGTGCAGGTTCCCGTAGGCCGTCACGAAGAAGATGGGGCACTGCACCGGCGTGAGGCCGCTGGCGAACCCGGGGAGTGGGCCCGTCGCCTTTCCACGGAGCACCTGGGTGAGCGCCAGCCCGTCGAGCACCGAGCCCTGGAGCTGCACGTCCATCAAGACGGCGTAGAGCTCGGGGCCGTACTGGCGCACCAGCGCGCAGGCTTCTTCATCGGTTCGCGCCCAGAGCATCTTGTACTTCTTGCGGAGCCGCAGCTCGGTCACCTCCCAGTTCGAGGGCTCATCTTCGACATAGAGCACCAGGTTGGTGGGGGCCGCGGCCTCGGACGGCGTCGGTTCGACGATGCGCTTCATGGGGAGCTCCTTGGTGCGACAGTCGACGCTCTGGCCAGCAGGGTGCTCGCGACCCGAAGCAGCTCGCCAGCGGGCCAGGGTTTGGCGATGAAGGTGGCGCCGAGCGCCTCAGCTGCGAGCTGGTTGTCAGGGTACGCGCTCGACACCAGCACCGGAATGGACGCGAGCTGCGGGTCCCTCTTGATCTCGCGGAGCAGCTCGAGGCCGCTCACGCGAGGCATCATCACGTCGAGGATCAACAGAGACGGCTTCGCCGAGCGCAGGCGGGCGAGCGCTTCTCGGGGGTCCTGCACGGCTATCACCCGGCAGCCCAGCGGCCTCAAAGCCACCGACGTGGTGTCGACGGCGATCGCTTCGTCGTCCACCACCACCACGATCTGGGCATCGGAGAAGTCGGCAGTCTCCACCGCAGGAGCGACGAGGGGGAGCTCGTCGACGAAGGTGCTGCCGTGGCCGAGGTGGCTCTCGTCCAGCACCGTGCCTCCGTGCAGCGCCACCAGCCGCTTCGAGATGGCGAGCCCCAGGCCGCTGCCTCCGAAGCGCCGCGTGTTGCTGCCCTCGTCCTGGCGGTAGCCCTCGAAGATGAGCGCCTGGTGCTCGACGGCGATGCCGATGCCCTCGTCGCGTACCGAGAGGCGCAGGCTGTCGCCCGACACGGTCGCGCGGACGGTGACCGTCCCCTTTCCGTCGGAGAACTTGATCGCGTTGCCGACGAGGTTGATCAGCACCTGGAGCAGCTTCACCCGGTCGGCGTCGAGCGTCGCGTCCGCGCCGCTCACGTCGAGCTTCACCCCTGCGCGCGTGGCGACCGGCTCCATCGCCAGGCGCAGGTCGTCGAGCAGCGTGGCGGCGGTCACCGGCTCCCGGTGCAGCACGACGCGCCCGGCCTCGAGCTTCGAATAGTCGAGGATGTCGTTGACGACGGCGAGCAGGTGGTTGCCGCTGCGGACAATCGACTTGAGCAGTCGCGCCGTCTCTTCGGGCCCGAGGTCCATCGTGAGCTTCTGCTCGAGCGAGAGCTGCCGTTCGTGACACGCGGGGCAGGTCGGCTCGACCTCTTCACCGGCCTCGAGAGCGAAGCGCGCGCCGCACGCGTTGCAGCGCGCTTGCCGCACCTCGTGGATCTGCTCCAACAGCCCCTGGGGGATGTTGATGATGGCGTTCAGCGGCGTCCGGAGTTCGTGCGAGGTGTTGGCGAGGAACTCGCTCTTGATGCGGGAGCCCTCTTCGGCCTTCACCAGCGCCCCCGCCAGCTCCTCGGCGCGCAGCGCCAGTGAGCGCGACAACCGCGTGTTCTCGCGCGCCAGTTCGACGAACTCGGCCACCACCACCGCGCCCGACATCGCGGCGAGGTTCGCGACGGCGAAGGTGAAGAGGCGGGGCGCGTAGATGAGATCGAGATCTCCCAGCAGATCGCTGATGCCCGAGCCGGCGACGATGAAAGTGGCGACGACCACCAATGGCCCGAAGAGCGTCTTGCCCTTCACCAGGTCGCGAACGGCGAGCGCCAGGCTGTAGAACACCATGATGAAGAGCCAATTGATGTACAGCCGGTAGACGAGCGTGATGCCCGTCGTGCTGAGCACCACCGCGAGCGCACTGACGACGCGGTTGGCGACCCTGAACCAGGTCGCGCGCGAGAGGTAGTAGGCCTCGATGAACTCGACGATGCCCAGCCCCAGCAGGTGCACCGAGAGCACGATGAGCAGCATCTGCCCTTTGCCCCCGAAGAACGCCGAGACCAGGAAGCCGCTCTTCCCCATCAGGTAGGCCGCGGCCGCGAGCAGGAGGATCAGCGTGCTGCGATAGAGGTCGGCGTTCGCGCGCCCCGCCTGGAGCACCCACAACGCGAACAGCAGCACCGAGAGGAAGGCGATGAGCAACAGCGAGCCGTGCTCGAGCACCGAGCGCACCTGTTGCTCGTGAAAGCTCCACGGGCCCAGCACGTCGTGACGGCCGAAGAGCAGCCGTGGGTCGGTGATGCCGTCGCGCCCACTCAAGACGGCCTGCACCTCGAGGGTCAGCGTGTTCTCAGTCGCCCTGACGAGCCGCGCAGGGACGAAGTAGGTCTCGGCCCCCGCCTCGAGGCCGATGAAGCGCGACGCTGGCTCGCCCTTGAAGCCGATCGGCTCGCCGTTGAAGAACAGCCGCACCGTCGCGCCGCGCACGCTGCCGATGACGAAGACCGCGTCATGACCGGCGATGCCGGGAAGCGCCGTAAATCTCCGGCGGACGAAGACGTGCTCGCCCGCCAGTCCCTGCTGCGTGAACCCACCGGGGAGCCGCAGCGGAACCCAGCCCGTCTCATCGGCGAACGGCTCGAACCCGGGGTGTGCCAGGTGGCCCTGCCACTGACCGGCGAGCGGCATCACTGCGTCGTTCGCCGACCCGGGCAGCGCGTAGGCCCAGAAGACCAGCACGAGCGGGAGCACCGGCAACGACGCGAGCAGCCACAACGCAGCCGGCCGGGCAGACCGCTGCCCAGCACCGCTTTCCGAGCGCTGCTGTCCGTCCGCCGCTGTCATTTTCACGAGAGAGCCCACGCACCACGGGCGCGGTTCAGGCCCGCCATCAGAAGACTGTCACGAGCGCTCGTCATTGGAATGCTCCATGTCACCACTGACATCGGGAAGTCGTGTGATGTGCGGAAGGAAACTCCAGCGCCACGGCATGAGTGCTCGAGGCCACCATGTCCACGCTCCGCGCAACCCTGTGTCTCGTCGTCTGTTGTCTTGCGGTCGCGTGCGGCGACACGTCACAAGCGCCGCCACCCATCGACGCGACGTGGGCGCCTTCCGTCGGTGGTGACGAGCCCGCCGCGGCCGACGACGCCGCCTCCGATGCTGGCGCGAACGCCGAGGTCTGCGACGGCCTCGACAACGACGCCGACGGAGCGGTCGACGAAGACCTCGATGGCCAGGCGTGCACGCTCACGGGCCGTCGAGGCATGGGGACCCTCACCTGCGCCGGCGGCGTCGCGACCTGCATTCAGTGCACGCCCGGCGAAGCGCGCACCTCGTCGTGCGGCTGCAACCAGCAACGACACGACGTCTGTGGCAGCGACGGCGCGTGGCTTCTGGGCACCTGCGATGGCTGCGAGTCGACGCCACAGGAGTGCACGCTCTGCATCCCCGGCGAGCGCATCACCCGTCGCTGTGACAGCTGCCCCGACGGTGGTGACTGCGGCTCCAACTGCGTCGGCTCGGTGTGGGAATGCGAGGCCGGCTGCCGGTGGAAGCAGATCACCAGTTGCCAGGCGCTGACGCCCACGTGCAGCGGAGACATGAGCATCATCGAGGCCTGCGGCAACTGCGGCACGCGCCGCAAGTCGTGTGACGGCTGTTTCTGGAACAGCGACCTCTGCACCGACCAGGGTCAATGCAAGCCGGGCACGAGCGTGCAGACGCCGTGTTTCAGCAAGGGCTGCGCGACGGGCACCGTCAACCGCGCCACCTGCACCGCCCAGTGTCAGTGGCAGGTGCCGACGCAGTGCCAGGGCTGCACGCCTGGCGTCACCGTCACCGACGTCAACTGCGTCACCAACCAGCCTCAGTGCGGCCAGATGCGCGTCGAGACGACGTGCCGGCTCTCGGGGCAGCAGGCGCCCATCTGCGGGGGCGCGCAATCGTTGCCCATCGGCACCGCCACCTCGCGCGTGTTGACGCAGTGCCCGCCGACCCAGTGCACGCCGGGCGCCGGCTACAACCAGCCCTGCACCGACGCCTCTGGAGCCGCTGGGACGAAGCGAGTCACCTGCAAGGCCGACTGCACGTGGGACGTGCCCAACACCTGTACGCCGGGTGGAACGCAGTGCCCGACGGCTCAGGCCTGCACGCCGAACGCGGTGACGACGACGCGCAAGTCGTGTGGAGCGAACACCTGCGGGCGCGAGTACGAAGAGACGAAGACGTGCACCAGCACCGGCTGCGGCGCCTCGGTGACGACGACCCAGGTGACGGCGTGCCCCACCTGCGCCGCGGGCCAGACGCGCCAGATTCCCTGCAAGACGCCGGGCGGCGCGTGCGGAACCATCGCGGTGCGCTGCAACGCGCAGTGCACGTGGGACGCGGCGCCCGCGGCCGGTTCGACGCTCGCGGCGTGCGTCGCCAGCCCCGGCTCGTGCGTGCCGGGCACCACGCGCATCGACTACGCCAGCTGTGGCGGCAACGCCTGCGGCCGCACCTTCCCACGGGTGATGACGTGCATGGCCAGCGGGTGTGGCTACCAGTTCACCTCGGAGGACCGCTCGGTGTGCCCCACCTGCACGCCGAACATGACGGAGCAGACGCAGACGCTCTGCCGGCCGGGCACGCCATCGTGCGGCCTGGTGCAGCGCAAGTGCAACGCGACGACGTGCGAGTGGCAGACGCTCCCCTGCCCGGTGTGTGGCTGACGTGCGCGCCGCGGCCTTCGCCCTCGTGCTGGCGGCGTGCTCCGACGCCGACCTCGTCGGGTTGTCGAAGGACACCGTGGTGGAGCGACTCACCGCGACCGCCGAGGTGTGCGCGCCGCCGAACCTGACGCTCGACGTGCCCTACCGCGTGCTGTTCGTCATCGACACGTCGCTGTCGAACGAGTGGAACGACCCGATGAAGCGGCGGGTGGCGGCCGTGCGCCAGGCCATCAACGCCAACCTCGGCAAGCCCAACGTGTCGTTTGGCGTCATCACCTTCTCGGACTCTCCGCGCATTCAGACGCTCGCCTTCACCCGAGACGCGCAGGTGCTCGCCGGCGCCATCGCGCACCTCGAGACGCCGCAGGGCGCCACCAACTACGCCGACACGATGTGGGCGGTGAAGTCGTTCCTGCTCGACGACTTGAGCGCCACGCCTGCCCCCGAAGCCGCGCGCACCCACTACCTCGTGTTCTGGTTGTCCGACGGCTTTCCCACCGTGGGCACTACCGACCCCCGCTCCATCGTGCCGATGGTGACGACGCTCAAAGAGCTCATCTCGCCACGCGTCGCCGAGCTGCGCATCGAGACGGCCTTCCTCGGAGCCCGCATGTCGAGCGCCAACGAGACGACCGAGGCCGTCGCCGCTCAAGACCTGCTCGAAGACATGGCCACCGCCGGTGGAGGCCGGTTCAACAACATCCCCATGGGGGCGGCGTTTCAGTTCGACCTCGTGCTGACGCAGATGCGCGCCTTCTTTCAGCTGCAGACCGTGGTGGCCACCAACCGCAACCTGCGCATGGGCGCCTCGGAGCCTGAGGCCGACAGCGATGGAGACGGCCTGCCTGACACGCTCGAAACCTCGGCCGGTCTCGACCCGGTGAACGACGACACCGATGGCGACGGCTACCGCGACGGCGTGGAGTGGAACTCCAACGGCCGCCTCGAGGTGCTGCTTCCACAGGACCCGGGGTGTCTGCCGATGATGGACACTGACGGCGACGGCCTGAAGGACTGTGAGGAGCTGGCGCTCGGCACCTCGGCGAAGCGCGTCGACACCGATGGTGATGGGCTGCCCGACGCCCTCGAGGTGCTCGCGGCCGGAGGCGCCAACGACGACCGCACGACGCTCGACCGCGACGAAGACGGCATGAGCGACCAGGCCGAGGTGCGCGCCAACCTTCCGCCGCAGGTGCACAACCCCGCCGCGTCGCTGACGGGCTGGGGTCTTCGTTACCAGTCGCGGCCTCGCCCCCGGACGTCGACGACCGACCCGCAGTGCTTCGAGCTCGCCATCGAGAACCTGGCGATGGTGCCCGGACTGTCGGTGAACGAGCAGCCCTCGGGGGTGAATCGCTTCGAACTCTACGCGCTGTTCGCGCTCGAAGGTGGCGTCGAGCCGCGCTGGAGCGTCGCCCGCTTCGAAGGCCGCGTCGTCGCGCAGCCGTACGTGCTCATCCCCGCGTCGAACCGGTTCAAGCTGAGCGCCACCGACTTCACGGAGCTGCCTTGAGAGCCCTGCTGGCTGTCTCGTCTCTGTGTCTGGCCGCGTGCGGTGGCATGACGCTCGATGGCTCGGTGAACGCGCAGGCGCCGCTCGAGTTCAACGACGTGGCGATGCGGAAACAGTCACAGGTGTTTCTGTTGCAGTACCACCAGCGCACCGGTGAGGCGGCGCAGATCGTCTTGAAGCTCGCCGTCGACATCGAGGGCCTGCCGTCGTCGAAGGTGCTGAAGGACGAGGCGTTTCTCGAGCACGTGTCGGTCTCGCGCGTCACCCACGACGGCACGCGGTTTCCTCCGATTCGGCACGGCACGCTGGTGTTCGAGCGGCTGAAGTTCGAGCACCGCGGCGCGGCGAACGGGTACTTCGCGATTCTCTTCAGTGATTCGACGACGGTGAATGGCACGTTCGGCGGCACGCTCACCGAGGTCCTCGAGTAGCTGACTCTGGTACTGTCGTCGCCCATGGGAACCGTCAGCCTCAAGACCATCAAAGCCACCGCGACGCAGCTCAAGTCGTTCGTCGACGAAGCCGACAAGAACAAGGACGGCGTCATCTCTGCGAAGGAGCTGAAGAACGCCGGCGCCTCCAGCGGCGCGCGGTTTCCGTTCTCGCGCTCGTCGCTCTCGATGTTCGCGGCCGCGGCGAAGGGCGCTCCGATGACGAACGTCGCCGAGGTGAAGAAGACCATCGACGCGACCGTGAAGGAGCTCGGCGCGAAGGACAAAGACAAAGACGGGTTCCTCGAGCCGGGCGCAGAGCTCACCGCGGCGAAGCGCTCGAAGCGGCTGGCGGCGTTGTACGAGCTCGCGCCGAAGAGCGCCGTCGAAGGGTACGGCGGCTACGGCCGCAGTGAATCGCTGGCGACGTTGATGGGCCACGTCACGCGCAAGAGCGAGACCACGTACACCACTGCCTCCCAGGTGCCCGCGAGCGTGAAGCCGTTCGTGCTCGAGGCGACGGGCGCCGCCACCGTGGCCGACGCGCTGAGGGTCGCGCGGGGAAATCTCACCGTGCGCCGCTTCACCGACCGCCGCACCGACGAGGCGCAGGTGTTGGTGACGTGGGCTGGTGATGGTGAAGGCAGCCTGTTCGCCACCCGCAGGAAGGAGCGCACCGCGAAGGTCCTCGGCTCCACCATCGTGCCGCTGTAGCTGCGGAACGTTGGTGCTCCAACGGCCGCGTGCAGTGCCACCTCGAGTGCTCAGTCCTCGCGAGCGAACCCGTCAGAATCGCTCGACCCGCTGGCGGCGTGAGGCTTGCTGTACGTCACGTCGTGCGCGCCGTCGTGACGACAGCTCTCTTGCTCCTCGGCGCCTCGTGCGAGGGCATGGCGTCGCTCGGGGGCGGCCAGGCAGAGGCGGTCGCGGCGCCAACGCCGTCGACTCGGTCGGCGCCGACGGCCGCATCGCCCGCCGTTCCACCGACCGTCCTGCCTGCGCCTGAGCGGCCCGAAGTGCTGCTCCCGGTCGAGCGGCTTCAGCTGTTGCCGTTCGAAGTGCGCGTGAAGCGGTTGGCGGCGGCGGTCGAGCTCCCGGCGAACGACGCGGTCTTCTCGGCGCTGCGTGCGCGCGCGACGGACCTCGGTGCCCACGACTTCGCCAACGGCGTCGCGCCCGACCTCGCGTGGACGGCTGGCCGCATTGCGACGTGGGTCGAGGCCGTGCTCCCGGTCTGCGCCGATGCCCGCGTGCGCTCGCGCTACGCCAACTGGAGCACCTCGCTCGATGCCTTCGCGCTCAAGGCGTGGGGCCGCGCCGCGACGAATGAAGACCGCACTGACGTCGTGCCTACGCCAGGGCTCACCGACGCCGAAGCCTGGCGCGCGACGTGTGTCTCGCTGCTCTCGAGCGTGGAGCTGCTCACGCCATGACCCACTCGACTCCTTCCGGTGCACGGACGGTCGACAGCGCTTCAGTCGAGGCGTCCTGCGCGTCCGCATCCGAAGGCGAGCGCTCGCACCTCACGGCTCTCGCCCGCGCCTGCGTCATGATCATCGCGGTGCTGGTGACTGCCTGCGAAGGCGAGCTGTCTGGTGGCCTGCGACGAACGGCGCCGAACGCTCCGCCGCCGATGGACGCGACGACGCCCACCACGCAGCAGCCGGGCACGATTCAACTCCCGCCCATTCCACTCACCGACGCCCGGAGCGCCATCACCGGTGATGAAGCCGTCACCTTTGCGCGGCGGGTCGCGCCGATGCTCGTGGGCCGCGTTCCTTCCGAAGCCGAGCTCACGACGTTGTCGACCGGCGGCGCGGGCCTTCGCACTGTCGTCGAGGCCTGGGTGAAGGAGCCGGGGTTCGCCGAGGCTGCGCGCGATTGGATCTCCGTGAAGCTGAAGGCGAGCGGCACTGCGGGCGGCATCAACGGTGACCTGCCGGGAAACCTTGCCGCGTTCCTCGTCCGCAACGGGCGGCCCCACGCCGAGTTGCTCACCGCCGACCGCTGCTACGATCGCGCCGGTGCTCCGACGGCCTGCGACACCGGAGCGCCGTTCACCGCCGGCGTGCTCACCACGCGCGCGTTCCTCAAGAACACCAGCTCCCGCTTCAACCTCAAGCGCGCGCGCACGGTGGTGAAGACCTTCGCGTGCAGCGACTACCCGATGGACAACACGCTCCAGCCGCCGATGCCGCGCGAGTCACTCATTCCGCTCTTCCAGGTCGACCGCGCCACCGACACCAGTGCGGGCACCTTCGGCAACGGCTTCGCCTGCTACACGTGCCACAGCCAGTTCAGCGCGCACGCGCAGGTGTTCGTGAAGTTCGATGATCAAGGCCGCTACCAGGCTGGCGCGACCGGCCTGCAGGACATGGCCGCCGAGCAGGGACGCAGCACCAACGGGCTGTTCACCTCGCACTTCACCGGCGCGGCGGCGGCGAGCGAGCAGAGTCAGATCTTCGGCAAGCCCGTGCAGAACCTCGCCGAGAGCGCGCGTGTCATCGCGTCGTCGCAGCTGTACCTCGAGTGCTCGGTGCGCTCCGTCGCTGGCTACGTGCTGTCGTTGAGCGAGACCGAGGCGAACGAGCTGCCGAAACCCGTGGTGGAGGAGATCGTCGGCGAAGCGCTGAAGACGGCGCAGCAGCCCACGCTCGCGAGCCTCGTCGTCGAGGCCTTCACGCACCCCTCGATGGTCAGCGCCCGCCGCGCGCAGGTGACGCCATGAAGTTCAGCCGACGCTCGGTGCTCCAGTCTTCCGCCGCCGCCCTCGGAGCGCTCTCGACCCGCGATGCCTTCGCGCAGGGCATAGCGCCGAAGACGTATGTGATTGAGCTGTGCATGCGCGACCAGGTCGACTTCGGCCACCTCATGGTCGCACCGGGACTCGCGAGAGACTCGACCTTGCGTCGTGGAGAGAACGGCCGGCGTGCGGCGCTGTTCTTCCAGCAGAACGAGCTCATCGAGGCGCGCCCCAACACGTTCCTCACGCCGCAGTCGGCGGTGCTTCGCCCACACCTCGACTCCATCGCGATGGTGGAGCTGGGCGAGCTCACCTACGGCCCTGTGCACGGACACGAAGCGGGCAATCCACTGCGCTCGCCGGGTCGCAGCCTGCAGGGCGCAGGCAGAATTCCAATGTGGAACGGAGAGCCCGGCCAGTCGAACGGTGAAGGCCCGACGTACTCCACGACGCCGACCATCGTGGCGCTGCACAACGCCTGGCAGAAGCAGCAACACCCGGGCACGCGCAACGGCGTCGTCATCAAGGGCACCAACCGCGCGCACGCCATCTACCACTTCGGCGCCAACCGCCCCGGAGCCGAGCCCGATCGGTTTCAGGATGTCGGCGCGTTGCTCCGCGCGTTCCCCGCGACGATGCAGGACTCGAACGTCATCAAGTCGAGCGCCGAGGCCGAGGCCATCAAGGCCGCGATGCTGCAGCGCGACCGTCGCTTCCTCGCGCGCCGCGGCTTGAGCGCGACCAATCACGAGACGCAGGTGACCGAGTCGAAGGGCCTGCTCTATCGCGGCGCGCCGTCGGTCTTCAGCTTGCCGCTGACGGCTGCGGAGCGCGCCGAGTGGAGCGCGGGCGTGCCCGCGAAGTACGGCCGCACCACCATCGACGTCTGGGAGCAGGCCGCCTACGCGTACAAGCTCATCGCCGGAGACGTGGTGCGCTCCGTCGCGCTCGAGGTCGACATCGGTGACGTGCACGGCGAGCGCACGGCGGCGCAGATGAGAGATCAGACGCTGACGATGGCGCTGCCACTCGTGAAGCTCATCGAGAAGCTGAAGGCTGCTGGGTTGTACGACCGCACGTTGATCATCATCTCCACCGCCGACGGAGGCCGCGCTCCAGCGTCCGGTTCTTCAGGTGACGAAGGGAAGAACGGCTTCGTGCTCGCGGGCGGCATGGTGCGCGGCGGGTACTACGGCGACATTCGCAACGCCGGCGCAGATGGTGACGGCCAACGCTACCGGTACCACATGCCGGACGTGGCGACGGGGCAGCCCATCGCTGATGGCTCGACCGGAAACGACCGCCGACTTCCCGCGGCGCCGCTGTGGCGAACGATGGCGAAGGCGCTCCAGATGCCTGATTCGCTCACCGGCCAGTTCGCCGATGTGGCGTCGGCGCGGGCGCTCCCTTGGTTGATCACCAACGCCTGACGCCTCAACCGGCTGGAATCACGCGAAACCCTGGGTCGCATCGACCTCGACCCGTTGCACAGCAGAGACACCCCAAGGGTTGACCTCGAGTCGCAGAGTGCACCACGCTCTCGCACCTTCTTCGAGGTCGTCATGTCAGCGGATACCGGTGAAACCCAGCTGCCGATCTCAGAAGCCGGAGTGCGCGAGTCCGTGCTCCCGTATCTGCGCGCGGGCTGGCGAGCGATGGGCGACGACGTGCCGGCGTGGCTGTTCTTCTGGAACGCCTGCCTGCTGCTCAACACCTCGCTGACGAACCTGAACCCGTCGCGGCCCGACTTCGCGCCCACCATCATCTTCCCGATGGGCGTGTTCGTGCTCTTCACGACATTGCGGGCCATGAAATCGAAGAGCGTGCGGTTCCCGAAGCTCGCGCTCGGTGTTCCGGTGGCGATGGCGCTCGGCCTGCCGACCATCAACCTGCTCTGGCACTCGCCGTCGCCGCTCGAGGTGTCGACGCTGCGGAGCGTCTACGAGCTCTCGAACTTCCTCTGGGCTGCGCTCCTCATCCGCTACTTCTGGAAGCGTGAGAAGACGCTGCTCGCGTTCTTCTTCGGCGTCGGCCTGTTCTACGGCGCGGTGCTCGAGAACGGCGGCATCGTGCTCGGCTTCTTCGACGAGCAGAACCTGGGCGCGACGATGGTGCCTCCGTTCGTGGCGCCGGTCGCGACGATGATTGGCTGGTGCGTGGTGCTGGGCATGGGCACGCACCTGGTGTGGCGTCTGCGCGAATGGCTGCCGTCGCTGAAGAAGAGCGCGCTGCTCTCGGGTGTGCTGGTCGGCGTCTTCGCCACCATGCTCGACCTGCAGATCGACCCCATCGCCACCGTCTCGGGCTGCTGGGTGTGGCACCACTCGTTGCCACCCTGGTTCCACGGCGTGCCGCAGGTGAACTTCGTCGCGTGGCTGTGCGCGCTCATTCCTTTCGCGTGGGTGATGTTCCGCCTGCAGGACCGCGTGGGCGTGAAGGATGCCGGGCGCTGGAACCTGCGTCAGCTCGGCGCCGCCATGCTCGCGGTGCCGTACGCGCTAGTGATTGCCCTCATCTGCTTCATGACGACGACGGCGCTGCTCGAGGGTGTCACGGGCCCGAGCTGGAACCTGCTCGCGACGTTCGCGACGACCTGGCTGTTCTAGGCCTTCGCCAATTGGCGCCAGGCTTGATCCGCACCACGTTCGAGGAGACGACAGACTCTCCTGCTTCCGTGCTGGGGTGCCTGCGCGTGCGCTTCACCAGCTTCGCGGCGAACGACGCGACCGCGACCGCGAGCGCGAGCGGCACCATCGTCATCACCGTCACTCCGCTCTGACGCAGAGTTTTCATCGGAACCCTGCCTCGACGCATTGTGCGCAACCGCGAGGCGCGCGCCATGCCGGAGCAGGTGGCGTGTCGCATGCAACCTGCGCGGGGGGCGTGCCGCGTGGCTCGCCGAAGACCGACTGCCCGAAGGCCTCACCCGACGACAGGCCAGCACCTCGAGGGAGTTCATAATGCGAAGCCGGAGCGCACTCCTGACGAGCGCCCTTGTCCTGTCGCTCCTGCCCGCCTGCGACTGCACCTCACCCTCGCGCGTGAACGATGGCGGTGACGCGGGCTCCACCGATGCCTCGACGCGCGACGGTGGCGCGGGCGACGACGGCGGGCGGGCCTGCACCCCGAGTGGGGCCGAGGTCTGCGACGGCGCCGACAACGACTGCAACGGCAAGGTGGACGAGGGCTACACGCTGCTGTGCCGCCCCTGCGCCGACGCGGGCTGTGTCGAGGCGAAGCTCAGCGGGGGCGCGTTCCTGGCGGGCGCCTCGCGCAATCTCGCCATCGGCGACGACCTCGGCCTCGCGTTGCCACCGCTGCCACGGGCGCAGCCGTACATCTACATCTCGAACTCCGGCGAGGACACGGTGTCGAAGATCCGCACCACCGACGCCGTCGAGGTCGGCCGCATCCTCGTGGGCACCAACCCTTCTCGCACCGCGGTCGATGGGCGCGGTGACGCGTGGATTGCGATGCGCGGCAACGTGAGCGACGACGGCTCGGGGCCGCTCGAGAACGTCATCAAGATCTCTGGCGACTGCGTGCCCACGGTGGCTCCGCCGACTCCGACACGTGAGTGCATTCTGCTCGACCGCCCGAAGGTCGGGAACCTGCTGCGCGGCATCGCCGTCGACGCTCGCAACGACATCTGGGTCGGGGCCTACGCCACGCTCGAGGTGATCCTCATCGACGGCGAGACGGGCGAAGAGCTCCAGCGCGTCGGGTTGCCGGGCCGACCGTACGGCATCGCGATGGACAACGACGGCTACCTCTGGGTCTCCGCGCACTCCGCGGCTGGCGCGTCGGGCCGCGTGTATCGCGTCGACCCCGCGCTGGGGCAGGTCGACCTCGCGCTGGGAGACGCGGAGCTGCAGGGAAACTCGACCTATGGCCTCGCCGCCGATGGAGAAGGGGGAGTCTGGTTCGCGAACTTCCGTGACTCCGTCTTTCGCGTCGACACGAGCGATGGTGGCGTCGGGCCCAGCTACACCGTGGGCAGCATCACCCGCGGGCTCGCTGCCGACGACCAGGGCTTCATCTGGGCCGCCGACTCGGCGCAGAACGCGCTGCTCAAGATCGATCGCCGCACGGGCGCCACGCTCACCTTCCCTGTGGGCTCGGGGCCCGTCGGCGTCGCAGTCGATCACGAGGGCAACGTCTGGAGCGTCAACCAGGGCTCTGGTGACGCCACGAAGCTCTCGCCCGACGGCGGCGTGCTGGCCACCGTGCAGGTGGGCAGCGACCCGTACACCTACAGCGACATGACGGGCTCGGCGTGGCGGCTCTTCCGCACGATGAAGGGCTTCTTCGTCGGCCGGTACGAGACGGGCCTCGCCGGCGCGCGGTGGAAACGCGTGACGTGGGCGGGCGCGGTGCCGTCGACCTCGAGCTTCACGGTCCGGGTCCGCGCGTCGGACGGGAACCTCTCGCAGGCCCCCTGGCGCGACGTCGCGTTCACCGGCCAGAGCGCGGCGCTCGACCTCGTCGGCGACTCGTTGGAGCTCGAGGTTCGCCTCACGACCGCCGACCGGCAGGCGTTGCCCCACGTCGAGCAGTTCACGTTCCAGATCGAGAGGCAGCCATGAGGTCGCCCACCCCGAAGCGCAGGTCCCCTGCGCGCGTCCACCTCACCGCTCTGGCGTGCGCGCTCTCGAGCGTCGCCTTCGCCGCGCCGCCGACGCCCGCCGACGTGCTCGTGCTGGTCGACTCGTCGGGGAGCATGCGCAAGCCGCTGGGCAACGAGACGAGGCTCGACGCGGCCAGGAAGCTCGCCACCGAGGTCATCAAGGCTGCGCAGGCCAGCCACCACGTCGGGCTCGTGCGGTTCGCCCAGCTCGACACCGTCGTCCAGGGTGGCGAAGGGCTGCGCGTCACGCACGCCGAAGACCGGAAGCAATGTGAACGCGGCAGCAACCTGCTCACGCCGCTCAGCAGCGTGGGCGCTTCCCAGGCCCTGCGATGGCTCGATGGCGTCGAGGCGCTCGGCAACCCCGAGCTCGTGGCGCTCGGCGACTCGCCGCTCGGCCAGGCCGTCGAAGGCGCCATCGGGTACCTGCGCAACAAGCGAGTGGGCGACCCGCGCCGGCACTGCGTCAATGCGTACGTCGTCGTCATCACCGACGGGGAAGACACCTGCGCGGGCGGCGGCGACCTTCGCGCCCGCTTCGCTGCGCTCGCCGAGCAGGCCCAGCGCGAAGACTTTCACCTGCTCGTGCTCTCGTACACCGAGGGCGCCGAGGCGGCGGCGGCGCTGGCGAAGATCGGCCAGAGCGACCCGAACGCGAGGCCCTTCGGCGCGACCGAGGGCCAGCGCCTCGTCGACGCGGTGAAGGCGATTCAGGGCCGGCTCGCGCCCGAAGCGTGCCTCGCCTCGGGCGTCACCAGGCGGCAGCTCGGCCTCGAGCCGGCAGAGAGCGAAGCCGACGCGGGGTGTGCGGAGCCCACCACCACCGCCACCGGCTGTGGCTGCGCCCTGGGGAGCGGCGCCCAGAGTCACGGCCCGGGACTGCTGATCGTGGGTGCGCTGCTCGCGGTCGCCACGCTGCGACGCCTTCGTGCACGGCGCGCGCTCGTCGTGGGCGTGCTCGGCCTCACGCTGGCCATCGGGCTCTCCTTCGCGGGCTGCAACAACGGCACGGCGCCCTGTCTCGTGGGCGGCACGCCGGTCGCGCCGGTGAGCACGCTCGTCGAGCCGGCCGAGCGGCAGGACGTGGCGCTCGCGCGGCTCTCGACCGTGCTCGCGAGCGCTGCGGACACTCGCACCGCCGTGCTCGCTCCGATCCTCTCCCCGCAGGCCGTGTTCGCGGCGCAGCCCGACGCCGACGCCTGCATCGCGCTGGCGCGGTCGATCGGCCTCGAGCTGTACCAGGGCGCGCAGCGTGGCTCGGCAGGGTGCCTCGCGACGCGGCGCTGCTCGAGCCTCGACAAGGCGCTCCTGCTCGACGCCTGCCTGAAGACGAAAGGCGTGACGGCGACGTTGCTCACTTGCACGCCCGAGGCCGCCTTCCGCGCGAGGCTTCGCGCCGCGTCGCTCGTGGCGCCCACGCTCCCCGACCTCGCCGCGGTCGTGGCGCGGGAGCAGGCGCTGATCGCCGCGCTCTTCCCGGCAGACCCCGACGCGCGCTCGAAGCTCGACGGGCTGCTCGCGGCGCGTGACCGGGGGCTGGCGACGTTCTTCGCCGACAACGTGCAGAAAGACGTCGCGACCCTGCAGCCGCTCGCCGGGCTCGACGCGACCACCACCGCCCAGGGTGTCGAGGCGCGGCTGGAGGAGGCGCTCAGCGAGCACTTCTTCCTCCGGGTCGGCAGCCGCCTCGTCGACCCTTCGCTGGCGGGCTCCGACGCCGAGACGGGCGCCTGCCCCGAAGCTCCGGCGCCGCCCGTGGCGCAACGCACCCTGAACCTGCAGGTCGAGGTCCTCGTGCGGTACGCGGGCCCCTCCGAGGCGAACTGGGTGGGCGCCGAGACCGTCGCCGCCGAGCTCACGCTGCAGCCGCACGAGCTCTTCGGCGAGACCCTGAGCGTGGGTGTCGCCGATGCCGCGCTGACGAGCCTTCCCCCGGGCCTGCCGGCCCCGTCGAGTACCGGGTGCCTGCGCGCGTTCATCGAGGTCCAGGGCCAGCGGGTTCGCGGCGCGCCGTTCTTCATCAGCCAGCCTGACGCCACCGGCTGCATCGGCGCGCCGCTGGTGCCCCCGACGGCCGGCCTGCACCTCGCGAAGCTGGTGCTGCGCCTCACCACGCGACCGATGGAGGGCGCGCGCCCCGTCGTCATCGAGCGCACGCTCGTCGACCGCTATGGGTTCGCGCTCGACCTGCGGGCCGCGCGGGTGGCGGGCCCGATGTACTCGAACGAGCTCGGCCGGCAGCTCCTGCCCCTGCGCGTCGATCTGCCGCTCGTCTCGGGCCTGCTCTCACCTGCCGCGCAGCTCGACGCACGGCTGAAGGACCTCTCCGCGCGCACGCTGGAACTCGAGGCGGGCGTCGCGGTGCAGGTCGGGCTGCCGGTCACGCCAGCGCCCCCGGGTGGGCCCAGGCTGTTGCCACTCACCATCATCGGCGCCGTGGGTCGCTACGCCGCTCCGCAGCTTGGGAGCTCGTTCTCACTGGTCGCCGAGCGCCCCTGGCTCATCGCGCACGTGCAGCGGCGGGGCTTCGGCGTCTCGGCGGCGACGCTCGACGTCGTCGAGCAGACCATCGTCGACGTGCTCGACGCGCCGCTCCTCGTGGTGGGCGCCAGCACGGCCGACGCAGCGGCGAGGTTGCGCGCGCAGCTCGCCGTGGGCGCCGTCGTCACCGAAGCGGAGGCCGCCGCGGTCGCCGTTGGCGAGAAGGTGCCGGTGACGAACGCCGGCCGCCTGCTCCGCGACCCGAGGCACGCGGGCAAGTGGAGCGCGATGGACCCGGCCGCGCTCGACCCGACCCGCTTCCCGGTCTCGGTGCGCGACGCCGCGGCCGCGTACACGAACGAGGTGCTGATCGTCGGGACCGGCCTCGGAGACGACCCGTCGGCGCCACAACTCGCGTGGTGGCGGCTCGACAAGGAGACTGGCCGGACGCTCTCCGAGGTCCGCTACGACGGCACCTTTTACGGCGGCGCGGCTGGCGTGAAGCTGATCATCGACATCGACAAGTGCCTCTACGTCGCGGCCGCCGAGGCGTTGAGCGGCAATGAGACCTGCGACATCAACCCCTGCATCAAGAAGGCCTGGGAGGACTTCGCGAAGAACGTCGCCATGGACTACCTCACGGGCGCGCTCGGCGCCCTGGGTGGCGCCCTGGGCCTGGGCGACTCGCTCATCTGGGGCCTCGCGGAGTTCACCAACGAGATCGTCGGCAACGCGAACGATCTGATCGAGGGCATCCAGTTGCCGAAGTGCGAGTGACACCTCGCTCGTCGATGTGCTGCGTCGTCAGGGCGTCGCGTACACGAAGGCGAAGCACATCTCGTCGCTGGTGCTCTCACCCCACGTGATGGTGCGCGTCGTCGGGTTGTCCCACGAGCACTTCATCTCGACGGACTCGTTGGTGCCCAGCACGTGAGCCTTCGGCCGGAAGTACTGCGATTGCCAGTGGAAGTCCCAGCGGGGAATGTCGACGAGGCACGTGTCCATCGTCGAGGCGCCGGCGCGCAGGGTGATGGTCTTCCCCAGCGTGTGCATGTGCGGGAGCATTCCCCAGATTTTCAGCGGGAAGCCGAGCGTGTTGTTGAACTTCTCGGAGTACGTGTACCCGGTCGCGGAGGGCGGAATGCGGAAGCCGTCAGCCACCAGCGGGAGCAGATACGCCGCCGTCTCGCCGCCCACGCCGTACTGCAGCTTCACGGTCGTCTGATCAGCCTCACGCCCATTGTCGGTGTTGTAGTGAACCTGCATCG
This sequence comes from Myxococcales bacterium, assembly GCA_030681895.1. Taxonomy (GTDB): domain Bacteria; phylum Myxococcota; class Myxococcia; order Myxococcales; family Myxococcaceae; genus Xiheimicrobium. The sequence continues at coordinate 3,331 of JAUXRI010000021.1, read as the reverse complement.
CCAGCACCTGGGTCGGCTCGAGGCGAATGCCGGTGCCGAACGGGAAGACGACGGCCGAGCCACCAGGCGCCCACGCTCCGAGCGCGCCGTCGCTGTCGATGCCTACGCCGCCGAAACACTCCCAGCCTGACTTCGTGTCCTTCGCGTCTTCAGCGACCGCCTTCGAGCGGCTGGCCGCGTAGAGGATGACGTGGTGCACGACCTTCTGGGAGCCCGGCACGATGTCGTACGCCGTCACCATCGTCGACTTCGTGACGGCCGGGTCGACGATGAAGCAGCGGTAGTCGTCGCGCAGGGTCTCGTCGGGCGTGTAGGCGACGGGCATCTGCAGCGTGGCGTCGACCCGTGAGAGGCGCTGCCCCGCGCTGCTCGGAGCCGCGGGCGCATCGGACTTGTTGCCTTCGGGTGCGCCGGCCTTCGCCCACGCGTCGAAGAGGGCAATCTGCTCCGCGGTGAGCACACGCGCGTCGACGAAGGGCCCGCCGCAGTCAGCGCTCGCCAGCCAGGGCGGCATTCGTTTCGCCGCGACCGACGCCGCCATCGCCGCAGCCATCGGCTTCGCGGCCTCCCAGGTGTCGAGCGCGAACGGGGCGATGCCTCCCGTCGCGTGACAGCCGGCGCACTGCGCCTGCGTGATGGGCAGAATGTCTTTGGTGAAGGTGGGCGGCGGGGTCGAGGGCGTTCCACACGCAGAGAGCACGAGCAGCCCGGCAAACGTCGAGCGGAAAAATGGCATGCGACGAGGTACCACACGCGATGCGTGCTTGCTCGGGCAGGGCCGGCACAGTTGACTGCCGCCCCTATGCACGCACGCGGGTGGGGCTGTGTCGGAGCGCTCGTTGGGTTGTTCTTCGTCGGGTGCAGCCAGCCTGAGCCCGTCGTCCAGACGGAGCCGGTCGCATCACGCACCGACGCGCTCGCGCCGCCCAACGACCGGTGCGCGAGCCCGTCGACGCTCTCGCTCGGTATCTCGACCGCCGGCACGACGGTGGAGGCGAACGACGACTTCAGCTGTGGGTTCCTCTACGGGCCCGACGTCTTCTATTCCTTCACCGCGCCCTTCAGCGGAGCGTTCCGCGCCTCGGTCGTCGCGGGCGACGGGGGCGTGCGCGACGCCGGCTTCTTCTATCCGTACGCGTACATCCTCGAGGGCTCGTGTGACGCGGGCAGCTGTCGCGGTGGCTCGAGCTCGCAGTCGACGAACTTCCGCGCGAACGCCGGGGTCTCCACCTTCGTCGTGGTCGACTCCTCATCCTTCGGCGGCACGGGACCGTTTCAGGTCTCGGTGAATGAGATCTTCCCTCCCGCGAACGACACCTGCACGAGCCCGACCGTGCTGTCGCTGGGCGTGACGGCGCCGGCGAACTTCGTCAACGCCATCGACGATTCGTTCCCCGGCTGCAGCTTCTCGGCAGACCCCGACCTGGTGTTCTCGTTCACGCCGGCGACGACGGGCCGCTACCGCTTCACCGCGAGCGCGTCGAGCCTCTCGCTGGGCACGGGCGTGTGCGGCGCGAGCTGCTCCTTCTTCGGGAACAACGGCACGCTGCTGGTCGACCTCGTCGGGGGCACGACGACCTTCCTCATCCTCGAGAGCCCCTCGTCCACGAGCGGCACGGTGCGCGTGGACTCGGTGGTGGCGCCGCCGAACGACCAGTGCGTGAACGCCGCGCCAGTCACGCTGGGCGTGCCAGTCGTCGGCACCACGCGCGACGCCGTCGATGACTACAACTGCAACAGCTCGTTCGGCGGTCCCGACGTCGTCTATCGCTTCACGCCGCCGTCGACGGGCGCCTTCAACGCGACCGTCACCCCGCAGACCGGCACCGACGGCGGGTTCTCGGGCTCGGTCTCACTGGCGTCGCCCACCTGCTCCGACGCGGGCGTGTGTCTGGCGTACGGCAGCTCGCCCAGCTTCAACTTCCGCGGCACCGCGAACGCGCCGGTGAACGTCGTCGTCGACTCGTGGAGCCAGTTCTCGACTGGCAGCTTCCAGCTCCTGGTGAGCACCATCGTCCCGCCGTTCAACGACACCTGCGCGAGCCCCTCGACCTTGAGCCTGGGCGTTCCGTCGCCCGTCCTGCTCACCAACGCCATCGATGACCCGTACGGCTTCTGTGGTGTGGGTCAGCAGAACGACGTCGTCTTCAGCTTCACGCCGTCGACCAGCGGCCGGTTCGAGTTCACCGGGCCGTACTCGCTCTCGCTCGGCTCCGGTGCCTGCGGCACGAACTGCTTCGCGGCGGGCAGCTTCCGGCTGCTCGTCGACCTGGTGGGTGGCACGACGTACTTCCTCTTCGTCGATGGGTCGGCCGGGTCTACCGGCACGGTGCGCGTCGACCCGGTGGTGGTGCCGGTGAACGACACCTGCACCAGCGCGCAGACCATCACGGCGGGCGTCACGGTGAGCGGCACCACGCGCGGCGCGACCGACGACTTCACGTGCGGCCCGTTCGGCGGCTACGGCCCCGACGTCGTCTATCGCTTCACTGCGCCCAACACGGGCGTCTACCGGGCCTCGACGGTCACGGCGTCTGGTGACGCGGGCTTCGTGAGTACGTCGTGGCGCGTGGCTTCGTGCGACGGTGGCTGCATCGCGGGCTCGCCGACGCTGCGCGCGACGGCCAGCGCCCCCTACTTCGTGGTGGTCGACTCGAGCGGCGGCACCGACTTCCAGCTGACGGTGAATCAGGTAGCCCAGCAGGCGAATGACACGTGCGGGAACCCGTACACGCTCTCGCTCGGAGTGCCCGTCACGCAGCCCATCGGCGACGCCGTCGATGACTACCCGGCGCTGGTGAACGACGCGGGCTTCGTCAGCTCGTGCGGCTACCCCGGCGCCAACGACCTCGTGTTCCAGTTCACGGCGCCCGTCGCCGGGGCGTACCGCATCTCGGCGACCAACGCGTACCTCACCACGGGTTCGCCCTGCGGCGTGTCGTGTAGTTTCCTCTCGTTCGGGCAGACGTCGCAGTTCCTGAACGCGTTCGAGACGGTCGTCGTCATCGTCGACAGCACGTCGCAGAGCGTGACGGTGCGGGTCGACCCGCTGGGCGCTGCCGATGGTGGTGGCTCGACGGACGCCGGCGGGTTTGGTGGCGGCTCGTCGGGCGTCGGTGGTGGGTTTGCTGGCGGGTTCGCTGGCGGTTCGTCGGGCGTCGGAGGCGGCTTCGGAGGCGGCTTCGCTGGCGGGTTCGCTGGCGGTTCGTCGGGCGTCGGCGGCGGCTTCGGCGGTGGCTTCGGAGGCGGATTCGCTGGCGGATTCGCTGGCGGTTCGTCGGGCGTCGGCGGCGGCTTCGGCGGTGGCTTCGGAGGCGGCTTCGGAGGCGGC
>JAUXRI010000019.1 GCA_030681895.1 Myxococcales bacterium | reverse complement strand
TCGAGAGCAGCTCCATCGACGAGACCGAGTCCATGCCGAGATCGTCGCGCAGACGCTGAGCGGGCTTGATGTCCTGCTCCTTCACGGGGACGAGCTGGGCGATGAGGTGAATGACGCGGGTGTCGATGTCGGTCATGCGGTGCGCTCCTGGGCCTTCGGGGGAATGAAACGAACGCGGCGCGCCCACGCGTCGAAGTCGACGAGCGTGGTGTCGAGCGGGCGGTAGTCGATGCCGAGCGCGCGCTGCGCGAGTGACGCGTCGAGGGCTGGGCCGTGGATGATGAGGTCGACGAGCTCTCGGGCGAGGCGGGCGCGTGGACCTCCAGCGGCGGCGCGGTGCTCTTCGTCGTCGGCGAAGGCGAGCGCGTCGGCGTCGCTCATCGGCGGAGGCGCGGTGACGCCATAGAAGCGACCGGCGACCTCGAGCAGGTGCTGGAGTTGCAGGCTCTCGGCGGCGACGAGCACGCGACGCGGTGGAGCCTCGTGCGTCGCCAGCGCCACCAGCGCGTTCGCGACGTCTCTCGCGTCGACCCAGCTCACCAGCCCATTCGGGTGGGGCACATCCAGGCCGCGCGCGAGGCCGACCAACATCGCCGAGGTGCCGACACGCAGGTCCCACGGCCCCAGGCACGCGCCCGGGCACACGATGAGGACCTCGAGGCGCGACTCCGCGGCCGCGCGCGTTTCGAGGTGCCACTTGAGCTCGTGGTACGTGCCCCACGGTGGCGGCGTGGGGAAGACGTCCGTCTCCGTCGAGGGCCCGCCATCAGCACGCGGCGCGACGGTCGCGGTCGACGAGACGTAGAGGAGCCGGCGAACACCCGCGCTCGCTGCCGCGTCGAGCACGTTCTCGAGGCGCGCGAGGCCGAGGGCGCGCTCCTTCTGTGGCTCGAGTGACAGGCGTGGGTAGTGCCCGCCGAGATGGAACACGGTGTCGATACCCGCCATCGCGCCGCGCAGCGTGTCGGGCAGGTCGAAGTCGGTCTGGACCAGGGGCACCTTGCGCTGACGGAGCGCGAGCACGTTGGTGCGCACCCGTCGGCCGCAGCGCGGTGACTGGCCTCGCGCGACGAGCGCGTCGACGAGGTTGAGGCCGAGGAAACCCGCGGCGCCCAGGACGAGCGAAGGCGGGAAGGTCTGCGCAGCCGTCATTGGCGCGCTCCGCAGACCAGCAGACACACGCGCAGCTCGCCGTTGTGACGCGCCACTGACGCAGCACCTCGAGCACTGAACGCGGTCATCGCGCTGTTCCCGAGTAGCGCGCCGTGCACTCCTTGCGACGCAGCTTGCCGCTCGTCGTCCGCGGCAACGCGCCAGCACCGACGAGCTCGATGCGGTCGACCATCACGCCCAGCTCCGCGCTCACCCGTCCGCGAATCCGCTCGAGCAGGCCAGCCTCGGCGGTGCGACGTTGCTCCACCACGACGACGAGCGATTCCTGGTGCTGCGCGACGTCTTCCTCCGAGAACGCGACGACGCCGTTCGGCGGAGGGTCTGCCACGTCGGCGACGATGCGCTCGACGTCTGCAGGGTGGAACTTGCGGCCCATCTTGATGATGAGCTCCTTGTCGCGGCCGGTGAGGAAGAGACGCCCGGCCCGCACGACGCCGCGGTCTCCGGTGAAGAGCCAGCCGTTTCGCAGCGCGCGTGACGTCGACTCGGCGTCGTCGAAGTAGCCCGTCATCGTCGTGGGCCCGCGCACCGTCACTTCGCCTTCGACGTCTTCGTCGACCACGGCGCCCGCGTCGTCACGCACCGCGACCTCGAGCCCGGTGAGCGGTGTCCCGCAGGAGGGCACGACGCGCCCTTCGAGCGTGAGGTCTGGGTCGGTCGCACCCGGCGCCTGAAAGGTGACGCCGAGCACGTTCTCAGCGAGCCCGTAGACCGGCAGCACCGCGCCACGCCGAAGTCCGAATGACGCGTACGTCGCCTCGAAGCGCTCGATGGTCGCGCGGTGCACCGGTTCTGAGCCATTCAGCATCGAGCGCAGCGAGGAGAGCTCCAGGTCCTTCGGGGTGCGCACGCGTCGCAGGACCAGCTCGAAGGCGAAGTTCGGAGCCACCGTCATCGTCGCGCGCATGCGTGAGGCCAGCTCGAGCCAGCGCGAGGGCCGCAGCAGGAACTCTCCAGGGTGCAGCACGTGCACGTGGAACCGAGCGGCCAGCGACGTCAGCACCACGCCCACCAGCCCCATGTCGTGAAAGAACGGAAGCCACGAGACCCCGACGTCGTCTGCGCCCAGCCCGAGCCCTTCGGCCATCGCGAGCGCAGACAGCCCTGCGGCACGCGGAGCGATGACGGCGCCGCGAGGCCGTCCGGTGCTGCCCGACGAGAACTGAATGAAGGCCGCCTCGCCTTCGCGCGCCGCGTTGTCGATGCGCTCGGCCGCAGGAGCCGACACCACGGGCCAGCCGAGGCTCTGCGCATGCCCGGGCGCGCACACCACCTTCGCCCGACACGTCTCGAGCAGCAGCTTCGCGCTCGCTGGCAGGTCTGCCGCGAGCGACGTCGCAGGCCACGGCACCGGAATCGCCGTCGCGCCGAGCCACTGCGCGCCGAAGAAGGCGCCGATGAAGTCGGGCCCGTTGGGGAAGAAGACGGCGACGCGATCTCCGAACCCGACGCCCTGCTCGGCCAGCGCCCGGGCCCACCGCTGCGCGAGCGGCGCCGCGTCGCAGAACCGAAACGTCTCGACCGCGGCGCCCTGATGAAATGAGAGCCACGGACGTTCGTCGGTGCGCGCCTCGCGCAACCAGCCGAGCAGCGACGCGCGCTCCACCGGCGCCGCTGGAGGACCCACGAGCCGGGCGAGCGCCATCAGGCGCCCACCGGGGCACGAAGGTGCAACGAGCTCAGGCCCGTGCGGTGTGCCCGCCGCATGCGCGAGCCTTCACGCATCGTGCTGAAGAGGCACCAGCTCACCAGGCCGACCCCGATGAGCGCGAGCCCACCCGAGACGCCAGAGGCCACCACGGCCGGCTTCCACGGCGAGAGGATGCTGAAGACCCGGAGCGCCGCGCCGGCGATGAGCGCGAGAACGCCTGCGTCGCAGAGCCCACGCGACGGCATCGAGACGCCCTCGAACCCGGGCAACATTCGCCCCGCGAACCCGAAGACGGCCAGCTGGGTGAAGCCCAGGGTGAACGCGTGGCGGACCGCGTCCTTCAGGAGCGCCGGCTGCGGCACGCCGAAGACGCCAGCGCCCTGCCACATCAACAATACCGCAGCCACAGCAGCGAAGGCCCACGCCGCCATAGTCGCCACGCGCAGCAGCGGCTCGTTCGGCATCGTCGCCGCGTGCGCACGCTGGAACTGCCGAAGCATCGCGATGACGACGATGAGGCAGAGCCCTGCAACGAGCGGCACCGCGCGATGCACGTGCAGCGACCAGAGGTTGATGGCCCCGTTCAGCGCGCCGACCGTGAAGAGCAGGGCAGCGCTGACGAATGGAACCCAGGGCATTCGAGGGTGAGTGGGCACGAGGCGCATGGCTACGCGCGCGCATGCAGGTGGAGTGCCGTCCCCTCGGTCTCTGACGAGAGAGGATGCGGCGTTTCACTTTGAAGTCGAATGCGTGCCGAATCGGAACAGATGCTGGACAGCCATGAGCGACCTCAAGCCATGTGGTGCGCAACGGGGGCGACAGTGGTTCATGCTGGCTGCGTTTCGCTCAAACCCGCTCCGTGGTCGTTGTTGCTCCTCGAAGCTCCTTGCCAGCAAGCCCAGGTGCGCGTGTTCCGAATCGAAACGCTGCCGAACGCTGGTTGTCGGGTTCGCCTCGGGGAGCGCGTTGGCACGATCACTGAGGAGTACCCCGCATGCTCTCGAAATCGTCAGCCAGGGCGTTCTTCCTGGGGGGCACGGCGTTGACGTCAGCCGTGTTCCTCAGTCTCACCTGGGACAGGTTTCAGCAGATCCCTGATGGGCGCGATTCTCTCGTCCCTGCTGATCAAGCTGACTGGCGTCGACCGCGAGATCATCGAGACTGGCTCTACGTCATCGTCGGCTTCACGTTCCTCTCGGGCA
>JAUXRI010000014.1 GCA_030681895.1 Myxococcales bacterium | reverse complement strand
CGATCCACGCGTACTCGGGGTTCTTCAGGCGAATTCGCTCGTAGCGGTACAGCGTCTGCAGCACCTCGTCAGGGAGCTCCGGTCTGCCGTGGTACGCGCGCCCGACGTGGCCGAAGCGATCGATCTTGAGCAGGTTGCCGTGCTTCTTGTCGATGAAGAGCCCGCGCATCACGAAGGCGTGATCGTACGGAATGCCGCGGATCTCGGGCGGGTAGTTCTTCGCCGTCACCAGCCGCTCGATCGTCATCTGGTACGACAGCTCTTCGAGCCGGCGCAGGTGGTAGATCGCCAGCGTGTAGTCCATGTCGAACCCGACCAGCTCGACCCGCGAGAAGTGCAGGTTGCGGTTGACGAAGATCTGTCGCGGCACGGGGATCTCGTGGCCGTTTCCCGACGACAGCACCCGGTGGAGGGCCTCGTCGTGGAGCACCGTGCGAGCGCGTGCAGCGGCTTCGAGCGCCCGGCTGCGATCAATCGGGCCGTTGTTCGGGCCGTGAATGGAATCCACTTTTTTCCCTTCGTCAGACTGCCGTGAGAGCTTCTACAGGCGATGGCGGCACGACGCAGCACCTTGAGCGACGAGGAGCGGGCCAGGCTGCTCGATCGGATCGGCGATCTGGAGCAGCGCATGAAGCTGCTCGAGGCGCGGGTCCGCCGGGAAGCCGCCGAGACCCGGAGCCGGGGCCGCATCGAAGTGGGCCGGCCGGTCGCGCGCGTGGTGAGAACGCCGAAGGCCGAGCGCCGCTGCCCAGGGTGCACGCTGGAGCTGCCGAAGGGTCCCAAAGGCGTCCAGTGCGTCTGGTGTGGGTTCCGCTTCGACGCCGCCGAGCTGTTCAAGCCGAAGCGCCGCCGCTGACGCAGAAACCAGTTACAGTGCGCCCGTGTTCAGGTTGCTGGGTCGCCTCGAAGGCTCCGAGCTCAGTGAGCTCTATCGCGCGGAGCGAACCGACGGCGGCCCGGTCGTCATCAAGCTCTTTCACGCGAAGACGACCGACCTCGCCTACGCGAAGGTGATCGCCGACTACGCGCAGCGCCTGTCGGCAGTGTCCGCGCCCGGCATCGCGCGCGTCTTGCAGGTTGGGCTCTTTCAACGCCGCCTCGCCATCGTCCGGGAAGATGCGGGCCGCTACACGCTCGGGCAGGCGCTCACCCGGCTCAACACGCGCGAAGTCGTCCTGCCCCCAGCCGTGGCCATCGCCTTCATCATCGAGCTGGCCGACGTGCTCGAGGCCGCGCATCGGGCCTCGGTCGTTCATGGCGCGCTCACGCCCGGCAACGTGCTGCTTGGCAGCGACGGTCGCGCCGCCATCGCCGACTTCGGAGCCCTCGACGCGCTGATGGTCTCGCCGGCGCTCAAGAAGGCGTTCGCTGATCGCGGCCGCTCCGGGTACCGGGCGCCAGAGGTTCGCGGAGCAGAGCGCGCGACGGCGGTGAGTGACATCTACGCGCTCGGTGCGCTCGCATACGAGCTCCTCACGTTGAAGGAGGCGTCGGTCGGTCGTGATTCGCTCTCGACGCGTCAGGGAGAGAAGCTGCCGCCTCCCAGCAGGCTCGTGCGCAGGCTCCATTCCCGCATCGATCCCATCATCATGCGCGCGCTCGAGCAGACGCCCGGGCGCCGGCAACGCAGCGCGGGCGAGCTCGCCTCGGGTTTGCGCGAGTTCCTTTCGGCGCAGGGTGGCGTCCCAGGACGTGAGGATGTTCGGAAGTTCGTCGACGAGCTCTTCCCGAAAGACGTCGTCACGAACGCGCTGGGGCCGGTGCCGTTCCAGGGGTCGTTCGAGCTCGACGACATCGCCGGCGTCAGCGATCTCGTCGCCGACACCGAGCTGCCTGCCTCGCCAGATGCACGCGCCCCGTTCTCTGGCGGCGCGATCGATCACCGCACCTCGACCTCAGATGGTCTGCCGGTCTTCTCGGGCGACGAGGTGATGACGAACTCCGGCTCCGAGACGCAGGAGCTGCCAGCGCAAGAGGATCCCTCGCTCCGTGACACGGTGCCGCCGCCGCGGATCACCTGGGACGCGCCGGTCGGAGCGATGCCTGAGGTCGTCAAGACCGCCGCTGCCGAAGACGAGGTGTCGCGCCGGGTGAAGGCGATCGAAGACTTCGCGCCCAAAGACACGCTGCCGCCGCCGAAGTCGACCTCTGCCTCTGCCCAGAAGCTCTCGCCCGTCGGTCCGAAGCCCAAAGAAAACACCGACAGGCAACGGCTGAAGACGCTTCTGACCTTCGCGGTGCCGTTCAAGCGCCCCGGCGACTACGTGCCGCCAGACTGGAAGAAGGAGCGCGAAGATCGCCGTCGCGCGGGCGTCACGGCGGTGCGTCTCGGTGCCGCGATCCTCACGCTCTTCACGATGGTCTTCGTCAGCCTGTGGCTGTTCCGCACGCAAGACGCGATCGGCGATCTGATCACCTGGATGCCCGAGCCCATCGAGGTCGCGCTCATCAAGCTGCGCAAGCCGAATGGTGGTCCTCCCGGCCCGCCGCTCTCGCTGCCGTCGAACCTCAAGCTCCCTGACTTCGACAGGCCGCCGAAGAACCCGCCGCCGACGCTCAAGCCGCCGACGGTGACGCCCGTGCCGGTGAAGCAGTCCGATCTGCCGAAGCCCTCGAAGACGACGCCGCCGCCGCAACCAAAAGGAGACTGCTACGCGCCTCCGCACGAGGGCCCGCAAGGGCTGCTGACCGTCGTCCTCACCAGGCCCGCGCGTGTCGAGCTCGACGGGGTGCGGGTCTGCGGCGTCATCAACAAGGTGCCGGTGATTCCGGGCAAACACACGCTCCGGGTGGTGGACGGCAAGACGAAGCAGGAATGGAAGTCGACGGTCCGTCTCGAAGCTGGCAAGCAGGCCAAAGTCGACCCCAACTTCCGATGACGACCGAGAAGACACGCATCTACGTGGTCGAAGATCAGGCGGCGCTGCTGGCGAACCTGCTCAAGGCGCTCGCGGCGTTTCCGGAGCTCGAGGTCGTCGGCTCGGCGCGTGATGGCGAGAGCGGCGTCGACGAGATGGTGAAGCTGGTGCCGCACCTGGCGCTGCTCGATCTCGAGCTGCCCGGTATCGACGGCATCGAAGTGACGCGCCGCCTCAAGCGCAAGGTGCCGAAGGTCGAGGTGCTGATTCTCACCTCGTTCGACGACGAGACGAAGGTCTACGAAGCGATGCAGGCAGGCGCCTCGGGGTACCTGGTCAAACGCGTCGGCCCCGAGAAGGTGCGATCGGGCATTCACGAGGTGATGGCTGGCGGAACGGTGCTCGAGGCGCGCATCGCGAAGCGCTTCTGGAACTACTTTCAATCGGTGCAGGCGAAGCCGGCGCAGCCGCAGAACCCGTGGAACCTGTCGCCGACCGAGCTCGACGTGCTGCGCTACGTGGCGAAGGGCCTGTCGAACGCTGAGGTGGGCCGGGTGATGGAGCTGGAGCGCCGCACCGTGCGCACCCATCTCGGTCACATCTACACGAAGCTCGGCGTGAACTCGCACGTCGACGCCGTCGTGATCGCGCTGAAGGCGGGGCTCGTCGAGCTGTGATCGCCGTGCTCGCGTTGCTCCTCACCGCTTCGCCTGAACTCTCGGTCTCGCACCGTCGCGTCGACACGCCCGATCACGTCGCGCTCGCGCTCTACCGGTACCAGCGCGTGGGCGTGACGTCCGATCAGCCTCCCGTGCTCCTCATTCCCGAGCTTGGGTTCTCTCGCGCCGCGTATGACTTCGAAGGGCGTGGGCTGGCGCGGTGGCTCGTGGAGCGAGGTCTGACCGTCTATGTCGCCGAGCTGCGAGGGCAGGGGAAGGCCGGGCCTGGCGTGTCGCTCGAGGCGCTCGGCGGCGATCTGCGCGTGATTCTCGACGCGGTGAACGTGAAGGCGATCGATCTCGTCGTTCACGGCTGGGCGGGCTCACTGGTGATCGCCTCGAACGCGGCGGATCCCAGAATCCGGCGGGTCGTCGCGCTCAACACGCCGTTGCTGGCAGAGCCGCCGAGCGCTCTCGCAGAGTCGTTCCTCGAAGACGGGGGCCGGTTCTCCTCGCTCGCTGGTTCTCCGCAGGGAGCGCGCACCTTCGAGCTCTTGTTCTCGATGTGGTCCACGTTCCCGCGCGGCACCGATCGCGGCTTTCTGTCGACCGGAACGCGCGATCTCTCCCGGCCGGTCGCGGCGCAGTTGCTCGCGTGGATGCGTCAGGGTGATCTCCCGCTCGCGAGCGGCTCCGTGGTCTCTCGAATGACGAGCTGCACGAAGCCGACGTTGCTGCTGCTGGGGCTGGCCGATGGCTTCGCGTCACCGGAGCTGTGCGCCGTGTGGAGAGAGCGCTCGAACGGTGCCGTGACGCTTCGCTCCTTCAGCCGCCTCGAAACGAAAGAAGACTTCAGCCACCTCTCGATGTTGCTCGGCACGCACGCGCCCGAGATCGTCTTCCCGCTCGTGCACGACTTCCTCGCCGAGGCCGCGCCATGAACCGAGTCCTGCTCCTGCTGCTCCTTGGTGGTTGCGCGAACCTTCGCGTCGTTCCACTTCCGAAAGAGGCCGAGCGGCATCGCCCGAAGACCGCGGACGGGTGGGAGCTCTCGCTCGTCCGGTACCGCCCCGTTGGGCCAGTCGCCGGACGGCCCGTCCTCCTCTGTCACGGCATCTCGGCCAACGAACGCAACATGGATCTCGACGACGACCACTCCATGGCGCGCTGGTTCGCGTCTCAGGGGCGCGAGGCGTGGACGATGTCGGTGCGCGCGACGGGAGACTCCGATCGTCCAGACCCATCGAAGGGCCGCACGCTGCCGATTCGGTTCGATCACTACTGGCAGAACGATCTGCCCACGGCCATCGAGCACGTCCGGAAGGTCAGCGGCGCCGACGCCATCGACTACGCCGGGCACTCCATGGGCGGCATGATCGTCTACGCGTATCTGTCGCAGGGCGGGCAGGGGCTTCACGCCGTCGCGACGCTGGGCTCGCCGACCCGGCTCGACTGGGGCACCGGGCTCGAGAAGCTCATTCGATCGTTCGGGCCATTGGTCGCGTCAGACGACATCATCTTGCCTTCGCAGCTCGGCGCTCAGGTCTCGGCTCCGCTGCAGACGCTCTTCGACGACGGGCTGTTTCAGCGCTTCTTCTACAACCCCGAGTCGACGAAGCCCGAGACGTGGCAACGCCTGGTGCTCTACGGCACGGCGGACACCGCAGGAGGCGCGGCGAAGCAGTTGCTCAGCCTCGTCGAGACGAGCCGCTTCACCTCTGCCGATGGAAAGGTCGACTTCCGGGCCGACATGGCGCGCATTCGCACGCCGGTCATCGTCGTGGCCGGCAAGCTCGATCGCGTGGCGCCATCGTCGGCGGTGAAAGATGGCTACCGCGCCCTCGGAGGCCCCAGGCGCTGGCTGTTGATTACCCGGGCGAATGGCGCCCTCGGCGAGTACGGTCACATGGATCTCGTCATCGGCGAACGCGCCCCCGACGAAGTGTTTCGCCCAGTGCTCGACTTCTTCAACCAGCACGAACCCCCGAGGACTCACTGATGCCGAAGGCCACCCCCCGCTCCAGGGCCTCTACCGTCAAACTGCCACCCGCGCTCGGCGCCATCGCCGACTCGATCATCGAAGCGAAGTTGCCCAATGGGCTGCGCATTCGACTCGTGCCGAACGCCGGCGTGCCGACGTGCAGCTACTACACGTTCTTCAAGGTCGGAGCCCGCAACGAGCGCCCCGGCATCACCGGCATCAGCCACCTCTTCGAGCACATGATGTTCAACGGCGCGCAGAAGTACGGCCCCGGCATGTTCGACAAGGTGCTCGAGAGCAACGGCGGCAGCTCGAACGCGTACACGTCGAACGATCTCACCGTCTATTACGAAGACTTCATGGCCGAAGCCCTCGAGAAGGTGATCGATCTCGAGAGCGATCGCATGCGCTCGCTCGCGGTGACGCCGAAGATGCTCGCCAGCGAACGACAGGTCGTCATGGAAGAGCGCCGCCTGCGCGTCGACAACGAGATCGCCGGCATGATGGACGAAGAGCTCGGCGCGCTCGTCTACAAGGCCCACCCGTACCGCTGGCCCGTCATCGGGTGGATGGGCGACATCGAGAACATCAAACGCGAAGACTGCCTCGAGTACTTCCGCACGTATTACGCGCCGAACAACGCGACCATCTACGTCGCGGGTGACTTCGACCCGAAGCAGGCCCTTGCGCTGATCAAGAAGGCGTACGGGAGCATCAAGGCGGGTCCCGCAGTGCCAGGCGTGCTCGACGCCGAGCCGGAGCAGAAGGGCGAGCGGCGCGCGAACGTTCACTACCCGGCGCAGGCGCACTCGCTGATGATCGCGTGGCGTGGGCCGAAGGGCGACGATCCCGACACCTTCATCCTCGATGTCGTGCAGTACGCGCTGTCGGTCGGCCAATCGAGCCGGCTGACGAAGAAGCTGGTGTTCGAACTCGAGCTCGCGGTCGGCGTGAACGTCGATTGGACCTGGCGGTTCGATCCCGGCACCTTCACCGTCGGGCTCGAGCTGAAGGCTGGCGGCGACCCCGCGAAGGCCGAAGCCGCCCTGTACGGCGAGCTGGAGCGCCTCGCGAAGGACGGCCTCGACGCGCGTGAACTCGAGAAGGCGAAGAACAACCTCGCGGGCACGTTGATGCGCGAGCTGGCGACGAACAGCGGGCGTGCGCACGCGCTGGGCACCTACGAGATGATGCTCGGTGATTGGCGGCGTGGGCTCGCGCTCCCGACGGCGTACGAGGGCATCACCTCGGAAGACGTGAAGCGGGTGGTCGCGAAGTATCTGAGCAGAGAGCGACGCAACGTCGTGACCCTCGTTCCCACCGCCGGAGCCGAGGCATGACGGCGGCCTTGAAGCTGCGCCCGCTGAAGCTGCCGCCGCACGAGAAGCGCAAGCTGGGCAACGGGCTGATGCTGCACCTGGTGCCTCGCGGGCCTTTGCCGTTGGTGGCTGTTCGACTGGTGATGCGCGGCGGCAGCGTGTGGGATCCCGCCGGGCGCGCGGGCGTCGCCGACTTCGCGGCGCGCTTGTTCCGTCGTGGCGCCGGAGGCCGGACTGCCGATGATCTCAGCGAGGCCATCGACTTCGTCGGCGCAGCCATGGGTGGCTACGCGAACGAAGAGAACGTGGTGCTCTCGTTGAGCTGCCCGTCTCGCCACCTCGAGCCGATGCTGGAGCTGATGGGCCTGTTGCTCCTGACGCCCGACTTCCCCGAGGCCGAGCTCGAGCTGTCTCGACGTCGAACGCTCGCGCAGCTGCAGAACGAACTCGACGATCCCGGTGCGTTGGCGGAGCGCGCCTGGGCCCGTGCGATGTGGGGCAACCACCCGTACGGTCACGAGACGCTCGGTCAGAAGAAGTCGATCGAGTCGATGACGCGCGCTGATCTCGTCGACTTCCACAAGACTCGGCTCGGGCCGGTGCTCGCCCATCTGTACGTGGTCGGCGACATCGACGTCGATCGCATCACCACCGTGTCCGACCGCATCTTCGGCGGCTGGAAGGGTGGCCCTGAGCTCGCCCCGCAGGTTCCCGACTGGGCCGGCCCGGAGCGCTCAGGCCAGGTGATCATCGTCGACAAGCCCGAGCAGACGCAGGTGCAGATGCGCATCGGCGCCGAGGGCGTGAAGCGCGGCCACGTCGATCACTTTCCGCTGACGGTGATGAACGCGGTGCTCGGTGGCGGCTTCACGTCACGGCTCATTCGCGAGATCCGCGTGAAGCGGGGCCTCTCGTACGGCGCGCACAGCTCGTTCGACATGATGGGGAACGCCGGCACGTTCATGGTCGGCTCGTTCACCAAGACCGAGAGCATCAACACGCTCATCGATGTCGCGCTCGCCGAGGTGAAGAAGATGCGCACGAAGGGGCCGACCACCCTCGAGGTCGACACCATGAAGCGGTACATCTCGGGGCTCTACCCCTCGCGGCTCGAGACGAACGAAGCGGTCGCGGGCTCCATCGCTGACGTGCAGCACTACGGCCTGCCCGAGGACTGGATCACCGGGTACCGCGATCGCGTCAACGCCGTCACCGCGAAGGACGCGGCGCGAGCTGCGGCGACGCACCTCTTCGACGCGAAGCGGGTGATCGTGCTGGTCGGCAACGCGCAGACGCTGGCTCCGAAGGTCGAGAAGTACGGCCACGTCACCGTGGTGAAGCCCGACGAGCTGGAGTGAACGGTGCTGTCGCTGCTCACGCCCGTCGGCGCCAAGGGCCTCATCGCCGTCGACAAACCGCCGGGCATGCTCGTGATCCCCGGCAGCGTCGGGGAGCAGATCGACGGCGACTGCGTTCGTGACGCGGTGGCGAAGCAGCTGGGGCGCCCGGTCTTCGTCGTCCATCGCATCGATCGTGACACCTCGGGCGTGCTGCTCCTGGCGCTCGACGTCGAGACGACCCGCAAGGCCTCGATGGCGTTCGAGCAGGGCCAGGTGAAGAAGCGCTACCTCGCGCTCGTGCAGGGCGTGGTGCGCGGCCCGCTCGACATCAACCTGCCGCTGATGGAAGGCCGTCGCCGCAAGATGAAGGTGGCCCCAGCCGGGCTCGATGGGAAGCCGAGCCGCACGCTCGTTCGCCCGATCGAGACGTTCAAGAAGGCGACGCTGGTCGAGTGTGAGCCGCTCACGGGCCGCCAGCACCAGATCCGCGTGCACTTGATGGCGAAGGGACATCCCCTGCTGGTCGATCACCAGTACGGGCGGCGACAGCCGTTCCTCGACAAGGATCTCGGAGGGCAGGGCGACGCGGTGGTGCTCGGCCGAACGCCGCTCCACGCCGCGTCGATCGAGCTCGAGGCGCTGGGGTTCCGCGCCGAGGCGCCGCTCGCGTCTGACATGATCGCGACGATGGAGCGCCTCAGAACACTGGCGTAGGCGCGCGCGCCGTCGTTACAGTTTTGCCATGGCCGGCGCGTCCCTCTTCACGCTCTTCGACGATCTCGCGCTGCTGCTCGATGACGTCGCGGCGATGACGAAGGTCGCGACGAAGAAGACGATGGGCGTGCTGGGCGACGATCTCGCGCTCAACGCCGAGCAGGTCTCCGGCGTCACCACCGATCGGGAGTGGCCCGTCATCTGGGCCGTGGCGAAGCGCTCCTTCATCAACAAGGCGGTGCTGGTCCCGACGGCGTTGCTCATCAGCTCGTTCACCCCGTTTCTGATTCAGCCGCTCTTGATGATCGGCGGCGCCTTCTTGTGCTTCGAGGGCGCCGAAAAGGTGCTTGGCCTCTTCAAGCCCCACGTCGCGCGGCCTGCGGTGAACGAAGCAGACCGGATTCGCGGCGCGGGCCGCACCGACTTCATTCTCTCTGCCGAGATCCTGGTGATCGCGATGGGCACGGTCGCCGAGGTGGCGCTGATCCATCGGGTGCTGGTGCTAACGATGGTGGCGCTGCTGATGACGGTCGGGGTCTACGGCCTGGTCGCGGGCATCGTGAAGATCGACGACGTCGGCCTGGCGCTCTCGAAGAAGTCCGGAGCCGCGGCGGTGCTCGGCCGCGCGCTGCTGGCAGTCGCACCCTGGTTGATGAAGGTGTTGTCGGTGGTCGGCACCGTGGCGATGTTCCTCGTGGGTGGAGGCATCATCGCGCACGGCATCGGCCCCATCTGGGCCTGGGTCGAGCCGATGAACGATCTGGTGGCGGCGCCGATCGAAGGCGTCCTCGGCATCGTCGTGGGCTCGGTGCTGGTGGGCCTGCTCGCCGTCGTCACCAAAGTGCGCGCCGCGGCAGCGCTCAGAGCGTCACGCCCGTCGGCGCCGTGAATTCCGAGGTCGGCGCGTCTCCGGTGTTCACCACGCCGGCCGGCTCGAAGATCAGCACCTCGGCCTCTTCGTCCGCCGACGTGCGGTGCTCGACCCCGGGCGGAACGACGGTCAACTGGCCGGCGTGAAGGTCGACCACGCGGTCTCGGTACTCGACCCGGAACACGCCGCGCACCACGAGGAACAACTCCGAAACCGTCTCGTGCCGGTGCCAGGGAAACGTGCCCTTCACCTTCACGGCCTTCACGTCTTGCCCGTTGAGCGACGCGATGATCTTCGGCCGCCAGTGCTCGTCGATGCGCGAGAACCGCTCGGCGAGATCGACCTTCTCCACGTCAGCTCTCGGGTGACGGCTCGGAGGAGGGCGCTTCTTCGCTCGGCGGCTTGTCGCCGAGCGCACCCTCGGCGGCCTTCGGGTGGGTGAAGGCGGGCTTCTGCTCCCCGCCGCCCTTGCCGTGCGCGAGCGTCTTCACGTCGGACTTGAAGGTGATGTCGACCTTGTCGACGCGCACGGCGCTGACGATGCCGAAGCCGAAGGTCGGATGATCGATCACGTCGTCGACCTTGAAGGTGTCTTTGATCGAGTACTTCCTCGCCTTCGTGATGTCCTTGCCCTTGAGCTGCTCGTCGAAGCCGATGACGACGACCTCTGACTTCGGTGTTCGCGGGGCCCGAGGTGCGCTGGTGCTCGCCGGCTTGCGGGGCGCGGCGAACGACGTCGCCTTCACCAACGGCTGCTGCCCGCGGAACATGTGCTGCGAGCGACAGGTGTTGCACTGCACCCGCTTGATGGTCGTGCCCACCATCGCGAGGATCGTGTGCGCGAGGTTCATGTCGCACTTGTTGCAATGGGCGTCGACCTCGCCTCCGACACGAATCGAACTCGGCAGCGTCATGGGGCGCCCGAGTACCACGCCGCTGAGGCTCTGCAAGCGCCCCTGAAGCCGCCGGCTCGCCCGACCGTTCAGGAATCAGCCAATCGGCGCTCTGCGGAGCGGCTATGGTCTTTTGGCGCCTCATGTCGACGGACACCACTCAGCTTCAGCCTCCTCCCAAACGGCCCCCCAACCCGTTCGTGCAGGCCATCGAGGCGCTCGGCGGCACGCTCACCAAGACGGTGGAGGACATCGGCGGGCTCGCGACGCTGCTGGTCGACGTGTTGCGTTGGGCCGTGCGGCCGCCGTTTCGCATCGCCAACCTCATGGCGCAGCTCGACTTCGTGGGCGTGGGCTCGGTGCTCATCGTCGCGTTGACGGGCATCTTCTCGGGCATGGTGTTCGCCCACCAGAGCGCGCGCGCCTTCGAGATGTTCAACGCCAAGAGCCTCGTCGGGCCCACGGTGACGCTGACGATCACCCGTGAGCTCGCGCCCGTGTTCAGCGCGTTGATGGTGACGATGCGCGCCGGCAGCGCGATGTGCACCGAGCTCGGCACGATGCGGGTCAGCGAGCAGATCGACGCGCTCGAGACGATGGCCGTCAACCCGGTGCAGTACCTGCTGGTGCCGCGCGTGCTCGCCGGGCTCATCATGGTGCCGCTGCTGGTGATGGTGTTCGATCTCATGGGCGTCGGCGGCGGGTACTTCGTCTCCGTCGCGGTGAAGGGCGTCACGGCCGGCACGTTCATCTCGCGCACGCAGCAGTGGCTCGACCCCGAAGACATCGCCGAGGGCATCATCAAGGGCGCGGTGTTCGGCCTCTACGTGGGCCTCGTCGCCTGCTTCAAGGGCTACAACGCGAGCGGCGGCGCCAAGGGCGTCGGCCAGGCCACCACCGAGGCGATGGTCCTCTCGGCGCTCGGCATCTTCGTGCTCGACTACTTCGTCGGCGTCATCCTCCACAGCTAGAGCGCTTCGATGGCCACCAGCTCGCAGTCCATCATTCAGATCATCGACCTGCACAAGTCGTTCGGGTCGCACGAGGTGCTCTCGGGCATCACGCTCGACGTCCCTGCGGGCAGCACGCTGGTGATCCTCGGCGGCTCCGGCAGCGGCAAGACGGTGCTGATGAAGCACATGATCGGCCTGCTCAAGCCCGACTCGGGCCGGGTGATCGTCGACGGTGAAGACATCGTGCCGCTGGGGCCTGAAGGGCTCGAGCGCATGCGCCGGAAGTTCGGCATGGTCTTCCAGGCCGCCGCGCTCTTCGACTCGATGACGGTGTTCGAGAACGTCTCGTTTCCCCTGCGCGAGCACCGCAAGGATCTGTCGGAAGACGAGATTCGCGCGCTGGTGAAGGAGAAGCTCGGCATCGTCGGCCTCAAGAACGTCGAAGAGAAGTACCCGGCCGATCTTTCGGGCGGCATGCGCAAACGCGTCGGCCTGGCGCGCGCGATCGTGCTGGGGCCGAAGATCGTGCTCTACGACGAGCCGACGACGGGCCTCGACCCGATCACCACGGACTATGTCGACGAGATGATCCTCGACGCCAAGAAAGAGCTCGGCGTCACCAGCGTCGTCATCAGCCATGACATCGCGTCGGCGTTCAAGGTGGCCGACAACATCGCGTTCCTCTACCAGGGCCACATCATCGATCAGGGGCACCCGTCGAAGCTGAGGCACTCCGAGAACCCGGCCGTGAAGCTCTTCCTCTCGACCTGGTTCGGAAAGAACTGACGTGCACGCCCGGGCAAACAAACCGCTGACAGGCGAGTCGTCTCGACTAGGGTCGGAGGCCTTGTGAAGAAGGTCTTCACCCCCTTCCGCGTCGGCCTGCTGGTCATCCTCGCCCTCGGCATTCTGTTCGGCTTCCTCACCTTCTCGAAGAAGGGCGGCATGGAGCAGGACGCCGCGGTCGAGGTGTACGCCTACTTCAAGGACGCCAGCGGCCTCGGCAAGAAGTCGCGCGTACAGATCGCCGGTATTCCCGTCGGTGAGATCATCTCGATCGAGCTGATCGGCCTTCGCGCGAAGGTGACGATTCGCATCAAGAAGGAGATCGGCGTTCGCCGGAACGCGTCGCTCACCAAGCGCTCCGAGTCGCTGCTCGGCGACTACCTGATCGATCTCGCGCCGGGCACCGAAGATCAGCCGCCCATCTTGAACGGCGAAGAGATCGTCTCGGTGCTCGACGCGCCGGGCATGGAAGCGGTGATGGGCAGCATTCAGCTGATCGCCCAGGACGTGCAGCAGGTGACGAAGTCGCTGCGCAACGTGCTCGGCGGCGAGAAGGGCCAGGCGTCGCTCGAGTCGATCGTCGCCAACCTCACCACGCTCACCGCGGCGGTCGACAAGACGATTCGCGATAGCGCGACCCGCCTCGATCAGATCCTGAACAACGTCGAGGGCATCTCGGGCGACATCCGCAAGATGACGACGAAGGAGCAGAACAGCATCTCGAGCATCGTCGCCAACATCGACGCGATCTCGAAAGACGTGCGCGACGTGATGGCGTCGGTGAAGCGCGTCGTCGGTGACAACGAGGGCGAGATCGAAGGTGGCGTCGCGAGTGTGAAAGAGACGCTCGCCAAGCTCGATCGCACGCTCGCCAACGTCGAAGAGGTGTCGAAGAACATCAAGGACGGCAAGGGGCCGGTCGGCACGCTGCTGACCGACGAGCGGCTCGGCCAGAAGCTCTCGGACACCATCGAAGACGTGTCTGACTTCGCGGGCCGGCTGACGGGCATGGAGCTCGAGCTCGGCGTGCGCACCGACTACCTGGTGAACCAGGGCGCGGCGAAGATCTTCATCTCGGGCCGCCTGATGCCGAAGCCCGACAAGTACTACCTGATCGAGGCGGTCGATGATCCGCGCGGCAGCGTCGAGACGATCATCCTCCAGAACAACCCGCCTGCGGCTGGTGAGCCCGCGGTGCAGAAGCAGCTGCGCACGAAAGAGACGCTCAAGTTCTCGGCGATGTTCGCCAAGCGCTACTCGTTCCTCACGCTGCGCCTGGGCATCATCGAGTCGACCGGCGGCGTCGGGCTCGATCTCAACGTGCCCATCAAGTTCTTCTACTATTCGCGCTGGCTCGAGGACGCGCTGGTGGTGAAGGTCGACGCGTTCAACTTCTCGGTCGAGCAGCTGACGCTCCCGAGGCTCCGCGCGACGGTGCGCTTCACGCCGTTCGAGCACGTCTACGTGAACGTCGGCATCGACGACGCGCTCAACGCTCCGAACCGCGACTCGCTGACGAACAAGCTGATCTCGGGCCGCGACTTCTTCGTCGGCGCTGGCGTGTACTTCACCGACTCCGACTTGAAGTCGCTGCTGCCGCTGCTGCCGTCACCCTGACGGCCTTTCTCAATCGTCAGGAGACCCTCATGAGACGCGCCGTCGTGGCCTTCGTGCTGGCCGGGCTCTCGGTTGCCGCTGAGCCGAACCCACGTGAGTTTGACGCGCTGACCGACGTGCTGCGCTCGCCGCAGATCTCCGTCGCGAAGAAGAAGGTCGCCATCGCGGCGTATCTCGCGGCGCATCAGGACACGCGCTCGAGCCCTCGCATGGCGCTGGTGTTCCGCGCACAGGACGCGCTCGTCACAGGCAAGCCGGCGCCTCCGTCGACGTTCTTTTCGCGCCTCTCGGTCGAGGCGTGCCGACGGCTGACGGCGGCCTTGCGGAAGAAGCCGAAGCTGTTCCCCGATCACTGCGACCAGGTGGTGGGTTGGCAGGCCAGCCTCGACGCCGGGTGGCGGGCGACGAAGCCGGCTGAGGCCAGCGCTACGGCCGGGCTGGTCATCGAGCAGGCCGCGCCCATGCGTGACGAGGCCGACGCGCTGCTGTCGATCAGTCGAGACCCGAAGTCGTTCGCAGAGCTGATGGGGCTCTCTGTGGCAGAGGGGGCAAAGGCGCGCGACGAGTTCCTCGCGACACGGACCATGCTCTTCGAGCTGGTCGCCGAAGCCGATCTCCTCGTGGCCGAGGCAGGCGGTACGCGCGAGCTCGAGGAGTTCAGTGTTCGTTACCCCGAACACCCGTTTGCTGCGTCAGTGCTCTCTGCCCTCGGTCGAACCGAAGAGCTCGTCGCGAGGTTTCCGCAGCACCCGCTGGCGAAGGTCGCCATCAGGAAGCCCGTCGACACGAAGTAGAGCCCGGCCAACACGCTAGTAGACGTTGACCTCGACGCTGCTGGGGTCG
Organism: Myxococcales bacterium; assembly: GCA_030681895.1. Lineage (GTDB taxonomy): Bacteria > Myxococcota > Myxococcia > Myxococcales > Myxococcaceae > Xiheimicrobium. Next base: position 60,095 of record JAUXRI010000014.1, on the reverse strand, counting down.
AGCGGGCGCTCCATGCCGCGCGGGTTCGACTGAATGCGGCCCGGCGCGACGCCTTCATTCTCGATGAAGAGGCGCAGCGCCTCGGCCCGGCGCTCCGACAGGCTCTCGCTCTCGCCGCGGGTGGCTTGATCGGTGACGAAGACGTCGAAGCGCACGCGGGTGTTCGGGTTGGCCTTGAGCAGCAGCGCCAGTTGCCGGAGCACGTTCTCCGACGCCGGCGTGGGCTTCTCTTTCTTCGCGAGGAAGTCGAGCCGAGAGCGGAGCTGGAGCTTCGTGCCGACCAGCGCCACCTTCGCATCGCCAGGATCCGGGCAGCCGTCGCCGTCGAGGTTGCCGTTGATCGTCTCCTTCTCGGTGGGGCACTTGTCGTCCTTGTCCGCCACGCCGTCTTTGTCGGCGTCGACGAACGCGACGACTGGCTTCGAAGGCGCCTCGACCGGCTCGACCTTCTTCGGCGGCTCCGACTTCGTCGACGGCGCGACGGCCCAGGTGTCGACCTCGGGCTTCTTGTTCTCGATCACAGGCGTTTCGGTCGGCTTCGCGTCGCCGGGCAGCGGAATCGGCGTGTGCTGGTACGAGAGCCCCGCGACCACCGTCCACCGGGGGGCGGCCCATCCACGAGTCAGCCCGCCACCAGCACCGAGCTCGATCGAGAACCGATCGCCGATGCGGTACTTCACGCCGGCGAGCGCGTCGACCGGGTTGCCGGCCTGGCCCGAGTTGGCGAAGCCGACCGCGCCCGTCACAGATACCTGGAGGAGCAGCGTGTTCTGGTTGCCGAAGAGGGGAAACTCGCCGCCGAAGCCCCAGGTGAATTCCTGGCCGACGCGCAGGTTGAGCAGGCGCTGCTCCGCCGTGCGGAACGCGAAGCCGGCGTTCGCGACGAGGCGGAGAATCGGCAACGTCAGCTCGGCCATCACCCGAGGCGCGATCATCACCGGCCCACCGCCGCGGAAGGCTGCCTTGTTGCCCGTCGGCAGCGAGATGGGCATCGCGACCGCGACCTGGAAGGCGCGATCACGAGGGAAGATGGCGTACTTGGGCGAGATGCGCAGATCGCCCGCGCTGAAGCCGTTGATGTTGGCGCCGAGCGACGGGTCGAGCGTCGTCGCGTCTTGCGTTCTCGCGATCGACATCGGCATCGCCAGCGCGATCTCGAACTGGTCCTTGATCGCCAGACCCAGCGAGAGATCGAAGAACGTCAGCTCGTCGACGAGCCGCACCTGCGTGTCCCGGCCTCCCGGAGTGCCCAGCACGAGTGGATCATCTGCGTAGCCGACGAAGAGACCGCCGAATGGCGTCATGTGGGCCGCGACGCGCGCCGAGTCGAGGTTGAGGAAGTCCTGGCTGCCCGAGCCCGGCTTGAAGCGCTGCACGTCGATCGAGGTGTTCACCGCGCTCTGGGCGAGCACCGTCATCGGCGCGACGAGCAGCACCGCAGCCGCCACCGAGGCCCTGCGACGGCGCAGCCCCAGCATCACGAAGAGCCCGACGAGCAGCAGGCCGGTCGGTGCCTGCCCACAGCCGCCACCACCGCGCACCTCGAGATCGTCGAGCTTGTCGAGCGGGTTGGAGCCGCGCTGCCGCTCGATGCCGTCGTTCGCTCCACCGCCGTCGGTGTCAGCCGTGTTCGGGTCGGTCTCGCCCCCGTCGAACGAGCCGTCCTTGTCGCCGTCTTCGTCACCGTCGAGCAGGGTGTCACCGTCGGAGTCGCCCACCTCGGGGTTGGTCGGGTTGGTGCCGTTCTTCTCCACGCCGTCGTTCAGCCCGTCGTCGTCGGTGTCGGCCTTCGAGGCATCGGTCTCGCCTTCGTCGTCGCGGCCGTTCTTGTTCGCGTCTTCCGCCCCGTCGGGGAGCCCGTCGGCGTCGCTGTCAGCCGACTTCGGGTTGGTCGTGCTGGTCGGATCGGCGTCGGCGACGAAGCTGCCCTTCGAGACGTCGGTCTCACGTGGCTTGAGGGTCTGCTCGGTCACGCCTGCTTCGGTGCCGTCGAGGACGCCGTCGTTGTCGCTGTCGGAGTCGAACGCGTCGATGCGCCCGTCGCCGTCGGTGTCGGTGAGGCCGTCAGCTCCATCGAGCACGCCGTCGTCGTCACTGTCGCCGTCGTTCGGATCGAGCCCGGCGTTGATCTCCTGTGCGTTGGTGAGCCCGTCGCGGTCGGCGTCCTGGCGATCGTCGAGGCGATCGTTGGGGTCGGTCTCGCCTGCGTCGATGCGGCCGTTCGAGTTGGCGTCTTCGGTGCCGTCGGAGTCGCCGCCCGCGTCGGTGTCCGCGCGCAGCGGGCTGGTCGTCGTCGCCGGGTCTGCGTCGGCCTTGAAGACGTTGGGCCGCGTCTGCCGGCCCTGCGCCATGGTGAGGCCGCGCTCCAGCCCGTCTGGGAGGCCGTCGCCGTCGGTGTCGGCGTTCTTCGGGTCGGTCTCGTTCGCGGCCTTCACGCCGTTGCGATCGACGTCTTCGTTGCCATCGAGCAGGCCGTCGTCGTCGCTGTCGTCATCGAGCGGGTCGGTCATGCCGATCTTGACCTCGACACCGTCGGAGATGAGGTCGTCGTCGGTGTCCGCGTCGTTGGGGTTGGTGCCCGCGACGAGCTCGTCGTTGTCCGACAGGCCATCACGATCGGTGTCGGCGCCGACGGTGATGGTGACGACCGCGGCCGCGACGCCGTTGTTCGAGTCCCGCACCGTGTAGGTGAAGCTGTCGGGCCCGATGTAGCCCGCGGTCGGCGTGTACCGGACGAAGGTGCCCATCGGGGTGATCACCAGGCGGCCATGCGAGGCGGGCGAGGTGACGACGATGCTCAAGGTCTCCATCGGGTCTGGCGCCGAGGTGTCGTTCATCAACACGTCGAGCACGTTGTCGGCGCTGTCCTGGGCCACGCTGAAGACGTCGGGCGTCGCGGTCGGTGGATCGTTCTGGTTGAGCACGGTGACGGTGATGGTGGCCGTTGCGGTGCCGCCGTTGCCGTCGGTGATCGAGTACGTGAACGAGTCGGTTCCGAAGAAGTCGAGGTTCGGCGTGTAGGTGACGTTCGCGCCGCCCATCGCCAGCGCCGAGGTGCCGTTCATCGGTTGCGTCACCGCGGTGATGCGCAGCGTCTCGCCGAGGTCGGGCGCGATGCGATCGTTCGCGAGCGCGTCGATGGTGGTGTTCATCGCGTCTTCGGCGATGGTGATCGTGTCGGCGACCGCGGCCGGAGGATCGTTCACAGGCGTGACGGTGATGGCGACCGAGTCGGTGTCGCTCAACGCTCCGCCGACGCCGGTGTTGCCGAGATCGTTGGTGACGATGCGCAGGCTGCCCATGCCGTTGAAGTCGGCCAGGCCCGTGAAGGTGAGCGTGGCGAGCGCTGCGTTGGCGTCGGCGAGCGCCGCGAGGAACGTCATCGTCGCGTCGTTGGTGCCGTCACCGACCGTGAAGACGAGGTTGGCCGTCTGGGTGAGGGTGAGCGTGCCGTTGGTGGCCGAGAGCGCGATCTGGATCTGCTGGGTCGCCGCGTCAGGGTCGCTGACAGAGATCGCATTCATCGTCGCGGCGGTGAACGCGAGCGGGGCGTCTTCGGCCACGGTCTGCGCCATCGGGACGCCGTTGACGGGCGCGTCGTTCGCCGGGCCCACGGTGATCTGCACCTGCGCCGTCGCCGTCAGCCCACCGGGGTCGCTCACCGTGTACGTGAACGTGTCGGGGCCGTTGTAGCCGGGGTTGGGCGTGTACCGCACCGAGCCGCCGCCCGTAGGGATCGTCGCGGTGCCGTTCGCGGGCGTCGACACCATCGTCACGGCGAGCACCTCGGAGGTGTCGGGCGCGATGGAGTCGTTGAGCAGCACGTTGAGCACGTTGTTGCTCGAGCCCTCGACGACGCCGAACGTGTCGTTCACCGCCGACGGTGGATCATTGATGGGGTTCACCAGCACCGCGACGGTCGCCGTCGCCTGCCCGCCGTTGCCGTCGCTGATCGTGTACGAAAACGAGTCCATGCCGTTGAAGTTGGCGTTGGGGCGGTAGGTCACCTGGGTGCCCATGACGCCCGCGAGGCCGTTCATGGCGCTGCCCACCGCGACGATGCTGAGCACCTCGGGTCCGTCGGGCAGCGAGGAGTCGTTGATCAACACGTCGAACGAATTCATCGAGTCTTCGTCGACGACGAACGAGTCGTTGGTGGGCGTGGGAGGATCGTTCACCGGCGTGACGGTGATGCTGATCACGTCGTCGTCGGCGCGCGGGCCACCGTTGCCCGAGTTGCCGTTGTCGCTGGTGGTGATGCGCACCGACGCGGCGCCGACGTAGTTCGGCAGCGGGCGGAAGGTGACGGTCTGCAGCGCGGCCAGGAGCGGGGCGATTCGGCCCGTGAAGGTCATCGTCAGATCGTCGACTCCGTCGCCCACCTGGAAGGTGACGTTGGGGACCACCGCGACGGAGATCGTGCCTGCGGTCGCGGCGAGGGTGATCGTCAGATCGCCCATGCCGAGATCGACGTCAGCCACCGAGATGGGGTTGCCGGTGCCGACGGTGAAGACGAGCGAGGTGTCTTCGACGATCGTCTGGCCGATCGGCACGGTGTTGATCGGCGCGTCGTTCACCGGGTTGACGGGGGTGATCACGGTCAGCGAGTCGTTCATCGTCTGAGGATCGGGGACGACCGTCGAGACGGACACCGGCACCGTGAGCGTGCCACCCGCGAGCGTGACATTGGCGACGATCGAGATCGGCGGCGCGAGGCCCGGGCCGATCGAGCCGCGCGTGCAGGTGACGACGCTCGCAGCCCTGGAGCAGGCCCAACCGGTGCCCGTGGCCGACAGAAAGGTCGTCTCAGGCGGCAGGGTGAACGTGACGCGCACGGTGGTCGCGGTGCTCTCGCCCAGGTTGGTCACGTCGATCGTCCACGTGATGTTCGAGTCTTCATCCACCGGCGTCGGCGTCGCGGTCATCGCGAGGCTCAAGTCGGAGCGCGGCGCCAACGTGTCGGTGTCGATCGCGAGGTTGTTGAGCAGGTTGGGATCGTTGATGACCGGCGGGCTGAACGCCGAGGCCTGATTGACGAGCGTGCCGGTCGACGCCGGGTTGATGGTGCCGGTGATCGTGAAGACCACCTCCTGGCCCGCGGGCACGTTGACGAGCGCGTTGATGTTGCCTGAGCCCGACGCGGGGCACGAGCCGGCTCCAGTCGCCGCGCAGGTCCACGTGACGGTGGTGAGCGCGCCGGGCAGCGTGTCGATGATGCGCGCGCCGGTCGCGCCGCCGGGGCCGAGGTTGCGCACTCGCAGCGTGTAGGTGGTGACCGTGCCGGGCACCGAGGTCGCCTGGCCGTTGCTCAAGGTCACCTCGAGGTTGGCCGGCTCGAGGCACAGCGGCACGTCGACGACCTGGTTCGCGACGATGGTCGCCACCACCGCAGCCGCGTTGCCCGTCGCGCCACGCGTCGCGCCATTGGTGGGGAACTCGGTGAGGCCGTTCGACGACGTCGTGCCGCCAGGGCCACCAGCCGCAGAGCGCGTCACCGCGCCGCCAGCCGTCGCGATGAAGCCACCCGAGCCGCCGCCGCCGGGCCCGGTCGCTTCGTCGAGGCCGGACGAGATCAGCTGACTGCCGCCTTCTCCACCGTTCGCCGCGACCGAGAAGCCGCCGATGCCGTTGGCGCGCACGACGACGGTGCCGCCTGCGCCGCCACCACCGGGCGAGTCGCGGTGGCTGCCGATGGTGTTCGCGCCTGGAGCGCCGTTCGCGACGAGGGCGCCTGCTCCATTCACCGTGGAGGCCATCAGGTAGATGAGCCCGCCGCCACGCCCGCCCGCGCCAGCGGCTGCTTGATCGCCATCGCCCGCGCCGCCACCGCCACCGAAGAAGAGCCGGCCCGTCGCCGAAGGATCGAGCGGACGCCCGCCGAGGCCGCCGCGCTCACGCCGCCGGTTGCCGTTCCACGACGCGCCGCCGGGGCCTGTGGTGACGGCGTTCTGGTTGTCCTGCGAGAAGCTGTAGCCGCCGCGCCCGCCACCCGAGTTGTTGGCGAGCGCCGCGGCGCCGCCGGTGTTCGTCGGGAGCGAGCGGCCCGGATCGAGCTGCCACGCCTGGAAGCCGATGACGGTCGCCTCCATCACGCCCTGGCCGCTCCACAGGTTGCCGTTGGTCGCGTTCGCACCGCCGCCACCACCACCACGAACCGCGTTGCCGCCGCCGCCAGCGTTCGCCGCCGCGCCGCGCCCGTAGCGTCCGAGCAGGCCGTCGTAGGTCGTCTGAAAGCCGACGATGCCTTCGCCCTTCTCACCGCCGAGATCCGCGGTCGCGCCGCGGTTGCTGGTGACGTCGGTGGTCACCGCCGCCGTCTGCCCATCCGTCGCGCCGCCGCGGAAGCCCAGGCCCGCCACGTCGATCGTTCCCTGCAGTGTCAGCGTGTCGCGAACGTGGAGCGCGACGATGCCACCTCGCTGGCCGTCCCACGGGAGCGCAGTGACGGTGCCCGTCGGTGAGACGGTGAGGGTGGTGAACTGCGGCACCCGCACGACCTGGGTTCGCCCGGAGGCCGAGTACGCGTTCTTGAGCCCGAGGCAGCCGTTGCCGATGGTGATCGTGTTGCCGGCGACCGACGAAACCTCGACCAGCTCGTGAAGCCCTGCGCCGTTGAGCCCGGTGATCGCCCCGTAGGTCGCGTCGGCCGTGTCGATGGCGGCGCCCTGTGCCTGGTAGATCATGATCAGGTTGCCCGCCGCGAGCGGCCCGAAGGTGACGCTGTCGAGCTGCGTCGCGTCGGTGACCTGGAGCGTCGTGGCTCCGAGTGCCGCGTTTGCCGCGAGCGCCGTGTACTCGTTGAGCTGCGCGACCCCGTTGACGGTCAGCGCGCCGTCCTGCCCGACGATCGTCTGCGCGGCCTTCGCCACGGCCGAGTGCTTCGTGAGCTGTGCTTCCGAGCAGCCGACCGCCACGAACGCAGTCGCGAGCGCGACCAACTTGAGACCCTGATTCACGAAACCTCCCCGGCGGCCGCAGACGTCCCGGCCGGTTGAAGAATTGCGACTCTAGTGGAACGAATACGCCTGAAGCACCAACGCCCTCGCGGGGTGAGCGCGAAGGCGAAGGGTGAGACGTGCTGAAAGGTGGGTCAGGCCAGCGCGGCGGCGAGCTGGGCCGAGGCGCCGAACGACTCGACGTAGCGCGAGAGGAACGCGGGCTTCGTGAAGGCGTGCTCCTGGCAACCCTTGAGCTCGATGGCGTAGGTCGCGGCGAGGGCAGCGACACGGCCCGTCACCTCGAGCGGCAGGTTCTTCGAGAGGCCGAACGCGAGGCCTGCGAGGTACGCGTCGCCGGCGCCGGTCGGGTCGACGACCGAGGTCACCTTCGCGACGGGGATCTCGATGACGGCCTTGCCGCGCTGGTAGATCCGGCTGCCCTGATCACCGCGGGTCATGATCGTCAGAGGAGCGGCGTCGATCAGCTGCTGCTCGGTCATGTTGGTGGCCTTCGCCATCATGCCGAACTCGTAGTCGTTGCCGATCAGCGCGGCGCAGCCATCGAGGCCCGAGAGAATCTGCTGCTTGTCGAGGCGGGGCGTCTGCTTGCCTGGATCGAAGATGTATTTCGCGCCGATGCGACGGCACTCCTGCATGTGGCGCATCATCGACTCGGGGTCCGTCGGAGAGATGAGGGCCCAGTCGTCCTTCGTCAGGCCGATCGACTCGAGCGTCACCTCACGCGCGTGCACCACCGCGCCCGGGTAGAACGCGACGATCTGGTTGTTCGACATGTCGGTGTTGATGAAGCAGCTGGCCGTGAACTCGTTGCCGACCATCTTCACGCCGCGCATGTCGACGCCGAGCTTCTCGAGCGACTCGCGGTAGTCGACGAAGTCCTGGCCGGCGGCCGAGACGATCGACGTCTTCGCGCCGAGCATCGCGAGGTTGTAGGCGATGTTGCCAGCCGTGCCGCCGCGCAGGCGCTTCATGGAGTCGACCAGGAAGCTGACCGTCAGCATGTGGACCTTGTCCGGGAGGATGTGGTCCGAGAACTTCCCGGGGAAGTTCATGATGTAGTCGTAAGCGAGGCTGCCGGTGACGATGACGCGCATGGGACTCCTGAAGGCGAGAAAGACGAGTCGCCCTTAGCGCACGCGGTGCTGGCTGACGAGGGGCCTCAGCGGGCCTGGCAGCACGCGATGGGCTTGAGGTTGTTGCAGGAGACCTGCCCGGTGAAGGCGCCGAGTGCAGTGAGGTTGGTGCCATTGTCGGCGTTCGTTCCCACGCTCCAGTTGCCACACGAGGTGCGGCTGCGAGCGCCCGACGTTGCTCGGTCCGAGTCGATCCACGCTCCTGACGCTGACGGCGCCACGACGGGGTTGGCCCGGTCGAAGTCGGCAATCGTGCAGAACGAGGCGCCGGGGAACTCGGCGTTGCAGAGCTGATTGGCGCCGATCGCGCCGCCGAGGCTGCCAGTCATGACGGCAGTCGTGAAGCCACGGAAGATGCTGTTGGTCGGCGCTCGGCAACAGGCCAGCGGCTTGATGTTGTTGCAGTAGACCTGCCCGGTGAAGACGCCGAGCGCCGTGAGGTTGGTGCCGTTGTCGGCGTTCGTTCCCACGTTCCAGTTGCCACATGAGGTCCGGCTTCGAGCGCCCGAAGCCGCTCGATCCGAGTCGATCCACGCGCCTGAGGGCCCCGGCGCCACCAGCGGGTTCGAGCGATCGAAGTCTGCGATCGTGCAGAACGAAGCGCCGGGGAACTCGGCTCCGCACTTCTGGTTCGCGCCAATGACGCCGCCGATCGCCCCGGTGTACGTCAGGGACGTGAAGCCGGCGAACGAGGGCGTGTCGTTGGGGAAGGCGAGGCCGCCGTCCAGGTAGAGTGCGGGTCCGGGGACGCCAGGCGGACCGCTCGGGCCGACAGCGCCCGCAGGGCCCACGGGGCCAGCCACGCCTGCCGGACCCTGAGGACCGACAGTGCCCGCCGGACCTGAAGGTCCAACGCCGCCGACAGGGCCAGCCGGGCCCATCGGCCCTTGAGGTCCACCGCTCCCGGGAGCGCCCGTCGCGCCCGTCAGTCCGGTCGGACCGATCGGTCCAGCAGGGCCAACAGGCCCAATCGCGCCTTGCGGACCGACCGCACCGACTGGCCCTGCGACGCCCTGGCTGCCCATCGGACCTGAGGGCCCGACCATGCCTTGCGGGCCTTGAGAGCCATTGCAGACGGGCAGGGTGCCGCCGTCGGAGAGCGAGACGAGCACGCCACCGGTCGGACATTGCGGTGAGAGAGGATTCAGGATCGACGCCGAGATCGACGCGCCAGCCGGGCCGCTCGGTCCCTGCGGACCCGCGACGCCCTGGAGCCCGATCGGTCCGACCGCGCCGTTGCAGAGGCTGGTCGTTCCTCCGTCGCTGAGCTGGGTGATGCGCACGCCGCCCGTGGTGCAGGGCGCGGTGCCGACCGCGATGGGGGTGACGATGACGCTCGCTCCAGCGGGGCCGGTGACGACACCGCCATCGAGCACGAGCACCATGCCGGCGGGACCCTGGAGGCCTTGCGGCCCTGCAGCCCCGGGATCCCCGTTCATTCCATTGGTGCCGTTGGTTCCGTTCGCGCCGGCCGGGCCTTGCGGACCCTGAGGACCGACGTCGCCGGTCAGGCCACGTTCACCTTGTGGGCCACGTTCTCCCGCAGGCCCGGTGACGCCAGGCCCCCCCTGGTCACCCTTTGGGCCGGCCGGCCCCTCCGGAGCATTCTGGGAGCAGGCGACACAAGCGAGGGCGACGACGACTGCGGGGAGAACGCGCATACGGCGTAAACCCAACCACGCGATGCGAAGTGCAAAGCCGCTTCAGCGAGCGACACGACGTGCCGCTCGCCGAGGGCGTGTCTCAGCTTCCCTTCAGGTTCGCCTTCACCAGATCGCGGTTGAACTCGGCGATCACGCGCACGGGGATCTCCTTCGGGCACGCCGCCTCGCACTGCGAGAGGTTGGTGCAGGTGCCGAAGCCCTCGGCGTCCATCTGCTTCGCCATGTTCTTCGCGCGCTCGAACCGCTCGGGCTCACCCTGCGGCAGGTGCGCGAGGTGCGAGACCTTCGCCGAGACGAAGAGCATCGCCGAGGCGTTCTTGCAGGCCGCCACGCAGGCGCCGCAGCCGATGCACTGAGCCGCGTCCATCGCCAGCGTCGAGGCCGTCTTGGGAACGGGCAGGGCGTTCGCGTCAGGAGCGCCGCCGGTGTTCACCGAGACGTAGCCACCCGACGCGATGATGCGATCGAACGAGCCGCGGTCGACGACGAGATCCTTCAGCACCGGGAACGCCTTCGCGCGCCAGGGCTCGATGTAGACGTGCTCGCCGTCCTGGAAGTGCCGCATGTGCAGCTGGCAGGTGGTGACGCCCTTGTGGCCGCCGTGCGGCTTGCCGTTGATCACCATCGAGCACATGCCGCAGATGCCTTCGCGGCAGTCGTGATCGAACGCGATGGGCTCCTCGCCCTTGTTCATCAGCTTCTCGTTCATCACGTCCAACATCTCGAGGAAGGACATGTGATCGCTCACGCCATCGAGCGTGTATTCCTTCATCTCGCCGGCAGCGTTCGGGCCGTTCTGACGCCACACGTGCAGCGTCAACGTCTTGGTCTTGTCGCTCATTACTTGTAGCTCCGGATCGACGGCTTGAAAGTTTCGTAGACGAGGGGCTCGATGTGCTTCACGGCCTTCTGGCCTTCGCCCTTCCACTCCCAGACGGCGGCGTTCATGAACTTCTCGTCGTTGCGTTTGGCTTCGCCTTCGTCTTCGTGCTCCGAGCGGAAGTGACCGCCGCACGACTCGTCACGCTCGAGCGCGTCACGGGCCATCACCTCGGCGAACTCGAAGAAGTCGGCGACGCGGCCGGCCTTCTCGAGCGCGGTGTTCAGGTTCTCGGCCGAGCCCGGCACGTTCACGTTCTGCCAGAACTCCTCGCGCAGCGCGGGGATCTGCGTGAGCAGCTCGGTGAGGCCCTTCTCGGTGCGGGCCATGCCGCACTGCTCCCACATCATGAGGCCCAGCTGGCGGTGGAAGCTGTCGACGGTGCGCTTGCCCTTGATGCTCAGGAACTTCTTCACGCGGCCGTTGACGTCCTCGAGGGCCTTCCGGAACTCGGGGTGATCGGTGGTGACCTTCGGCTGCTTGGCGTTCGCGAGGTAGTGGCCGATCGTGTACGGCAACACGAAGTAGCCGTCGGCGAGGCCCTGCATGAGGGCAGACGCGCCGAGGCGGTTGGCGCCGTGATCGGAGAAGTTCGCTTCGCCGATGACGTGCAGCCCGGGCACGTTCGACATCAGGTTGTAGTCAACCCAGAGCCCACCCATCGTGTAGTGCACGGCGGGGTAGATGCGCATCGGTGACTGGTACGGGTTCTCGCCCGTGATGGTGCTGTAGATGTCGAAGAGGTTGCCGTAGCGCTCCTTGATGACCGGCTGACCGAGGCGCTTGATGGAGTCGGCGAAGTCGAGGAACACGCCGCGGCCACCGGGCCCGACGCCACGGTTCTCGTCGCAGACCTGCTTGGCCGCGCGTGAGGCGATGTCGCGCGGCGCGAGGTTGCCGTACGAGGGGTACTTGCGCTCGAGGTAGTAGTCGCGCTCGTCCTCGGGCACCTGATCGGGCCGGCGGGTGTCGTTCGGCTTCTTCGGCACCCACACGCGGCCGTCGTTGCGAAGCGACTCGCTCATCAGCGTGAGCTTCGACTGGTAGTCGCCCGAGACCGGAATGCAGGTGGGGTGAATCTGCGTGTAGCAGGGGTTCGCGAAGCCAGCGCCCTTGCGCGCGGCCCGCCACGTCGCGGTGACGTTGCAGCCCTTGGCGTTGGTCGAGAGGTAGAAGACGTTGCCGTAGCCGCCGGTGCCGAGCACCACGGCGTCGGCCGCCCAGGCCTCGACCTTCCCGCTGACGAGATCGCGCGTGATGATGCCGCGGGCGTGGCCGTCGATGACGACGACGTCGAGCATCTCGTGCCGCGTGTGGAGCTTCACGGCGCCGGTGTGCACCTGCTTCATCAACGCCTGGTACGCGCCGAGGAGCAGCTGCTGGCCCGTCTGGCCGCGCGCGTAGAACGTGCGGGACACCTGCGCGCCGCCGAACGAACGGTTGTCGAGGTGACCGCCGTACTCACGGGCAAACGGCACGCCCTGCGCGACGCACTGATCGATGATGTTCACCGACACTTCGGCGAGGCGGTACACGTTGCCTTCGCGCGCGCGGTAGTCGCCGCCCTTGACGGTGTCGTAGGCAAGGCGTCGAACCGAGTCGCCGTCGTTCTGGTAGTTCTTCGCGGCGTTGATGCCACCCTGCGCGGCGATGGAGTGTGCGCGGCGCGGCGAGTCCTGGAAGCAGAACGCGTCTACCTGGTAGCCGAGCTCCGAGAGGCTGGCCGCGGCCGAGGCGCCGGCGAGGCCGGTTCCGACGACGATGACCTTGAACTTGCGCTTGTTGGCAGGGTTGACCAGCGAGACGGCCGCCTTGTGGCGCGTCCACTTCGTCTCGATGGGACCGTCGGGGATCTTGGCGTCGAGTTTCATGGCTTGATGATTCCGAGGAGGACAGAGACGGGAATGCTGATGAACGCTGCGCACAGGCCGTAGCCGACGACGAGCGCCGCGCTCCGGATGAACGGCGTCCACCGTTTGCCCCACAGCCCGAGGTGCTGGAAGAGCGAGTAGATGCCGTGCGACAGGTGCTGCGCGAGGAGCAGCTGGCCGACGATGTAGAAGCCCGCGATGAGCGGGTTCTTGAAGCCCTGAATGAGCATGTCGTACGGGCTGAACGCTCCCGTGGGGCCCAGGCTGTCGGTGACGCTGACGATGCGAAGCGTGTAGTGCGCGATGTGGAACGCAAAGAACGCGGCGATCACGAGACCCGAGATGATCATCGTCTTCGAGGCCATCGAGGCGGGCGTCTTGTTCGCGTAGGCGTAGGCGACGGGGCGCGCGGCCTTGTTCATCGCGGTCGAGCGCACCGCGAAATAGAAGTGCAGGGGAATGCCGAGGAGCAGCGCCGTGCGGGTGCCCCACAGGAGCAAGGGGTTGCCCTTGAGCGTCGCGGCGTAGGCGTTGAACGCGTCACGGCCGACGAAGGCCAGCAGGTTGCCGGCGAGGTGGCCCGTGACGAACAGCCACAAGCCGAGGCCGGTCGCGGCCATCACGATCTTCGAGCCGACCGAGCTCATCGTGAACTTCACGATGGAGCCGATGAGGCTCTCGCCTCCGTCGCCCGCTTTCAGTTCTGCAGCATCGGACATGCACGTCTCCTTGGAGTTCCTTCGACTTCGACGACTGACAGCGGCCTCTTACCCATCGCGGGGGGCCTCAGCCACGCTCCTCTTCCACGGACGCCCCTCGGGCCAACAGCAAAATCACCCTGACCTGTCAGCAGCGGTGATGCAGCGCGGGTTGTCGGCAGGGGTCGAGCCCCATAAGAGGAAGGTCAATGGGCGTTGAGGTGAGGACCAGCGAGCTTGGCGCCGACGGCAAGCCGTTGGAGTGCCCCGCGCCCGTGTCGCTGCGTCGCGAGGTGCGGTTCGCCGCGCCGATCGCGTTGACGGTGATGGCCGCGATGATGCCGGCGACGGTGGTGATCCCCGTCATTCGGCCGTTCGTCGCGTCAGGCTGGCCGGGGCAGGAGTGGGTGTTTCACGCCTTCATGGCGGTGAACCTGCTCGGCGCGTGTCTGGTGGGGCCGGCGTTGGCGGTCTGGGCGGATCGGATCGGGAAACGGCGAGTCGTCGCCGGGAGCCTGGCGTTGCTCGATGGGCTGATGGTCGCGCTGGTGGCGTTGAAGCCGTCGCTCGGCGTGATGTTGGGGCTGCGCTTCGTGCAGGGCGCGGCGAGCGTCGGAGCGGTGTCGATTCTGATGGGCGCGGCGCGTGGGCGGGTGACGGGCTCGGCGGCGACGGGGCTGGTCGGGAGCGCGGTGGTGTTGGCGCTGGTGGTGGGAATTCCGCTCGGCGCGATCCTGGGGAAGGGTGATCCCTCGCTCCCGTTGTTGGTGGGCGGCGCGATCGGCGTATTCGCGGGCCTGGCGGCGTTCGGCGTGTTGCCTGATGGCGCGTCGTCGCAGCTGTCGGGCAGGGCGGTGTGGAAGGCTCCGGGGGTTCGGCTGCCGGTGGTGGTGGTGGGCCTCGAGCGCTTCTCGGTCGGAGCGTTCACCGTGACGCTGCAGCTGTTTGCCTTTCACGTGCTTCAGGTGCCCGATGGCACGGTGAGCCGGTGGTTCACGGTGTTCCTCGTGACGTTCGCGATCGCGACGGTGCCGCTGACGAGAATTGGTGATCGGTTCAATCGCTACACGCTGATCTCGTTGGGAGCGCTGGTGTACGGGTTGATGTTCTTCTCGTTGCTGGTGCTCGACGTGAAGTGGATTCCGCTCGTACTGGCAGTCGGCGGCGTCGCGTCGGCGGCGATCTACGGGCCGAGCTTGTCGTTGGTGAGCCAGGCGGTGCCGGCCGAGGCGCGCGCGTCTGCGATGGGGTTGATGAACGCGGCGGGCACGTTCGGCATGTTCGTCGGCAACCTCGTGGCGGGAGCGGTTGCCGCGATCGCGTTGTCGTCAGGGTTCGATCGCCCGGTGGCGTACAGCGCCGTCTTCGCCGTCGCCGGAGCGAGTCAGTTGATCAGCGCCGTCGTCTCGCGCTCATTCCGACTTGCCTGACTGACTCGCTACACGTCCGTTCGCGAGGATTGCGGAAGTCTCACGAGGAAGGATCCGCTCCGCATCGCAGGAGTTCCGCCGGCGTGTGCCCCAGACAACGCGACGCCGCTGAGCCTATGGTCGTCAAATGCGCCGCCCGCCCATTCTCACTTTGAGCATCGGCATTGCTCTGTTGGCGACGTGTCGAAACGCAAGCCCGGTGGAGCCCACGGCGGGGCTTCAGAGCGGTCTCAGCAACGCACCAATTCTGTCCCCTCCATTTCCGGTCGAACCTACCCAGGTCCAGCCAGATCTTCTCGACGGCTTCGGCCATAGCTCCGCCAGCGCCGGACCAAACGGGACCTTCCTGATTGCGCAGGATCGAGAGAGTCGTTTCACCGTGACGCGCGTCTCGTTCGATGGAGGGGTCTTTGAGCCAGTAGGCATCAGTGTTGGCCCTCCGATGTCCACCGGAGTGGGCCGCGATTCCGACGTCGCTTGGGACGGAGCCAACTGGTTGGTGGTGATGCAAGACAGAGTTGTGAGTGCCGTTCGTGTTTCCGGGTCTGGTCATGTCCAGGACGCAACACCACTGGTGCTGGGTCTTGGCGCCAGCGTCGGACAGGGAGTCAGCGTGGCGTTCAATGGCGAATTGTACCTTGTGACATGGGGAACGGACCTGGGCGAGGTGTTCGCGACGCGACTGTGGCCCGATGGTGGTGCTGCGGATGTCACGCCATGGATGGTGACCGACGCCGGTCACCAACCTCAGGTCGTGAGTCTCGGGACTCGCTTCCTCGTCGCGTGGAACGAGGGGCTGATGTGGTCGTCGTCACCGTCGCCCGTTCGCGCCTCGAGAGTTCTGTCGACGGGCAACGCGGTCGATGAGCCACCGCTTCTGATCAGCAGTCCGACGCACAGTCTGATGCAGCCTCCGGCGCTCACGACCGATGGTACCAACTTCGTCGTATCCTTCTCGGGCGGGTCGATGGGCGTGCTTGCACGACGAGTTGATACAGACGGGGGCGTTCTCGGGGCGGCTCCGATGCCTCTTGGCCTCTCTGGGGTCGATGTGCGTGCGTCGTTTGACGGCACAAACGCGATAGTCATTGCAGCTCAGGGGCACAGTAACAGCGTCACAATCGACGCAGTCCTGATGTCCTCCACCGGCCCACTCGGTCAGATAGCGAGGGTCGAGACTCAGTTGCCGCCGGCAGGCGACCCATTTGATCTCGCAGCCATCCCCGGGCGAAGCCTCCTGCTCACACCTCGGCTCATCCTGCAGAACGGCGCGTACAGGGGAGGCGTCCTATTCGCCGTTCCGATTACCACCACCCAACCCCTGTCGCCGCGCCCCGGGTTCCCCATCCAGCTCCGGTTCAACTCACAGGGCGAGCCGGCGATCGCGAACGGGGCAGGGAAGACGCTCGTGCTGTGGTCCGACGATCGCGACGACTCGCGCTACGACATACAGGGAACCGTGCGGGCAATGCTTGTCAACGATCTGGTGCCAGGAAGCGGAAGTCCGTTCGACGTGTTCCGTCCAGCAAGGTCCCCAAGAGCGTCGTCGAATGGCAGCGATTTCCTCGTCTCGTGGGAAAGCCCACTTTCGAACTCGATTCTCTCGGACATCTACGTCAGGCCAATCGACTCCGACGGCGGAACCGTGGGTCCAACAGTTCATCTGGGTGATGGAGCACAGGGCGACCTCGTCTCGGTCAGTGGTGCGTATGTTCTTATTTGGCGCCGCGTCGCAGGTCTTGAAGCGACCTTCCTCACCCAGCGAGGCCAGATCGTAGCCCGACACGATTTCGGCCCGGACTACTTCAGTTCTGACGGGGTCAGAGCCGTCGCGACTGACGAGTCAATTACTGCTGTGTGGTATGGCCCACCTGCTGCCCCGAGAATTCGCACTGCACGGATGGCCTTCGATGGGGGGCGTCTGGACGATGGAGGGATTGTCCTGAGCCCGTCCACTCGCGCGCAGCGTTTCCCAACCCTGGCGTCGTCGGGTCATGGAGTCGCAGTTGCCTGGGAAGAGGACGAAGCTGGGGTAACCCGAATCGCTGGAACCATGACTGGAACGGACGGCGGCTGGGCCCCGCTGACGGGCGCGTTTCGCTCCGCGCCTGCGTCCGTTGCCCAGCGAAACCCCGCACTCGTTTTCGACGGCTCGAATTTCGTCCTTTTCTGGACCGAAGCCGGCGGGCTGTTCTCGGCGCGCACCACGCCAGACGGAATTCCGATTGATCTGTCTCCCGTCGTTCATGACCAGGACGGGGGTCGGTCGAATCTCCGTGCCGAGAAGGTCGCCCAGGGCTCGGTCCTTCTTGTCGGTGCGCGAGCGCGGCCGGACGATCGAGTGAGCGAGATCTTCGGCCAATACCTTCGCGAGACCGGTTGCTCATCGGCTCAGGACTGCGTTCCCGCTACGCGATGTCTGGTGGGGTCCTGCGATCCGTTTCGCGCCGTCTGCTCATGGTCCGCTTCTGTTGATGGAGTTGCGTGTGAGGATGGCGGGAGCTGTCGCATGGGTGCCTGCCAACAATTGTCTCGCGACGCAGGAGCCCGGCAGGACGCTGGGGCCGACGGAGGTGGCCTTGAACTCGACGGCGGCCTCGGGCTGGACGGCGGTCGCGAGTTCGACGGCGGTCGCGAGTTCGACGGCGGTCCCGGCTTCGACGGCGGTCGCGAGTTCGACGGCGGTCCCGGCTTCGACGGCGGTCCCGGCTTCGACGGCGGTCCCGAGTTCGACGGAGGGAGACTGACGCCGGCGATTCCCGAACCTGCTGGGCTCGGCCCAACCCCGCGCGCCTGCGGCTGTAACGCATCGCCGGGAGCATTCTCGTTCGGCCAACTTCTCGTCGCCTTCCTCATCGTTTCGTGGCGGCGCCAGCGAGCGCAACGACAGCGGTGACGGCGAGTCGTCGAGTCTCAAGTTGCTGACGCGGCGCGGTTCATCGGTGTGGCTGAATGTCTCTCACCTCGAACTCGTTCCGATGGTCCAAGACGGGCCCATCTCGGCAGGCGTGACTGCTCTTGCCTCCAGTGCCGGGTCCCCGGCGGCACCTCGGGATCAAACGCTCGCGAGCCGGGCGGCAGAGATGACTCGCAGCTCGGCCTCGAGTTCCGCGCCCTGACCCGCTCCTTCACTCGCATGCCCGCAACAGCGCAGCTCTCTCTCAGCTCGCGCAAGTCACGGCTCCAGGCGTCGGGGCGGGTCAGCCTCAGCGCTTCGCCGCATCCTCACGCGCTGCCTCGATGAGATCGTCCTTCCCCTTCAGCATCGGGTGATCGACGAACTTCCCAGCGACGTCCATCGCCTGCTCCGCGACGGCGATCACGCCCTGCTCGGGAGACTTCGACCCGGCCAACGCCTGTGCGAACGCCATCAACATCTGCCGATTCGTGTCGTGCATGTCGGCGACCACCATCGGCCCGGCCTCACGCGGGGAAATGCCCTTCTCCATGATGTAGCTGGTGTTCCAGTTGTTCCACATGCCGGTGCCAGGCCCCGTGCCCGGTTTCCTCGGGAACGCCTCGAAGGTCTTCTTCTTCTCGTCGTACCAGAACACTCCGTTGCCCTCGCGCCACACCGCGATACCCGGTTTCGGGTGCTTCACGTCGACGCCCTTCGGCGGGAGCGACTTCGACTCCAGCGCCGCGCGTGTCTTGCTCCCAATCCACTCGGGGATCTTCTGGTTCGCGGCGTTGGTCTGCTTCAGCAGGTGAAGCCCGAGGGTGGGGTGAATGCCCTTCGCGCGCGAGTCGGTCGTCCACTGCTCGGGCTGGGTGACGCGCCACTGTGACGCGGGCTCTTTGCCTTTGGGCATCGCCTCGAGCGTCGAGTTCATCGGCACCTTCTTCTGATCCCAGAAGAACTGCGCCGCCTGCTCTTTGGTCATCTTCTTCCCGAAGTCGACGTCGAACGAGGTGGTGTCGATCATCTTCGGGCCCTTGAGCGTCTCGGCGATCACCATGCCGCTGCTCCAGCCCGTCACCTTCACCTGCTTGGCCCGCTGATCAGCGTCGTACTCGGCCAGCACTGGAGCCGACTTTCCCGGCGACGGCACGTTCAGGTTCGCCGGCAGGTTCTTCGAGAGATACGCCTGCAGTTCGGGCCGAACGCCAGCCTGGTACGCATCCCAACGCAGGTTGTTCGGCGCCTGCTTCGCAGGATCGGCCTCGACACGGAGCATCCACCCGCCGTCGCGTCGCTCCAGCGAGAGCCCGGGAGGAACGGTGTCTGAGCCAAACACAGCACGACGGGCCGAGTTCTGATCTGTGATCGCTGGAGAGAACTTGAGCGTGAATTCGTTGCGCGTCTCGGCCTTCACGCTCGACGGGGCGGGCGCCAGGATTCCCGTCGCCGGGCTGCTCTGCGCGAGCGCTCCTGTCGCGAGCGACTTCAAGAGATCGGATGCCTTGAGCGGCGCAATGTCAGGCCGACCCGGAATCGAGATCTTCACGGCCTTGTGGCGCCCACCAGTGAGGTTGGCCGGCGCCTTCCTTCGCGCTGGCCCCACGGTGTCCTCGGGAGCCTTCGTCGGCGCTGCGATCACTGCCGGCTGTTGCTTCGGTACTTCTGTCGCAGCGGTCTTCTTTGCACGGGTAATCGGCGCGTCGCGCGTGACTCGTCCTGACATGTCTGAACCCCCCACAGAAGGAGCGCGGACTCTGGCAGAGGCGCTTGCCAAACAGAACCGCCTCAGCGTGTGCGCGGCGAACCTCTTCGCGCCCACAGCGCGAGCAGCACGAGCGCGAGTGCCCCGGGCCCACCCGAACACCCGCATGACGGAGTGAACGTCAGCGTCGTCGGCACCGGAATCGCGTCGCCGGCGTCGACTTGACCGCCGCCGTCCAGACTCCCGCCGTCAACAAGCCCAGCGTCCGGTGACCCGGCATCGACGGCTGCGTCGGGCGCGAGCCGCGGAAATACGAGGCGCGCTCGAACGCGTGTCGCGCCGACTCCGGGCGCTGCATCGAACTCCTGCCACGCGACGAGGGCAGGGCCGCCTGGCGCCGAGGTCACCGTCGGGTGTCGGACCAGGTCAGCGCCCGTGTGCAGCACCACCGGCACCTGTACCGTCGGGCTCGAGTCGTCGATGAAGGCGGCTCCGATCGTCGAGTACGCGGGCGGCGTTTCCCACACCACGAGCACCCCCGACCCGAGACGTGTCGCGACCGGGTTCTCGAATGTCCTGGTTCCCGGCGGCCCTGGAATCACCACCCGAACCGCATCGGCTCTGCCGATGCTCAGCACTCGAATCAAGTCGCCCTGGCTCCACGTCGCCAGCGCTTCCGATGCGTCCCGCCCCCGCGTGACGCACACCGAGCCCTTCATGACGACGTTCGCTGGCACGTCGATGGCGGTGGAGTTTCCGGCCAACCCCAACACATCGTACAGCCGCAGCGTCGAGCCAATCCAACCACCGACCAGATGTCTGCCATTCACCGTCGTCACACACCGCGGCTCCGTGATGGCCACGATGCTCGTGCCGACCGCCTGGTCGATCGTCGTCTCGCCCGGTGCACTTTCCCGCCAGCGGAGCAACGGTGGACCGGCCGCTGAGTGCCAGCCGCGCGCGCCGATGGTCGTCGGCGGCGGAACTCCGGTGATCGTGCTCAACAGGCGGTGCGTGTGGTTCGCGAGGTCCTGCTCTTCGACGCCGACCGAGTTCTCGTCCCACTCCACGACTCTCGGAAAAACCGGGAACACCTGCGGAGTGCCGGTGGCGCCCAGATCATCGGTCCCTCCGTCGAGCCGCACCAGCGCGAGCCGCCCCGTCCACGTCTGCACGGAGCCCATCGTCGTCGTGCCGCGCTCTTCGTGTGCAACCACGAAGCCTCCCGCGTCCGGAAGCCACGCCACGCTCGGCACTCGCTGGGTTGGCTGGGCGAAGTTGAGCTCCGTCGGCGGCTCGAGCGTCGGGCTTGCCGGCATGCGCGTCAGCACCGACAGCCCATTGGCCCGGCGCAGGTAGGCTCCATGAGTCGAGTTGGTTGCCACCGCCACAGCCTCGGCCGGCGGCGCGTCGATCACATTCACGGTTCCGGCCGGCGTGATGAACCCGACCTGTGAGGTGGCATTCACGAGGTCGACGTAGGCGAGCGCGGTGAGGGCCTCGCTCCCAGCGACGACACACTCGGAGAGCGCCCGGGTCGAGGTCACCGTCGTGAACGACAACAAAGACGGGCGGCTCTGAAGCACGCCCCCACTGATCCGCAGCATCAGTGACGGCGTGCCACTGTGAAAGCTGATGCCGGCGAGGGCGCCCGAGACATCGAACAGGCTGCCCGCGTCTGATGTCGGCGAGACGTAATCGTGAGTGAAGAAGCCTGCCCGCGGTGTTGGCGCCGAGCTGTAGGCGAAGGCTGCCCCGCCATCGACGACGCCTCCGACGAGCGGCGTCGCCACCGTCTGGACGCCAGCCGCAAAGGTACTCCCGGAATTCTCTTGTTGCCCCGTCGTGGCGAGCCGCGCCCACCAGATCCGGGTTCCCTCCGTCCACGCGACCATGAACCCGCTCCCCGCCGGGCCGACCGTGACGCCCGTCAGGTCCCCCGACCTCGCCAGGACGCGTGGCGCGGCGAGGATCGAGCGATCATTCTCGTCGCCAATCGCCAACTGAACGGTGGCAGTCGCCGCCCGGCGCTCGATCCACACGATCGCGACGACGTTCGAGTTGAACGCGATCGCCGGAGACTCGATCGATGCCAACACAGGAGGGGTGGCCAACAGCAACCCGGTGCGGTCGACCGGTGCCGGGTTGTCGACGATCAGCTTCGAGCCCCAGAGATCGACACGGTTCCCCACGGCCGCCTCACCCAGGCTGCGCCGGCCGTCGAGCCAGATCGCCGCCAGGCCCCCATCGGCCTTCCACGCGATCGCTCCCACGCTCGCCGGGTACTGTTGGAGCTGGTCGTCGCCGAACTCGATCGCAGTCGGTGTGGTGGGGAAGACGAGCTGAGCGCACACCAACGACGTGATCACGAAGGACACTGGAACGATCTTGCAGACATTCGTCCGTTTCGTCGATACGACCGCGCGCGTTTTCGAGGTCCCATCGTCAGGAGTCGAAATGAAAATCCACGAGTATCAGGGCAAGCAGATCTTCAAGAAGTACGGCGTCCCCGTGCCGCGCGGCATCGTCGTGCGCTCGGTCGATGACGCCGAGAAGGCCGCGAAGGAACTGGGCACGAAGATCACCGTCGTGAAGGCCCAGATCCACGCAGGCGGCCGCGGCAAGGGCGGCGGCGTGAAGATCGCGAAGAGCCCCGCCGAGGCGAAAGAGCACGCCTCGAAGATCCTCGGGATGATGCTGAAGACCCTGCAGACCGGCCCTGAGGGCCAGAAGGTGCAGACGCTGTACATCGAGGAAGGCCTCGACATCGACAAGGAGTTCTACCTCGGCGTCACGCTCGATCGCGCGACCAGCCGAATCACCTTCATGGCGTCGACCGAAGGCGGCGTGGAGATCGAAGAGGTCGCCGAGAAGCACCCCGAGAAGATCCTGCGTGAGGCCGTCGACCCGGCCGTCGGCTTCCAGGCGTTCCAGGGCCGCAAGCTTGCCTACGGCCTCGGCCTGTCGGGCGACTCGGTCAACGCTTTCGTGAAGTTCTGCACCGCGCTCTACCGCGCGTACATGGAGACCGACGCCGGCCTCGCCGAGATCAACCCGCTCGTGCGCTTGAAGGACGGTTCCATCGTCGCGCTCGACTCGAAGATGACCTTCGACGACAACGCGCTCTACCGTCAGAAGGAAGTCGTCGAGATGCGCGACATCGCCGAAGAGGACGAGCGCGAAGCGAAGGCCAAGGAGTTCGACCTCGCGTACATCTCGCTGCACGGCAACATCGGCTGCATGGTGAACGGCGCCGGCCTCGCGATGGCCACGATGGACACCATCAAGCTCGTCGGCGGTGAGCCGGCCAACTTCCTCGACGTCGGCGGTGGCGCGACGAAGGAAAAGGTGACCGCCGCGTTCAAGCTGATCCTCGCCGACCCTGCCGTGAAGGCGGTGCTGGTGAACATCTTCGGCGGCATCATGAAGTGCGACGTCATCGCCGAGGGCATCGTCGCGGCTGCGAAAGAAGTGCAGCTCAAGATTCCGCTTGTGGTGCGCCTCGAAGGCACCAACGTCGAGCTGGGCAAGCAGATCCTCGCGAACTCTGGCCTGAAGATCACGCCAGCCGACAACCTCCGCCAGGCAGCCGAGAAGGCCGTCGCCGCGCTGAAGAGCTGAAAGGGATTTCGACCATGAGCATTCTCGTCAACGCAGAGACCCGCCTCGTCGTTCAGGGCATCACCGGCTCGGCCGGCTCGTTCCACGCCAAGCAGTGCATGGAGTACGGCACCAACCTCGTCGCCGGCGTCACGCCGGGCAAGGGCGGCCAGAAGTTCGAAGGCAAGGTTCCCATCTTCGACACCGTCGAGCAGGCCATGAAGGCCACCGGCGCCAACGCGTCGGTCGTCTTCGTGCCGCCTCCGTTCGCGGCCGACTCGATCATGGAAGCCGCCGACGCGAAGATGCCGCTCGTCATCACCATCACCGAGGGCATTCCGGTGAACGACATGGTGAAGGCCAAGCGCTTCCTCCAGGGCACCGGCACGCGGCTGATCGGTCCGAACTGTCCGGGCGTCATCACTCCCGGCGGTAAGTGCAAGATCGGCATCATGCCGGGCCACATTCACCGGCCTGGCCGCATCGGCGTGGTGTCGCGCTCCGGCACGCTCACGTACGAGGCGGTGTTCCAGATCACCGGCCTCGGCCTCGGTCAGTCGACCGCCGTCGGCATCGGTGGCGACCCCGTCAACGGCACCAACTTCATCGACGTGCTCAAGCTCTTCAACGAAGACGCCGAGACCGACGCGGTGATCATGATCGGTGAGATCGGCGGCAGCGCAGAAGAAGAGGCGGCTGCGTGGGTGCAGGCGAACTTCAAGAAGCCGATCGCCGGGTTCATCGCCGGCGCCAGCGCGCCTCCGGGCAAGCGCATGGGCCACGCCGGAGCGATCATCGCCGGTGGCAAGGGCACGGCCGCTGAGAAGGTGAAGGCCATGAGCGCTGCGGGCTACGTGATGGCCGCGTCGCCGTCGGAGCTCGGCACCACGCTCGTCGAGGCGATGAAGCGCAAGGGCCTCAAGGTCTGACGAGCCGTTGATGGCTGTCGTCTTCGGAGCGCCGGTCTTCCTTCTCGGAGGCCGGCGCTTCGTCACATCACGCACCTTCAGTTCTCACGGTCGTCACGGCGGTGTACGACGCGCGCCACGGTGGACGCCCCGAACTCTTCTCGAGAAGAAGCACCGCCCATCGCCGAGGTGGTGTCGAAGGCGTTCGACAACCTGAAAGCCCTGCAGGCCGAGCGTGGGAGCTGGCCCAGCGACTACGGCGGGCCGATGTTCCTGTTGCCGATGTGGGTGGCGCTCGCGTGGGTCGCGCGCCGTATGCCCGACGCGGCACGCACGGCTCGCCTCATCGCCCACTTCACCGCCGTGCAGCGCTCCGACGGCAGCATCGGGCTCCACGCCGAGGCCACCTCGGGCAGCATGTTCACCTCGGTGCTGGGCTACGTCGCGCTGCGCCTGCTGGGCCTGCCGCCTGACGACGCGCGCACCAGTCGCCTGCTCGCCTGGATTCACGCCAACGGCTCACCGCTCGGCGCCGCTTCCTGGGGCAAGTTCACCCTGTGCTTGTTGGGGCTCTACGACTGGCGCGGCCTGGTGCCGTTGTTGCCGGAGCTGTGGCTGTTGCCGCGCGCGTCTCCGTTTCATCCCAGCCGCCTCTGGTGCCACGCGCGCATGGTCTACCTGCCGATGGCGTGGCTGTACGGCACGAAGTCGATCGCTCCCGACGACGCCACGCTCACCGCCATTCGCAACGAGCTCTATCGAGGGACGTACGCCGAGATTGACTGGGAGGCACACCGCGAGACCGTCGCGCCGAGCGATGACTACCGCCCGTCATCCGCGCCCCTGCGCACCGTCAATCGCATGCAGAGCGCGCTGGAGCGGTTCCCCCGACTCCTGCGTCGCCCGGCCCTCGACGAGTGCCTCACGCTGATTCGCCACGAAGACGCAGCGACGAACGATCTCGACATCGGCCCCGTCAACGCCGTGCTCAACATGTTCGTGCACTGGTTCCGCGGAGCCGACGGGCGCGCCGACTTCGATCGCGGCTGGCCGAAGTTCGACGAGGCGTATCTGTGGGACGGCCACGACGGCCTCAAGATGCAGGGCTACAACAACGCCGAGCTGTGGGACTCGGCGTTCGCGATTCAGGCGCTGCTGGCGGCCGAGCACGCAGGACTCGTGAGCCCGCAGCGGAATGACTCGGTGCTCGCGAAGGCGCACGTCTTCTTGCGCGACAACCAGATCCTCGAAGACGTGCCCGAGGCCGAGCGCCACTACCGTCATCGCAGCCGGGGCGGGTGGCCCTTCAGCAATCGAATGCACGGTTGGCCCATCACCGACTGCACTGCCGAAGGGCTCAAGTGCGCGCTCGCCCTCGAGGGGCGATACGACAGCGAGGTTCCTCCCGAGCTGTTGCGTGCGTCGGTCGAGCTGCTGTTGTCGTGGCAGAACGACGACGGAGGCTGGGGCACCTACGAGCGCCAGCGCGGCGGCCGGTGGCTCGAGTCACTCAACCCGTCTCAGGTGTTCGGCGACATCATGGTCGACACCAGCTACGTCGAGTGCACCAGCGCCTGTCTGCAAGCGCTCGTTCACGCACGTCGTCGCTTTCCTGGAGAGTTCGAGCTCGAGGCGCCCATCACCCGCGGTGTCCAGTTTCTCCGCGACGCGCAACGAGAAGACGGGAGCTTCGAGGGCAGCTGGGCCGTGTGCTTCACCTACGGCACCTGGTTCGCCGTGACGGGGCTCCTGGCGGCGGGAGCGTCTGCGAACGACCGGGCAATTCGACGGGCGACGGCGTTTCTCCTCGAGCAGCAGCGCTCCGACGGCAGCTTCAGTGAGCACGGCGACAGCTGCCGGCTCCGCCGATGGATCGACGGCGAGCACGGCCACGCGGCCCAGACGGCGTGGGCCCTGTCGACGCTCGTGCGCGCCCGTTGTGAGGATCGATCGGCGATGGCCCGCGCCGCGCAGTGGCTCTGCCAACGACAGGCGAGCGACGGGAGCTGGCCTCGCGAACCCATGGTCGGCGTCTTCAACAAGACCTGCCTCATCACCTACGACTGCTACCGCCACTACTTTCCGATGTGGGCGCTGTCCGAGTTCATGACGCTCGAGCACGAAGCGCCGTCGAGCTGATCAGCGCCAGCGCGTCGAAGGGCTGGTCCTCGTCGAGGCTCTGGTGAAGGGCTGCGAAGAGCCGGCCGACGTCGTCTCGCGAGACCTTCGCCCCGGCTCCGCGGACGCGCAGGACGTCGAGCGACGCAAAGGCCAACACCAGCGCCAGGCCCGTGAAGGCCACGAAGCCGCGCGGCGCTCCTCCATGTTGGAGGGTCTGGACGTAGCGGTTGGCCTGCTCGAGATCGGCCCAGGCCAGTGACAACACCTCGGCGCGGGACACCTGCGGTGGCAGGTACACCCGGCCGTCGCTGGCATCGGCGCCGGAGTCCTTGAGGATGTTGACCAGCTGCAGCCCTTCGCCAAACGCCACCGCCGAGGCTCGCAACGCATCGGCGCTGCTCCCGAGCGCGGGGCAGTCGTTCAGGAAGAGCTCGGTCAACAGCTCTCCCACGATGCCCGCGACCAGGTAGCAGTAACTCTTCAGATCGTGCAGCGAGGTCAACGACAGGTTTCCGCGCTCGTCGGCGCGCCGCACCACCGCGCCCATTCCGTCGCTGGTGCGCGTCACGTGGTGCGCCACGATGGCCCGCGCGGACGGCTCGAGCGCGTCGAACCGATCGAGCAGCGGCGAGAGCTGGCTCAGCAGCTCGAGATAGCCCTGGTGATCGATTGGCGGCCGCGACGTGCAGCGCGAAACCAGCTGCGTTGCTTCGAGCGCTCGCGCCTCGCGGTCGAGCTCGAACAGGCGCGCGAACTGATGCAGCGCGGTGATTCGTTCATCTCTCGTCCACAGCGTCGCGTCTTCGAAGGTGTCGGCGACACGAAACAAGAGGTAGGCGAGCGCGACTGCGTTGCGCGTCGGCTCCGGCAAGAGCGGAATCGCCACGGCGAAGGTGCGGCTGGTCTTCTGGAGCAGGTCGTCGAGATCCACGGGGAGCCTCCCGCTAGCCGAGGTCTTCTTCGCGTTCCATGCGGGCATGTGTCAGCGTCTGACGAACGTAGGTGCACATGTCTTGCGCCTCGCGACGGGTGTGCGGCAAGTGGCACCTATGTCGCGTGACGTGGTGGTGGTTGGTGGTGGATTCGCGGGGTTGATCGCCGCAGCGGCGCTGGCTCAGCGCGGCGCTCAGGTGCGAGTCCTCGAGGCCGCGGTCGGGCCGGCCGGAGCTTTTCGGGGCGAGCTGATTCATCCCAGCGGCGTGCGAGGGCTGCTCGCGCTCGGGCTCAAGGCACCGCTCCTGGCGTGTGGAGGCGTGGAGGTCGACGGCTTCGCAGTGTCTCCAGGCTCCGGCCACCAGCCCATCGTGTTGCCCTACGCGCACCGGCAAGGGCTCGGTCTCGGGATCGATCACAAGCGCATGGTGAAGGCGCTTCGAACCGAGGTGGGCCAGCACCCAGAGATCGAGTTGGTGGAGGGCGTTCGCGTCGAGAACGTGTTGCGAGCGGGCCGCCGCGTGGTGGGCGTGACGACCGCCGATGGCGTCGAGCACCGCGCCGATCTGGTCGTGGTCGCCGACGGGCGGCAGTCGAAGCTGCGCGGGCTGTTGGGCTTCGCAGCGGAGACCAGGCTGCTGTCGTATTCGATCACCTTCGCCGTCCGCGGTGAGCTGCCGCATGCGCGAAGCGGCCACGTCTTCCTCGGAGCGCCCGGGCCCATTCTCGCGTACCCGTTCGGCGACGGAATGATCCGGTTCTGTGTCGACGTGCCGCTCGGGGCTGCGAAGGGCCGCGACGCCATCGTGGCGCTCCTGATCGAGAAGTACGCCCCGGTGGTGCCCGCGCAGCTCCGCGAGTCGATGATTCGGTCTCTCGCCGAGGCGCCGTTCGAGGGCTGCGCCAACCACGCCATCACCACCCAGCAGTGCGCCGCTCCCGGGGTCGTGCTGATCGGCGATGCCGGCGGCTGCGCGCACCCGCTCACCGCGTCGGGCATGAGCAACGCGATGAACGATGTGACGCTGCTGGCGGAGTTGGTGGGTACCAGCGGCGCCACCGAAGAGGTGCTGGCCGAGTACCAGCGCTACCGCTACGACTTCGTCCGCATGCGCGAGCTGTTCACCGATTCGCTCTACGAGGTCTTTCGAGCGCACGATGAAGGGTCGCGGGCCCTGCAGACCGGCGTCTTCGCCTATTGGCGGCGCTCGGCCGGGGCTCGGCGCGCGTCGATGGACATTCTGTCGGGCGAAGAAGTGCGCAGCTCGCGCTTCATGGTCGAGTACTCCAGGGTCTTCGGTGTGTCGGCCCTTGCCGTCGTGAAGGAATTCCCGCGACGGCCTCGCGCGGGCGTCAGTCGCCTCAAGGCGCTGGGCCGAACCAGCGTGAGCCGTCTGAGCGAAGCGGTCACCCGCTCCGCGCGCAGCTTCATCGATCGCTACCGCCTCGAGCTGCGTGAGCTGGGCTGAGACGTCGGGGGTTCGGCAGAGTCCGAGCCGGGGCTCGTGTCGGAGACGGAGCTGCCAGCGAGCGCCGAGCCGAGCAGCTTCACCACGAGCTTGCGCACCATGGGGTTGTTGTACGCGTCGGCCATGCGGTCCAACACCGGCGACGCGACGGCCGCTCTCAGGGCGTGACCCGCGACGAAGGCGCCGGTGAAGCGCTTGCGGTGCTGCATGAGGTACCAGCTCCACGCGGCGGCTTCGTCATGCGAGCCGCGCAGCACGCGCGCCACGGCCTCTGCAGCGAAGGTGCCTGACTCCATCGCCTGTGAGATGCCTTCGCCGGTTGCGTTGTGGGTCAGCCGCGCGGCCTCTCCCAGGTAGAGCGCGCCGGGCACCGAGATCTCACCAACCCACGTCGTGTAGACGATGGGGTGGCCTTTGAAGGCCCCGACCTGCGTCGCCCCAGCCAACGCCTTCGCGTAGTGATCATCGAGGAACTGGCGAAACGTCGCTCGCAGGTTGCGCTTCGACTTTTCGCCCGACGCGTCCTGCCCGTCGATGCAGATGCCGATGTTCACCCGGCCCTGGCCTTCGGGGAACAGCCAGCCGTAGAGCGGCGAGAGGTTCTTGTCGAAGACCATGTCGAGGCGGCCGGGCTCGACGTCGACGTCATCCCACCAGCCCATCAGCGTCGAGATGCTGCGCTTCGGCCGGGGATCAGGCGAGAAGATCGAATGCGCTCCGTCGGCGCAGAGCACGTACCGGGCGCGTACGGTCTCGCCGTCGAAACCTGTGACGCCGACGACCCGGTCAGCCTCCTTGATCAGCTCGACGGCACGAAAGGGCGTCTTGAGGGTGATCCCCAGGTCCTGTGCGCGCTTCACGAGCAGATGATCGAAGTGGCGCCGCAGCAGCACCATCGCCGCCGCATCCGACGCGACGATCATCTCTCGCCCTCCTTGCGTGACGATGCGCACCGAGTTGATGGGCACACCGAGCGACTTCACCTCGGCTCCGATGCCAAGGGTCTCGACCATCTTCAGCGCGTTGGGAGAGAGCCCAGACCCGCAGGTCTTGTCTCGCGGGAATCCTTCCCGATCGAGGAGCACCACGTTGGTGATGCCTCGCTGCCCGAGCGCCACCGCGGCTGCAGCTCCACCCGGGCCTGCACCAATGATCGCGACGTCGTACATGCGCCGGGCTTGGCACGTCAGTCAGAGTGCTTCAACAGCCCGCCCGGAACGTCGACGACCTGCGCGGAGAGCGCTTGTGGCTTACGCCCGTCAGGGAGCGATGCACGCGGCGGGCTTCCTCGACGGTGCATGAGGGCAGGGCAGACCCGTCCGCAGGCTCACCTCAGCGTTGGAGTCGCTTCTCGTCGTCGAGGATGTCGAAGATCGCCAGGTGTGGATCGGTGACGATCTCGAGGGGACGGCGGAGCGCTGCAATACTCGTGGCAGGGCAGGGCTGGCGCGACGGTTTGCTGGGCGACGGCGGGATCTTCAGCGTCGGGCGTGACTCCGACGAACGAGCCGGCGCCTGTGAGCGAACGATTCGCAGGGTCGGTCGCGACGCCGGGCCGGGCGCGCCTCGGCTCACGAGCCGTGAGAGCCGCGACACCTCGTCGCGCAACGGCTGATCGGCCGGCGTGAGCCTCAGCGCCGCGGCCAGCGCGGCGTGCGCGTGTTTCACGTGTCCAGACGTCTCGAGCTGACGCGCGCTCGCGCGCCAGGCCGACACCGCGAGCTCGTACCGACCCAACCGCCGCGACAACGAGGCCAGCGTGCTCCACAGCTTCCAGCCAGCGTCGTGCTCCGCGAGGTGGGCGTTGATGAGCGCGGCCGCCTTCCGGAGCTGTCCCGCCCCGACCAGGGCCTCAGCGTGCTCCTTGAGAGACATCTCCGTTGCCACTGTTCGCGCTGCCGAGCTCACGTCCCAACCCTGTGCAAAGCAGGGACCCGCCCGCAGTCACTCGACTTTGCGGGCGCTGTCAGCCGGTTTCGCGACGAACTGGAGTGCGCAGGCCTCGCAAAGTGTCTCCGCGAGTTCTCGGTTCAGCCTCCGCTTTCCAGTGGGCGTACGACGCCGGGCCCGAGTCGAGGGGATCGCGAAACAGCTCGCGGACGTGGGCGCGCGAGAGGGTGCCGTGTGCGTGTGCCTGATACAGCGCGTCACCGAGCAGGTATCCGAGCGCGTGACTGGCCGCCTGGAACTGCTCCATCGTCGCAGGCACGAGCCGTCGCGCGTCGGCGCTCTGCGCGTCTGGCAGGCTCGCGAGCGCCAGGACGAACGCCGCGGTCTGCTGCTGTTTCGGCTCGCCGTGGGTGAAGAGCCCGGTCCACTCCTCGAGCGAAGGGCAGGTGCGGCGCGGGTTCACCAGCTTCGAGCCGAAGAAGCCGATCGCCTCTTCGACACACCGGGCCCAGAACGCATCGGCGCGCGTGCGCTCGCGGTCCATCTCGGCGTCGACCGCGCAGTGCCTCACGAAGTGGGCTGCTTCCTCGGCCGCGTGGTTGAGTGAGAAGCCTGACAACCAGATCGTCCGCGCGCGAGGCACGAAGGCGCTCTGGCCAGAGAGCACGTGCCGCTCGAGGTGTTTGAGCTCGGCGCGAGAGAAATTGCCGCGTCGTTCGAGGCGCTCGAGCACGTCGAGATCGTTGGGCGTCAACACCTCGAGCTTCGACAGCGGCCCCGTCACCCGCACGTCGACCAGCTTCGCGATCGCCTTCACCAGCGCGCGAACCGTCGAGGCGATGCCGCCGTCTTCGATGGGCGCGTCGCCGGCCTCGGCCTCGCAGTAGTCGAGGAAGGTGCGCTGACTCACCAGGGGGGATGCGTTGAAGATACCCACCACGTCATCGCTCAGCTCGACGGCCTCGGTCTCGTCGGCGAGCCCTGCCTGCGCGAGCTTCCACCACACGCCTTCGGGGTTCTGGAGCACGACGAGCTGCCGACGCTCCGTCTTCCCCAGCGCGCGCTCGACGCAGTCGGGAAGGTGCGGTGGCGCCACGTGGTACTGGCCCATGAGCACCAGCACGAGCGGGCGGTCGTCTGCCTTCGCGGCCTTCGCGATCGTCTTCGCTGCGGCCTCGTCACGGACCTGGAGCGAACGGCTCCCCGACGCGCGTTTGTCGATGGCGATGAGGCTGAGGTGATGACGACGGGCCAGCTCGAAGAGGGGCTTGAAGTGCGGCCAGATGTCGAACGCGCCGGAGTAGGGGTGCCCGATGCGCTCCAGGAACGCGCGGTCGCCGATCGCACCCCCGAGGTACCGATCGACCGATGCCTGGTGGCGGGCCTCGACGAACTCCAGGGCGAGCACCACCCGTCGGCCGCTCTCGATCGCGCGCTGCGCCAGGTCGAGGAACGCGCGCTGAGCGAACCGGAGCGTGTGGTAGTCGCCGACGTGAACGATGTCGGCCTCACGCACGCGCCGGTGCACGTCCTTCATGGTGAGCGCGCGTCGATAGCGGCGGCTCAGGCGGCGGTAGCGGGCCTCGTAGGCCTTGAACGACGCAGAAGCGCCCACGACCAGCGCGTCGATCTGCCGCTGTTGGTGACGGAACAGGGCCTGCTGCAGGGCGAGCGACGGCTGCATCGGAAGGGAGCGTCGAGGCTTCCATGCACCAGGGCCGGCGGCAATTTCCTGGCTTGCGTTGTGAGGCGCTGCAGCCCACCATCTGCCCCTCGTGCGCGCTCTCTGCCTGCTGTTGCTGCTGGCTCCGGGCCTCGCGCTCGCGGGCGATCCGAAGGTCGGGTTCCTGCACACGCCACCCGCAGAGCTCAAGCCCGGCGCCGACTTCACGCTCGAGGGCTCGTTGACGGGCGACTCGCTCTCGACCGTGTCGTTGAAGTTCCGAGTCCCCGGGAAGGCGTACGAGTCGATCGCGCTGGAGCTGCAGTACGGCGATCTCTACCGCGGCGTCGTTCCCGGCGATCGCATCGTGCCTCCGGCCGTCGAGTACTACATCGAAGGCACCACCAAGCTGGGTGAGGTGCTCGCGATCTTCGCGACGGCCTTCAAGCCCGTGAAGGTGACGGTGCCAGGCGCTGCTCCCGTCGAGGCGAAGGACCTGAAGCCCGAAGCGTCGTCACCCGAAGATCCGAAGCCGCCGCCGGTCGAGCCCGCCCCGAAGCCGAAGTGCAAGAAGACGAAGAAGGGGAAGAAGTGTGAGGAGGACCCGCCGCCTCCGCCTCCTGAGCCCGTCGAGAAGAAGCCGCCCCCCGACGAGAAGCCAGTCGAGGTGAAGCCCGAGCCGAAGCCGATCGAGAAGCCCGTCGAGAAGAAGCCCGAGCCCAGGCCATCCGAGAAGGCCACCGAGCCGAAGCAGGTCGAGAAGAAGCCGGGCGAAAAGCCCGAGCCGCCCCGAAAGCGGAGCGAGCTCGAAGAAGAGCTGGCGATGTACTCGGCGGAAGAGACCGGCGCGATCGTTCAGAAGGTCGAAGAGTCGAGCGCGAGGACGGCGTGGATGCCGACGGTGCTCACCGCGGCGCAGCTCAAACAGCTTGGCGTGCGGTACGTCTTCGAGGCGCTCGATCTCGTGCCCGGGTTGACCGTCTCACGTGACGTCCAGGGCACCTCGCGGCTTGGTGTGCGTGGCCTGCGCGGCGAGCCCGACATTCTCTTCACGCTCAACGGCCAGCGGCTCAACGCCTTCTACGACGGCAAAGCGCTCGCGAACCTGCCCATCGACACCTTCGAGCGCATCGAGATCTATCGCGGCCCGGCAACAGCCGAGGTCGGGCTCGGCAACTTCACCGCCGTCATCAACCTCGTCAGCAACCGCCAGCAGGGGCTGCGAGCGTCGTTTCTGGGTGGGATGTACGGCGCGTTCGACGGGCACCTCTCGGCCGCGAAGACGTTCGGCGGTTTCACGATCTTCGGTGACGGTGACGTGGCGACGCAGCAGGGCGCGAAGCGGCCGATCATCCGCGACGGGCTCGACACCACCACGCCGCAGGTGACCGAGAAGTTCACGAACGATCAGCGCCTGCTCATCAACGCCGGGCTCGGCGCCTCATACGAGAACGACGCCGTCGGGAAGCTCACGCTCCAGGGCCGGGTGCTCAGCGAGAGCCGGGCGGCGTACGTCGGGCGCTTCGACGCCGTCGGCAACGACTCGCGGCTCGACTGGCTCGCCATTCAGGCTCAGCTGGGTTGGGAGCGGCCGCTCGGTGAGGGCGGGAAGATCGCCGCGCGGCTCTGGTTCGATCAGCAGACGACGAATCGGCTCTGGCAGCTCACGGCCGACGGGTACCAGTTCCGCGCCACCATGGCCGAGACGCTGTTCCCCGACGGCGTCATGGAACAGCAGCAGGTCGGTCAGCGTGGCTTCGGCCTCGACGTGCGCGCAGAGCTGGCGCTGCCGGCGAAGAACCGGCTCGCGGTCGGCCTCAACGCGGAGCTGCAGACGCTCTCGGAGTATGCGCTGAGCTCCAACTACGTCCCGCTCTCGTCGGGTGCCTCGTTCCGCGAGGGTGCGCTCGCGCGTGGCGTGAATGTCGATGGCTCGCAGGTCGCGTTCCCGACGGATGGCCCGCCGGGCAATCGTGGCGCCGCGGCCGATCGTGTGGGCTTCGGCCTGTATGCGTTCGACACGTGGGCGCCGTTCGAGGCCCTCACGCTCCAGGCAGGAATCCGCTTCGACTTCACCCAGTTGCCCACTCAGACCGACGGCGTCTTCACCGGGAAGTCCATCGTTCCGTCGTTCGGCCCCCGCGTCGGCATCGCGCTCGCGCCCATCAAGTCGATCGTGATCCGCGGAAACTACGGGCGCTCGTTCCGCACGCCGACGCCTCAGGAGCTCGCGGAGTCGGCCATCAACTCGGACTTCAACCAGGGGCGCTTCGTCGGCAACTCTCGGCTCGAGCCCGCGTACATCGACTCGGTGGAGCTCGGCGGCGAGTGGGTGCAGAGCCTCGGCGACGCCCGCCTGCGCCTCAAAGGCCTCGGCTTCTTCAATCGGTTCACCAACCCGATCGCGATGGTGGACTCCACGGGCAACCTGGCGCCGTACGTCAACCGCCCGCAAGGCGTGCAGTCGTTCGGGCTCGAAGGCGAAGCGCGCCTGGAGCTGATCAGCCGCTCGGCCGCCTGGCTCAACTCGAGCTGGTTCCGCGTCGAAGATCTCGGGGCCGCCACCAACGGCCGCCTCATCACCGACCAGCCGCAGCTTCGGCTCAACGCCGGCTTCTCGTTGCCGTTGGGGCCGTTCCTGAACTTCGACGTGATCCTCCGCCACGCCTCGGAGCGCCGCAGCGACGCCCGCACGCCGCTCGAGCAACGCCGCCGCTACCTGCTGCCGCCGACGCTGCTGGTGGGTGCGCAGCTGCGCACCGAGCCGCTCTTCGATCGCGTCGAGCTCGTCGTCATCGGGCAGAACGTGTTCAACCTCGACTGGGCCGACGACGCCGCCAGGCCTGATCGAATGCCCGGGGGCGTGCCTCGCGAGCCCTTCCAGATCTTCGGTACCATTCGGGTGAGCCTGTGATGACGCTGAGAACGTTCACCTGCTGCGCCCTGTTCGCCGCGACCACCGGCTGCCTCGCCTTCAACGACGACTGCCAGGCGCTCGTCGACAACCCCAACGAGCGTGTCGCCTTCGTCGCGAAGGGCACCGAGATCTTCCTCGATCGCCCCAACGCCCGGCACGGGAACAACGCGATCGCGCAGAGCGCCGCCGACGCCTTCGTCTGGGTGTTCAACTCGCAGCCTGACGTGACCTCGACCGTGAGCTTCGGGCTGATCAACGGTGGCTCGGTGCGAGACCAGGGCGCGTGCGTGCTCCGCAGCATCGTTCGTGAAGGGCCGCTGACCCGCGGCGTGCTGGGCGAGATTCTTCCGTTCGAGAACCCCGTACGCGTCGTCGATCTCTCGGAGCAGGAGGTCTTCGACGTGCTCGAGCTATCGGTGTCGAGGTTGTTCGCGTCGCCGACGCCCATCATCTCACCCTCAGGCGCGTTCCTTCAGGTGTCGAAAGAGGTCTCGATGGAGGTCGACTGCGCACGCATGGCGAACTCGCGCATCACCTCGCTGCGCATCGGCGCGCAGACCATTACCCGGGGCATGACGAGGCCGTTCCCGGCGACGAAGTACCGCGTTGCGCTGCCTGGCTTCATTCTCGCGGGCAACGACGGCTACACGGTGCTGACGGGAAAGGGCGACGACGCCTCACGGAACCCCGGCCAGGCGCAGCGCTTTGGTGGCCTCGACTCGCGCATCACCATGGCGTACCTGCTCCAGAGCGACTTCAACAAGACGATCGAGAACGGCATCAAGGTCGACGCCAACCGCATTCGGTTCGTGAACTGCTCGGTGCCGACGCGGCCGGTCCAGTAGTCCCGGAGAATCAGGCCCGGTGAACCCCAGAAACACGACGCCCTCCGCGGCCATGTCGGCGACGGAGGGCGCAGGTGCTGGCAGTGCTGCCTGAAGTTACTTCAGCGGCGCGTCGAACACGTCGTTCGGCGACGGCATCTTGCGGAGATCGGTTCGGCCGATCTTCCAGGCCTGCTGAACGATCCACGAGAGTGAGCGATCCTGCCGCTCCGCCTCGAACTCGATCTCCTTGAGCATGTCCTCAGGGAAGTAGAGGGACTGCTTGCGTGCGTCGGTCGTCGACATCAGCGCTCCTCGCGCGAGTCGGGGGCGCCAGCGACGTCGTTGACGGCCGGGAACGACTTGATGCGCTCACGTGCGATCTTCCACGCCTGCTGGACGACCCACGACAGGGAGCGGTCCTGCCGGTTGGCCTCTTCCTGGATCTCCTTGAGCATATCCTCAGGGAAGTACAGTGACTGCTTGCGCTTGTCGGTTCCAGACATGTGCGGAATCTCCGGGGGTGCTGCGACGAACAACGAGTAGAACGGAAATATCCGACAGCGCCCCTGCGGAATCAACCAATTCATCAAGAACCGGTAAAAGGCCGACATGCGCACAGCCCTCGTGCTCCTCACCGTGCTCGCTGCCGCAGGCTGCCGCTGTCAGGGCAACGTCATGGCGGTGAAGCCATCGCTCACGGTGGCGCCCGCCACCATCGACTTCGGGCAGGTGAAGAACGGCGACCGGCAGGCGCGGACGGTCACGTTCGAGTCCCGCACTCAGACGCAGGTGACCATCGCGTCGATCGTGCTCGAGCCCGGGACCGCGCCGGGCGGTGTCGAAGGCTTCGTCCTCGGAACGAAGCCGACCAGCGTCGACGCCTTCGGCAAGGTGACGATGCCCGTCACCTTCACGCCGACCCAGCTGGTCCAGTACCAGGCGACGTTGATCGTCACCTCGAACGACGCGGACAAGCCGGTGGTGCGTGTGCCCCTGGTCGGAGAAGGCGCGAAGCCGATCATCTCGGTGACTCCAGTGTGCGAGCGCAGTCAGCAGTGCACGGGGACGGTGGTGGTGATGCCACCGTCGATCGACTTCGGCATGGAGCCGCTGGCGAGGCCCGTGATGGTGCCGTCGAGTCAGCTCCCGGGGGTGGTGATCACCAACGACGGGCCGGTGCCGATGTCTGTCACGAAGGTCGCCATCGAAGGCACCGACGCCTCGGCCTTCACCTTCGCGCGCACCGAAGCGACGCCGTGGGAGCTGATGCCCGGCGAAGGCCGCACCTCGCAGCTGCGGTTCAAGCCCACGAGCGCGAGCCAGATGAGCTACCAGGCACAGTTGATCGTGGAGTCGGAAGACACTGACCGCCCGCGCATCGTCGTCGAGCTCCGCGGCACGTTGTTGCCGAACCAGCCTCCGCGGGTGTGCTTCAACCTGACGCGCGTGACGCCTCCGATCGACGTTGGCGGCCCGCGAGAGTACGTGTCCCAGGCGCAGTGGGCGCCGCTCCTCGTTCCGCCAGCCGGTGGCTATGACTTCACGCTCTCGCGCGACGTCCGACCAGGCGATCTGGTTCAGCTTGGCGCGCTCTCCGACACGCTCGATGCGAGCACCTGCACCACTGACGCAGAGAGTGGGCGCACGGGGCTCACGTTTGCCTGGCGCTTGCTGTCGGTCCCGATGGGGGCGCGGCCGCCGGCGCTCAGCGGAGTTGGGTCCCCCAACGTTCAGTTCAAGCCCGTCGTGACTGGCGACTACGTCGTCGAGCTGACGGTCTCTGATGGCCAGGCAAGCACCGTCGTCACCGGCCGACTCGCGTGCGCGATCAAAGAAGATCTCGTGGTGCAGCTGGAGTGGTCGGGGCAGGAGGGCGTCGATCTCGATCTGCACCTCGTGCGGCCCTCGGCGGCGACCTCGAGCGACCCGTTCAGTGGCGTCTTCGAGTTCTTCGACGCCAGAACGGCTGACGGTGGCGCAAGCACCACCTCGGGCGACCTCAATGGCTATGCAGTCCGCACCCGGCAGGGCGTCGTAGGGGCCAACTTCAACTGGGGCGAACCGAGCACGCTCGACGACCCACGCCTCAACCTCGACAACACCGGCAACTCGGTCTCGGGCGCGGTCGGTGAGTTCGTCGAGAACATCTCGCTCAACAACCCCGAGCACGACGCGCGCTGCGCGACCACGGCGTGCCCGTACCGGGTCTTCGTGCACTACTTCAAGGACGCGCGCATGTCCGCGCCGGTGGGGTGCGTGGTCGATGGAGGCACTGGCTGTCGCGACGGCGATCGCTGCAGCTGCGCCATGCCGGACGAGCGCTGCTCTGCGGAGTCCGCGCCGGTCGGCGACGCCGGTCTCGGACCTGGCAAGTGCACCGTCGCGCCGACTCCGGTGGTGCGCATCTTCGTCAGGGGCGCGCGCACGGCCGCGCAGGTGATTCCGCTCGAAGGCCTCATGCCTGCTGATTCGGTCTCGCTGGGAGCGCCCTGCAAGACGCTCGCGGTCGCCGAGATCGCCTGGCCGCCCCGCTCAGCGATCGGTTCGCTCCCCGATGGTGGCACTCCGCCGCCCGCCATCACCGTGCTGGGCCAGGGCGCCGGCGGCCGCATCACCAACCCAGTGCTCGGGCGCTTCGGCTACCGCGAGACCGGCGACAGCCTTCGCTGCACGCCCGACCTGTCCGTCAACGGGACGGCCTGGTACGGACAGAACCCGTAGGAGAAGAACTATGGGGCGCTCCAACGCCGGTCCATCGGAGCGCCCCCAAAAGAGAGACAGGTCGGACGAACCGACCTGTCCCGTGAGCCGTGAAGGGGAGGGGGGGACTCCACGGCCCAACGTCGAATTCCTGCCGGTACGACAACCGGGGTCCCGCTGCTCCATTCCCGGCACGGCTGAAGCAAAGACTAACGCCTGCGACGCGCGTCAGCAACCCGACGTCAAGTGAAAAACGACCCAATCGAGGAGGACCGGTTCCTGGCCGACTTCGAGCGGCGAATTGCCCTTGGGTTTCGAGGGCTTGGTCGGGTCCTCGTCGCGGTGTCCGGAGGCGTCGACTCGATGGCGCT
The DNA here is from genome assembly GCA_030681895.1 of Myxococcales bacterium. Classification (GTDB taxonomy): domain Bacteria; phylum Myxococcota; class Myxococcia; order Myxococcales; family Myxococcaceae; genus Xiheimicrobium. The sequence goes on along the minus strand of JAUXRI010000014.1, from coordinate 21,457 downwards.
CGCCGAGGCCGCCTTTCGGGTGAAGGCGGCGTTCGAGGTGGCCAGTCTGGACCACGGGTTGAGGCCGGAATCGGTGGCCGAGGTGGAGTTGGTTCGGGACTGGGCGCAGGAGCGAGGCGTTGCCTTCCACACCCGAGCCCTGGGCCTCGTGACGGGCAGCGCCGTCGAGGCGAGGGCCAGAGACGCCCGGTATGCCGCGCTTCTCGACCTCGCCCGCACCCAGGGCCTCGGAGCGATCGCCACGGCCCACACCGCGACCGATCAAGCCGAGACGGTCGTGATGCGATTGACCCGCGGGGCCTCAGGGAGGGGCGCGGCCGGCATTCACGCGCAGCGCGGTGATCGCGTCGTTCGGCCGCTGCTCTTCGCCACCCGCGCAGACACCGAGCGGTACGTCGCCGTGCGCGGCCTCGTGGCCGTCGCCGACCCGATGAATGACGACGCCTCGTACCTTCGGGTTCGGGTGCGCCGCGAGGTGTTGCCGGCGCTGGAGCGGGCGGTCGGCCCCCACGCGGTGCCTGCGTTGGCCCGGTTTGCCCACTACGCGGCCGAAGACGACGCGTGGCTCCAGTTGGAGGCGCTGCGGGGGCTCGAACGGGCCCGGCTCGGCGCAGGTGGTGGCTCCCGGCTCGACCTCCTCGCCATCCGGGCGATGGGCGCTCCCATTCGGAGGAGGGTCCTGGCCGCCTGGCTGTCGGAGCAGGGCGTTCCGCTCGACGCCCACCACCTCGATGACGCCCTGACGGCGATCACGGAGGGGCGCACCGCGACGCTCCCCGGAGACCGCGTGTTGCTCGTCGAGCGCAGCCACCTGTCCATCGGTGTAGCCCCAGCCCGACTTCACGGAACTTCATCGAGTGATGACGGGCGCCCGCCGAGGTGATGAGTTATACCGAAGCAGTTCCGACGGCCCTGATTGAGGGCCACCACCGTGAATCGAAAGGCGTTCTCCACCGTGCGCTCGAGCTACAAGACCCTGATCCTCTGGGTCGTTCTGATCTTCCTGTTCGTCGGGTTCTACAAGATTTTCCAGACGACCCAGCGTGAGGAGAAGGAGCTCTCCTTCGCCGACTTCCAGGACTCGGTCGAGCAGGGGAACATCACCAAGGTCGAGATCAAGGGCACTCGGTATGAGGGCCTGCTGGTCGCCACCAACGAGAAGTTCCGCACCATGGGCCCGCCCGCCGACGCGCGGATCCTCGAGCAGCTGCGGAACAAGAAGGTGAACTACAACTTCGTGCCGACCGACGAGAACGGGTTCTGGATCAACATGCTCACGCAGTTCATCCCGATCCTCATCCTGTTCTTGTTCTTCCTGTTCTTCATGCGACAGCTCCAGGGCACCGGCGGCAAGGCGATGACGTTCGGGAAGTCGAAGGCCAAGCTCCTCTCCGAGTCGCACAACAAGATCACCTTCGCCGACGTCGCAGGCATCGACGAGTGCAAGGAAGAGCTCGAAGAGATCATCGCCTTCCTGAAGGACCCGAAGAAGTTCACCAAGCTCGGCGGCCGCATTCCCAAGGGCGTGCTGATGATGGGCTCGCCGGGTACCGGCAAGACGCTGCTCGCCAAGGCCGTCGCGGGTGAAGCCGGCGTGCCGTTCTTCAGCATCTCGGGTTCTGACTTCGTCGAGATGTTCGTGGGCGTCGGCGCCAGCCGCGTTCGTGATCTGTTCGAGCAGGGCAAGAAGAACGCGCCCTGCATCATCTTCATCGACGAGATCGACGCCGTCGGCCGTCACCGTGGCGCAGGCCTCGGCGGTGGTCACGACGAGCGTGAGCAGACCCTCAACCAGCTGCTCGTCGAGATGGACGGGTTCGAGTCGAACGAGGGCGTGATCATCATCGCCGCGACCAACCGGCCCGACGTGCTCGACCCCGCGCTCCAGCGCCCGGGCCGGTTCGACCGCCGCATCACGGTGCCTCGCCCCGACCTCAAGGGTCGCCTCGGCATCCTCAAGGTGCACACCCGCCGCGTTCCGCTGGCCGACAACATCGAGCTCGAGACCATCGCACGCGGCACGCCGGGCATGACGGGCGCCGACCTCGAGAACCTCGTCAACGAGGCCGCGCTCTACGCTGCGCGCGCCAACCGCGACCGCGTTCAGATTCAGGACTTCGAGAGCGCGAAGGACAAGGTCTTCATGGGCCCCGAGCGCAAGTCCATGATCATGAGCGACAAGGAGAAGCGCAACACGGCCGTCCACGAAGCTGGGCACGCGCTCGTCGGCAAGCTGCTCCCCGGGTGCGACCCCGTGCACAAGGTCAGCATCATTCCTCGAGGGCAGGCGCTGGGTGTCACCTGGTCGCTCCCCGAAGAGGACAAGGTCAACTGGTACAAGAAGAAGATGATGGACGACCTCTGCATGATGCTCGGTGGCCGCATCGCCGAAGAGCTCGTGTTCGGAGAGCTGTCCTCAGGCGCAGCCAACGACATCGAGCGCGTCACGAAGATGGCCCGCGCGATGGTGATGCGCTGGGGCATGAGCGAGAAGCTCGGGCCTCTCTCGTTCGGTGAGCGCGAGGGAGAAGTTTTCCTCGGTCGCGACTTCTCCTCGAGGCCGGACTACTCCGAAGAGACCTCGCGGCAGATCGACACCGAGGTGCGCGGCATCGTCATGGGCTCGTACGAGCGGTCGAAGCGCCTGCTCAGCGAGAACATGGAGTCGCTCAAGCGCATCGCCGACGCGCTCGTCGAGTACGAGACGATCGACGGGCCTGACCTCGATATTCTCATCGGTGGCAGCGAGCTCAGCCGCGAGAAGCCGCCTCCGCGCGTCTCGGCCCCGCCCAAGGACGACAAGAAGAAGGACAAGCGTATTCTCGAGGCCCTCGAAGGCCTGCCCGGCAAGATGGAGCCCGGGAGCGCCTGAAGTCGTCCGTCTGATCGATTCCCCGGCCTCTCGACTTCGCGGTCGAGGGGCCTTTTGTTTTCCGATGATCCTCGCTCGACACCTCTCACTGGTTGATCGCGACGCGCTGACGCGACGGCTGGGCCACGCCATTCCGGCCGAGGGCGTGTTGTTGACGGGCCTGTCTCAACAGCAGGCGGCGGCGCTGGGCGGCACCGGTGACGCCGCGGTAATCGAGTCGGTCGCCCACGCGCCCGCTGACGTGCAGGCTGCGCTGCGGGTGACGACGCCGGCCCCGATCGAACTGGCGGGCCGCGCGTGGGCGTTCGAGGGGCGCCCGTGGATTCTCGGCATCGTGAACGTCACGCCCGACTCGTTCTCCGATGGCGGGCGCGCCAGCACCACGGACGCGGCGGTTCGTCATGCGCTCCAGCTGATCGACGAAGGCGCTGACTGGCTCGACGTTGGCGGTGAATCGACCCGGCCGGGCGCCGCCGCGGTGTCGCTCGACGACGAGTGCGCGAGGGTGCTGCCGGTGATCGAGGCGCTCCAGCAGAAGGTCCCTGCCATGCCGTTGTCGATCGACACCTCGAAGGCCGAGGTCGCCCGACGCGCGCTCGACGCGGGCGCGAGCCTGGTGAACGACGTGACGGCCTTCGGTGATCCCCTGATGGCGGGCGTGGTGGCGCAAGCGAAAGCCGCCGCCTGTCTGATGCACATGCAGGGAACGCCGCGAACCATGCAGGTCGAGCCGCGCTACGACGACGTCGTGCACGAGGTCGCCGAGTCGCTCGGCGAGTCGATCGGCCGCGCCGTCGAGGCCGGCGTGGATCGTTCACGCCTCTTCATCGACCCCGGCATCGGCTTCGGGAAGACGCTCGAGCACAACGTCACGCTCCTGCGGCACCTCGAGGCGCTGCGGGCGTTGGGTGCTCCGATTCTGCTCGGCACCAGCCGCAAGTCGTTCCTCGGAGCGCTCACCGGCGAGAAGGACGCGTCGAAGCGGGTCGTCTCGAGCGCGGCGACGGTGGCAATCGCGGCAGTGCGTGGACAGGCGGACGTGTTCCGCGTGCACGACGTGAAGGCGACCCGAGAGGCCCTGGCGGTCGCGCACGCGCTGGGTCCCCGGGCGCCGGCTCGCTGAGGGCAACTGTGCTGCTGGTGAGCCACGTGCGCTGGCAGTAAGAGCCGCGCGCATGAAGACCGCCGACTCGAATGGACTCGTCCACCCGCGCCTCTTTGGCACCGACGGTGTGCGTGGCGTCGCCAACGTGTTCCCGATGACCGCAGAGATGGCGATGCAGCTCGGCCGCGCGCTCGCGTACATCTGCCGCTCCGGCGATCACCGTCACCGCGTCATCATCGGCAAAGACACGCGCCTGTCGGGCTACATGCTCGAGAACGCGCTCGCGGCCGGCATCATGTCGATGGGTGTCGACGTCGAGCTCATCGGCCCGCTCCCGACGCCTGCGATCGCGAACCTCACCACCTCGATGCGCGCCGACGCGGGCGCCGTCATCTCGGCCTCGCACAACCCCTACGAGGACAACGGCATCAAGTTCTTCGGGCGCGATGGCTACAAGCTGGCCGACGAGATCGAGCGGAAGATCGAGACGCTGATCTTCGAGAAGGCCCTCGACTCTCTCCGGCCGACCGCTACCCGAGTGGGAGGTGCCGTGCGCCTCGACGACGCCCGCGGCCGCTACATCGTCTTTCTCAAGAACACGTTCCCGCGCGAGCTCACCCTCGAGGGCCTCAGGCTGGTCGTCGACTGCGCCAACGGCGCTGCGTACCGGGTTGCGCCAGAGGTGCTCGAAGAGCTGGGCGCCGACGTGGTGGCGATCGGCGTCGAGCCCGACGGCAAGAACATCAACGACAAGTGCGGAGCCCTGCACCCCGAGGCGCTCCAGAAGGCCGTGCTCAAGCACAAGGCCCACCTCGGCGTGGCGCTCGACGGCGACGCCGATCGGTTGATCGTCGTCGACGAGAAGGGACAGATCGTCGACGGCGACGCGATCATGGCCATCTGCACGCAGGAGATGGTCGCCCGCAAGGCGCTGAAGAAGAAGACGCTCGTCACCACGGTGATGTCCAACGTGGGGCTCGAGCGCGCGGTGGCGGCCTGGGGCGTGAAAGTCGTGCGCACCAACGTCGGCGATCGCCATGTCGTCGAAGAGATGCGCAAACACGGCTACGTCTTCGGTGGCGAGCAGTCAGGTCACCTCGTCTTCCTCGATCACGCGACGACGGGTGATGGGACGCTCGCCGCGCTGCAGGTCCTGGCGCTGATGGTGCGATCGCAGAAGCCGCTCAGCGAGCTGACGACGATCTTCTCGCCGGTCCCGCAGGTGCTCCTCAACGTCGTCGTGAAGGAGAAGCGCGACCTCGCGAACCTCCCCGAGGTGATGAAGACGATCGGGCAGGTCGAGAAGAAGCTCGGCAAGGAAGGCCGGGTGCTCGTTCGTTATTCTGGAACGGAGCCCAAGGCGCGTGTGCTCGTCGAAGGAACGGACGCCAAACGCATCAAGCAGTACGCAGAGGAGATCGGTGCCGCCCTGCAACGGGCACTGTGCTGAATGCCGATTCACTATCGAGATGAAGGGCAGGGCGAGCCGATCGTGCTCATTCACGGCCTGGGCGCCTCGCACCGGGTCTTCGATGGCGTGATCACCGAGGGCGGCGAGCAGCACCGCTTCCTCGCGATCGATCTTCCCCGCAGTGGACGCTCCCGCAACTGGGCCGAGAACACGCCCGACGCGATCGCGACCGCGCTGGAGCCGTTCCTCGTCAATCGTGGGCTGACGCACTTCCGCCTCTTCGGGCACAGCTTCGGCGGGCTGGTCGCGCTCTCGTACGCCGCGAAGTTTCCGCAGCGGGTCTCGTCGCTGACAGTCGCGAGCGCGCCTGCTCTCGGCCTGCCGCCCGAAGCCCGCCTCTTCCTCGAGTCGCCGCTCGCGCCGATGTCGACGATGTGGATGAGCGCGACGCCGATGTGGCGGCCGATGGTGAAGAACTACCTGCGTTGGCTCTGGGGCCAACCGGGAGCGTTCAAGGACGACACCGTCGAGCACTACCTCGAGTCGTTGCGGGCCGACGGGTTCATCACCGGCATGCTCGATTCACTGCGCTCGGTCGGTCGGTTCCGGCTGCCCAAAGAGGCGCTCGCCGCAGGTGACTTCCCCAAACGCGTCATCTGGGGCGACCGTGATCCGCTGGTGCCGATCATCCAGGGCGAGCAGCTGGCGACGGCGCTGGGGGCCGACTTCCGGGTGCTGAAGGACGTCGGGCACTGCGTGCCAGAGGAGCACCCCGTCGCGGTGCTGGACTCGATTCGGCACCACTGAAGCTCAGGTCAGCCGAAGCTCGGGAGCGCCAAAGGCGACGCCAATACGTCCGTCAGGTTGCGCGTCGAGGGTGATCGCCAGCTCGAGCTTCTCGAGCACCGTCATCAGCTCGTCGACCCGCAGGCCCGTGGCGCGGCCATGCCGCAGCTCGCTCACTGCTTCTGTCGGCAACCCCAGGCCCATGCCCAGCACGACGTTCGACGTGCGCAGGCCCGCGAGCACGTGCTTCACGTACTCGACCAGCTCCGCGTGCACGTCACGCCAGGCGTCCGACGCCACTTCGATGCCGACTCTCTTCGACAGCTCTTCGCTGACGACCATGGCCGCAGACGATACCTGAAAGAGGCACGAGTGCGAGGCAGGGTGTAGATCGGGGGGCATGCAACGACTCGGTGTGAACGTCGACCACGTCGCCACGCTTCGCCAGGCCCGAAAGACCACCTACCCCGATCCGGTGACGGCGGCCGCGCTCTCGGAGCTCGCCGGGGCAGGGCAGATCACGATTCACCTGCGCGAGGACCGGCGGCACATTCAGGAGCGTGATCTCAAGGTGCTGCGCCAGACGGTGCAGACGCTCCTCAACCTCGAGATGGCCGCGACGCAAGAGATGGTGAAGGTCGCGTACGAGTACAAGCCCGACCTCGTGACGCTCGTCCCGGAGCGCCGTGAAGAGCTCACCACCGAGGGCGGCCTCGACGTCACCTCGCAGAAGGATCTCGTCAGCAAGGTCGTCAAGAACCTCAAAGACGGCGACATCGTCGTGTCGTTGTTCATCGACCCCGATCTCGACCAGGTGAAGTCGTCGCACCGCGTCAGCGCCGACCGAATCGAGCTCCACACGGGCCGGTACTGCGAGGCGCACAGCGACAAGGAGCGTCAACGCGAGCTCTCGCGCATCGTCGACGCCGCCAAGGCCGCCACCAAGCTGGGCATGGGCTGCGCCGCGGGGCACGGGCTGAACTACGAGAACGTGCGGCCCATCGCGCGCATCGCCGAGATCGACGAGCTCAACATCGGCCACGCCATCGTCGGTCGCGCGGTGATGGTCGGCTTCGATCGTGCCGTGCGGGAGATGGTGGAGCTGCTGAGGAACCCGTGAAGCGCGCGCTCACGGCTCAAGAGATGCGCCGGGTCGACGCCGCGTCGGCCGATCACGGCATGCCCGGTTCGGTGTTGATGGAGAACGCCGGGGCTGCGCTCGCCAGGGCCGCGCTCGCGCTCGCCGGGCCTCAAGGGCGGTTCTTCATTCTCTGCGGCTCGGGGAACAACGGTGGTGACGGCGTCGTCGCGGCCCGGCACCTCGCCATCGAAGGCCGCACCGTCTTCATCGAGCTCCTCGGAGACGTCGGTTCGCTCCAGGGAGACGCCGCCCGCAACGCCCGCGCGATGACGGCCTCAGGGCTCTCGTTCGCGCCGATCTCCGAAGACATGCCCATCGGCACGGGCGACGTGGTGATCGACGCGATCTTCGGCACCGGGCTCAACCGTGCGCCCGAGGGTGTCTTCGTCGATGCCATCGGCCGCATCTCGGTGTGGCGCGCCGCGGGAGCGAGGGTGGTCGCCGCCGACGTTCCTTCGGGTCTCAACTCGGACACGGGTGTTCCGTTCGCTCCGTGCGTCACGGCCGACGTCACCACCGCGTTCGGCTTCCTGAAGGTCGGTCAGGTGATCGAGCCGGGCGCCAGCCGCTCAGGAACGATCGAGCTCGTCGACATCGGGATTCCCCGCGCGGCGCACACCGTGCTGGCCAACCAGGGCACGTTCCTGCTCGAGGAATCTGACGTGCGGGGACGGCTCCCGCAGCGTCGCGCCGAGTCGCACAAGGGCACCTTCGGCCACGTGCTGGTGATCGCGGGGAGTTGGGGCAAGACGGGCGCGGCGGCGCTGGTGGCGAAGGCTGCGCTGCGAAGTGGTGCAGGCCTGGTCACGGTCGCGACGAGGCCAGAGTCGCTGCAGCCGATCATGCAGCACGCTCCTGAGATCATGGGCGTCGAGCTCGTGAACGACGGGCCGCTTTGCCTCGCTGACTTCAACTCCATTCTCGAGGCGGCTGACGGCAAACAGGCGCTGGTGATCGGCCCGGGCATCGCGCGCGGTGACGAGACGGGCCGGCTGCTGGGGGCCTTGCTCGAAGAACTCTCGATTCCATGCGTGCTCGACGCCGACGCGCTGAACGCGATCGCAGCCAACCCCTCGGTGCTCGACAAGGCCAAAGGCGAGATCCTGCTGACGCCACACCCGGGCGAGATGGCGCGGCTCATCGGGAAGACGACGGCTGAGATCTCCGCCGATCGGGTCGGCATCGCGCGCACCTTCTCGACCCAGCACTCGGTGGTGCTCCTGCTCAAGGGTGCGCGAACGATCATCTCCCGCCATGACGGAGCCGTCTTCATCAACCCCACCGGAAACGCCGGCATGGCGACGGGGGGCAGTGGCGACGTGCTCGCAGGCCTCACCGGTGCGCTGCTGGCCCAGGGGCTCTCGACCGAAGACGCGGCTGTCGTCGGCGCCTGGGCGCACGGCGCCTCGGGCGATCTCGCGGCGGCACGGCGTGGGCAGCTCGGCCTCATCGCGTCAGATTTGATCGAACACCTGGGTGACGTGTGGACGCGCTGGGGACGGTGACCCGGCAGGTCGAGGCTCGCTCGATCGACGAGACCTTCGCGCTCGGGGAGCGGCTGGGCAGGGTGCTCTCCCTGGGCGACTTCGTTGGGCTCGACGGGCAGCTCGGTGCCGGGAAGACGCTGTTCTCCCGAGGCGTCGCACGTGGCGCCGGGGTGCCTCCCGATGACGTCTCGAGCCCGACGTATTCGATCGTGCAGACCTACACGGGCCGGTTGCCGCTGCATCACGCCGATCTGTATCGGCTCCGAGGCGAAGGCGATCTGTTCGCGACCGGCTACTTCGATCTGCTCGAGTCAGACGGCGCCATGCTCGTGGAGTGGGTCTCGCAGGTGCCGTCTGCGCGGCCAGACGACTCGGTGCTCATCGAGATCGAGGTGCTTTCTCCAGACACCCGGCGGCTGAAGGTCTTCGCCCGAGGGGAGCGCTCGCAGCGGCTCGTCGAGGCGTGGCTGGGCCCGGCTCCAACATGACTTTGCGCGTGCGCGCGCTCGTGCACGGCGCTACTCGGGCGGCATGACCGTCTCGACGATCTTCAACCCGGCCCGCTGGCGTGAAGTCGAAGGCCACGCCTTCAAGGACATCACCTTCCACCGCGCCGTCGATCAGGGCACCGTTCGCATCGCGTTCAATCGTCCTGAGGTCCGCAATGCGTTTCGTCCGCGCACCGTCGACGAGCTCTTCCGGGCCCTCGACGCGACGCGCTTCATGACCGACGTCGGCGCCGTGCTCATCACCGGCAACGGCCCCTCGAAGAAGGACGGCGGCTGGGCCTTCTGCTCCGGCGGCGATCAGCGCATTCGCGGCAAGGACGGCTACCAGTACGAGAAAGACGACAAGGCCTCGGATCCCGCTGGGCTGGGCCGCCTCCACATCCTCGAGGTGCAGCGCCAGATTCGCTTCCTGCCGAAGGTCGTCATCGCGGTCGTCCCCGGCTGGGCGGTCGGTGGCGGGCACAGCCTTCACGTCGTCTGCGACATGACGATCGCGAGCAAGGAGCACGCGGTCTTCAAGCAGACCGATGCCGACGTCGCGAGCTTCGACTCAGGCTACGGCTCTGCGTTGCTGGCGCGACAGATCGGCCAGAAGCGCGCGCGTGAGATCTTCTTCATCGGGAAGAACTACTCGGCCGACGAGGCCTTTCAGATGGGCATGGTCAACCTGGTGGTGCCGCACGCGCAGCTCGAAGACGCGGCGCTCGACTGGGCCGCCGAGGTCAACACCAAGAGCCCCACCGCCATCAAGATGCTCAAGTACGGCTTCAACCTGCCCGACGAGGGGCTCGTGGGTCAGCAGCTGTTCGCGGGTGAAGCGACCCGGCTCGCCTACGGAACGGAAGAGGCCGCCGAGGGTCGCGACGCCTTCGTTCAGAAGCGCAAACGCAACTTCAAGAAGTTCCCGTGGTCGTACTGAGGAACTTCACCAGCTCGGCGTTCACCTCGGCCGGCCGTTCGCTCTGCACGAAGTGACCGCTGCCTTCGATCTGCACGACGCGGAGCTTCGGGGCGTACTTCTCGGTGCCGGGAACCACGATCTTGAAGTCGAGCGCCGGGTCGGCGTTTCCCCACAGCAGCAACGAGTCACAGGTGATCGGCGGGTACTTCGGGGGCGTGAACGGCTTCGAGAGCCCCGAGCGAATCGAGGCGCGGTACCAGCCGAGCATGCCGCTCGCGGTGCCCGGGCGTTGAATCGCGTCACGGAAGGGCCGCACGTCATCTTCGGTCCAGTGCGCGCGATCTCTCGAGGCGGCGCGCAAGCTGCGCGGCATCAGCTCGGCGTCGTTCCTTGTGAGGAAGTACTCGGGAAGGAAGGGGAGCTGGAAGAAGAACATGTACCAGGAGCGCTTCAGCTGCCCCAACGAGAGGTTGCTGAGGAGCGCGTCGCGCATCACCGCAGGGTGTGGGCAGTTGAGCACGGCGACGCGCTCGCAGAACTCCGGGCGGTGTGAAGCGAGGTGCCAGGCGACGGCGCCGCCCCAGTCGTGGCCGACGATCTTCGCGCGCGGGCCGGCGCCGAGGGACTCGACGAGGTGGCAGATGTCGCCCGCGAGCGTGTCGAGATCGTACGGGCCGTGCGTCGACGTCTCTCCGTAGCCGCGTTGATCAGGCGCGATCACCCGGAAACCGGCGTTCACGAGCGCGTCGATCTGGTAGCGCCACGACCACCACATCTCGGGGAAGCCGTGCAGCAGCACCACGAGCGGGCCCTCGCCCTTTTCGACGTAGTGCATTCGCAGCTTCGGCAGATCGACGAAGTGATGCGTGACCGCGAGATCGGCGAGCTTCATGCCGCCGTCCCAGCGCGGCGACGGCGGCTGAGCACGAGGACGACCCCGGCGATGAGCCAGAGCGCGGACGGTGAGGTGGTGCACCCACAGCCGGTGGGCATCTGAGGCGTCCCGGTTCCTGCGTCGCGTGTGGTGCCGGCGTCTGCGGGAGAAATGACGCTCCCTGCGTCGATGTTGCCGGCGTCGGGCGGTGCTCCGGCGTCTGGGCGCGAACCCGCGTCGATTGACACGCCGGCGTCGAACGAAGTGCCGGCGTCGATCGCTCCTGCGTCGATGACCCCTGCGTCGTTGGCGGCCCCCGCATCGTTCGGGAGCCCGGCGTCGACTGGGGAAGCGCCGGCGTCGATCACTCCCGCATCAACGAGAAGCCCAGCGTCGACTGGAGCGCCCGCGTCGACGATCGGAACACCTGCATCAATCGGCGCGCCGCCATCGAGCGCAAAGCACGTGGTGGACCCGATGGGCGCCGTCGAGCCTGCGGGACATTGGCTGCACATCGACGTGCCCGACGCGTTCGAGAACGTGCCGATCGGACACGCGACACATTGGGTCGCTCCCAGCGTCGACGCGAACTGGCCCGGCGCGCAGGGGCTGCAACCAGTCGCGCCCGACGTCCCCGAGAAGAACCCGGGCTGACACGCGGAGCAGACGGGAGATCCGGACGAGGCCGAGAAGGAACCAGGAGAACACGTCATGCACGAGGTGCTTCCCGCGGCCGACGCCTGACCGGGCTGACACGCCACACAGCTGCTCGCTCCGCTCATCGCCGAGAATGTTCCGGCGCTGCACGTCGAACAGGTCGTCGCGCCCGTCGCCGAAGAAAACGTTCCGCCAGCGCACGGGGCACAGTTGATCGCTCCTGCGTTCGATTGTGCGCTGCCAGTGGGACACGAGGTGCACATGGCGCTGCCGGGAGTGTCCGAGAAGCTGCCTGGCTGACAGTCGCTGCACACCGTCGCTCCGGGAGTCGACGTCCTCCCCGGGGAGCACGGGCTGCAGGTCGCAGCGCCTGCCGCCGAGAACGTGCCCGCTCCGCACGTTGCGCAGCTTGGCGAGCCCGCGTCAGGACCGAATTGGCCTCCGGGGCACGGCGTACACGCGGCTGAACCTGCGTCAGAGAAGCGGCCGGAAGGACATGAGGCGCACCCGAGTGAGCCGAGCGTCCCGGTGAACGTTCCGGCAGCGCAGGTCAGGCACGCAGCGGTGCCCGATGCCGGCGCATACCGACCGACGGCGCAAGGCGCGCACGAGCCGGAGCCGCTAGATGCCGAAGTTCCCGGCGCACACGCAGAACACGATCCCGAGCCTGCCAGCGAGAACGTGCCTGCATCGCAGGTGTCGCACCGGGTCGCAGCGACACCTGAGAACTGCCCCGCACCACACTGGATGCAATTGCCCGAGCCAGCGTCTGCCGCGAACGTTCCGGTCGCGCACGGAGCGCAGCTCATCGAGCCGAGGGTCGCCGCGAAGTTCCCTGGTGCACACGACGCGCACGAGGCCGAGGCAGGCATCGAGGCGAACTGGCCCACCGAACAGAGCGTGCACGAGCCGGCCCCAGCGCCGCTGAAACGTCCTGCCGGGCAGTCGACACACGACGTGCTTCCCTGCGCGGGCGCCGAGGTGCCGGCGAGGCACGGCCCACACCCAGCGCCTGCCATCGCGCCTGCCGTTCCGATCGCGCAGCTCACACAGCTTCCGGCTCCAGCGTCAGCGCCAAACCCCGCCGGACACTCCTGACACGTCGTGGCCCCGGTGCTCGACGTGAAGCGGTTCGCGCCGCAGGCCGTGCACGGCGCGTTTCCACTCATCGACGAGGTCCCCAATTGGCACTCGCCGGCGGGCACTCCGGTCGGTCCGGTCGTCGCGCCTCTCAACGTCACCAACCAGCCGACGTCGATGGCGCCGTTGCTGATCTCGCGATCCCACGCGTTGGCAGCGCCCTGTCCGGGGACGCCCAGCGCATCGACCGCGGCCGTTCCCGTCGTGTCGATGTCGTTGTTCCACCCGACCGTGTTGTTGAACGTCGCGATCGTGAAGACGAACGGCGAGGTGTCAGTGAGCCCGTTGAGGTCAACCAACGGCACGCGGAACTCGATGCAGTCGGACGTCGTCGAGACCGCGATCTGCGAGCCCATGATCGCGTACCAGGTTCCGCCCGCGAACCACTCGATCTCGGGGTTGTTCGAGCCAGCGACATGCAACGCGAGCTGCCGCTTCGGCCTGATTCCATCGCGCACGCCGAGCGCGCTGTCATCGCCGAGAAAGGTCTGCCCGCCGGCTTGAAGCGTGTCGATGCCGATCGCGACGTGCACCGCATTCGTCGTCGAGATGTTCGCGAGCCTGATCAGCCCATAGAGATACGTGCCGTCGGCCGTGAGGCGAACCTCGGTGAGATCGCTGTCATCGGTCATGCCGGGATCGGTGCGTCGATCACCCGCCAGCCCTCGAAGGATCCACTCGTCGCCCGACGTCGCGGCCTGATGCGTGACGAGCGGCGCGGTGCCGGTCCAGTCGACGAGGTCTCCATCGACGATGCGGCTCCCAGCAAGTGCAGGGAGCGACAACAGGGTCAGCGCAAGGGCGAAACGCATGGCGGAACCCTACACCTGCGTCATCGATCCTGTGCGCATCCTGAATACGTCGGCCTTCAAGTCGTCTATGCCGCGCTCGTGGGAGCTCACTCCCCCAACAATCAAAGGGAGAGGCCGATGAACAAGTTGACCCAGGTCGCAGTGGCGGTGGTGGCAGCGTTCTCGATGACGGCGTGTGGCGGAGGAATCTGCGAGCGCGTCGACGCGGCGAGCACCAAGTTCTACGCCGGCAAGACCGAGTGCAAGTACACCGAAGGCGGCGTCACCGTCACCCTCACCAAGGGCAGCTCGACGACGTCGTCCTGCAACATGTCGGTCTCGAAGTGCAGCTCGGCCGACAACACGCTCCTCGATACCTATGCCAAGTGCGTCGAGGCCGCTCCGGCGTGCTCCACGGGCGCCGAGAAGGCCGCTGCGGACGCGATGACGGCTTGCGCGCTCCAGTTGGTCAACGTCTCCGGCGGCATGGTCACCTCGAAGCTGTCGGCTGACTGCTCCGCCGGCTTCAAGTGATCGTCAGACCCAATCTGAAACCGTCGAGACCCTGACGTCGAGGCGTTCGTCGATGCCGACGACGCCTTCTTCAGGCACCTCGAGCCACACCCCGTCGTCCCAGAGGCGCTCACTGGCGATGAAGTGAGCGCCTCCTTCTGAAGAGCGGAACAAGGTTCGGCCGCGGCGAACGGCAACCATTCGCCGGCCATCGGTCACCAGGAAGTTCATCGCGGAGCGGGCGTCGCCGGTATCGGTGATCACCGAGACGGTCGTCATCACCCGGGCCAGCGCGCGCTTCATGTCGTCGACGCCCGGCTGCTGCACGCCGTCGAGCACGGTTCGAAACAAGGCGAAGCACGTCTCGCTGTCGGTCTCGCCGCGAATCTGTTCGAGGTGGTGCTCGGCGATGTGGCTTCGAATGGCGTCGCGGTGCTTCGCGAAGTTGGCGACGGTGCCGTTGTGCATGAACGCCCAGCCACGCGCGAAGAACGGGTGCGCATTTCGCTCCGTGACGGAGCCCACCGACGCAAGCCTGATGTGCGTGATGAGCGATTGCGTCGCGAGCTCTTCACCGAGCTGACGGAAGCGCGCGCAGGCGTGGGCCGGCGTGACGTTCACCTCGAGATGAGGAACTCCGGCGTCGAAGCGCGCGATGCCCCAGCCATCTTTGTGCTCGAGCGCCTGGCGTTTGAGCGCGTCGAAGGCACGGTGCACCCGCACGGGACGCTCAGCGAGAACAGCGAACAACCGGCACATCGGGGACTGCCTCCTCGGACACTGTCATTCATACCACCGTGCGCCCTCATCAGCACGACAGCGGCCTGCCTGGTCAGACCCGCTGGCCACGTTTGATCGTGTGCGCGGCCTCGTTCATTCCGAGGTGGTAGGGCAGGGTGCGGTACGACTCACACGCGAACACCACGAGATCGGCGGGCCCGCCGACTGCGATTCGGCCCAGTTCGGGGCGGCTGATCGCCAGGGCGCCGATTCGGGTGAAGCCGAGGTAGGCCTCGGCCGGCGTCAGCCCGTTCTCGATGCACGCGAGGCCCATCGCGAGGCTGACGTTCTCGGAGTTCGAAGAACCCGGGTTGCAGTTCGTACAGAGCGCCACGGGCACGCCAGCGTCACGGAGCGCGCGACCCGGTGCATACGGCTTCGCTCGCGCGAACAAGGTCGACGTCGGCGCGAGCACGGCGATGGTTCCACTGTGCTTCAGCGCCGCGATGCCCTCGGTCGAGATCTGCTCGAGGTGATCGGCAGTGACGGCGCCGAGTTCTGCTGCGAGCTGGGCGCCACCATTCGCCGTCAGCTGATCGACGTGCAGCCGCAGCGGGAGTCCCAACGCGCGGGCTTTCACCCCGAGCCGTCGGGCCTCGTCATGAGTGAAGGCGCTTTGCTCGACGAAGATGTCGCAGGCTGCCGCCAGTCGATCACGCGCGATGACCGGGAGCAGCTCGTCGACACAGAGCCGAACCCACTCGTCACGACGCTGCTTGTACTCAGCGGGCACGGCGTGAAGGCCCAGGAAGGTCGCGACGAGCTCGACGGGTTGCGCCGAGCCGAGCCGGGCGATCGCGCGCAGCATTCGAAGCTCCGACTCGGCGTCGAGGCCGTAGCCGCTCTTCACTTCGGCGGTCGTCACACCTTGTGCCCGCAGTCGAGCGAGGCGCGGCGTCGCCAGCGCGACCAACTCATCTTCTGTCGCGTTCCGCGTCGCGGTCACCGTACGCGCGATGCCTCCGCCAGCGGCCGCGATCTCGAGGTACGTCTTCCCCTGGCAGCGCTGCTCGAACTCGTCGCTGCGATCGCCCGCGAAGACGACGTGAGTGTGACAATCGACGAAGCCCGGGCCGACGAAGCCGCCGCGAGCGTCGATGACGATCGTGCCCTTCGACACCACCGGCAGCTCGGCTTCAGGTCCCACGAAGACGACTCGACCGTTCTCGACGCCGATCGCCCCGCGTGGAATCCGGCCAAGCGTGTCTTCCGCGCGTCCGTCGAGCGCCCCGTCGCAGGTGACGACCTCGGAGGTGTTGCGAACGACGAGCTCCATCACGCCGTCAGCCCGGGCACTCTGACGCCGCGCTCTTTGGCGCACGAGATGGCCTCGTCGTAGCCAGCGTCGGCGTGCCGGAGGACGCCCATGGCAGGGTCGCTGGTGAGCACGCGCTGAATGCGTTTCGCCGCCGCTTCGGTGCCGTCCGCGACGATCACCTGGCCCGAGTGGATCGAGTAGCCGATGCCGACGCCGCCGCCGTGGTGGAGCGAGACCCAGCTCGCGCCGTTCACCGCGTTGATCATCGCGTTGAGGATGGGCCAGTCAGCGACCGCGTCAGTGCCGTCCTTCATCGCTTCGGTCTCGCGGTTCGGCGACGCAACCGAGCCGCAATCGAGGTGGTCGCGGCCGATCACGATCGGCGCCTTGACCTTCCCCGTCCGGACCAGTTCGTTGAACATCAGCCCGGCCTTGTCGCGCTCGCCGTACCCGAGCCAGCAGATGCGCGCCGGCAGCCCCTGGAACTTCACCTTCTCGGCGGCGAGCTTGAGCCAGCGCACCATGTGCTCCTTGTGCGGGAAGAGCTCGATCAGCGCGCGATCGGTCACCGCGATGTCGGCTGGATCGCCCGAGAGCGCCACCCAGCGGAACGGGCCTTCGCCGCGGCAGAACATCGGCCGGATGTACGCGGGCACGAACCCGGGGAACTCGAACGCGTTCGTCACGCCCGCCTGCTGAGCACCCGCGCGCAGGTTGTTGCCGTAGTCGAAGACGTGGGAGCCGGCCTCCTGGAATGCCAGCATCGCGCGCACGTGCTCGGCCATCGCCTGGTACGACTTCTCGACGTAGCCCTTCGGGTCCTTCACGCGCAGCGCTGCGGCCTCGTGCAGCGACATCTTATTGGGCACGTACCCACCGAGCGGGTCGTGCGCGCTCGTCTGATCGGTCACGAGGTCGGGCTTGAAGCCGCGCTTGAGCAGCTCAGGCAGCACGTCAGCGCAGTTGCCGATGACGCCGATCGATCGTGCGATTCGTTTCTGCTTCGCGTCGGCCACCAGCGCGAGCGCGTCGTCGAGATCCTTCGCGATCACGTCGAGGTACTTCGTCTCGATGCGCCGCTGCGCGCGTGTCGGGTCGACCTCGACCGCCAACATCACACCACCGGCCATCGTGCAGGCGAGCGGCTGCGCGCCACCCATGCCCCCGAGGCCACCGGTGAGGACGACGCGACCAGCGAGATCCGGCGAGCCAAAGTGCGTGCGGCCTGCCTGCACGAAGGTCTCGTAGGTGCCCTGCAGAATCCCCTGTGTGCCGATGTAGATCCACGAGCCGGCCGTCATCTGGCCGTACATCATCAGGCCCTTCTGCTCGAGCTCGCGGAAGTGCTCCCAGGTGGCCCACTTGCCGACCAGGTTCGAGTTCGCGATCAACACGCGCGGCGCGTCGGGGTGGCTCTTCAGAATGCCCACGGGCTTGCCCGACTGAACGAGCAGCGTCTCGTCGTCGTTGAGGTTCCGCAGCGCCGCCACGATGCGATCGAAGCTGGGCCAGTCCCGCGCCGCCTTCCCGGTGCCTCCGTAGACGACCAGATCCTGCGGCCGCTCGGCGACGTCAGGGTCGAGGTTGTTCATCAACATGCGCAAGGCGGCTTCCTGCACCCAGCCCTTGCACGACAACTCGGAGCCATGGGGGGCTCGCACTTCACGGGGTCCACTCGTCATGGAAAACCACCCTAGACCACGAGGCCGAGTCTGAGGGAATGTGCCGCGCATGACGCGAACAGTTGCGCTTGGAGCGGTCATTGGTTTCGCCATCACCGTTCTGGTGTTGGCCCTCTGGGAGCGCAACGCGTCCTCGTCCGCCGCGGGGGTCGACGCCGGCGTGATTCCTGGCGCCGAGATGTTCGTCGACCCACGGCTTCAGAAGGGCCTCAACGCCATGCCGATGGATCGTCGGGTCGAGAGGGTGATGATCGCGCCGATGATCGAGATGGGCGACGCGGGGAGCCCGTGAGTCGAGCCGCGCTCCTGCTGGTGGTGACTGGATGTGTTGGCGCGGAGTTCGTTCGCCAGCCAGACCCGAAGCCCTGCGTCGAACCGGCCGCGACGCCGGCGAAGAGCCCAGAAGTCGAAGCAGAGGCACGTGAAGCCTTCGCTTCTTTCATCGGTGCCGTGGAGCGCAGCGACTTCGACGGTGCCTTCCGGCTGCTCGATGCGTCTTTGAAGCGTCGCTACTCTCCGGAGCGCCTGAAGTCGGACTTCGCCCTCGAGCCGCGCGGCGTCGCGTTGGTGAGCCGGCTGAAAGTCGCGCTCGCTCGGCCGGTGCAACTCGCTGGTGATCGCGCCACCGTCGTCGTCGCCGAGGGCCGCGTCGCGCTGGCTGTCCGCGAGTCCGACGGGTGGCACGTGGCGTCGTTGGATGGAGACGCTGCCGGGAAGTAAATCCAGCGCGTTGCGGTCGGCATCGACCATGAACTGAGGCCCTGCTCCCCGTTTCCCCAAGGAGCTCGCTCATGTCTGCCCCACGCATTGGTGCCGCCTCGACCTCGTTTCCCCAGCCGCTCACCGACCACCAGCCGATCGAGAAGCCCACGGCCGGGCCAGTCAGCAGCGTCGAGCGAAATCGCGTCGAGCAGGCCGAGCGACAGTACGCGACGTCGACGATGAGCCCGATGGAGTCGACGATCTCGGAGGCTGCGAGTCGGCTCGGCCCGCACCAGTCGTTCGAAGTCAGCTGCAAGGCGCTCGTGACGGCGAAGCTGGCTGGGAAAGTCGAAGGCAAGATCAGCATCGAGCGCCGCGATGACGGGAAGTACGAGGTGGAGGCGTTCGCTGGCGGGCAGGTCGGGGTTGGCGTGCCAGACAAAGCTCGCGGAATGGTAGGCGTTGCAGGGGGCTCGAAGTTCGTGGTCGAGACTCCGGAGGCTGCTGCCGATCTGGCGCAGGCGATCGCAACGGCTGGCGTCGTGGCGTACGCAGCGACGACTCCCGGCTTGTGGCCATTGGCGTTCCCCCTCGACAAGATCACCGGAACGAGTGCTCACGCCGCGGAACGTCTCGATCACTACCGAGCCAACCTCGTCGAGATGAACGGGGAAGGACGTGCGAGCGGCGGCTTCTCGTTCGATTTGCACCCAGCGCCTGGGTTGCATGGTCACGCAAGTGCAGACCTTCAGAATGCCGCGGCGGTGAAGGTCGACCTCGAGCGCGGCGAACTCACTGCAGCCTTCAAGGTCGACATCGGCGCCGAAGCGAAGGCTGCCCTCGATCTCGGGAAAGGGGCGGCTGGCAAGAGCGCGTCGACGCTGTTCGAGGGCGAGATCGAGGGGAAGCTCCAGGGACGCCTCGAGGCGCGAAAGCACCTGCCGCCCGCCATCGCCGAGAAGCTCAAGCGTGGAGAACTGTCTCCATCTGAGGCGAACGAAGCGCTCAAGGGAGCGAGGACCGAGTGGGTGTTCGTCGCTGAGGTCGAGGTCGAGAAGTCGTTGACGGGCATGGTGGCGAACGGCGTCGGCAAGGCGAAGGTCACGGCCGAGGTTCCGGTCAGCGGCGAGGCCCTCGCGAAGCAGATCCTCGCGGGCGATCAGGCCGCGCTCCTGAGGCCGCTCATCGACGCCGAGTGGGAGGTCGAAGGCGAGATTGGTGTCGGTGGCCGAGTCGGAGGCGCGGCCGACAAGGTGACGGGCGAAGCCTCGGCGCTCTTCTTCACGAAGGCGAAGTCATCGAAGGGCTCGCTCGCGCACTGCCTGAAGCACGCCAACGCCGAGATGGACGACCACGTGAAGATGCAGCAGTCGATCGACGCGCAGCGCCGTCACTGACGGTTCAGGAACTCATTCAGCCGGCCGCCGAGCCCGAGATGACCGGCGGCCGCTTCGAGCAGCTTGCGCTCCTTGCGATCGATCTTTCCGTCGACGAGCGCCATCGCGACCAGCTCGCGCATGAACGTCTCAGCCTCGGCCGAACCACGTGCGGCGAGCTTGTCGAACAACCCGGAGCCGGCGTTCAGCGCGAGCTCGACGTTGGCCCAGGGCACGCTCCAGCGCTCCGAGCACATCTTGAGCAGCTTGCGCTCATTCGCGTCCACGACGCCGTCCGCCGCGGCCATCGCCGCCATCAGGTACAGCAGCCGCTCACGCTCTTCGCGATCAGGAACCCGGGCTGACGCGGGGCGCGGCGCGGAGGGAGACCCCGCTGGGCGCCTCGATCCGAACGCCTCCCACGAGCTCACTTCCCGCAGCACCCAGTCGCGCTCACCGCTCGCCAGCGCCGTTCCGCAGAACTCGCAGGAAGTCGAGCCGTTGTCGGACAGCGGCGCGCTGCAGTTCGGGCACCGTGAGGTCGAGACGCCTGCCTTGCTCGGCGTCGCCGCGCCGGCCTTCCGCACCAACGTGAAGATCCACCGTTGAGGCACCGACGGGAGCGTCGGCGGCTTCTGGCCTTTGGGTCCGATCCCGCTCTTCGCGCTCCAGCGAAGCTCGATGTTCGCCAGCTCGTTCTCTCCGTCGTCGGCGATCGAGAGCGTGTTCACCGAACCGACGGCGCACTCGAGGAACACCTTCTGCCGGCCGCTGGAGGACAACGCTCCGAGATCGGCCCGCAGTCGCTCGACGAACTCGGGCACCGCGACCTTCGCCAGACGGCCAGCGTCGTTCGCGACCTGCGCCTCGATCCACTTCCAGAAGACGAGCGAGGCACGATCCTCCAGCACCTCGGTGGTGAGCTCTGGGTCCCGCTGACGAGCGCGCACGAGGCCATCGACGGCGGCGTTGGCGCCGACGTATTCGCTGCCCTGGGTGATCTCGGCGAGCACCCAGTCGTAGTTGCCGCTGTTGACGATCGCCTGGCAGTGCTCGCAGGTGTTGGCGGCGCCGCCGGTGAAGGGCGCTCCGCAGTTCGGGCACAAGCCCTGCGCGAGATCCTTCGAAGCATCGGTCGTCACGCCAGGGCGGCGCACGAACGTCCACACCTCGGTGAACGCCTCTGGCGCCTTCTTCTGGGCCAGCGCGCGCGCGTCGTCGTCGCTCGCCGAGACAGGCGCGTCGTCATCGCGCATCGAGGCCTTCACCCGGACATGCACGCTGTCGAAGAACGGCGTCTGCTCCAACCCGATGATCTGGAGGTCGAGCACCTGCACGTCGGCGATCGCGTCGCGCACCCCGTTGACGTGCATGAGCTGCAGTTGCGTCGCCAGCCGCGTGTACGTGGAGTCCGACAGGAATCGGCGCACCGGCTCGAGTGAGCGGCGAAACCAGGCTTCCTGAACATCGAC
>JAUXRI010000008.1 GCA_030681895.1 Myxococcales bacterium | reverse complement strand
GCGGCGATCTCGAAGAGGCCGAGCGGCTCGTCGGAAAGGCGCTCGAGGCCCGGCCAGACTCCGCCGCCTATCTCGACTCCGCAGGCTGGGTCGCGTACCGCCGGGGCCAGTTCGATCGCGCCGTCGATCTGCTCGAGCGCGCCGTCGCCGAGTCGCCCGATGAGCCCACGCTGCTCGAACACCTCGCCGAGGCCTGCGCCAAGGCAGGTCGAAAACAGCGAGCCGAGGCCGTCCTCAAGCACGCGGTGCAGCTGCTGACGGCGAGTCCCGAGGCTGCCGATCGCCCATCACAGCGCACCGATCTCGAGAAGAAGCTCAAGAGCCTGGGCGGCTGAGCAGCGGGTTTCTGCGCCAGTTCTTCGCCGCTCCGCGGAAAGTGCATCACTTCGATCGACCGCGCGTGTAGCGTGCCGCGCTTCACGCAACGGAGGGTGCGCGTGGCTCAACGTGACGAAGGGTATTTCTCGGGGAAAGACGGAACGCGGCTGTTCTGGCGTTCGGCCATGCCCGACGGAGCGCCGAAGGCCTGGGTCGGAGTGGTCCACGGCTACGGTGATCATTCAGGTCGCTACCTGTGGGTGATCGACCAGCTCGTCGCTGCCGGCTTCGGGGTGATGGCCTTCGACTACCGCGGTCACGGCAAGGCCGATGGCCGCCGCGCCGACTGCGCCGTCTGGGACGACTACCTCGCTGACCTCGGAGTCTTCTGGGACAAGCTCCGCGGCGCAGCGCAGGGGTTGCCGACGTTCATCCTCGCGCACAGCCACGGCGCGCTCATGGCGACGCACTGGGCGACGACCAACCCGGCCGGCCTCAAGGCGCTGGTGTTGTCGGCGCCGTTCCTGAAGATCGCCTTCGAGCCGCCTGCCGTGAAGTTGTTCGCGGCGAGGTTGATCAAGAACATCATCCCAGGGCTCCACCTGTCGAACGAGCTCAAGGTCGAAGATCTCTCTCGCGACCCGGCCTGGCAGAAGTCGTCGGCGGAAGACCCGATCTACCTGCACGTCACGACGCCCCGTTGGTACTTCGCCTGCACGGGCGCCCAGGAGCGCCTCGCCGGCCGCGGCAAGGACATCACCGTGCCCCTCTTCGTCGTCGCCGGGACGGGCGATCGCATCGCGTCGATGCCTGCGGCCCGGGCGTTCTTCGACACCGTCGCGTCGCCCGACAAGACCTGGAAGGACTACTCCGACTTCCGCCACGAGGTGCTCTGCGAGCTGAACAAGGAGCAACCGATGGGCGACATTGTGGCGTGGATTTCGGCCCACCTCTGACGTAGGAACCTCACGCGCTCATGGCCACGAACGACCAAATCAACATCATCGGTAAAGGGATCACCATTCGCGGCAGTCTGACCGGCGGCGGCGATCTCGTCGTCGAAGGCCGCGTCGAAGGTCAGGTGAACCTGAAGAACCACCTCACCATCGAGTCCAGCGGCGTGGTCGAGGCCGACATCCGGGCCGACGAACTCACCATCAACGGCACCGCCTCGGGCAACATCGACGCGGGCACCAAGTGCAGCATCAACCAGGCTGCCAAGGTGAACGGCGACATCATGGCCACCCGTGTGGTCATCGAAGACGGCGCCGTCTTCAACGGCTCCATCGACATGGACGTCAAGCTGCCTGACGACATCTAGCTGCACCTTCTTTCAACGCACGAAGCACCCACCTTTCCGGGGGCGAAGGACGACACATGGCGAACACGATCATCGGCTCGAGCATCGTCATCGACGGAGAGATCTCCGGAGATGAGGACCTCGTGATTCAGGGGACGGTGAAGGGCAAGATCTCGCTCAAGGAGAGCCTCTTCGTCGAGGCGTCCGGCGTGGTCGAGGCCGACATCGAGGTGCAGAACGTCGACATCGCCGGCCGCGTCACGGGGAACATCGCCGCGACCGACAAGGTCGAGCTCAAGGCTGACTGCCGTGTGGTGGGCGACGTGCGCGCGCCCCGAATCCTCATCGCCGATGGGGCGAGCTTCAAGGGCAACGTCGACATGGATGTGAAGGAGCGTTGATTTCATGGCGGCCACCAAGGAGTTCTCGTCGGGCGGAACGGACAGCACCGTGATCGGCCCCTCGATCCTCATCAGCGGAAAGCTCAGCGGTGACGAAGATCTCACCGTCCGTGGGCGCGTCGAGGGCGAGCTCAACCTGAGCAAGACGCTCATCGTCGAGACCAGCGGTATCGTGAAGGCCAACGTCTCGGTTCGAAACGCGATCGTTTCGGGCATCGTGGTGGGCAACATCACCGCGTCAGAGAGCGTCGAGCTGACCCGCGAAGGACGTATGGTGGGCGACATCAACAGCCCGCGCGTGATCATCGTCGACGGCGCCAGCTTCCGCGGCCGTGTCGACATGGGCAACGCCGAGCCTCGCCCCCAGGGTGAGCGCCCGGTGAGCCGCCCCGTCGTTCGCCCCGCGACGCGTCCGGCCACCGTGCCTGCGCGCCCGGCGGTGCCGATGCGCGTCCCGTCGAAGCCGCAGCCGCCGCCGCTCGCCAGGGTCGAGACCTCGAGCAAGCCCGAGAACAAGCCCGCACCGCCGCCCCCGCCTCCTCAGCCCGTTCTGGTCGGCGAGGCTGGGAAGAAGAAGGTGTTGGTGAAGAAGAAGAAGTAAGGCGGCCTCGCCATGTCCGACGTTTCGAACACCCAGAATGAAGCCATGCCCGACGGCTCCACGCCGCCGGCAGAGTCATCTGGCGTGCTCGTGACGCCGGAGCCGGTGGTGCTGACGCCTCCTGCGCCGCCCGCTCCCGTTGCCGTTCCAGCGGCGCTGCAGGACATCGACGACGGCGCGCTCTCGGACGAAGAAGACGACGACGCCATCGAGGTCGAGCCGCACGAAGTGCCTCGGCACTTCTCGGCCCCGGCCTTCCTGCCGCTCGAGCGCCTCGACCCCGACGAGACGTTTCGAATTCGACCCGCCTCCGACCTCGACGACGTGACGGCGCTCGCCACCGACGTCGCGCGGCTCGGCCAGCTGTTCCCCATCGATGTGCGGCTGGTGCCGCCCGATCGCATTCAGATCATCACCGGCTTCCGTCGCGTCGCGGCGCTGCGCTTCCTCCAGCGTGAGAAGGTCGTCGCGCGCCTGCACACCGAGTTGTCCGACGGCGACGCGATGCTGATGGCGATCGCCTCGGCCATTCACTCCCGCTCGGTCGACGGCGAGGCGCTGAAGGCCGTTCAGGAGCGCCTCGAGTCGGAAGGCCGCCTCAGCCCGCCCGCGCGCGACATGCTCATCAAGGCCCTCGCGGCCGACGACGCGCTGTCGCCTGAGAACGTCGAAGAAGAGGTCGACGCCGACGAGCTGGCCTCTGACGTGTCGATGCGGCTGTCGCAGTGCAATCAAGACCTCTCGCTGCTCGCCGACGTGTTCGACCAGCTCGACGACGAGAAGCGCGAAGCCCTGCTCACGCAGCTGCGCTACTCGAGCGACCTCGTGACGTTCCTGGAGAGCAAGAAGTGACCGGCTTCGATCTCGGGCCCCAGGCGCTCGAGGCCGATCGCCGGCGTCTGCTCGCCCTGCTGACCGAGAAGAGCTACGCGAAGAAGAAGATCGTGCTGTCGAGTGGCCGCGAGTCTGACTTCTACATCGACTGCAAGAAGACGGTGCTCACTGCCGAGGGGCATTGGCTCGTCGGCCGGTTGATGTTCGCGCAGATCGCGAAGGAACTGCCCGAGGCCATCGGCGTCGGCGGCCTCACCCTCGGCGCCGATCCGCTCGCCTCAGCAGTCAGCTTGATCAGCCACCTCGCCGACAAGCCGCTGCAGGCGTTCCTGGTGCGCAAGGAGCCTAAAGGGCACGGCACCGGCCAGTGGATCGAAGGCAAGACGTCGCTGGTCGATGGCGCGAGCGTGGCGATCGTCGAGGACGTGATCACCACCGGTGCGTCGACCATCAAGGCGATCGAACGTGCCCGCGCGGAGCAGCTGGCGCCTCTCGCGGCGTTCGCGGTCGTCGATCGGCAGGAAGGCGGCCGTGAGGCCATCGCCGCGCTCGGGGTGAAGGTCTTCTCGCTCTTCACCCGCGAGGACTTCCCGCGGTGAGGCGGCCCCTCCTGGCGGTCGTGCTGCTCTGCAGCGCGGCCTGCGCCACCGCCCGCATCCCTCGCGTGGCCGGTGAGCCGTCGCCAGCAGAGGCCGATCAGGCGCTCGAGTCGGCCTACCAGCAGACGCTCGAGCGCTACACGCGAAGCCAGGGCGTCTACGACTACCTCGACACGCGGCTCTTCGTATACGCGACGTGGGAATCGACGCCCTTCATGGAAGCGCGCGTGAAGCGGTACGGCCGGTTTCGCTCGATCCCCGTCGAGGAGGAGCGCGCGGCGATGGAGGCCGAACGCCAGCGACTGCGCGACGTCACCGAGTTCCACCTCTCCGTGCACGCGAACGATCCCAAGATGGACGACTTCGACAAGGCCGGCTCGATGTGGCGGGTGGCGCTGGTGGTCGACGGGCGCGAGCTGGCGCCAGTGCTGATCGAGCGCATCGGCCGCGCGAACACCGAGCAGCGATCGATCTACAGCTACATGGAGTCGTTCTGGGTCGGCTACCGCGTGCGCTTCCCGAAGGTGAACGGCGGCGCGATGACGCTCAAGATCGCCTCGTCGGTGGGCAAAGCCGAGCTCGCCTTCCCGGCGGAGTGACGCGCGATGGCGCGCTCGTGGGCACGGCGGCTGGCACCGGCGGCAGCCTTTCAGTTCTGCTTCATCGGCTCGATCGCGATGCTCAAGCCGGCGACGAACGCGCTGGTGCTGTCGCGGTTTCAGACTTCGGCCATGCCGTGGCTGTACCTGGCGGCCTCGCTGCTGACCGGTGCGCTGGCCATCGTCGGTGCGCGTTTCGGCACCCGGCGCAGTCCGGCCTGGCTCGCCCTCGTCGGCGGCGTGACGTCCTTCGGGTTCCTCGCGGCGGTTCGGCTCGAGGTGCCGTTCACGGCGCTGATCGCCTACCTCTTCGCTGAGGCCTTCGCGACGCAGGTCTCGCTCTCGTTCTGGGGCGCGGTCGGCGACACCTTCGATGCACGCGAGGCCCGCCGTGCCTTCACGTGGATCAACGGCGTCGGCATGTCGGGCGCCATCGTGGGCGGCTTCGGTGCACAGCTGGCCGCGAGGACGGCCGGTGCGCCAGCGCTGCTCTTCGGCGGCGGCGTGCTGCTGCTCGCTGGTGGGCTCGCCTTCCGGTTCCACCAGAACGAGGACTCGGCGTCGGCGCGGGCGAGCCGGGCCAGTGTCGCTTCGGTGCGCACGGTGCTCGAGCTCCCCTATGCGTCGCTGCTGGCGCTGCTGGTGCTCGGCTTCTCGCTCATTCAGCAGCTGACCGACTTCGTCTTCCGTCAGCGCGCCGTCGAGCGGCTCGGCGAGGCCGACATGGCCGACGTCTTCGCCTCGCACCAACTCTGGACCGGCGTGTTCTGCGTGGTGTTTCAATTCCTCGCGGCCGAGTCGTTGCTCAAGCGGCTGGGCATCTTGCGCTACGTGGCGCTCGTGCCCGCCTTCGTCGCGGTGCTGACCGTGGCGACGGCGGTGTGGCCCGGCGTCTGGGGTGCGTGGGCGCTCAAGCTCTTCGAGAGCGCGGCGAGCTGGTCGTTGCTCCCGGTGGCGGTGCAGCTGCTGTACGCGCCGTTGCCCGACGAGCTGCGCGACGGTGTTCGACGCACCATCGACGGCCTCTTGCGCAAAGCCGGCATGGGCATCGCCGGTGTGGTGCTGATCGCGGTGTCGGCGTCGGTGGGGTTGAGCGGCGTGCTGGTGACGATCGTCGCGGTCTGCGCGGGCCTGGGGTTCGTGTTGTGGAAGATCCGACCGCGGTACCTCGAGGCCCTGCACCTGCGAGTGGCTGGTGCCCAGAGCGCGAACCTGATCGGCGCCGAGCTGCAGCTGCTCGCCGAGGGCTTGCGAGCGCCAGCGCCCGAGCGAGCCCTGAGGGCCGCCGACTTGCTGCAGTACGCCGGAGCCATCGACGAGGCGCACGTCAAGCAGCTGATCGCGCACCCACACGAGCGGGTGCAGACCCGCGGCGTTCAGCTCGCGGAGCGGCACCAGACGACGTCCGTGACGCGCCAGCTCGAGGCCCTGGTGATCTCGGGCGCCCGGCGGCCGAGAGACGCGGCGATGTGGGCGCTGGCGAGGCTCGCGCCGGTGCAGGCGCGGCACGTGCTCCCTCCGTTGCTGAGCAGCCCTGACGTGGGCCTCGTCACGTCGGCCGTCGGCGCGTTGCTGTCGCTGCCGGGAGAGAAGGACCCTCGTGCCGTCGTCGCGTTTCAGAAGCTGATCGACAAGAGCGGCACGGCACCGGCGGCAGAGCGGCGGGAGATTGCCCGGCTCCTGGGCCGGCTCGGCGATCCGGCGCACTCGTCGATTCTCGGCCGGTGCCTCGACGACGCCGATGCCTCGGTGAGACAGGTGGCCATCGTCGCGACGGGAGAAGGCCTGCACCTCGAGCTGGGCCCCAAGCTGCTGCGCTTCCTGTCGTGGCGGGACGAGCGCCGGTTCGCACGCGACGCCCTCGCGGCGATGGGCGACGATCTCGTCCCGTTGTTGGCGGCGACGCTCGACGATCGTTCACGCTCTCTGGCGCTGCGAACGCAGCTGCCTCGCGTGCTGCGCCGCATCGGCACCCAGACGGCCTTCAACGCGCTGCTGGAATCGAACGCGAGAGACGACGCCCAGCTGCACTACCGGGTGGGCTCGGCCCTGGCCCGAATTCACGACGAGCACCCCGAATTCGACGTCGATCGCGACCGCGTGATGGAGGCCCTCGTCCGCCGACGTCACACGCGCGAGGTCCTGCTGCCGGCGTACCGCTCCGTGCGCGCCGCGATGGGTGATTCGTCGTTGCTGACCCGCATTCTCAGCGATCGACTCTCCCAGGCGTTCGAGCTGTCGTTGTGGCTGCTGGGGCTCTTGCACGACTCGCGCGCCCTGCGGCGGGCCCATGCGCACCTGACAGGCACCGACACGCGGCGCAGAGCGTGGGCGCTGGAACTCGTCGACAACGTCTTGAGCGAAGACGAGCTCGCGCTGATCGCCGACGCGCTCGAGGCGCCGCTCAAGAGCTTGCCGCTGGGTGACGAAGACGCCGCGCGGGTCTTCATCGAAGAGCTGTGCGCGAGCGAAGACTTCACGCTGCGGGCCTGTGCCAGACGGGTCGGCCGCGCGAAGGGCGTGTGGACGAAGTCTCCGAAAGAGGACGACATGAGTGACGTGACGGTGAAGCGGCTCTTCGCGCTCGAAGGCGTCGAGATCTTCGCGCAGAGCGACGTCGACGATCTCGCCGCAGTCGCGGCCGTGGCCAAGGAGCAGTCCTTCCGCAAGGGCGAGCGCATCTATGTCGAGGGCGATCCCGGCGACGCGCTGTACGTGATCGTCGAGGGCGCAGCCGAGGCGCGCCGCGAAGGCGAAGTGGTGCTGACGATGAAGGCCCGCGAGAGCTTCGGTGAGACGTCGCTCTTCGACGGCGCTCCACGAATCAACGACGTGATCGCCACCGTCGACACCACGGTGCTGGTCATCGATCGTCGCGACTTCCTCGATCTGCTGGGCGATCGCCCCGAGCTCCTCGCGGGCATGTTCCGGGTGATGTCGCGGCAGCTGAAGACGATGGTGGTCGAGGTCGCATCGCGCCGTACGCACACGGGCGATCTCCCCGCGGTGTCGGTGCCGCCGGTGTCCGAGACCGGCCGCAACGTCTTCTAGAGCGCGATGCCGATGCCGATGTAGGGGCCCATCACCACGTCGCGGCAGCTCCAGTTGCCATTGCCGAGCTGCGTGCAGCCGGTGATGTCGTCAGGCGTGCCGGGAACGATGCCGCGATCTTCGAGGATCTGCGATCGCCAGCCCGCACGAATGCCGATGGAGTCGATGCCGAGCACCACGCCGGCCCGGTAGTCGAGCTGGTAGATGGGCCACGGGGTCGCGAACACCGCGCCTTCGAGCGCAAACGGCCCGGCGATCCACAGCTGGCCCGAGAGCCCGCCCGTTGGGGCCATCACGATCAGGTCGTTCGCGAAGAGCGTGTCGGCGCCGAGCTCGACGCGCAGCCGGCCGTACTTGCCGCTCAGGAACGCGAAGGTCAGGTGCGCGTTGAGCTGCGCGAGCTGATTCATCTGGGTCTGCACGGTCTGGCCGAGCAGCGAGACGCCGAAGCGCTCTCCTTCGAACAACCCCGAGACGCCGAGGATGTAGCCAGAGCCGTTGGTGGTCGAGAGCGAGTACAGCCCCTCGATGCCGGCCGTCACGCGAATGCCCGCTGGCTCGGGGCGAACGTACTGCTCGTTCTGCACGATCACCGCCCCGGGCGCCGGCGTGTAGTAGCCGTAGCCGTAGCCGTACGACGGCACGAACGCTCCCGACCAATAGCCGTACCGGTACGGGCGGTAGAGCGGGCCCCACGACGCCGACGAACCAGACCAGCCGCGGGACGACGGCGTGTACCCGGTCGAGCCCGAGTTGACGGGCACGGCCGCGTGGGAGGAGCTGCCGGACCTCGAAGAACTCGATGACGATGACGATGACGATGAAGAGCCGCTCCCACGCTTTCCAAACCGGGCCTCGGCCGGGCCCGTAGCCAGAACCGAGAGAACGCACGCTGCAGCCGTCAGGTGTCGAAGCGACATGGGGGACTCCTTCGAGTTGAGGATACGCAGGTGGCAGCAGATTATTCACTTTGGAGGTGCATGTGGGATGGCACGCGGTGGTGCTGATGGTGGGTCTGGTGAGCGGCGCTGATGGCCCGATTCGGTACCTGGCCCTGGGAGACAGCTTCACCATCGGCACCAGCACACCCGAGAACCTGAACTTCCCGAGCCAGCTGCGCGCGATGTTGAAGAAACAGGGACGCGAGGTGCGGCTCGAGAACGTCGCGGTCAACGGCTACTCCACACGGGAGCTGATTCGTGACGAGCTGCCCGCGCTCGCCGTCGTGAAGCCGACGCACGTGACACTGGCCATCGGCGCGAACGATCTCGTGCGAGGGAGCGGCCCGGCCGAATACCGCGCCCGCCTCAAGCAGATCTTCACGAAGCTGACCGCCGCGGGCCTCACGGGAAACCGGCTGCTGGTGATCCCCCAGCCCGATTGGAGCCAGGCGCCCATCGCCGAGGCCTTTGGCGACCGCGACGAGCTGCGCACCCGCATCGAGACGTACAACGGCATTCTGGCGGAAGAGACGAAGGTGGCTGGCGGCGTCTACGTCGACCTCTGGCCGCTGATGGTGGAGCAGGGCGCGAAGAAGTTGTTCACCTCCGATGGTCTGCACCCCAACCAGAAGGCGTACACTGCCTGGGCCGAAGCGCTGCTGACCCGCTTCTGACGAGCTTCGGCGGCCACCCGAGTCAGAAGCCAGGTGGGGCATGCCCGAATACCCGGATCTCGAGTGTTACCTCTCGGCGCTCGAGCCACGCGCGAAGGGTCAGGTGCTCGAGCGCGTGCGCTTCGCGAGCGCGTTCGTGCTTCGCACCGTCGAGCCGCCGATCTCCAGCGTGAATGGCAAACGCGTGCTCGGCTTCCGGCGCGTCGGCAAGCGCATCGTCTTCGAGCTCGAGGGCGGCTTCTTTCTCGTCATCCACCTCATGGTGGCGGGCCGGCTCTTCTGGAAAGAGAAGAACGCGAAGCTCCCCGCGAGATCGGGGCTGGCGGCGTTCGACTTCGCCGACGGCACGCTCGTGTTCACCGAGGTCAGCACGAAGAAGCGCGCGTCGATTCACCTCGTGCACGGCGAAGCGGCGCTCAAGCAGATGGACCGCGGCGGCCTCGAGGTGATGACCGCGCACGTCGATCAGTTCGCGGAGCGGCTGCGCAGCGAGAACCACACGCTCAAGCGGAGCCTCACCGATCCGCGCCTCTTCTCGGCCATCGGCAACGCGTACTCCGACGAGATCCTCCATCGCGCGAAGCTCTCGCCAGTGAAGCAGACGAAGCAGCTGACCGGCGAAGAGGTGAGCCGGCTCTTCGCTGCGACGCGAGAAGTCCTGTCCGAGTGGAAACAGCGGCTCCTCACCGAGGTCGGCGACGGCTGGCCGGAGAAGGTGACGGCCTTCAGGCCAGAGATGGCGGTGCACGGAAAACACAAACAACCGTGCCCGGTCTGCGGCGCGCTCGTGCAGCGCATCGTCTACGCAGAGAACGAGACCAACTACTGCGCGAAGTGCCAATCGCAGGGCCGGCTGCTGGCCGATCGCTCTCTGTCGCGGCTCTTGAAAGATGACTGGCCGAAGACCCTCGACGAGCTGGAGGAATATGTGGCCACTCGCGGGGGGACTCCGATAGGAAGGCCTCGACCATGATGCGTTTCGTGAAGCTTTCCGGGGGGATGCTGGCGGCGACCCTCGTGTTCCTGGCGACGTCGGCCTTCGCCGAAACCACCCTGTGGTTGGTGCGCCCGCTGTACCCGGGTCAAGAGGCGCTGGTCGAACGCACCGAGAAGGCGCTCGACAAGCTGATCGCCGCGGCCGATCGCAAAGATCACGTCATCGGGCGCAATGAGCTGGCTGCGGTGCTCAAGGGCCGCAAGGTCGACGAGCTGCCGTGTCTCGGCGTGGGTGAGCGCTGCGCCGATCCGATCGATCCCTTCGTGGCGACGCTCGGCTTCGGCCGCATCGTGATGGTGCAGGGTGGACAGGACGAGGCGGGCTTCAAGTTCCGCGTCGTCTCGTACGAGCCGGCGTTGAACAAGGTGATGCCTGCGACCTCGGCGGCCCCGGTGCTCGAGAAGGCGCTGCTGGGCGCGGTCGCGAAGGTGGTGCCGGTGGCCTCGACGCTCGAGGTGAAGTCGACCCCTCCGGGCGCGACCGTCTACGTCGATGACACCAAGATGGGCACGACGCCGCTGACGACGCAGGTGCTGCCCGGCGAGCGCGTCATCAAGATCGATCTGAAGCTCCATCAGCCGATCGAAGAGACGCTCGTCGTCCCCATCAAGGGCAGCGCGTCGCTCGAGAAGGCGCTCGAGAAGGTCGCCGCGCGGTTGATCGTCACGGCGGCCCCTGCGGGTACGTCGATCTCCATCGATGGCCAACCCGTCGCGAAGGACCGCATCGATCGCGGCATCCTCCCGGGCCAGCACGTGATTCGGCTCACGGCCGAGAACCACAAGGCCTTCGAGCAGACGATCAGCGTGAAGCCCGACGAGCAGTACGTGCTCGACAAGACGCTCGAGCCGCTCCCCGGCGCCGTGGTGATCGGCCCCAACAAGCCGCCCGACAGCATGACGGTGGTGATCAAGAACCAGCAGCCCGATCAGGCCGTGAAGGTGACGACGCCGCTGCCTCCGCCGCCCGCGCCTGCGACCGAGACCGAGCTGACGTACGAGAAGCGCTCGTACTTCCAGCTCAGCTACGAGTACGGCTCGCTGTTGGGCAACTCGCTCGTCGCCCGCCGCTGGGGCAACTCGGGCACTGGGCGCACCACCAGCATCGACAGCAGCTCGCGCCTCTTGATGGGCGGCTCCCTGGAGTACGGGACTGGCGGCAAGTACTTCGGCGTCGCCGTGGTGGGCATCAGCTACTTGACCAACGTCGAGCAGTTCAACCTGGGCGTCGGCTACGCGCCGGGTGCGCAGCGAGAGGTCGACATGGGCATCACCGGCCCCTCGACGATCAGCAACACGCGCGTGCACCTGGTGACCATTCGCGCGCTGCAGCCGCAGCTGAAACTGGCAGCGTGGCGTTTCATGTTCCAGCTGCAGATCGGCGCGGAGTTCCGCACCGGGCAGATCATCGAGCCGGTCACCACGACGTTCTACAAAGACGGCTTCATGATCCTCGACCTGCTCGCAGCGGCGCGGCTCAACGTGCGCTTCTTCATCGTCGAGGGCCTGTACTTCTTCGGCAGCGGCCACTTCACCTATTACATCTTCGGCGAGTCCTCGCGCATGGAGGCCCCGAACGACGGAATGATGCCTCCGGTGACGACCGGGCCCGAGCCGGTGTTCAACAACTCGCATCAGTGGGGCTTCAACGTGGGGTTGGGTTATGGCTTCTGAGCGCGCGACGATGGTGGTGGTGGCCCTGTGGGCGTCAGTCTCGCTGGCCGAGGCGCTGGTGGGCCCGGGCGTCGGGAACGCCGACACCCTGATCTCCGAAGGCAGCCGCCTCTACAACAAGAAGCAGTACGCCAAGGCGGCGGACCAGTACCTCAAGGCGACCCGCGTGGCGCCGGCGACGCTGAACACCTACCTGCAGCTCGGCCGCGCGATGGTGCAGGCCAAACAACTGCAGCGCGGCTGCTACGCGTACCGGGTCTATCTGAAGGTCAGCCCCGAGACGCCCGACCGCAAGAAGGCTTCGGCCGAGAGCGATCAGTGTGAGCGCCAGCTGAAGAACGCCAAGGGGCAGCCGCCTGACCTGGGCCAGAAGTACGTCGAGACGCGCGCTGCGTTCTTCGCCCAGCTCGACAAGGGCGTGGTGATGGGCCCGGCCGGCGCCGCCGAGGAGCTGCGGACGCTCGTGAAGGACGGCTTCCTCGGGCCCGACCTCGCCGACATGGCGCAGAAGCTCGGCAGCGCCGCCGTCCTCGAGGCCGAGGGCATTCACAAGCGGGCGCTGGCGAACGAGAAGCTCGCCGCCGAGACGCTGCGCAGCGCGAGGCCGCTGTTCCAGATCGCTGCCGACTCGGGCGTCACTGCGGGGAACTCGGCTGGCGTGACGGCCTTCCTCGACGGGCTCGCGGAGTTCGGTGAGCGTGACTTCAAGCGCGCGACCCAGCACTTCGGAGAGGCGGCGAAGGCCGACCCGGCCAACAAGGAATACGCCTTCTACCGCGCGCTGTCCCTCTACCACGCGGGCGACAAGCTGGCCGCGCTCAAGGCCCTCGAGGCCGATCTCAAGGACGACCCGCGGACGGCCGTGTTGCGCACCTCACTCGCTCTCGGCAATTCTCCAGAGGTCGGGGCTTCAGAGCTCGAGCGGTTGTTGTTCAGCACGCGCTTTCCCCCCGAAAAGTGACCGCGACCCGCGGGATCTTCAGTCTTCACAGGAGCCCCGGTGGCGTTCTTCATCTGTCAGGCGTGCGGTTCCGAATACGAGGCTGAAGATCCGAAGTGCCCGTCGTGCGGGCGCAGCGAGACCATTCGCCTCAACCGCAACGATCGCCTCGTCGACAAGGTGATCGCCGGGCGGTTCAAGATCATCAAGAAGATCGGTCAGGGCGGCATGGGCGCCGTCTACCTGGCGGAGCAGGTCGGTATCGGCCACCGCGTCGCCATCAAGTTCCTCAAGAGCGAGTTCTCGACCGACGTCGAGATCGCGCGTCGCTTCCTCAACGAGGCGAAGACGTACGCGAAGGTGGTGCACCCCAACGCCGTCACCTTCCACGAGTTCGGTCAGGACGACGAAGGCAACCTCTTCATCGCGATGGAGTACTGCGAAGGCGTCGATCTCAAGAAGACGATCGCCGAGCGGGGCCGGCTGTCGATCGTCGAGGCCATCGAGGTGACGTCGCAGGTCGCCGACGTGCTCGCCGACGCGCACGAGAAGCAGATCGTGCACCGCGATCTGAAGCCCGAGAACATCATGATCCGCAAAGGCTTGCGGGGCATGCACGCCAAGGTGCTCGACTTCGGCATCGCGCGCCTGATGGACGCGAGCACCAAGCTGACCGTCGCGGGCGCGATCGCTGGCACGCCGCGGTACATGTCTCCTGAGCAGGTCGAGGGCCGCGAGGTCGACATTCGCGCCGACGTGTACTCGCTGGGCGTCGTCTGCTTCGAGGCGCTCACCGGGCACCAGCCGTTCGACGGCGCCACCATCGCCGAGATCATGCGCAAGCAGGTGATGGAGCCGCTGCCGCGTCTGGGCTCGTACTTCCCCGAGCTCGATCTGCCGCCGCTCCAGGCCGTGCTCGACAAGGCGTGCGCGAAGAAGCGCGAAGATCGCTACGCCGACATGATCGCGTTCGCGAGCGCGCTCTCGCAGTCGATTCCGACGCAGCTCCACATGTCGTTGCCGCCGCTGCAGCGTATGGCGACCGAGGCGAGCCGGGCGTCGGTCTCGAGGGCCACGCCGGCGCCGGGGAAGGGCACCGGAGTCGCCTTGCCCGGAACGCTCGCGGGGAACGACGCCATCGAGTCGACGCTGATGCAGACGCCGGCACCGAAGCCGATCGGCTCGCCTGCCACGCAGGCCGCCGCAGCGCTGACCCAGCTCCCTGGCGTGGGCTCGATCAGCCCGACGCAGTCGGCGCCTGGCCTCAGCCCGCGCGACGACTCGATGCCTCCGCAGGTCCAGAAGTCGAAGGGGCCGCTGATCGGCGTGATCGTCGTGCTGGTCGCGCTGATCGGTGGCGGCGCGGCAGTGCTCTTTGGTGGAGACAAGACGACGACGCAGCCCAACACCACCACGCCCGAGGTGCCGCCGAAGCTCGTCGAGGCGCGACCGGTGGGCGACAATCCTCCCAGAGTCGACGACACGGCCACGCTCATCGCAGCCGCAGCCGCCAAGCAGATTCACGAGCGGGCGGCGTACGAGAAGCTCAAGTCGGCCCAGACGAACTGGGAGAAGGGCGATCTCAACAGCGCCCGAATCGATCTCGAGAACGTCGCGGCGGACACGGAAGCCAGCGCCAAGGCCGTCGCGCTCCTGGCCGACATCAAGAAGGTCCAGGACGCGATCTCGCAGGGTGACGCGTTGCGAAGCCGTGGCCAGTGCGCTGGGGCCCTCAAAGCGTACGGAGAGGCGTCGAGGCTGAACGGCAACGTCGACGCGGTGAAGCGTGGCATCGGCGCGTGTCAGGCGGCCGCGATTCCGGACAACGCCGAGTGACGTCGAAGGTCGTTCGAAAGCCCGACATCACCCCAGGAGGTCCCGTCGGCCGGTGGTTCGTCGGGGCCCTCATGTCGTGGCTGCGCTGGCTCGCTCCAACGACGCGGCGCGGACTGGCGTCTTTCGTCGGTGCGGTTGCCTGGCACCTCGGCATTCGACGCGGCGTCGCCCTCGACAACCTCGCGCACGCGTTTCCCGAGAAGCCGGCCGACGAGCGCCGCGCCATCGCGCGCGGCGTCTACGAGAGCCTCGCGCTCGCCGCCGTCGAGGCCGTCACGTCCGATCTCATCCCCGGCGCGGAGCTCACCCAGACCGTGGAGATCGCCGACTGGAAGGGCCTGGACGTGCTCGTCGATGGCCATCAGCCCGTGTTGATCGCGTCGGCGCACCTCGGGAGCTGGGAGCTCTTCGCCGAGGTGATGGCCCGTCGCGGCTGTCAGCTCAGCGCCGTCGTCCGGCCGCTCGCGGGAGCCTTCAACGAGTGGGTCGTCAAGAATCGGAAGGCGGCGGGCGTCGAGCTGATCCTCCAGCGGGGGGCGCTCCGGCGCATGGTGTCGGCGCTCGGGCGGGGCCGGGCGGTGGTGCAGTTGATCGATCAGGTGTTGCCCGCGAAGAGCGGCGTCTTCGTGCCGTTTTTCGGCCGGCTGGCGAGCACCACCCCGGCGATCTCGATGGCGGCGCGGGTGACGAAGGCGCCGGTCTACGTGGTGGCGGCGGTGCGCGATCGGGAGCGCCTGAAGATGCTCGTCGAGGGCCCAGTGCCGTTCCCCGAGCTGGGTGACAAGGAGCGCGAGTTGACGGAGCACACGGCGCGGCTGACGGCGATCATCGAGGCGCTCATTCGCCAGTACCCCGAGCAGTGGTTGTGGCTGCACCGGCGGTGGAAGGTCGCTCCGCCGGCATCACCGGAGCCGCGATCATGATGGGCCCGTTCGTCGGCCAGGTGCACAGCCAGACGGTGCCCGCCGGGTCGAGCGACGTGGCGTTGACGGAGCCGAAGGTGCTTCAGGAGCGGTTCACCGGTTTCCTCGAACGCAGCCGGAGCCTCACGCGTCGCATCCGTCTCATCATCGCGCTGGTATTGGTGGTGCCGCTCGCATTCCTCGCCAGTCGCGTCGACCAGCCGGTGGCGGTCGGCTTGTGTGGGCTGCTGGTCTTGCTGCCGCTGGTCTGGCTGTCGACGGCGCTCATCGTTCCCATGACGCTGCTTGGACGTGCGCAGATCGCCCAGGGGGCTGGGCTGACCATGCAGGCAGGGGTGCAGATCACCGTCGACGCGAAGGGCCTGAGCGCCGGCGACACCACCTTCGGCTGGACTGCGGTGACGTCGGTGCACGAGGTGGAGGACGCCCTCGTCGTCCGCGGCGTCGACGTGCCCCGGCGCGTGGTGTTCCAGGTGCTGCTGGCCCCGAAGAACTTCGCGACAGCCGCGAATCGAGCCGAAGTGCAGGCCTCCCTGGAGTCGTTGCGGGCGGCTGCCGCCACCAGCGAAGCGGCCCCGTAGGCGGAGCTACAGACTCCCGTCGAGGCAGGCGATCGGACCACCCATCATCGATGAGCAGCGCGCTGATGCGGGGCTGCCCCCGGAGCCGAAGTGGGGCTCGCGGAGCCCCATTTTCAGCACGTGGGCGAATGTGTGAAATGGCCGGGTTCGCCCGGCGTTCTCGGCGGGCATGCTTCACCCGAGCGGCTCCCCACAAAATGTCGCGCGGTCGCAGGGCAGGGAAGGTTAAGCCACCGCCATGCGAGCCCCCCGTGCCCTCGCCGTGGTCTTCGATCCCGTTGGCGCCATCGGCCCGGCGGTCGAGGCGCGCGCGTGGCTTGGGCCGCTCCTGCTCACCGTTGTTCTGACGGCCGCCGCCTCGGCAGCGCTCGGCGTGAAGCTCGACAGCGCGCGCCTGGTGCTGCCGAAGCTCGAGGCGGCTGGAGAGCTCGCCAAAGTGAGTGAGCGCGAGATCTCGGAGCAGGTCGAGCAGGCCCAGC
>JAUXRI010000003.1 GCA_030681895.1 Myxococcales bacterium | reverse complement strand
GCCGCCGGGTCCTTCAGCAGGGCGCGCATGAAGACGGGCCCGCGCCGCTCGTACACCTTCGTCAGCTCGGGTGCGTAGTAGGCGCCTTCTCCGAAGAGCGTGTGGCAGCCCATGCAGTTATTGTCCTCCCAGACGTGTTTGCCTCGCTTCACGCTGTCGGTGAGTGCCGCCGCGTTGGTGCGCGCGGGGATTTGCTGGAACGTGTCCCACGTGAGACTGAGGAACACGGCTGACGTCAGCGCCGTGCCCCCCAGGAAGAACGCCTTGGCTGCCGATTTCGAGAGCATGCTGGGCACTCTTCAGCGACCGTGCCAACGCGCTCCTCTCGGGGAGACGGCGTGCAGGGCTGTACTTCCGTTCCGCGCTGTTTCACTTCAGAACAAATACAGTGAGCCTGATGGGACATCAGCACAGAAGAAGGATGCCTCGTCCTTGCAGCCCTGACCTCGAACCCGTTCTCACGAAGAAACGAGCCGCCCCATGACCTTCGCCGCCCTGACGCTGTCGCTGTGCCTCGCCGCGCTGCCAGAAGAGAAGGCGGTGCTCACCGACCCTCCAATGGTGCCGCCCCCCATCACGCGCACGACTCCGGCGAAGGTGCACGTCGAGCTCGAGGTCATCGAGAAGGTGATGCAGCTCGCCGACGGCGTCGACTACACGTTCTGGACGTTCGGCGGCACCGTGCCCGGAAAGTTCATTCGTATTCGTGAAGGCGACTCGGTGGAGTTCTGGCTGGCGAACCACCCGAACAACAAGCTGCCGCACAACATCGACCTGCACGCGGTGACGGGCCCCGGCGGCGGCGCGGCGAGCACCTTCACGGCGCCTGGCCACAAGAGCCGCTTCACCTTCCAGGCGCTCAACCCGGGCCTCTACATCTACCACTGCGCCACCGCGCCGGTCGGCATGCACATCGCCAACGGCATGTACGGGCTCATCTACGTGCAGCCGAAGAAGGCGCTGCCGAAGGTCGACCGCGAGTACTACGTGGTGCAGGGCGACTTCTACACGGACGCGGACTTCGGCCAGAAAGGCCTGCAGCCCTTCTCGATGAAGCGCGCCATCGACGAGCGGCCCTCGTACGTGGTGTTCAACGGCAGCGCGCTGTCGATGGTCGGAGACCGCGCCATCAAGGGCAAGGTCGGTGAGACGGTGCGCCTCTTCGTCGGCAACGGCGGCCCGAACCTCGTCTCGAGCTTCCACGTCATCGGAGAGATCTTCGACCGCGTCTACACCGAGGGCGGCGCGAAGGCGCAGGAGCACGTGC
>JAUXRI010000351.1 GCA_030681895.1 Myxococcales bacterium | reverse complement strand
ACGAGCAGCCCACCCAGGTCGAGGTGGGCACCGAGGTCCCCGACATCGAAGAGGGGCAGCTGTTCGACGAAGGCGAAGGCGTGACCAAGTCGGGGCAGATTGGCTTCCGGCCGAAGAACTCCATCACCCTGCCCATCATCGCGTTCATCACCACCAAGGAGCTCGAGCAGAACGCCCGCATCATCGGCTCCTTCTCGGAGAACGAGATGCTCGTGATCCCGTTCTCCGTGTACGTCGACACCTCGAACAAGAAGACCCTGAAGATGGGCGACACCACGGTCATCTACCGTGACGGCGGAGAGGTGTTTCATCCCACCACCAAGGAACTGGTCGGCTACATGACCCGCGTCGTCGCCGAGGGCAAAGTCGTCGCCATCGACACCAAGAGGAACGTCGCCACCGTGTCCATCAGCCGGAGCCTCGACGAGGTGCACCGCGGCGACTCCGTCAGCCCGGCCGGCGAGTCGGTCGTTCGCACCGTTGCCCCTCGCGCCAACGATCGCGAGATCAAGGACGCGACCCTCGTCATCGGCGCCAAGCGCTACACCCATCACCAGGTCGAGTCGTTCCTCGTGCTCCTCGACAAGGGCGCCGACGACGGCGTCAAGCTGGGCAACACCTTCACGTTCTTCCGTTCGGGCGACACCTCGCCCATTCATCGCCACTTCAATCCGCAGGAGAACGACGACGCGTTCCCCCGTGAGGCCGTCGGCGCCTGCATGGTGATGGACGTCAAGGCGAAGGCGTCGTCGTGCGTGCTGACGTACTCGATGCGCGAGCTCGTCGCCGGTGACAAGGCCGACATGCTCCTGTCCGCGCCCAAGACCGCCGCTCGCTGACCGTCCGCCCAAGCCGATGAAGAAACAGGGCGAGCCTGACGCAGGCTCGTTCATGTCAGCCTGACCTGATAGGGTGTTCAGTGTCAGGAGGACGCCATGATTCGGACGTTGCGGGTGCGGAACTTTGGAGTGATCGAAGAGATCGAGGTCGAGCTGGGCGCAGGGCTCACGGTGATGACGGGTGAGACCGGGGCCGGCAAGTCGATGCTGCTCGACGCGTTGATGTTGCTCGCGGGTGGGCGCGCCGACACCGGCATGTTGAGAGCTGGGTGCGACGAGGCCTCGATCGAAGGCGTGTTCGCGCTCTCACCGGAGCTCTCGACCAGGCTCGACGAACGGGGTCTCGAAGCCGCGGGAGATGAGGTGCTGGTCCGGCGCACGATCTCGGCGCAGGGCCGCGGCAAGGCCTGGGTGAACGGGTGCCTGGTGACCGTGTCGGTGCTTCAACAGGTCATGCGCGGCTTCGTCGACATCGCAGGTCAGCTCGAGCACGCCTCGCTCTACGACGAGGACAACCATCGGGCGCTGGTCGATCGTTTCGGGGGCCTCGAGGCCCACGAAGGGCCCCGCACCCGGTACCAGGCGTGTTTCGAACAGCGGCGCCATGCCCTCGGGCGGCTCGCCGAGCTTGGAGGCGACGAGCGTGAAGTGCGCTCGCGCGTCGAGTACCTGCGCTTTCAGGTCAAGGAGCTCGAAGGGGCGACGCCGAAGCCAGGAGAAGAGGTGTCACTCGAGAACGAACGGCGCCGCCTGGCGTCGGCGAGCCGCCTGCAGGCCCTCGCGACCGCGGCCGACGACCTGCTCGCCTCGCGCGACGTCAACGCGAGCGATCTGCTCAGAGAAGCAGGCCAGCGGCTCGGCGAGATGGAGAAGCTCGACGCCACGGTGGCTGCAGTCCGAGAACGCGTCGTCGCTTCGTTGGCCGAGCTCGACGAGGGTTGCCGTGCGCTCAACCGCTACCTGGGCCAGGTCGACCTGGACCCTTCGCGGCTGCGCGACGTGGAGGAGCGCCTCGATCTCCTCAAGACGCTCAGCCGCAAACACGGCATTTCCGTTGATGAGCTCAGCGGCCGCCGAGAAGCCCTCGTGGCCGAGCTCGATCAGCTGGAGCGCCGGGCCGAGCTGCGCGCAGCGGTCGAGCGCGAACTCGCCACCCTGGACGACGCGCTCGCCCGCGAGGCCGCGGTGCTGACGAAGGCGCGGCGTGAGGCGGGCACGCTCCTCGAGCGAAAGGTCAGCGACGCGTTGGCCCGGCTCGCGTTGAAGAGCGCCCGGTTCACCGTCGAACTCCTGCCGGCTGCGCCCACCTCGCTCGGCGCCGATCAGGTGCGGTTCCTCTTCGCGCCGAACCCCGGTGAACCTGCCAGACCACTCGCGCGCACGGCGTCGGGCGGCGAAGCCTCTCGCGTGATGTTGGCCATCAAGTCGGTGCTTGCGGCCACCGAGCGCGTGACGGTCTCCGTCCTCGATGAGGTCGACACGGGCGTCGGGGGCGCGGTCGCCGACGTCGTGGGCCGGTTGATCAAGGACCTCAGCAGCCACCGGCAGGTCCTCTGCATCACCCACCTTCCGCAGGTGGCCGCGCATGCGTCGCGTCACCTGCGCATCGAGAAGCATCTCTCGGGCGGCCGCGTGCAATCGACCGTCGAAGTCCTGGGCACCCTCGACGCGCGCTCCGACGAACTGGCGCGCATGCTCTCGGGCGTCGAGGTGTCGAAGGAGGCCCGCGCTGCCGCGCAGGTGCTGATTGCTGGAGCCGCGCGCGCCGAATCACCGCGCTCGCCGCGACGCAAGCGCGATGTTCGGGTCGCGCGCGAACGGCGCACTGCGTGAATTTGCTTCCTTGCCCGGTGCGTTTTGCACGCTTAACCTGCGCACCGTGTCGAAGACCGCTGGCGTGCGATTGAAGGCGTTGTCGGCCGGGCTCACCGATGTCGGCCGCAAGCGTTCACATAACGAGGACAGCTACCTCATCGACGAAGAGCTGCAGCTGTTCGTCGTCGCCGATGGAATGGGTGGCCATGCTGGGGGTGGTACGGCCAGCCGCATCGCCGTCGAGACCATCGACAAGGAGCTGCGTGGCGTTCGCAACTCGCCCACCAGTCCTTTCAAGGCCGAGACCTCGCTCCAGGACTCGCCGCTGCCCGACTTCCTTCGCGCGGCCGTCGAGAAGGCCTGCTTCGAGATCTACCGCGCCGCCCAGGAAGACCCCCGGCTC
The DNA here is from genome assembly GCA_030681895.1 of Myxococcales bacterium. Lineage (GTDB taxonomy): Bacteria > Myxococcota > Myxococcia > Myxococcales > Myxococcaceae > Xiheimicrobium. Next base: position 4,463 of record JAUXRI010000351.1, on the reverse strand, counting down.
GCCGGCATGGGCACCACGGTGATCAGCCTCTGTGTCCAGCACCAGCACGCGATGTTCGCGCACGTCGGTGACTCCCGCGCCTACCTGGTTCGCGGCGACCTCATTCAGCAGATCAGCGAAGACCACTCGTTGGTCAACGAGCAGATCAAGGCGGGCATGATCACGCCCGACGAGGCTCGGCACTCTCGCTACAAGAACATCATCACGCGCTCGGTCGGCTTCGAGGAAGAAGTACAGGTCGACGTCATGGGCATCATGCTCGAGCTCAACGACTCGTTCATCCTGTGCTCCGACGGTCTGGCGAACCTCGTCGAGGACCGCGAGATTCGCGAGATCATCTCGACCAGCGAGCTGAAAGACGCGCCGAAGAAGCTGATCGATCTCGCCAACGAACGCGGCGGAGACGACAACATCACGGTCATCGTGGTTCGCGCCGTTCCCGCCTGAACCTGTCGCGTCGTGTGGCGAGTCTCAGGAATTGGCAGTGCACCGGCTTCGCGCACAAGCTGAGCTGATCGCGAGAAGTCGAATTCCTGTTGCACTGCACGCCCCGTTCGGAGAAGGTGCCCCGCCGTTTTCACCCCTGTCGCTGAGGCCGCGCGTTGGCAAACGAGAGCTTTACCCTCATCGTCGTGCCCGATCGCCAGTCCGAGGTGCGGAGGTTCCGCCTTCGGCGTGCGTGGGTCGTGCAGGCGCTGATCGCGGTCGCAGTGATGGTCGTGATCAGCGGCGTGTTGTTCGTCCACTACACCTCGGTCGTCGGCGAGGCGCACGAGAACCCCGCGCTCCGTGACGAGAACCTCAAGCTGAAGAGCGAGATCTCGGTCATTCGCGAGCAGCTCTCGCACGTGCAAGGCACGCTCGATCGGGTCGAGCGCTTCGATCAGAAGCTCCGGGCCATCACGCTCCTCTCTGATCCCCAGCGTAACCTCGCCATGGGCCCGACCGAGCCTGTCTCGGCTCCGGGAAGCGCCGACAACCAGTTCGTCCGCTCGGCCGGCCAGGAATCGCCGCAGGCGCTACTGGGCAAGCTCGACAAGCTCTCGGCCGAAGCCACCCGCCAGGAGCAGAGCCTGCAAGAACTCCAGGCCTACTTCTCGGGGCAGAAGTCGTTGCTCGCCTCGGTGCCGTCGGTGTGGCCGACGCGCGGTTGGGTGACGAGCGACTTCGGCTCCCGCGTCGACCCGTACACCAGTGAGCGCGTGATGCACGCCGGTATCGACATCGCCGGCCCGCACGGCAAGGAGATCATCGCGCCGTCTGACGGCACCGTCGTCTTCGCCGGCCTCGAGGGCGGGTACGGCAACGTCGTCGTCATCGACCACGGCTACGGCATCAAGTCACGGTTCGGCCACCTCTCGGCGATCAGGGTGAAGCCGGGTGAGCGCGTGAAGCGCGGCGATCTCATCGCCGCCATGGGGAACACCGGCCGCTCCACTGGCCCCCACCTTCACTACGAAGTGCGCGTCAACGGCATCGCCCAGAACCCGCGCAAGTTCATCCTCGACGACTGAGTCTCGTTGGGTCTGCAGCTCGACCCTCGGCTCGGTTCGATTTCAGAACAGCGTCTGCAAGCGTTCGTGACCTGCACGGTCGCCGCGAGAGCGCAGCGCCACGAGCTCGACCTTCGTTCGTTCCCGCGTTCCGCGAGGGCGCTGGCCCGCTTTCTCGCTTGAAAGCGCCCGCGGCTTTCACGAGGGTGCGCGCCATGTCGATCCTCCTGATCCTCCTGGCTGCTGGCCCCGCGACGAGCGGCGCCTCGAAGGCGGTGGCGCCCGTGAAGACCCTCGTCGCAAAGCCGATCAACACGACTGCCGTCGAAGCGAAGCTGATCGCCACGCATGGAGAGGCCGCGCGAGCGCGAGTGGAGCAGGGCGTTCGACAGGTCGCCGCCCTCTGGCGTGACGAGGACGGCGATCTCGGAGCCTTCGCGACCGAACACTTCATCGCGGACCCCGCGCGACTCGACGCGGCGTTCGTTCGGTTTCAGGCGAACCTCGAGCAGGTCGACGGCCATCTGCTCGAGATCGGTCGAGAGCTCCGCCGGCCGACCGAGCTCGACGTGGGCCCGATGGAGAAGGTCGATCCGCTCTTCGCCGCGTGGGACCCGTCAGCCCACCTCACCGAAGACTTCTTCGCCTCGAAGCTCGGCTTCGTCGCGCTCCTGAACTTCCCGCTCACCACGCTCGAGCAGCGCCTCGCGCAGGGCCCGGGCTGGAGCCGCCGTCAGTGGGCAGAAGCGCGGCTGACCGGCCGGTTTGGCCGCCGCGTTCCGGCCGACGTGCAGCAGGGCATCACCGCCGCCCAGTCCGCTGCTGACCTCTACATCGCCGACTACAACGTGTGGATGCACCACGTGCTCTCCGAGACTGGTGAGCGCCTCTTTCCTTCCGGCAAGCGGCTCATCAGCCACTGGAACCTGCGCGATGAGCTCAAAGCCCAGTACGCCGACCCGAAGGGCCTGCCTCGACAACGCGCCATCATCAAGGTGATGGAGCGCATCGTCACCCAGACCATCCCCGCGGCGGTCATCGACAACCCGCGCCTCGACTGGAACCCGTTCACCAACTCGGTCGTCGTCGCTCCAGCCAACACCGTCGAGGCCGACGCTCCGCCGCGCACCACCACGCCGTCGACGAAACCCGAGGCCGACGTGCGCTACCAGCGGCTCTGGGCGAGCAACCTCGCGCAGAAGCGCGCCGACCCCTATTCGCCGACTGCGCCGTCGGCCATCGATCGCGCCTTCGCCCTCGGCGCCGAGATGCCAGAGGCGCGCGTCAAACAGCTGCTCGAGTCGGTGCTGACGTCGCCGCAGGTGCCCAGGGTCGCGGCCGAGATCCAGAAGCGGCTGGGCAGACCGCTCGAGCCGACCGACCTGTGGTTCAACGGGTTCTTGCCACGAGGCTCGGTGCCCGAGGCCGAGCTCGACGCGAAGGTGCGCGCGCGGTACCCGACCGCCGAGGCCTTCGCGAAGGACATTCCCCGAATCCTGCAGGGCCTCGGCTTCTCGGCGGAGCGCGCAAAGTACCTGTCCGAGCGCATCAAGGTCGATCCGTCGCGCGGCGCTGGCCACGCGATGCAGTCGGCCCGCCGAGGCGACTTCCCCCGCTTGCGCACGCGCGTCGAGAAAGAGGGGATGAACTACAAGGGCTACAACATCGCGGTCCACGAGCTGGGCCACAACGTCGAGCAGGTCTTCTCGCTCTACGACGTCGATCACACGCTGCTCGCCGGCGTGCCCAACACCGCCTTCACCGAGGCGATCGCCTTCGTCTTCCAGGCCCGTGATCTCGAGCTGCTGGGGCTGGGGAAGCCCTCGGCGGATCAGGAGCGACTGCGCGTGCTTAACGACTTCTGGTCGACGTGGGAGATCGCCGGCGTCGCCCTCGTCGATCTCGCCGTCTGGCACTGGATGGCTGATCACCCGAAGGCGACGCCCGTGCAGCTGCGTGAGGCGACGGTCGCGATCTCGAAGGACATCTGGAATCGGCACTACGCGCCGGTGCTCGGAGGAAAAGACACGCCGCTGCTCGGCATCTACTCCCACATGATCAGCTACCCGCTGTACCTCTTCAATTACCCGCTCGGTCATCTGATCTCGTTCCAGATCGAGGAGCAGGTGAACAAGAAGGGCGTCGTGGGGCCCGAGATCGAGCGCATGTCGGTGCAGGGCGCGGTTGCTCCCGACGTGTGGATGACGGGCGCGACCGGGGCGCCGGTGAGCGCCGAGCCGCTGCTCCGCGCGACTGAAGCGGCCCTCGCGGGGCCTGCACGCTCCGATCAGCGGCCTGCGCAAGTTCGCTGATGTTTCGGCGGCTTTTTTGACGTTGCTGATCAGGTCCGTACGCTTCGCAACAGCTCGCTGCAGCAGTGCAGCAGCTGTCACCTCAACGGAGCGTGCATGGCCAACAACAAGCGGAAGAACGACCGGGTCTCTCTCGACATCTACTTGAACAAGTACGTGGCCGGAGTCCCCTACATGACGCGCGCGTCGGACATCTCCCGCGAAGGTGTGGGGTTGTCGCACCTCATCGAGCCGCAGATGGCTGGCAAGCGGGTGGGGCTGCAGTTCCAGCTGCCGGGCTCGGAAGAGGTCATCTACGCGGAAGGTGAAGTGGTTCGCGAGTGGCTCGACATGGATCGTTCGGAGGAAGGCTCGGGGGTGAAGTTCACCCTCCTGACCGAACGGCACCGCCGCCTGATCGACCAGTTCGTCGCGCGCAACGTCGAGAACTGAAGCGGGTTTGCAGTTCCCTTGAAGGTCTGAACGATCCGTCCGTAGAGTACGGCGCATCGTTGAAGTGGTTCGTCGGACTTTCCTGGGGGTCCCCGTGAAGCGTTTGGTGTTGGCAGTGGCGCTGGCCGTGTCCGTGTTTGCGGTCGCGCAGTCTCCGAAGGACGCCCAGCGTCCGCCTCAAGGCGTGAACTGGGAAGGCCAGGTCGTTCGCGCGACGGGCGCTGGC
>JAUXRI010000337.1 GCA_030681895.1 Myxococcales bacterium | reverse complement strand
TTCGCCACGATCGAGCAGTTCGCCGACTACGCCTTCAACAAGTCGCACTCCTTCGGGTACGGCTACATCGCCTACCAGACCGCCTACCTCAAGGCGCACTACCCGGCCGAGTACCTCGCCGCGCTGCTCACCAGCGTGAAGGCCAACCTCGACAAGGCGGCCATCTACCTGGCCGAGTGCCGCACGATGGGCATCGAGGTGCTGGTGCCCGACGACAACCGCTCGGTGGCCGACTTCACCCCGGTGGTGGAGATGGAGGCCGAGGGCGGCGCCGAGAAGAGCTCGATCGTGTTCGGCCTCTCCGCCATCCGCAACGTGGGCGGAGGGCTGGTGGCGCTGCTCCTCGCCGAGCGGGAGGCCCGCGGCCCCTTCGCCGACTTCTACGACTACGTGGAGCGGGTCGACTTCCAGGTGCTCAACAAGAAGACGATCGAGTCGCTCATCAAGGCGGGCGCCTTCGACAGCCTCGGCCACCCGCGCCAGGGCCTGCTGCGCTCGTTCGAGCACATCATCGACAGCACCATCTCCCGCCGTCGCGAGCGCGACATGGGGGTGATGTCGCTCTTCGGCGAGATCGAGGACGCGGGCGACATGTTCGACGAGCGCCCGCCGATCCCCGAGGTGGAGTTCGGCAAGAAGGAGCGCTTGCGCTTCGAGAAGGAGATGCTCGGCCTCTACGTGAGCGACCATCCGCTCATGGGCGCGGAGGCGTCGCTGCGACGGCGGTGCGACGGCCGGCTGGCCGATGTCGCCGACCTCGACGACGGCACCATCCGCACCTTCGGTGGGGTGGTCACCGGCCTGCAGCGGAAGTGGACGAAGAAGGGCGACCTCATGGCCGTCTTCCAGCTCGAGGACCTGCAGTCGGCCGTCGAGGTGATGGTGTTCCCCAAGACGATGACCGACCACGGCCACAAGCTGGAGGACGACCTCATCGTCACGGTGCGGGCTCGGGTCGACGCCCGCGACGACCAGCCCAAGCTCATCGCCATGGAGCTCGAGCCGTTCGAGCCCATGACCGGCGAGGCGTTCCCGCTGCGCATCAAGGTGGCTCCCGCGGCGCTCTCGGAAGGGCTCATCGCCGACCTCAAGGGCCTCCTGGGCGAGCATCCAGGCGACTCCCCGGTGCTGCTGCACCTGGGCGACGACAAGGTGCTGCGGCTGCCCGAGGCGTGGACGGTCGACGTCGTCCCGGCCCTGCTCGCCGAGCTGCGAGTGCTGCTCGGGGCCACCGCCATCCTGGGCTGACGGCCCTCTTGACCCGCGGGTCACGATCGTTGAGCAGGAGGTTCGCGAGCCGTCGAGTTGCGCCGGAGCGCCGCGTCTACTGGACTAGAGGGGTCCGAACCACGAGTGATCCCGGGGGCTGGCAAGCGAATGTCGATCCAGGTCGAGACCAAGGACTGCACTGCGCTGGGGGACGCCGAGCTGGCGGAGCTCGCCGATCTGTGTGCGGAGGGGCCGCTGCCCTACGAGGTGGGCGCGCTGTCGAAGCAGGCAGAGGCCTGGGTGCTGATCACCCAGGCCCGTGAGAACGACAAGCTCAAGGGCTTCGCCTTCTCCACCCTCGAGCGCATCGGCGGCACGCCGTCGGTGCTCATCGGGCTGGCGTCGGTGAAGCGCACCTCCAAGCGCGACACCGTGCTCCGAGCCATGATGCAAGACGAGCTGCGGCGG
>JAUXRI010000335.1 GCA_030681895.1 Myxococcales bacterium | reverse complement strand
ACGAGCCGCTTCTTGTACTCACCGAGGGTGACGTTCTCGCGCGCGGCGGGGAGTGCTTCTGCCCAGAGTCGATCGTCTGCACCCTTGTCTGCCTGCACGCTCCGAATCGCCGAGACGCGCGCGCGCAGTCCGGCGATCCTCAACTGCACCTCATTGAGCGCGTTGCTGGTGGACTGCAGTCGAGAGCTCACCATCGACGCGCGGTCGTCGATCGACGTGCTCAACATGTCGGCCTGCTTGCGGAACGTGTAGAGCGCCATCTCGCTCGTGCGCGCCTGATCGGACAGGCTGTCGCGGCGTTCGTCGAGCCACTTCATGGCGTTGTCTGCAACCTTGACGCGTTGCGAGAGCATCTCGTCCATGTAGGCCTGCGCGACCTCGTTCGCGAGCAGCGCCGCTCGATTGGCGTCGAGATCCTCGATCTTGATGAACGCAACTCGTGAGTCCTTGAGCTGCTCGACCTTGATCTTCCCTCGGACCATCGCGACCGGGTCCATCCGCTTCATGGTCTCGGCGCGCTTCTCCTCGTCGGCGATTCGCATCACCCCGAGGAACGCAGGGTCTTGCCCGAGCCCGAGCTTCTCCACCACTCGCTGCGACACCGCCCGTGAGGTGATGACCTTCAGCTGCGTCTCGACGTACTCCTTGTTGGCCCAGTAGCTCGAGTACGTGTCGGAGTTGACGTCCTGGATCTGCGAGTCGAGGAACCGGGGCTCCCTCGGGTCGATGATCAGCGTCACCTCGGCGCGGTACACCTTGGCCTGCTTGGTCGAGTACAGCGCGACGGAGCCGACCACCGCAGCAAAGACGAGGAGAATCAGCCACTTTCGCCGAACCACGACCTGCAGGCGGCTGCGCAGATCGAACTGCTCGGAAGGTGTGACCTCGTTAGCTGCGCCTGGCACTGGGACCTCTTCCTACACTCGTTGTGCGGTAGTCCCAGCGTAGGTACCACCGACCGGGGCCCCAGTTCAAACGAGCGTCATGTCGTCGCCGCCAGGGACAATCATAGTCAGCCCCTTCTCAGTGAGTTGAGAGGCGAACGACGGGTCAAGACGATAGTCGCGGAGGTACTGATAGTCCGGCCGCGAAGCGATGTAGCGAACGTACTGGCTAGCGAAGCGGTTCGGGCGTGAGATCGCAAAGAAGTAAGCCAACTTGCGACGATCGTCGGGAACTGGCCGACGCGGGATCGACGCTCTGTGATCCAGCCGGTAGTGGAACATGACGAGGTCTCCTGCCCGGTTCCGCACCGGTTCGCCACGAAGCTGGTCCCTCAGGTTCGTGGCCCCTGACTGCAAACGACCCAGGACCTTGTCCATCACCCCTCGACCAGGTCTCCGAATGCGACGATCGGGACTGTTGTGAGATCCCGGAATCACATCGAGCCCTCCCGCAAGCTCCGGGTCATTGTCCTGCAGATAAAGGGCAACCTGAACCATGAGAAAGTCGGGTTCCCATTGGAATTTCTGGTTCGCGTTTTCCTGGGCGGTCGTGTCCTTGTGCCACCCCCCATAGCCGGACTCATGGAGTGCACCTTCGGGAAGAAACACGAAATCGGGCCCAATGAGAGCGCGCATGACGCGCACCACCCGGTCATCTGTCATCAGCCAGCGGGTCTCTGGGTTCCGGTTGAATACGTCGTACCGGACGCGATTGTAGAGGGCATGCTTGTCGAGGTCGCCCTTGAAGGCCGGTTTGTCCAGGATCACTCGAGCCTGTTCGCGGAGTTTCCCAACCTCGTCCGCTGAGAACAAGTCGTGTGCAATTGTGAAGCCCCGTGTGTCCATCTCCGCCGAGTAGCTCATGCCGGATTCCCTTTGCCGTTACGCTCTGGCGAGCAGTTGCGTGGACACCTGATCACGGTTTCGTCCCTCCTGCCGCTCCTTCAAGCCTCTCAACCCAGACCACGTGAGCCTTTGCGCCCTCTGGACTGTCGAGCCGGCACCCGGCGCGAACCTCTTCAAGTGCCGAACGGTACCGACCAAGGCGCTCGTAGACCTGGGCGACTCGGTACCTGAGTTCGGCGCGATCCGGCTCGATACGTGACGCCGTCTGCAGTGCCTCCAACGCCCGCGGGAGCCGGTCGTCGATCATCCACAGGTCGGCCTCCTGCACGAACATCATCGCCCGGCCGCGAGGCGTGGCGACGAACGGCCGGCTTCGGTTGAGCACGTCGCGTCCTTCGCTCGTCCTTCGCTCTTGACCAAGCAAGGAAGCGAGGGCGACAGCGACCGTGGCGTTCTGCGGTTCCTTGCGGGCCAGCACGTCCAGCCGCTTGATGCCTTCATCTGCGCGGCCGAGTTTCGCGAGTGAGTTCGCCCAAAGAACGACCAGCTCCGGACGGCTTTGAACGGTCTCGGGAAGCGCCTCGAGTCTGGTGACCACGTCGGCAGGCTTTCCCATCGCGTCGGCTTGTGAGACCGCAAGCATCTGCGCCTCGTCGTGAACCTCCTTCGACGGTGGCAACAGCTCGACTGCTGCGAGCAGCTCCTGACCCTCGGCGAGCCTGCCGAGCGCTTGGTAGCGCTCCCACAGCTTCGTCAGGAGGCCGGGCGTGTCGACGAGCAAACGGTCGTACGCCGACAACTGAGATGCGAGGAGGAGCCCCTCATCGAGACTGGTGGTGTCGCCGAGCAGCCAGGCGGTCTTGAACTCGAGCAGCGACTGGGTCGGTTGCCCAAGCCGGAGCAGCGCGCGCGCTGCGGCGACGTGCGCTCGCGTGTCCCGTGGCCGCAGAAACAACACCCGGTTCGTCCAGGCAAGCGACTCGCGCGGCGCGCCCTGACGACTCAGTTGGTGCGCCACCGCAGAGTACAAGACCCAGTCGGCGGGATGCCGATCGATGGCCTGAACAGCCGCAGCGCGAACGTCTGAAGAAGACCGCTGGGCATCGAGCAGCGAGAGGAGTCGCTTCTCAGCATCGGCGTGTGCCGGGAGGCCTCTGGCGAGCGCGAACATCCCACCTGCGATGAGGAGTGCGGAAAAGCCGATCGCCCAACGCCGAACCTGCCTGCGGCGAGACTCGTCGCCTCCTTCCTTCTCACGAGCCGCGCACACGCCAAGCGCCGCCACGACCGAAACGGGCAAGGCGTTCAGCTCGAGCGCGAAGTCGAAGAAGTCGTGGAGGCCGACGCCGAGAACCCCGAGCAGGACGGTCGACTCGAGCATCGCGCCCCGAGCCTGCTGCGACAGTCGCCACCCCACGAAGACCGAGCCGGCAAGCAACAACACAGAGAGCGGGATGCCCAGCTCGGAGACCCACTGCAACACGAGGTTCTCGGGATGGGTGAAGGTGAAGTCGAGCTGCTCGGTCTGGAATCGGGAGAACGCGAGCTCGAACGACCCGAGGCCCATGCCGGCCCGCGCGTACCCCATCGCTCCGTCCCAGAACATCGGCCAGAGGTCGAGCTTGCTGTGCTGAAGCTGCTGCATGGTCGACACCGTCGCGAGCCGGTCGAACAGTTGCTCCGAGGCCAGCGCGACCGCAAAGATTCCGGTGGCCCCAATCACGAGCCAGGGCAGCGCGGCGCGAACCCCGCCCTGTCGACGCGCGAGGTGGAGCGCCCCCACCAGGGCCCATGTGATGACGAACGTCGCGATGCCGCCGCGCGAGAGCGAGAGGAACACTCCGACGCCACAGCTGAACGCGATCGCAGCCCAGGCGATGGCCCGCTCCCGCGAACGGGTATCGAGCGCGAGCGCGAGCGCGACCGTGCCCGAGAACGCCAAGTACGCGGCCAGGTGATTCTGGTTCCCGAAGAACGAAACGAGAGGAACGTTCGCAGCGTATCGCCAGGTACCGAAGAGCGACTCTGCTCCCGCGAGCAAGTGGCCGAAGCCGACGACGACCGTCAGTCCGCCCGTGATGGCGATGACGGCGAGGAGACGCCGACGCGGGCCAGCGCGGCGCCCCAGCTGAAGTGAGACGAAGGCGATGACCGTGAGGGCGATGAGCCGTGCGAGCGCGCGCCACGTCGAAGGCGAGTCCATCGTCAGGGGACGGGCAGCATCGAGCCCGAGGGGAACCAGCGCAAACTCCCGCAGCTCGGTGTTCGCGGGTGACACCAGCCCCAGAAGGGTCGCGGGGAGTGGAATGAGCGACAACGCCGCGACCAGCGCGAGCCCGCACAGGAGCGTCAGCAGCGGATGCCAGCCTGCGCGCCGCCGCTGGCTCCATGCGCCAAAGGTCCAGGTGAGGAGCGCGGCCGAGGCAGCTCCCAGAAGCAGCCACGACGTCCACGAAGGAGCGCCACCCAGACAGACGACCAACGACACGACCGCGACGCCAAGCGCAGCCTCAGCGGCATGCCACCACCGCGACGGGTCCTGCGATGGCATCGGGTTCGTCAACTGTCGAACAGTGCCTCGACGAACTCTTTCGGTTCGAACTTCCTCAAGTCCGACACCTTTTCCCCAACCCCCACCCACGACACCGGCACCTTCAGCTCGTCACAGATACCAATAATCACGCCGCCCTTGGCCGTTCCATCGAGCTTGGTCAACGCGATCGAGCTGATCCCCACCGACTCGTGAAACTGCTTCGCCTGGGCGATGCCGTTCTGGCCCATCGTCGAGTCGAGCACCAACAGCACCTCATGCGGAGCCCCGGCCAGCGCCTTGTCGGCCACGCGCTTCACCTTCTTCAGCTCCTCCATCAAGTTCAGCTTCGTGTGCAGCCGCCCGGCGGTGTCGGCGATCACCAGGTCGGCCCCCACCTCGATGCCCCGCTTGATCGCCTCGAACACCACGCTCGCCGGATCCGACTCGTCCTTCCCCTTCACCAGCTCCGCCCCCGCGCGCTCGGACCACACGTCGAGCTGCTCCGTCGCCGCCGCCCGGAACGTGTCACCCGCCGCCAGCACGACCTTCTTCCCCTCCGCCTTCGCCTTCGCGGCCAGCTTCCCGATGGTGGTCGTCTTCCCCGCCCCGTTCACGCCCACCACCATGATCACATGCGGCGGCCCACCACCCGCCAGCGTCGTGTTCCCCTTCAACGACACGATGCGCTCGATCTCCTTGCGGATGATCGTCTTCAGCGCCGCCGCGCTGTCGAGCTCCTTCGACTTCACCTTGTCGCGCGCCAGCTCCACCAGCGACGACGCGGTCTTCACGCCGATGTCCGCGGTGAACAGCACCTCTTCGAGATCCGCCAGCACCTTCTCGTCGATCTGCTTCGGTGCGCCACCGAAGAGCCCGTTGAGCCGGGCCATGAACCCTTCGGACCTGGTCTTCGACAACCCGGCCGCGAGCGTGGCGCCACCCTCCGCGTCCACCTTCGCGCGCTGCATCGCCTCGGCGTGACGTTTCGCTTCCGCCGCAGCCACCTCGGCGCGCCGCTTCTCCTCCGCCGCCAGCCGTTCGCCCTCTTCGCGCTCGCGCTTCCGGCGCTCCTTCTCCTCCGCCTCGCCCTGCTTCTGCGCGCGGTACGCCTCTTTCTTCAGCTCCTCTTCTTTCGCCCTGAGCGCTTCGGCCTCGACGGAGCCCTTCTCCAACCCCGCCCGCTCCGCCCTCACCTTCTCAGCCTCGAGACGCCTCGCCTCCGCGTCGGCCTTCGCCTTCGCCTCGGCCTCACTCTGCGGCAGCTCCACCTTCGGCCTGCCCGGCACCTCGAGCGTCGGCTCCACCGTCGTCTGCGGCGGGAGCGTCGGCTTCGCGGTCGGCAACGTGCTGCCGCCGCTCTTCGACAGCATCTTCCGCAGCACCAACAGCATGAGCACGAGGAAGCCCACGCCGAGCAACACGGTGATCGCGGTGCCTACGGGGCTGCCCTCGGTCTGCACGGGCACGGCATCAGCCAGGACCAGCATCATGATGAGCCGGGCTCTACCACGCAGCCCGAGGCGCCCAAGCACGTTCGGCGCTGGCGCAAAGCAGATGCCTTGTGTACGCACCGCCACGTCATGCGCTCACTGCTCGTCGCCCTCTGCGTCTCGCTCACGGCCTGCATCGTGCCTGCCCCGACTCAGGAGGGCACGCAGGCGACCAAACCGCGCCCGCCCGTCGCGCCTCCACAGGAATTCAAGAGCGGCGCGAACTTCGGCGACAAGATCGAGCTCGTCTCGACCATTCTCGCCCCGGGCAGCGCCGTCGCTGGCGACACCGTGCGCGTCGGCCTCAACTTCAAGGTCCTGCAGGCCACCGACATCGACTACATGATCTTCGTGCACGTCGAAGACATCGACGGCCGCGTCGATCGCCTCAACGTCGACCACTCCCCGATGCGCGGCGCCCGCCCCACCTCGAAGTGGACCGTCGGCGAGACCGTTCGCGACGAGTTCGAGATTCCCATTCCGCCGCAGATGCCGGTGCGCGGCCTCAACATCCTCCTCGGCTTCTGGGACCCCAAGACCGACGCGCGCCTGCCGCTGGTGAACAAAGACGCGATTCCGAACGACGGGAACAACCGCATCATGGCGGCGCGGTTCCAGGTCGCTCCGGCGCAGTGAAACGTCGTCGCGCGGACAGCGCCTACCGCCACGACCGAACCGCGTCTCACCTGCTCGCTGAGGGTGGCGCCTTCGACCGCGCGAACGTCGAGCTCGTCGATGGGCTGGTCGTCAAGCGGGCCACCTTGCGTCGCTCCCGCGAACGCGCCGAAACTCACTTCATGTTGCCCGCTCTGAGAGACGCGCCCTTCGAGGTCCACCGCATCGACCGCGACGGCTATTACCAGCTCGCCGACGCCGGAGCGTTTGCCGGCAAGAAGGTCGAACTCATCGATGGAGTGCTCGTTGCCATGAACGCCATGCGCGGTCCGCACGCGAGCGCGGTGATGCGACTCAACCGCCTGCTCACCGCCCAGCTCGATGACCGGGTCTGGGTGCGTGCCGGCCTGCCGCTCTCTGTGTCGCGACACTCCGAGCCCGAACCCGACTTCGCGCTCGTCAGCGATGAGGCCATGAGCGCAGCCGAGGAACACCCCTCGACCGCGAACCTCGTCATCGAGGTCGCTGACTCGAGCCGCGGGTTCGATCTCGGCCTCAAGGCCCTGCTCTACGCCGCGGCAAAAATCCCCGAGTACTGGGTGGTCGATCTCCAGACTCAGAAGCTCGTGGTGCACCTCGAGCCGAAGAAGGGGAAGTACCAGCGCGTGCATCGCTTCGGCAAAGGCCGCGACGTCACCAGCACCGTCACACCGAAGGTGACCGTCAAGGTCGCCTCGGTGTTCTGACGCTCCCGAAACGCCTGCGAGCTCGGTCACGAAGAGGTTGCGCGGTCCCTCGTCCTGCTCGAGCTCTTTCGGCGGGCGAAGCCGATGAGGCCCCCGACCGAGAGGCGCGCAGAGACACCCGGCCGCCCAAGCTGCTACGGGCCCCTCCATGGAACGCCTGCCGCTCTACGCGACCGCGACCCGGGGCACCGAGCCCTTCCTCGCCGAAGAACTGGAGACGCTTGGCTGCAAGCGCATTCGCCAGGACCGCGGCGGGGTGCGCTTCTTCGCCGCCCTCGACGAGATCTCCCGCGTCCTCGTGCACTCCCGCATCGCGATGCGCGTGCTCTACCCGCTGCGCCAGTTCGAGTCGCAGGGCGCCGAGGGGCTCTACGAAGCCGCGCACTCGATTCCGTGGGAAGACTGGCTCTCCCGCGGCAGCACGTTCTCGATCGAAGCGACGCTCAAGGACACCGAGCACACGCACTCGGGCTTCGTGGCGCTCAAGCTGAAGGACGGCCTCGTCGACCGCCTGCGCGAGAAGTGGGGCCAGCGCCCCGACGTCGACACGCACAACCCCACCTTCCACATCGTCGCCCACCTCGCGAAGACCTCGTTGTCGGTATCGCTCGACCTGTCGGGTGAGCCGCTCTTCAAGCGCGGCTACCGCACCGCGACGACGGCCGCTCCGATGAAAGAGACGCTCGCCGCGGCGATGCTGCTCGCCTCGAAGTACGACGGCTCCGAGCCCTTCGTCGACCCGATGGCCGGCTCCGGCACGCTCGCCATCGAAGCCGGCTTCATCGCGACCAAACGCGCGCCGGGCCTCAAGCGCACCTTCGCGTGTGAGGCGTGGCCGTCGTTCGCGCCGAAGCTCAAGCCCCTGCTGGAGGACATCCGAAAAGAAGCGCACGCGATGGTTCGCCCCGCGCCCGCGCCGCTGCTGGCTCGCGACTACGACGACGAAGTCCTCACCGCCCTCAAGCGCAACGTCGTGACCGCGGGCCTCCCGGCGCTCCGCATCGAGTCCGCCGACGCCACCACCGCCGATCCACCCGAGGGCACGCCCGGCCTCGTCTGCACGAACCCACCGTACGGAGAACGCCTCGGCACCGGCGGCCAGAAGGGCATGAAGTCGTTCTTCCACAAGCTCGGCACCAACCTGAAGCGATGGGATGGCTGGCGCATCTCCGTTCTGGCTGGAAATGACGCCTTCGAGAGCGCGTTCGGCATGCGCCCGTCGTCGAAACAAGCCCTGTGGAATGGCGCGATCGCCTGCGAACTCATCCACTACCCGGCCCGCCTGCCCAAGCAGCCCCGGTAGCGGTATACGCTTTCCCCACCTGTGTCCTTGAGCGAAGCCCAGGAAGACGTCACCGCCGAGACCAACGCCGAAGGGCTCGATCCGCTCATCGGCAAGACGCTCGACGGCCGCTACCGCATCGTGGGCGGCATCGGCAAAGGCGCGATGGGCAAGGTGTATCGCGCCGTGCAGGTCGGCCTGAACCGGGCGGTCGCGCTCAAGGTGTTGGACTCGAACTACGGCGCCGGGAAAGACGAGTCGTTTCGCCAGCGCTTCCTCGTCGAGGCCGCGCTCACCGCGAAGCTGTCGCACCCGAACACCGTGCGCATCTTCGACTACGGCTGCTCGAGCGACGGCATCTTCTACCTGGCCATGGAGTTCCTCGAAGGCGAGACGCTCGACCGCTCGCTCTCGAAGGGCCCGCTCGGGTGGCGGCGCGTGTTGTCGATCGGTCAGCAGATCGCCCGCGCGCTGCGTGAAGCGCACGAGCTGGGCGTGGTGCACCGCGATCTCAAGCCCGCGAACGTGATGATGCTGTCGGCCGACGACGACACCGACCACGTCAAGGTGCTCGACTTCGGCCTGGTGAAGTCCTTCGTCGACGGCCAGGAGCTCGAGGGCCGCGCCATCACCCAGCAGGGCATGCTCATGGGCAGCCCTCCGTACATGGCGCCGGAGCAGGGCGACAAGAACCGCGCTGACCCGCGCAGCGACATCTACTCGCTGGGCTGCATGCTCTTCGAGTGTCTGAGCGGAAAGCCGCCGTACTGGGGTGGTGGGCCGCTCGAGATCATCTTGAAGCACGTGAACGAGCCGATCCCCGCGCTCAAGACGCCGCCGAAGTTCGAGACGATCCCCGAGGGCATGATCGGCATCGTCACCAGGTGCATGCAGAAGTCTCCGATGGACCGCTTCCAGTCCATGGACGAGGTGCTGCAGGCGATGAGTGAATTGGCGTCGCCGGTCTCGACGCCCGCGTTCGAGACGCCGCTGCCGCCGCTGGCGATTCCGGTTCCAGCACGTGGCCGCAACACCACGCCGCTGCTCATCGCAGGGTTCATCGTCGCGCTCCTCGTCGGCATCGGTGGCACGGCCGTGGTGCTGCGCAAGCCGAACAAGCCCATCGAGACGCGCGTGCAGTTCCACATCGAGACGGAGCCTGCGGGTGCGCAGGTCGTCATCGGGAGGGTCATCAAGGGCGTCACGCCGCTCGACATCGAGCTCGCCGCCACCGACGGCCGCGCGCAGGCCGACGTGACGTTGCAGAAGGAAGGGTACCTGCCGATGACGGTCACGGCCGCTGGCTCGGGGCCGCGCATCGAGCTGAGGCAGAAGCTGCAGGTCAAGGCTGCAGAGCCGACGACGCTCCCCGAGAAGTCGGGACAGAAGGGCTCGACGCCGGTCATCGAGAAGACACCGACGGTCGAGAAGACGCCGGTCATCGAGAAGACGCCCCCGAAGCCGAAGTCCGACGCCATCGAGAAGGCCTTCCTCGAGACGCCGAAGACGACGAAGCAGCCGCCGATCGCGCCGAAGGTCGAGGCGCTCCCGGTCGTCACGCCCGTGAAGGCCACGCCGCCGAAGACGCCGCCGAAGGCCACGACGCAGACGAAGAAGCCACCGAAGTCCGGCAAGCTTGAAGACGAAGACGACCCGCTGGCGCCGCGCGCACTCCCGCCGGCGAACGATCTCAAGCGCCCCAAGTGACGTCGTGGTGAGAGCGTTTCCCCTCAGCGTGTGTCTCGTGCTGCTCGCCTGTGCGCCGAAGCGCGTGGAGCCAGCCGCGACGTCGGCGATGACCGTGAAGGAGCTCCAGCAGGCCGTCGCGCGCGGCCCGTTTCCCGACGACCCCTGCCAGGCCGCGTGGTTCTTCGCCGTCGCGGGCACCACGAAGGCGGGTGAGCGCCTCGACACGATGATGGCGGAGCCGTCGACCTGCGCGGTGCCGATGGCGCGCGTGAGGCTGGTTGCGCTGGCTCGCACCGACACACTGTCGTGGGGTGGCGAGAGTCGCGCGACCGACACGGCCACCCGGCTCGAGCTGGCGAAGTTCGCGGCGATCTCGAAGTGGGAGGCGGGCACCTCGGCCGTTGCCGACCTCGTGAATGACACGGATGAAGCAGTTCGACTCGCAGCGGTCGAGGCCGTGCGCGCGCTTCGTCAGAGCATGTCGGTCGGCGCCCTCGAGAAGAGCCTGCTCCAGAAACCACCGCGAGCCGCCGAGGAGCGCGCGCTGCTGTGCACCGTGCTCACCGAGTTCAACATCGACGTGCCGCCCACGGCGTGTCGTGGCCTCGCGCCAGTGCCTGCGCCGTCGCCGAAGGATCCTGTCGGGAAGCCTCCACCGAACCTGTGCCGAACGCTCATCACCAAACTGTCCTCCGCCGACGCGGGGACGCAGGTACGCGCGCTGCTCGAGCTGGCCGCGCCGTGGGTGCAGCATCGAGACGGCTGCGCGGTCCCGAACGAAGTCGTGCTGCGACTGACGCAGGTGGCCGCCGCTCCCGAGGTGCGCGCCGCAGCCGCGATGCTGACGTTGTGGATGCACCACCCGCCCGACATGCGGCGCACGCCGACGTGGGGCGCCACCATCATCTCACCCGAGGCTCGTTGACCATGTCAGCCCACACGCACCACGCCATCGATTACCTGGAGTTCTCCGTCACCGACCTCGCCGCCGCGAAGCAGTTCTACGGTGCCGCGTTCGGGTGGCGGTTCACGGACTATGGCCCGGGGTACTGCGGCATCCAGGGCGAGGGCCGCGAGGCCGGAGGACTGACCGTCGCGGCGAGCGTGACGCGAGGTGGGCCGCTGGTGATTCTGTTCTCGACCGATCTCGAGGCGTCGCTGAACGCCGTGCGCTCGGCAGGTGGAGCCATCGTGAAGGAGCCGTTCACCTTCCCTGGTGGTCGACGCTTTCAGTTCCTCGACCCGAGCGGCAATGAGCTGGCCGTCTGGTCGGAGCGCTGACGGCAACGCCTCGACGCCGGATGCAACCAGCAGCCTCGTGCAGACGTCCGTGCAGCAACTGACGAGCGCTCCCGCACAGCGACTCTGCTGGCTCACGAACTCGCCCGCGCTACCCGGACAGCGCTCGTAACAAGCGACCGTGCGTCTCCGAGCATCCCCGGCCGATCGAGCGGCCCTCGAAGCCCCTGACACTCGAGCACGGTTGGGCACTCTCGAGCGGTTCTCGCAACGACTGAGCGCGGGGCCTTCGAGCACGAGTCAGAAAGGCGCGACATTGAATGTGCTTCTTTTCAGACTCGATGAGGACTTCGGGCCCTCACGCATCGTCTGGAGCCCACTTCCTCAGCTCGAGCCCGAGGGATTCGTCTTCTGAGCGCCAACTCGCGCCGTCACCGACGATCGACGCACTGGCCTTCGCCGACTGCGCCACCGTCGAACGGCTCGCACACGCCAGCGTCGAGCGGAGCGCACCGCGGGCACGCCATCGGCACGCACCCGGCGTCGGTGTACTGGGCCTGCAGCACGTCGACCGGCGCCGAGTTGTTCGGGTCGATGTACGTGGGACAGCCGCAGGTGACGACGTTGGGCCGCGTCGCGGTGCAGGGGTTCACGAGCGCGTTGAGCGGGCAGCGCTTCGCGGATTCGACCGCAACGAGGTACGCCGACTCGAGCGGAGCACACACGTTCGCTGAGCCACCGCCTGCTCCACCCGCGCTGCCACCGGCTGCGTTCCCGCCTGCCGCACTGCCACCGGCTGCGTTTCCACCAGCCGCGTTTCCACCGGCCGCACTTCCACCGGCTGCACTGCCACCGGCCGCACTGCCACCGGCTGCACTGCCACCGGCCGCACTTCCACCGGCTGCGCTTCCACCGGCTGCGCTTCCACCGGCCGCGTTTCCACCGGCTGCGTTTCCACCGGCTGCGTTTCCACC
>JAUXRI010000320.1 GCA_030681895.1 Myxococcales bacterium | reverse complement strand
CACGGTGAACGACGCCCGCGCGATGCGCCGCCGCGAGCGCCTCGAGCACGCCCGTCAACACGTGCACCACTACCCTCAGCGGCAGCCCGCTCTTCGCGCGCCTCACCTCGTCGTGCAGCGAGCGGCCGAGCAGCAGCTCCATCACCAGGTACGGGCGCCCGTCCGGGAGCAGGCCCACGTCGTAGATGTCGACGATGCCGCGGTGCTGAATCGCGTTCGCGGCGCGCGCCTCTTCGAGCAGCCGCTTGCCAGCGACCTGCCCCTCGCCGGTGCCGTGCTTGAGCACCTTGATGGCCACGCGTTTGCCGATGATCGCGTGCACGCCTTCGAAGACGGTGCCCATCGCGCCTTCGCCAAGTTTCTTGACCAGCGAGTGGTCGCCGATGGTCGAGCCGACCCGCAGAGGAGTGCCGCTGTCGCTCACGTGCAGGAGGTTACGCCCGCAGCGCACCGCGCGCCCACGCCAAATCCACCTTCAAACGAGTGTCAGGAAAAGGGCGGAGACCGTCCTCGTGGCGACGCACGCGACCGAATACGGTGCGCGCGCCATGACTCCAGTCGAGCTGTCTGCGCTCACCACGCGCGTGAAGGCCGTCACCAGACCCGAGCGCGCGCTGCTGGCGCTCTACGCGTTGTCGGCGCTCCCGATGTTGTGCGGGTGGCCCGTGGCCATGGTGCCGCTCTATTTCCGCTACCACACGCTCTGGTACCGCTTCGGCGACGAGGGCATCGCGACCGGGGTGGGCATTCTCTTTCGCCGCGAGCAGCAGCTCACCTACGCGCGCATGCAGGACATTCACGTCTCGCAGAACCTGCTCGAGCGCTGGCTCGGCATCGGCACCGTCACCGTGCAGACGGCCGGCGCCGGGGCCGGTGGCAACCTCACCATCGTGGGCATTCGCGACGTCGAGGCGGTGCGCGACTTCCTCTACGCGAAGATGCGCGGCGTGCGGCACGAGAGCGAGCCGCGAGACGACACGAAGGCCACCACGCCAGACGCGCTGCTGCTCGAGATTCGCGACGCGCTCAAAGACACCGCGAAGGCGCTCGAGGCGAAGCGATGATCGAGCTCATCGTTCGCCTCACCCGGCCGCTGTACGTGCCGCTGCTCAAGCTCAAGACCGAGCCGCCGCATCTGCCTGAAGGGTCGGCGCTCGTGCGCTCGCTCAAACCGTCGGAGTCGTGGTTCACCTGGCGCGCGTTGACGGCGATGTTCGGGTTGCTGCCGCAGGTCATCGGCACTGGCGTCGGCGTCATCGCGCTCATCGCGAAGCTGGGCGGCCTCGGCTGGGTGCTCGCGGCGCTGCTGGTGCTCTTCGAGGTCGTCGTCGTCAGCTTCACGCTGGTGGCGACGCGGGTCGACTACGAGCTGCGCTTCTTTCTCGTCGGCGATCGCAGCCTGCGGGTGAGCGAAGGGGCCATCGTTCGCCGTGAGGTGACGCTGAGCTACGCGAACGTGCAGAACCTCGAGGTGACGCAGGGGCCGCTCGAGCGGCTCTTCGGCTTCCAGAACCTCACCGTCACCACCGCGGGCGCCGATCAGCAACCAGGCATGGAGAACTCGCACTCGGTCACGTTGGTGGGGCTCGACGACGCCGAGGCCGTTCGCACGCTCATTCTCGGCATGCTCCATCAGACGAAGGACGCGGGCCTCGGGGAGCGACTTCCCACGACGCCCGGGCTCTCACTCGCGCGGCTGCTCGAGGTGCGCGACGCGGCCGTGGCCCTGCGCGACGCCGCTCAGGGAAACCAGGCCCCGCTCGCCGCGAAATAGACGAAGCGCACCAGCCCGAACCCGAAGAACGCGACCAGCAGCACCCGCACCAGCCGCGAGGGCCAGGGCTCGTGCCGGGCGATCAAGGCCTCGAACGAGGCAATCGTTCGCGCCGGCAGCACCAGGCTCAGGGCCATCGCCAGAAGAATGGGCCACAGCACCAGCACCCACGGGTTCGCGCCGAGCGCCTCGGCCCACTCGCCGTGTGAGACGTACATCAGCCCTCGCGTCACCCCACAGCCCGGGCACGGCAGCCCCGTCGCTCGATGGAGCGGACAGAGGTCAGGGCCCGTCGCACCAGGCGCCAGCACGAACGAAGCGACGAGCACCACCAACGCCAAAGCCCGGAAAACAGGTGTCAGCAACGGCTGCGTGACGATGCGCCACGAGATGGTTCGGTCGATGACGTCGCTCATTTTGATGAGAAGCTGCACATGATCTCGCGATAGCGTGTCACCGCTTTACTCACGAAGCACGCAGGACCAACGCAACAACTTGGGAGGGGTACATGGAGAACAATGGAGGCGGCGCCGGTGGCGCCATTGCAGCAATCATCAGCCTGGTCATTCAGCTGGCGGTTTTCGGGGTCGTCATCGCGGGCATGTGGAAGGTGTTCGTCAAGGCCGGGCAGCCGGGCTGGGCAGCCATCGTTCCGCTCTACAACACGTACGTGCTGACCCAGATCGTGGGCCGCCCGATCCTGTGGTTCATCCTCCTGCTCGTGCCCTGCGTGAACATCGTGGCCGCGTTCCTGATTTTCCAGGACCTCGCCAAGTCGTTCGGCAAGAGCTCAGGCTACGGCATCGGCCTGTTCCTGCTGTCGCCCATCTTCCTGCCGATGCTCGGCTTCAGCGACGCCCAGTACTCGGGCCCGTCGTTCAAGGGCTGAGCCTCGACGTTTCGAGTCTGACCGAGGGCCCCGGTGCGAAAGCGCTGGGGCCTTCGCCTTTTGGGGTGCGTTTTCGTTGACTTTGCGCATCACGCCAACGATTGATCACCCGCGCTCCCGGCTTGGGGCACAGGACCAAAAACTCATGACTTCGCTTCTCATCGTTGGGCAGATGAACACCGAACACGGTGGCTGGCTGACCCGCAAGCTGCTGGCGACCTTCACGGGCGACGCCGAGTGGGTGCTGTGGCTGCTCGGGGTGCTCTCCGTTCTGTCCATCGCCGTGATGCTCGAGCGCGCCATCTACTTCGCGACGCATCGGCTCGGGAACAGTGACGACATCCTCCTCAAGCTGGCGAAGGGCGACCTCGACTCGGTGAAGTCGGCAGTGGGCCAACAGAAGGGCATGGAGGCCTCGGTGCTGCGCGAAGGGCTCGAGTGGCAGTCGAAGGGCCCCGACTCGGTCGAAGAGGTCATCAACGCGACGCTGGCCCGTGAACGGCCACGCTACGAGCGCTTCCTCTCGTTCCTCGGCACGCTCGGCGCGAACACGCCCTTCATCGGCCTGTTCGGCACGGTGCTCGGCATCATCAAGGCCTTCGCCGACCTCGGCGCGACCGGAGCCAAGGGCGCCGAAGTGCAGTCGACCGTCATGGCCGGCATCTCGGAGGCGCTCGTCGCCACCGCCGTCGGCCTCGCCGTCGCGATCCCCGCGGTCATCGGGTACAACATTCTGCAGCGCTCGGTGAAGACGACGGTCGCGCGGAGCAACGCGCTCGGCCACGCGCTGGTCGGTCACCTGCGCTCCTCGGTGGGGAAGTAACCCATGGCTGGCGGCGGCGCTCAGGACGAAGACGGCGAGATCACCGGCATCAACGTCACGCCCCTCGTCGACATCGTGCTCGTGCTGCTGATCATCTTCATGGTCACCGCGAACTTCATCGTGCGTGAGACCGTCGAGGTCGATCTTCCGCGCGCGGCGAACACCAACGACAAGACGTTGCAGGGCCCCGTGATGATCACGATGGACAAGGACGCCAACGTCTTCCTCGACGGCAAGCTCACCGACACGCAGACGCTGCTCGCGCAGATGAAGGACGCGGTGTCGAAGGACAAGGACGTGCGGGCCATCATCAGCGCCGATCAGTCGCTCAACTACGGCAAGGTGATGAACGTCATCGACCTCGTGAAGGAAGCCGGCCTCGTGAAGTTCGCGCTCAACATCGTCAAGGATGGGAAGGCGGCGGCACCGACGCCCTGAGCGTCGGTCCCCGGAGTGTCTTGTGTCTGCGAACGATCCCGTGACAGAGGGAACGAACGCGAACGCGCCGGGCGTCGCATCGTCGAAGACCATGAGTACCGCCGTGATGCAGCCCCCAGCGCAGCGAGCGTCGTCCGACGACACGGTCAGCTGGATCATCCTCGCGGTGATGCTCGCGTTGTCCATCGGCACGCATCTGGTGACGGTGGTGCTGCTCCCCGAACGCTCGGGCGAACGGACGAAGAACAAGCACGTCGAGATGGAGTTCTACGAGCCGCCGCCTCCTCCCAAGGTCGAGGAGCCCGAGCCGCCCAAGCCCGAGCCGCCCAAGGAGAAGGTGAAGCCGCCGCCGGTGAAGGTCGCCGAGGTGAAGCCGCCGCCCATCGACGCGCCGCCGCCGCCGAACGAAGACCCGCCGCCCGAGGCGTCGGACAAGCCGGTGCCGCTGGTGGTGGGCATCTCGATGTCGTCGACGGCCGCCGGTGGAACGTTCGCGGTTGGCGCCGGCAACACGACATACGGCAAGGCTGACACCACGCCGACCGACCCTTCGCAGATCAAGGCGTACCGCGCGCCGAAGTACGTGCCGCCGGGCGGCGCCGACACGCAGCCCGAGCTCGTCGGTGACTACAAGCCGCCGTACCCCGAAGAGGCGAAGAAGAACGAGATCGAAGGCACCGTGGTGCTCAAGGTGAGCATCGACGAAGAGGGCGTCGTCACCGACGTGAAGGTGCTCCGAGGCCTCGGCTTCGGGCTCGACGAAGCAGCGGCCGCAGCGATGCGGAAGCACAAGTTCAAGCCAGCCATCAAAGACGGCGAGAAGGTCGGCACGACCATCACGTTCAACTTCAGCTGGTACCTCGAGTGACGTGAGCCGAGCGTTTCGCGGCTACCACGCGCGAACGCGGCCGTTGCTGAACGCGCCAGTGGCCTCGAGGATGGCGGTCACCGAGATGGCCGCCGGGAGGGCGCCGATGGCCGCAACCATGATGGCGCCGGTCTGCTGATCGACCTGCGCGGCGCTTACCGCCAGCGCCGTCAGCATCATGCACGCGACCGAGGCCAACGCGGCGAGCGCAGGTTCGCCTCTGCCACCGAGTCCCTGATGCACGGCCAGGGAGACACCAGCGACCAGCAGAGAGCCCAGCGCCGCGGTGCCGAACACGATGTCGAACGAGGCGCCGTTCGAGTTCACCCGGGTGCGCACGTCGGAGAAGAGGAACATCGCGCCGAGCGCGAGCCCTGCGCCCGCAACTCCTGCGCCGCCGGTGAGCAGAATGCGCGGCAGCTTCTTCGGGTCCTGCGGCGCCTGGGTCGGCGTCTCGGGCACCGCGACGTCGTCGGCTGGCGTCATCACGGGAGCGACCGGCGCATCATCAGCGGCGTCGACGGGGGTCTGTGCGAACGCCAGAGCGAGGCAGAGCGAGAGCATCACGGAGTGGAGTGCATCATGGATGCCGCGCTCGTGCATGCCTGACGTGGCAGACTGGCGCTCGTGAGCACGGTGCCCAGCTGGCTTCGCGTCGTCGTGCTCTCGCTGTCGGCCGCGCTCGTCGTGGTGTCGGCCCTGGTGCTCTACCGCAACGGGCGGATACCCGCTCCAGTCCCAGACGACGCGCCCGAGTACGCGCTCGGCGACTTGATGTCGGCGCTCCAGCACCTCGACTCGCGTGGGTTCGTTCGAGCGCAGTCGCTCGCGGCCGATCGCGCGGCGCTCGATCGGTTCATCGCCTCGATGGCGAAGACGTCTCCGCTGACGTCGCCCGAGCGTTTCCCCACCACCGACGACCGCGTCGCGTTCTGGCTCAACGCGGCCCACGCGCTCGTGTTGCAGCAGCTCGCCGATCACCCTGACGTCACCACGGTCGATCAGCTCTCGCGTTGGCAGTCCTGGCCCATCGGTGGGCAACGCATGACTCGCGACGCCATCGAGCGGCGGTTCCTCGCCGAGACGGGTGATGGGCGGGTGTGGCTCGCGCTCTTCGACGGCTCCGTTGGCGGCCCGCTGCTCGACTCGGCGCCGTTCGGAGGCGACACGCTCAACCCGCAGCTCGACGACGCTGCGCGACGTTTCCTTCGCAGGACGGAGGCGATTCAGCTCGCGCTCCCCGTCGTGAAGCTCACGCCGCGCATCACCGGGCACCTCGACGATTTCTTGTCCGCGCTGCCCGAGGGGCGCTCCGGCGTGCTCCAGGTCGTCTGGGCGTACCTGCCCGAGAGCTGTGACGGCGTGCGGCCCGGGTGTGAAACCAGAGGCGATCTCGACCGTGGGTGTGGCGTCGACTTCAGCCGGTGCCGTGTGGAGCCGCTGGCGCCTCCGAGCGGCGTCGCGATCACCACGCGGTGAGCATCACGGCGTTCTGACACTCGTCGCGAGGGGCGCAGCGAGTCACTTCGAGTGATGGCTCGAAGCAATCGGTGCTATCCCCTGCCGCTGGAGCCCCCCCTCATGATGGTCCTGCGAGATGTCTCCAAGAGCGACCTGCCTGGGCTGAAGCGCCTGGCCGCGGTGCTCAACAGCGTCAACCTGCCTCACAACGAAGACGTGCTCTCGAGCTTGATCGAGAAGTCGGTGAAGAGCTTCACCGGCAAGGTCACCGACCCGTTCGAGCGCGAGTACCTCTTCGTGCTCGAGGACCTGCGCAACGAGACCATCATCGGCACGTCGATGATCATCGCCCAGCACGGCACGCGCGAAGCGCCCCACATCTTCTTCCAGGTCACCGCCGCCGAGACGTACTCGGCCACCATCGACAAGCACTTCAGGCACAAGGTGTTGTCGATTGGGTACAACTACGAGGGCCCGACGGAGATCGGCGGCCTGGTCGTCGACCCGCCGTACCGCTCTGGTCCTGAGAAGCCCGGCAAGCAGCTCAGCTACGTGCGCTTCCTCTTCATGGCGATGCACAAGAAGCACTTCCGAGACCGCGTGCTGGCCGAGCTGTTGCCGCCGCTGCTGCCCGATGGGCGCAGCCCGCTCTGGGAGAGCATCGGCAAGAAGTTCACCGGGCTCGAGTACACCGAGGCCGACAAGCTCTCGCGCCAGAACAAGGAGTTCATCAAGGAGCTCTTCCCGAGCTCCGACATCTGGGCGACCTTGTTCCCCGAGAAGGTGCAGAAGCTCATCGGCGAAGTGGGGCCCGAGACGCGCGGCGTGCAGCGCATGCTCGAGCGCATCGGCTTCAAGTACGTGCAGCACATCGACCCGTTCGACGGAGGCCCGCACTACGAGGCCAACCTCGACGACATCTCACTCATCCACCGGTACCGCACGGCGACGCTCAGCGAGAAGCCGCTCGAGCACGAGGCCGATGAGTGTCTGGTCGCGGTGACCCGCTCGACGGGCGCCAATCGGTTCAGGGCCGTGCGCACGCAGGTGCGGTTCGACGATCAGACGGTCTTCATCACCAAGGCGGCGCGCACGCTGCTCAAGGTGAAGCCGGGCGAGAAGCTGAACATCATTCCGTTCGAGTGAGTCAGGCGCCTGCGCACATTCACGCACGCGGGTGCACTTCACGAAAGTGCCACGTGCACGGAGGACGCGAAGTCTGCATGATTCGCGGGCTCCGATGCTCGCCGCTGCGCTGATCAGCTTCGCCCTCACCCAGGCGCCTTCGCTCAAGGAAGCGCGTGCGCTCGCGGACGACGTGTACGCGGGCCGAAGCGCGGTCGCGTGGTCGAAGTCGTCCAGCTCGCTGCGGGCGTCGGTCGCGTCGGAAGCGGGCCTGCGCGGGCTGATCAACTCGACCCGAAGCTCCCTCGGCACCGAGGTTCGGGTCATCACCGAGGCGATGGTGGAGCGCAACGGAGGCACGCTGTACCGCCGCGTCTCAGCCGTGACGAACTGGGCGCGCGGCATGGAGCTGGAGCTGGCCTTCGACGTCAAAGGCGCGCTCGTGGCGATGACGACGCGGCCGGCCTCGAAGGACGCGCCGACCATCTCCGCGCTGCACAAGACCCGGGCCGACCTGCGGCTGCCGTTCGATGGCGCGTGGTTCGTGCTGTGGGGCGGGCGGAAGTACGACGACAACCGCCACACGCCGGTGCCCGACATGCGCTACGCGATGGATGTCTTCATCGTGAAGGGGCCGGGCACGTACCAGCGCGGCGGCGCGAAGAACGACGACTACTACGCGTGGTCGCAGCCCGTGCTCGCCCCTGCGGACGGCGTGGTGGTGGAAGTCGTGAAGGACACGCCCGACAACGTGCCGAACCAGCCACGGCCTGGCGTGCTGTACGGGAACTCGGTCGTGATCGATCACGGCACCGGCGAGTACTCGCTCCTCGGCCACCTGCAGTTCGGCAGCGTCTCGGTGAAGCCCGGCCAGCAGGTCGTCGCAGGGCAGCAGGTCGCGCGGTGTGGCAACAGCGGCATGTCGACGGAGCCGCACCTGCACTACCAGCTGATGGACGCAGCCGACTGGACGAAGGCGCACGGGCTGCCGGCGCAGTTCAAGGGCTTCCTGGCGAACGGCCGGCACGTCGAGCGCGGTGAGCCGATGCGCGCGCAGGTCATCTCGCACGCCGACGTCGAAGCGCGACGGTAGGAACGTCGTCTTGGCGTGGCGAGGCGTGTAGAGAGCGCCGCCATGGCTCGCCTCGCAGGGCTGAAGGTCATTCGTTCGCCAGTGCAGGGCTACGGCCTCATCACGACGCGTCGGCGTAAGAAGGGCTCGGTCATCACCAACGTCGAGGGCGTGCTGTGGCGCGCGAAGGAACGCCGCGACGACACGTATTCCCTCATCCTCGAGCCCGGCATCTTCTTCGACATGGTCGACCAGACGCGGTGGGTGAACCACTCGTGCGAGCCGAACGTGGTCGTCGAGGCGGGTGTGACGAAGGCCGGCAATGGGTGGGCACAGCTGCAGGCGCTGCGCGACCTCGAGCCCGGTGAAGAGCTCTTCTACGACTACGCGCTCCCGGCCGAGCTGAAGGAGCGCTGCCACTGCGGCGCGAAGCGCTGTCGCGGGTGGATCATCGACCCTTCGGCTGCCACGCCGCGAAGACGCTGAACCGCGCTCAGGCCGGCTTGAAGTGGGCCTTCCCGCTCTGGCTCAACAGTACCGCGAGGGACCAGATGCCGAGCGGCATCGTGAAGATGCAGCAGCAGCTCGAGAAGCAGCCGGGCATGCTCGCGACCGCAGCGCCTGCGACGCAGACCGCGTACTGACGGGCATCGCGCATCTGCAGGCCCGCGTAGACGATGAAACCGTTCGCGGCGGCCTGAACGAGGTTGAGCGCGAGCCCCGCCACGCCGCTCGAGGCGACCTTCACCAACGGCTTGAGCGCGGGCGGCAGGCTTGGGTCGTTCAGGATGCTCAAGTCCGGCCCTGTGCCGCCGACCAACGTGAGCGTGTTGGTGACGAGGCTGAGCAGCGTGAACAGCGCCCCGAGTGCGCCAGCAACAATCAGCCCGATGGCAGGCGCCGACAGCTCCGACTGCGCCTGCGGTGACTGAAAGGAGCGTTGCATGGGGGTCATGAGCTCGGAACCTACGGCGCGAACGGCGTCGAGCGTGAGGTCGAAGCGCTCTCACTCGCCCGGCCGCGACTGGCTCGTCAACGCGCGAAAAGAGGCCGTCAGGCGCTCCAGCCGCCCCGTCGCCGCCATCGCGACCAACAAGACCAGCAGGCCTGCCGCGAGCACTGCGAGGAACGCACCACCGTCGTCGCGCATGCGTCACCGCCTCGAGAGGAAGCGCACCAGCGCCAGCGCCGACAGCGCCATCACTCCAGCCAGCGCGTTGAAGCCGACGTCGCGAAGATCGTAGTAGCGGCTCGGCAGCAGCGCCTGAATGCCCTCGTCGAGCCAGCCGGCCGCGCCCGTGAAGAGCGCAGCGGCGAAGAACCTGCGCAGCTCCGGCCACTGAAGCGGTGACGCGAAGAACGCGAGGACGCCGACCACGCCGTACTCGACGAAGTGGAGCTTCTCTTCTGGGCTGTCCATCGGCCAGATGACGAGCGCGTACGCCAGCGCGACGACGGCGGCGCTGATCAGCACCCGCGGCCGGCGAAGGCCCGGTGAGCGCGCCACGCCAATCACCAGCGCCAGCGTCACCAGCGCGAACACGACGCCCACGCTGACTCGAAGCAGGTTCGCGTCTCTCAGCGTGTTGGTGATGGTCCTCGCGACCGCCAGCGTCGAGTAGATGCCGAGCAACACCAGCGGCAGCGCCACCCGGGACCACCGCTGCGAGCTCGTCTGCTCCGGCATGCGAGGCACCAGACTACGGCCGGGTGCAGATTTCGTGCAGCCGCCGTGAAGAGTCTCGGGAAGATGAAGCGCCGCGACCGCGTTCGCCGATTAAGCTTCGACCGTGAGCGACGGCCCGTCGACGTGTCAGCATTGCGGCGCCCGCCATGGCCCCGGGGTGAAGACGTGCCCACGGACCGACGAGTCGATGACGGCGCCGGGCCTGCTCGCGCATCAGCTCGACCGATACCGGGTCCAGGCGCTGCTCGGCACTGGCAGCTTCAGCGCCGTGTACCGCGCGCAGCACGTGCACACCGGCGCCCTGGTCGCGCTCAAGGTGCTCAAACGAAAGCTCGAGTCGACGGGCGACGACACCGTGGTGGAGCGGTTCCTGCGCGAAGCCCGCTCCGCCGCGACGGTAGGCAGCGAGCACATCGTGCACGTCGTCGACGCCGGCCGAACGAACGAGGGCCTCACCTTTCTGGCGCTCGAGTACCTCGAAGGCGAAGGGCTCGACGCCATTCAGGAACGCGGGCCCGTTCCACTGCCCCGCGCCGTCGACCTGGGCCTGCAGGTGCTCGAAGGGCTCGCGGCCACCCACCGTGCCGGCATCATTCACCGCGACATGAAGCCTGCGAACGTCTTCGTCGTTCAGCGAAGCGGGCGAGACTTCGTGAAGCTCCTCGACTTCGGGATCTCGAAGATTCACGCCGAAGACGTGCGCGCGCTGACGATGACGGGCGTCGCGATGGGCACGCCGTCGTTCATGGCGCCGGAGCAGTTCGTCGACGCGAAGTCCGTCGATGAGCGCGCCGACCTCTACTCGGTCGCGGTCATGCTCTTCGAGTTGCTCGCTGGCCGGAAGCCTCTCGTCTCCAAGAGCTACGCAGAGGCCGTGATGAACGCGCGCTTCGAAGAGCCGCCTGCGTTGTGGACCGTCGCACCCGCCGTCTCGAAGGCCATCTCGGACTGCGTGATGAAGGGGCTCGCCAAGAAGAAGGAGCAGCGCTGGGCGTCAGCGACCGAGTTCGCGACCGCGCTCACGAGCGCCTTGAATGAACGCACGAGGCAGGCAGCGCAACGGCCGCTCGCGCCGAACGCCGAGCAGCGCACCGTGCTCGACGCCCCACCGGCTCCGGCCTGGCAGGCGAAGACGGTGCTCGACGGCGCACCTGCTCCCGCGCGGCCGCCGCTGAACGAGCCGACGATTCCGCCAGAGGCCGCGGCGTTCTTGCGCCCCATCGTGCCGCGCTGG
This sequence comes from Myxococcales bacterium, assembly GCA_030681895.1. GTDB lineage: Bacteria > Myxococcota > Myxococcia > Myxococcales > Myxococcaceae > Xiheimicrobium. The sequence continues at coordinate 178 of JAUXRI010000320.1, read as the reverse complement.
CTCCTCGTGGCGATTGCGTTGGCCGTCATCGGAGGGCTGGTCGCCGCCTTCAGCCAGAGGTCGACTCCAGCGCCAGTTCCGACACCGTCACCGTCGAAGCTCGAGGAGGATCACGCCCCACCTCCCGAGCCCGTCCTCAAGCCCGTGCCCCTCAAGCCGCTCAAGCGCCGCTGAGGCT
>JAUXRI010000314.1 GCA_030681895.1 Myxococcales bacterium | reverse complement strand
TGCCTCAGGCGGGAGCGCTGGCGGTGCCTCAGGCGGCAGCGCTGGCGGTGCCTCAGGCGGCAGCGCTGGCGGTGCATCAGGCGGGAGCGCTGGCGGTGCATCAGGCGGCAGCGCCGGCGGTGCATCAGGCGGCAGTGCCGGCGGTGCATCAGGCGGCAGCGCTGGCGGTGCATCAGGCGGCAGCGCTGGCGGTGCATCAGGCGGCAGCGCCGGCGGTGCATCAGGCGGCAGCGCCGGTGGCACGTCGGGCGGAAGCGCTGGCGGAGCGGCGCTCTCCTGCTCGGGGCGTTTCCCCTTCGACGGTGGCTGCCTCTCGGCGACCTCGGTCGTGGCGGGCCCCGGGCTGAGCTGTGCCATCGACGAACGCCGTCAACTCTGGTGCTGGGGCGCTTCGAATCGCGACGAGTTCTTCGTCGACGCTGGTCCTGAGTCCTTCGCTCCCATTTTCACCAACGTCACCAACGTGCGCGGAGTGTCGATTGCGCTCGATTCCGTCTGTGCCCTCTTCACCGATGCAGGCGTCGGCTGCTCGGGCACGCTGCGCGGATCCTCTCTTCCCGTGAACCGCGGGAGGTCGTTCGACTGCGTCATCGCCAACGCGGCGCTGCACTTCGGTCTCGAAACCAGCGGAGGCAACAACCGGACGTATCGACTGCCACTCGATGGCGGCGCCGTCGCTGGCTCCGAGTTCTCCCTTCGCTCCTCTGCCTCGTACGATCCGCTCTGTCGGCCGATGCTGTCTGCCAGTCACGACGAAGCGTGCGGCGTCTACCTGGGCAGCTCCAGCGTGGTGTGTCTGAACTACAACTCCGGCTCCAACTTCAACATCACCACCCTCGGCCTCTCGACGTCCGGAGTGACGGTGAACGAGGTCGCCGTCGGCCAGGACGTCATCTGCGCGACGACGGGCACCCAGGCCGGCTGCCGGACGACCAGACCGGCCTTCGTCTTCGGCCAGAGCCTCCCGACCGGCGGCGTCATCGCCATCGACGCCGGCGTCACCCGCCTCGAGCTCGGCAACGACTTCGGCTGCGCGCAGTTCGACGGCGGCGCGGTGGCCTGTTGGGAACCCGACGCCGGGTGGACGAACTTCCCGACCCTCACGGGCGCGACGAGCCTGTCGGTCGGGAGCGACCACGCCTGCGCCATCGTCGCAGGTGAGGTTCAGTGCTTCTGGTCGAACAGCCGGGGCAAGTCCGGGGCTCCACCAACGGCCGGTCCGTTCCTGAGAACGCCGAGACCCATCGGGCCCTAGCTCACCCGACGTCGAACGGAGTCGAGGCGTCGAGGTTGTCGCGCGCCCGCTCGATGAAGGAGTCGAGCGACGCCACGTCGATGCCGCCCGACACGAGCGCGCTCTTCGCGAACTCGAGCAGCCGCTGCTTCGCCTCGGTCACCCGAAGCGCCAGCGTCGAACGCGGCACCCGCCGCTGCGCCGCCATCGTCGTCACCGGCACGCCTTCGAGCAGGTGCTCGGTGATCAGCTCACGCTCCTGCTCCGTGAGCTTCGCCAACGCCGATGCGATGGCCTTCGAGAGCCGCGCGCCAGCCTCCTTGCCAATCACCAGACTCTCGGGCCCGCGCTCTCCAGCGACGAACGATGACCACCGCTCGTCTTCGAGCTGCTCACCGACCGGTCGCTGCCTGAGCGCCGCAGCCTCACGCCTCGCCACCATCGTCAGCCAGGACCCGAGCGAGGTGCGGCCTGCCCACGTCGCGAGGTGGGGGCTGGTGCCGAGCAGCAGTCGCTCCATCAACCGGGACCGGACCTCGTCACGGAGCGAAGCGTCGACGTGCTGGCAGGCGCGCACGAGCCGGTGCTCGAACGACGCCAACGCCCATTTCGCTCGCGCGAGCGCTTCACACGCCATCGCGAGGTCCTCGACGTGGTCTCCGTCGTCGGCGACCCCGCGCGCCGAGAGGAACGCAGACACCCGCCCTGCATCGACGGGCCCGACCGTCGCCAGGCGAGCGAGGAGCGTGGGGCTCACCATTGAAAGACTCCAAACGTGCCCGCGGCCAGCCCGAGCGCCCCAGCGACGAGGCCCAGCACGAGCAGGAGGTTGCTCTGGCCGGCCAGACCATCCGCTGCAGCACGGGTGAGCACCGACGAGGGCGGAGTCGACATCAGCGAGTAGCTTCGTTCGAGCTCACCCCGAAGGACCTGCGAGCCGATGAGGCAGGCCACCGAACCGGCGAGGAACGTGCCCGCCGCGACGAAGGGCGCGACCCGAAGGAAGGTCGAACGGACGAAGGGCGTCACACACCGCGCGAAGCCGTCGAGCTGGGCGCTCAGCACCGGGCGCTCCAGGGAGCGCGCCTCGACGGTGACCTCGCAGGTGCCCAGCGAACCCTCTCGAAACAGCGACAGACTCACGACCCAGTCTTCACCGAGATGACCGACGTCGACGGCGACGAGCCGTGCAATCTGTCCCTCACGAAGCGCCTGCTCGAGACAGGGTCGTTTGCCGCGGCAGGCCAGCGCCTGGGCCAGGACCGCAGGCTCGAGCGTCTCCGGAGTCACCCCTGAGCGACGGAGCGTGCCCTCGAGCTCCGAGAGGATGAGCAGCCGAGAGGACTCGTCGACGTTGACGGACCGCACGACGGCGACCGGCACCGAGTGCACCAACAACGCGCTGAGGGCGAGGGTGAGGCTCATGGTGCGTACTGTCGTTCGAGGTCCCGGAGCTTCGTCTCGACCGCTCGGAGCTGCTCCTGGCTGGCCTGGGCGGTGAGGCCTGCAGCGACGCGGTCGAGCAACCCCAGCGCGACTCGATCGCCAGTCAGCGTGTTGCGCAGCCGGGCCACTTCGCGTTGCAGGGTCAGCAGCCGCTCGGTGGTGCCGGAGGCGGGAGGTGGCGGGAGTGCGGCAGGCTCATCCACCGGCGCGCGCGAGACAGGCTTGGCGGGTGGCGGGCGTCGCTGCGCACGCGCGATGGGCGTGGGCGTGGGCGTGGGCGGATCGTTCTTCGGAGGCGGCGGTGACGGCGTGGTCTCCGCGACGACGGCAGGCGCCTCCGGGGGCGCTGAGGGTTCGACGGGCGGGGTCGGCGCTGCGGGCGGCTCGAGCCTCGGCAGCGGGGGCGTCACCACCGTCAACGGCGCGGTCGGGGCAGTGCCTCGCGACGTCGCGCTCCCGAAAGCCAGCGAGCCCACGATGAGCAGCGCCGAGCTGAGCGCCGCGCCAAGCACCACCAGCTGGGTCTGTGAATAGCCGGGCCGCCGTCGAACCGACTCGAGCTCGACGACCGTCTGCGCGGTGGGCGCGGCCTCGAGCGACTCGAGCCGGGCGAGCAGCTCGTCGGCCGTTCGAACCCGGTTGGCGACGCCGCGTGAGAGGAGCGAGGCGACGAGCTCTCCGAGCGCTGCCGGCACGTGAGGCGCGTCGAGCCTCGGCGCGTCGTGTTCGAGCTGGGCGGCGACGATGGCGTGCCCACTGGGCCCGGTGAAGAGCCGGCGACCCGCCAGCGCCTCGTGGAGAATCACGCCCACCGAGTACAGGTCGACGGCCGGCGTCGGATCCTCGCCGCGAATCTGCTCGGGCGCCATGTAGCCTGGCGTTCCCAGAAACCCGGAGAAGCTGATGGCCGTCTCATCGGTGCGCTTGATGTGTTTGACGAGCCCGAAGTCGAGCACCGTCAGGTGCATCGTGTCGCTGATCAGCAGATTGCCGGGCTTGAGGTCTCGATGAATGAGCCCGTTCGCGTGGGCCACCTGGAGCGCGTGCGCGAGCTGGCGTGCGAGCGAGAGCACCACCGGCACGCTCAGCGCGCCACGCTCCCGAATCATGCGGCTGAGCGAAAGGCCCTCGACGAGCTCCATGGCGAGCCAGGGCTCGTGCTTCTCGGTGGTGCCCGAGTCGAGCACCTTCACCAGGTTGGGGTGCGCGACGGCACCGAGGGCCTCGACCTCTCGATGGAAGCGTTTGACGAGCGACGGCTCCTGACCGAGCTCGGGGCGCAGCACCTTGAGCGCGACGACCCGGCCCGAGGACCCGTGATGGGCGCGGTAGACGACGCCCATGCCGCCACCGCCGATCGCGCGCTCCAGTCGATACGGCCCGACCCACGTCTGCACCGTCGGGTTCGACAACAGCGCTCGGCACGCATCGCACCGCTCGAGATGAGCGCTGACCATTCCGAACTGCACGGCGCCCAGCCGGCGCTCGACGTAGTCGAGCAGGACATTCTCACTCGGGCAGGACACCCGAGAACCATACCGCAACCAGCCATCAGGGCTGACCGATGGCGACGCTGAACCCGCCGTACTCGTGGGTGTTGAAGTAGCGGGCGAGCTCGGACGCCGACAGCCGTTTGCAGTCCGTCGAGGGGTCCTGCACGAGGAAGTCGCCGTTCGCCGCCACGCCACACACGACGATCCAATGACCGCCCGCCACGCCGTCGTTGAAGCTCGCGTGGTCGAGCGTCACACCGCGGTTGCCATTGGCGGCCACCAGGCGACCTGCAGCGAGCTGCTGCCGAATCCACTCGAGCGGCGCGCCGGGCATCGGCTGACTCGTCGTCAGCCCCGCGTTCCGAGCCATCGCGATGACGCCGTCAGACCCTGTTCCGGCGGCGCCGATGCCTGCGCCATTCGCGAGCGTGTTGATGGCCTGCGGGCCGCTCATCGAGGTGAGCCGACCGAAGGCGCGGGCGATCATCGCGACCGTCGTGGGGCCGCAGTACGAGCCCGGCATCGCCGAGTCGAACTGGCTGAGGTAGCCGACCTGCACGGCGCCGGGAGCAGGCGTTCCAGGAGCCGCCTTGAGCAGCGCCGCGAACGTCGCCTCGCCAACCCGTCCCGAGACGCGCAGCCCTCGCGCTGCCTGGAACTGGCGCACCGCAGTGGCCATGAAGTCGCCGTACTCGGTTGGGTACTTCTCGAGCGAGCTCGGGTGAAGCAGGCCCTTCGCGACCATCAACGTCTTGAGCACGCGCACCATCGGCCCGCTGGAGCCCTCGCCAAGGGTTCGACCGCCCCAGGACGAGATGGTGTCGAGGGTCTTCTTCATCGTGGTGCGCGTCGCGCTTCCGACCCGGCCTGAGACCGCGAGCCCGAAGTCCTTCTGAAACCGGGTCGTCGCGGCGACGGTGCGCGGCCCGAACGTGCCTGGACCCGTCGCCACGTCAGCGGCGGTCAGGTAGCCGAGCGCCACGAGCTGGTTCTGCCAGGCCTTCACGTTCGGGCCAGACATGCCCTGCTCCAACGTAGGAATTGCCGGGCTCGAGGCCTTCGTCGCCTGCGCGTCGAAGGCGTCGACCGGCGCGCGCGGCGAGTTGGTGGGCTTCGTCAGGGCAACGGCAGCCTGGCGGCTGGTGGGAGCGACGGGGACGGAACGGGCAGAGACGCTGAGCGACATGGGGTTCTCCAGGAAGAAGGTGGCTTCTTCGAGAGGAGTCCCCGGGGTGCCCTGCTGCCAAAGGGCGGTATGTAATTCATCCTGACAGCGTGAAGCCGGCCCTCGACTGATCAGCCGGCGGCATCGAGTGGCTCGCGTGCATTCCTCCATCGAGCGCGCGTTCGATGGAAAGCCGTGAGCGGCCGGTGACCTGAGCTCCGCGTTACGGGTTCGGCGTGAACCGCACACCCAGCCCGGTCGAGATGGAGCCCGGCGTATCGAACGAGTGCTCCGCGCCCCGCGTGCCATCGAGCGACTCGAGGCCCACCGTCGCGCTGCTCCCGCTGGTGCGATTCACGTCGCCTCCGTTGGCGGCCAGCGTGCAGTAGTGCAGCTCGACGACGTTGGTGCCCTCGAGCAGGTGCACCTGGAACGTCAGGCGCTCGGTGGGCGAGCTCAGGAACATGACGCCGGCCCACTCGGTGACGAAGCGCCGGGCTCCCATCGGGCCGAACGTCTCGCTCTTCACCGTCGGCACGGGCATCACCGAGGCCTCTGTCGTGAGGTCGTCCCAGAGCGCGGCCACCATGCCGTTGGGGCCTGACGAGGTGGGAATCGCCGCGTTGACGTAGCTGGTGTCTCCCACGCCGGCGTCGGCCGTCGAGAGCTGCACGTTCCCGTTCGTCGAGGCGGCGTACGTCGAGACCGGAGTGCCGAAGTACGTGAAGCCGAACGGGAGCGCGAGGAAGGCCGTCGCGACGTCGTCGCCGATGATGGCGTGGGTCACCGCCGCGGCGCTCAGCACCTGGCACGACGCCGTGAAGGTCGTCTTCGTGTACGGCGGTGGCTGCGCGGCGCTGAAGGCGAACGAGATGTCGAACGTCCCAGTCGTGGCGGTGGTGGGCTCGACGACGGCGTAGACGAGCCGGCTCAGCCCGGTGTTGTCGAACGTGGCGACGCGAGGCGACGGAGCGCCGCTGACTGGAGCGGCTCCCACGCACGCCACCTGCCCGACGCACATCGTCGCGCCGTCGATGAGGTTGAGAATGGGCGTGAAGCCCGGCGTCGCCGTGGTGGCGGTGACCGTCAGCCGCGCGTTGGCAGGCACCGTGACGGGGTAGACGAGGTCGACGCCTCCACCAGCGCCGCAGCGCAAGCCGGGCGAGACGTCGTTGGCCGCGAAGGCGAGGCTCTGGTTCGACAGCGTGATGGGGCTGGTGATGGGCACTCCAGCCCCGGCGCAGGTGTCGTTCGGGGGAATGGGGCCGAACTCGAAGCCGACGTCGAACGTATCAGGCGACGGCGTCGCGCTGCCGCGGTCGACGACGAGGAAGATGGTTCGGGGCACCAGGCTCGTGTTCTCCTGGAGGAGCGTCGTCGTTCCGAAGCTCTGTTGCCGCGCCAGGCACACCACGGGGTTCGCCGCGCAGTTCGCTGCCGGGCCATCGACGACGTTCACCGAGAAGAGGAAAGAGCCCGTGACGAGCGCCCGCATGCGGAAGCCACTCGGAATGGTGACGGCGTAGACGCGGTCGGGGCCATCGTCGAACAGGCAGCTCGCTCCCTGGTTCACCCGCGAGAAGTGGTTGGCGTAGCCGGCGAACGACTGACCCGACAGCGAGGTGCTGGTGGTGATGGGCGTGCCTGCGTTCGAGCAGAGGTCTCCAACGGGCGGCATCGACGGGCCAACGGTCGTCGACAACGAGAACACGCTGGTGCTCGCCGAGGTCTCGACGATGACGGACACCATCTGCAACCCGGCGGACGCGTTGTCATAGAGGACCGTTCCGGAGCTCGACGACGCCCTCGTCGCGGCCACGCACGTCGGCGCCGCCGTGCAGGTCTGGCTCGCGACGACCGACACCGAGGGCGTGACGAGCCCGCCGTCGCTCATCGTGGCGACGACCGTCGCGCTGAGCCGTTCACCCGCGCCGAGCGGCACCGAGTACACGCGGTCGAGGCCGGTGCCGGTCGCGCAGCCCGCGCCAGAGGCGTAGTCATCTGAGAAGCCAGCGAAGTCCTGGTTGGTGACGGTGCCGACGACGACTGGCGCACCCCCACCGCAGACATCGCCTGGCGGGACGATGAGGAAGTCGATGGTGAGGCTGAACGCTCCGGCAATGGGAGACGTCGTGTCGACGACGAGGAAGACGGTGCGGTCGACGCTCGAGGTGTTGATGAAGTCGAGCTGCTCGGGTTGCGCGCCGAAACGGTTCGCGCTGGCGACGCACGACTGGGCCGGGCTCGCCGTGCAGGGGTCGACGAGCTGGAGCGCGGGGTCCCACGAGCCCAGCGGCGTGGCGATGGCGCGGAGCCGGCGACCGGCAGGAATTCGCACGGAGTAGGCACGGTCGGGGCCGGTGAGCGTCGAGGGGACGCAGCCGGCGCCCGTCCAGCGATAGTCGTCGAGGTAGCCGGCGAGCGTCTGACCGGTGAGCGTCGTGGGCGTCAGAATCGTCGCACCCGCGAGCGCGCAGGTGTCGCCTGGCAGCCCGGCACCACCACCCGCGGCGCCGCCGCTCGAGCCTCCGCCGCCTGCACCACCTGCGACCCCACCTCCGCCTGAGCCACCGGCCGTACTGCCGCCGCCTCCGCCTGAGCCACCGGCGACGCCGCCTCCGCCCGAGCCACCGGCCGTACTGCCTCCTCCTCCTCCCGCGCCGCCGCCGCCCGAGCCACCGGCTGTGCTGCCGCCCGCAGCGCCACCCGAAATTCCTCCTGCGGTTCCGCCAGACGAGCCGCCTGCCGCACCCCCAGCACCACCTCCGCCAACGCCACCAGCAGCTCCGCCTCCCGCCGAGCCACCACCACTCCCGCCGCTCGCCCCTCCCGCAGAGCCACCGCTCGAGCCACCCGCAGAACCACCGGCGTCACCACCCGCCGACCCACCCGCGGAGCCACCCGCGTCACCACCTGCCGAGCCACCCGCGTCACCACCCGCGTCACCACCTGCCGAGCCACCTGCCGTCGACCCACCTGCCGTCGAGCCGCCTGCCGCACCACCCGCAGAGCCGCCGCCGACGCCACCCGCGGCGCCACCACCCGTCGCAGCGCCGCCGCCAACCACGCCACCACCAGCACCACCGCTGCTCCCTCCGGCGCTGCCCCCTCCTGCGGCGCGCATCACGCACTCGAGGCCCTGGCCCTGGTTCACGCAGGCGTAGCCGGTGAGGCACTCGTCATCGGAGCGACAGGCAAAGCGACGGCTCGACACGCCCGCCGGGCCCGCGTCGCAAGCCACCAGGCTGAAGACCGCGACGCTCGTGAGGACGAGCCATGGGCTGACGCGAGTGGAGTCGAAGGTTCGGGTCCGCATCAGAAGTGCCCCCACACCGAGAGGCCGGAGGGACCAACGGAGAACGAGACCGACTCGGGGCCGGCTGGTGCTCCCACGATGAAGAACACGACGCCGGCCGCGACGAGGACCCCGCCGGTGACGAAGAGGGCATTGGCGATGGTGGCCTGACTGCGCGCGACCCGCTCGGACTCGGCGGCGTCTCGCTGGGTGATGGAGGTGGTGAGCCCTGCGCCATCCACCATCGCGCCGGTGATGCGCCCACGCGCCTGCGACGAGAGCACGCCGAACAGCACGCCCAGGCCCGCTGCGAGCACCCCGCCTCCAGCGACGGCGTACCCGATGGGTCTCCAGGGCGGCCCGGACGCGGCAGCTGCCGTCGTCGTCGTCGTCACTGAGGTCTCCAGCGTCGTCGGGGTCGCGACCGGCTTCTCCGCAGGCAGCCCGGCGGTGAAGGGGCCCAGCTCGAACAACACGGCGTCGGCCTTTCCAAGCAGCTCGGCGCGCCACTGGACCCGGCTGGCCGCGAGGGGAACGCGGGCGCTGCCACCCTCGGGCACCACCTCGCGCGTCGTCGGCTCCGGGCCCTCGAGGAGCACGAAGCGGACCTTCTTGATCAGCCGCAGCGTGTCCTTCGTCACCTGCACGACCGGCGTGCACGCCGCCTCTTCACAGCCGCGCGTCGAAGGCGCGAGCAGGAGCGGGTTCGCCTCGGCCCACTCCTTCGCCTCGAGGTACGGCGTGCGCACGCGGGGCGGCTGGTCTTTGGGCATCACGAAGCCAGGCTCGAGCAACAGCAACGCGCGGCAGGCGTCGCGCGCCTTGGCCTCCTTGTTCATCGTTCCGTAGACGATGGCCTGCAGCTCGAGAATCTGCAGCACCGTCTGGCGAGCGTTCCCCGGAGTGCCTTCGGCCGCGGCGAGCGCCTTCGCGGCCTTCTCGAGCTCGCGGTCGTCGACGAGCGCGCGGGCCTCGAGCAGCTTCGTGTTGTTCGACTGCGCCATGGCGGCGAGCGCACTCAGCAGCACGGCGGCGAAGACGGACCTCATCTCGTTCACACGCTACTCGTGAATCAGCACCCACGATCGGCTCGTGAACGTGGGCACACGACGCACATCGAGCGCTCGTTTCATTCGTGCTGGAACGCGCACGGCCGACAGTTGCAGTCCCTCGGCGATTCACTATGGGGGCGCCGCATGCGCGCGGTCGACCTGCAGGGCTTCGAGCGGGACTTGCGTGCGCTGCGGGCCGAGGCCGTCTCTCGGCTCGGTGAAGCAGACCTCGCGCACCTGAAGAAGCTGGAGCGGTGGGGCCGGTGGTGCACGGCGCTGGGCACGGCGACGGCGTGGCTGTTTCCGAACCCGCTCAGCATGCTGCTGCTCTCGACGGGCTCGACGGCGCGGTGGACCATCGTCGCGCACCACGTGCTGCACAAAGGGCTCGACCGCATCGACGGCGTGCCCGAGCGGCTCACCTCGAAGGGCTTCGCGCGCGGCTGGCGTCGCTTCGTCGACTGGTTCGAGTGGCTCGAGCCCGAGGCGTGGAGTCACGAGCACAACGTGCTCCACCACGCGTACACCAACGAGCTCGCGGACCCGGACCTCGTCGAGCACAACCTCGAGGCGTTGCGGGTCTCGACGCTGCCGCGCGTGGTGAAGTGGGCGCTGCTCGCGCTCTCGGCCTCGACGTGGAAGGTGACGTACTACGCGCCCAACACGCTGCAGGTGCTCCAGCGGCGACGACGACGCACGCCCGGAGACGGTCGCACGCAACGTGACGACGCGCGCGGTCCCGAGACGATGCTCGAGGCCTTCGACGTGCGCACGAAGGACGGCCGCGAGGTGTGGCGCACGATGTTGCCGTACGCGCTGGGCCGCTTCGTGGTGCTGCCGGCGCTGTTTCTGCCGCTGGGACCGTTCGCCGCGCTGTCGGTGTTGATCAACACCCTCGGCGCCGAGTGGCTCACCAACCTGCACACCTTCGCCATCGTGGTGCCGAACCACGCTGGAGACGACCTGCAGCGCTTCGAGGGCCCTGCGCCGAATCGCGCGGAGTGGTTCGTTCGCCAGGTGCGCGGCTCGGTGAACTTCCGCACCGGCGGCGACGTGAACGACTTTCTGCACGGGTTCCTCAACTACCAGATTGAGCACCACCTCTTCCCCGACCTGCCGCCGCGCCAGGTCCAGCTGCTGCAGCCGCGGGTGAAGGCGCTGTGTGAGAAGTACGGCGTGCCCTACCGGCAGGAGTCGGTGTTTCGCCGGCTCGCTCAGGTGATTGGCATCGCGACCGGGAGCCGCTCGATGGCGCGGGAGGCGCTGGACGAGGTGCAGGCGGAACCGGCAGCGCAGCGCGCGACCGGCTGAGGCGATGCGCTCGACACGAAACAGCCGCCGACTCCTCGAGAGGAACCGGCGGCCGTTCTCGTCACACAGCCCCTGCGGCGTTACTTGTTCGCGGGGCAGGGCTTCAGGATGCGCAGGTGAACGCGCTCGTTGCGGTCGCGCACGGCGGCCAGCTTCGCGGGGTCCATCGCCTTCTCGGCGTCGCTGCCCGGCTCGGGCTCTTCCATGGCCAGCTTGTCGCTGCCGTAGCCGTACGTCTTCTTCACCTTCGACGGGCTCACCTTGCCGACGTTGATGAGGTGACGCGTGACGGCCTGCGCGCGCTTCGCCGAGAGCTCCTTGTTCTTCTTGGCGTCGCCGACCTTCGAGGTGTGGCCTTCGACCTCGACGACGATCTCCTTGCAGCTGTTCATCAGGGCGATGAGGGCGTCGAGGCTGGTCTTCGTCGCGGCCTTGTCGAGGTCGAGCTCGTCGGAGCCGTCCTTGAAGTCGAGCGCGTCGTAGTCGGCTTCGCCGGGCTTGGTCGCGTCGACGGTGGGGGGCGCAGAGGCGGTGGCAGTCGCAGCAGCGGCCTTCGACTTCTCAGCGGCGTCGGCAGCGCGCTTGTCGAGGGAGCCGATGAGCTCCTCGATGGACTTCAGCTTCGCCTTCACGCCGTCGATGGCGCCGTCGACGTCGGCCTTCGCCTTGTCGATGGCCGTCTGCACGCCGGCGACCTTGCCCTTGGTGATGGCTTCGTTGACCGAGGTGGTGCTGCTGCTGAGGGCGACCTGGGCATCGGCGAGCCCCTTGTCGACTCCGGCGACGGCGGCGTCGAGCTTCGCCTTGAGGTCGCTGCCTTCCTTGTCATCGGCCGGCGCCATGACGCCGCTCGCGCGAACCTTCAGCTCGGCGGCCGTCTTCGACACCTCGGCGACGTTCGCGGTGAGCTGCGAGAGCGTCTCGGTCCAGGTCTTGGTGATGGGGGCGAGGTCTTCGGTACAGGCGGCGAAGATGAGCGCGCCGAGCGAGAGGGAGGTGAGGAGCTTCTTCATGGTGCGTTCTCCGGAAAGGGGTGGCGACCCCGACTGCTAGCACTGTGCGGCGCCGTCGCACGGCTTTTGGTCGTCACGAGTCCGTGCCGGGGCGTCAGAGCGGGCGCTCGTACACGCGGTACGTCTTGATGCGTTTGCCACCAGCGGCCTGCACCATGCGCGTGAGCAGCTTGTCGTCTTCGGGCATCCACCCGACCTCGGCGGTGGTGTAGCCGAGCCGCAGCGCGCCCAGGTACGTCTCGTGGGCGAGCAACGCGTCGATGCCGCGGCGGCGAAAGCCCGACTTGATGCCGAAGAGGAGCACCTTGAGACGTTGAATGCGCCGCGCGGCCCACAACATGCGCGCGAGGCCGAAGGGGAAGAGCAGACCGCCCGCTTCTTTCACGGCGAAGTTGGTGTCGGGCACGGTGATGCAGAAGGCGACGGGCTCGTCGTTCACCTCGGCGACGAGACACAGCTCTGGCCTGAAGAGGATGAGGGGCTTGAGCTTGCGCACGATGTGCTCGAGCTCGGCTTCGCTCATGGGAGAGAGGCCGAAGGCTCCGGGCTTGAGCATCGACTCGCTGATGGCCTTGATGCGGCGAATCTCGGCGCCGGTGTCGGTGGTGTCGACCTGCCGCACGCGCACCTGCCCCGACGCGCGCACGCGGTTGGCGAGGCGCACCACCTTGTCGGGCATGCCAGCGGTGGACGACACCTCGTAGTTGATGAGGTCCTTGAGGTGCGTGAAGCCGTTGGCCTCGAAGAGCCCTGCGTAGAAGCGGTGGTTGTACGCGTTCATCATCGCGTGCGGCTGCTCGAAGCCTTCGACGAGCACGCCGACGTCGTGGTGGAAGGCGAGGTTCACCGGGCCCACCACGCGCGTCATGCCGGCCTGTCGCAGCCACTCGCACGCCGGCATGAAGAGCGCGGCCGCGAGGCCCGGGTCGTTCTGCGACTCGAAGAGCCCGACGAACCCCTCGCGGGTGCCGTGGAAGCGGTTGAAGCGCGTGTCGACGCACGCGGCGATGCGGCCCACCACCCGGCCTTGACGGCGCGCGAGGAAGTAGACGGCGCGGGCCGACTCGAAGAACGGGTTGGCGCGTGGGTCGATGAAGTCGCGGCGCTCGGCGACGATGGGCTGCACGAAGACCGGGTCGCCTGCGTAGTGCGTGAGTGGGAAGCGGACGAACTCGTCGCGCTGCGCCTGCGAGGTGCATTCTTCGATGGTGACGTCGGTGGCGGCGGCGGCGAAGCGTGGAACCCGAAGCGCCTTCGAGGGTCGGCCCCGGCGCACGGCGGTCTTCTTCGGCGGAGCGTCAGTCACCGTCGACGCTGTTACCCCAGCCACCCGGGCGACCCAACTGCCCAACTCAGGAGACACGCCCGCGAACCCTTTCCACGGGACGCCCCTCTTCTGCCTCGGGCTGGTGCCAGTGATGCGAACGGTCATGATGTCGACAGCGCTCCTCGTTTCGGCGTGCCCGCCTCGGGTCGACGAGCGGCCAGATGCCGGGGGCCGAATCGAGGCGGGCCCGAAGGTCCAGCCGCGCCAGGCCACCCGCGTTCGAATCACCCCAACCACCGCGCGGGTCGCCTTCACCGGCAGCAAGGTGACAGGCCAACACGGAGGTGGCTTCTCGGGCTTCGACGGCGTGTGGGAGGTGCCGGCAGACCTGTCGACGAGCCGCCTTCAGCTCACCATCGACCTGGCGACCGTCTACACGGACAACGCGCGGCTCACCGAGCACCTGAAGAGCGCCGAGTTCTTCGACGTCGCCCGCTTCCCACGCGCGGAGTTCACCTCGACGTCCTTCGTCGCGAGCAGCGGTGGCCGGGGAACGGTGCTCGGACAGTTGCGGCTGCACGGCGTGACGCAGGCGCTCTCGGTCCCCTTCAGCCTCACCGCGCGCGACACCGGCTTCGAGGCGGTCGCCGACTTCGAGCTCAACCGGAGAGACTTCGGCATCATCTACCCCGGCCGTGCCGACGACCTCATCTCGGACCTGGTGGGGCTGACCGTCGTCATCACCGCGACGCGGTGACCAGCAGTCAGCCGACGACGACCTTCACGCCCAGAGCCATCAACACGAGACCGGCGCCCAGCTCGTACCTCGCCGAGAGCAACCCGCCCACGCGGTGGCCCACGAGAAGCCCCACACCCGACAGCACCGCCGTCGTCGCCGCAATGGACAGGAGCGACGTCGCGAAGCCCACGTTCATCGCGGGCAGCGCAAGGCCCGCGCCGAGGGCGTCGAGGCTACTGACCAGCGCCACAGGCAACAGCTGGGCGAAACGGAGCGACGTTTGCGGCGCCACCACCGTGTCGCCAGGCCGCAAGGCGGCCCACACCATTCGGCCGCCGAGGCCGAGCATGACGGCGAAGGCGAGCCATCGCTCCCAACCAGACAGCAACGGCAGCACCCCGTCGCTCAGCGTCCACCCCAGCAGCGGCATCAGGCCGTGCAAGCCACCGAAGAGCAGCCCGACGGCGACGACGTGCCGACCGCGGAGCACCGGCGCTGCCATGCCCTGGGCTGCGGCGAGCGTCGTCGCGTCGGCGGCGAGGCTCAGCGAGAGCGACACGAGCGCTCCCGGCGTCACGGCTTGACGCCGGCGATGAGGTGCTCGGTCCCCGTGTCGATGAGCACCTCTTTCACCATCAGCTCACCGGCGTCGATTTTCGCGGCGATGACCGGCCGGGCGAGGAACTCCTTGATGTGCAGGTCATGCTCCAGCACGCCGCGGGTGAGCTCGGGGTAGCGGGCGCGCGCGGCGTCGTCGGACGCAGCCCGCTCGGCAGCGCAGTCGGTGTGCCGCGTGAGGACGATGAGGCGCACCCCGTTGGCGACGGCGAGCTCGAGCATTTCCTGCTCCGCGGCGCCGAGCAGCGAGCCCGCCGTTCGAATGACGTAGTAGTAGCCCCGCGTGTCGCCGGTCAGCTCGCCGACGTCGAGGCGCGAGTCCATGCACACCAGCATGGCCACCAGCGGGTGCTCCGGCGTCCTGGGGAACCAGGCCCGCAGGCTGCTCGACAGCTCGTTCTGGGCGACGAACTCGTTCCACACGTCGATGGGCCGCTCGACGGCGTCGGCGTGGGTGAAGTCGTACGGCTCGAGGTGGTCCTGCACGCGCAGGCCCGTCGAGATGAGCGCGCCTCCGAGGAGGAAACGCGCACGAGGCACGCCCAGGCCGACGGCCACCGCACCGATGACGCCGGTCGCGAGGGCGACGCGCCAGACCTGTCTGAGCACCATGTCAGCCTCCCGCGTTCAGCCATGCCTGCATCGCGTGAAAACGTGCGGCCTCTGCTTCGGCGCGCTGCTGCGCCATCGGGCCCCTGAGGCTCGGCGGCGTCAGGACTTCGCGCTTGAAGTCGGTGAGCCCGCCCTCGAGCGCGCGCGCGTTGGTGTAGCCGCGGTGGGTGAGGCCGACCCAGGCCTGCGCGGGGTGCACCATGCCGTTGGAGACGAGCACGAGCGTCTTCCCCTCGGCAGCGTCGAGCACCGCCTCGCCCTTCGGCCCAAGGAGCGTGGGGAGATCGAGGTTGAGCGAGCCCGGGAGATGCCAGGTCTCGAACTCGTCCCGCGGCCTCAGGTCGACCAGCACGACGGTGCCGGGGGCCGTGGTGAGGAGGTCACCCAGTTGCTGAGGCGTGATGTGGTCGAGGCCGTCCTCGACCGAGTACGTCCAGGCGGGCGCGGCGTCGTGGGTGGCCCAGGTCGCCAGACCGAAGATGGCGGCGAGGCCCACCACCGCGATGACGGCGGTGTCGCGCAGCACGCGGCGGTCGACGTCGAGCACAGAGGCCGCTCTCACCCAGAGGCTGGCGCCCATCGAGAGCGGCGCTGCCGACTCAATGACGTGCTCACTCATGACGGCACCGCTTCGAGCGCGGCGCGGGTGGCCTTCCAGGCCGCCAGGCGGTCCGCTCCGATGAAGAGACCCACCGCGAGCAGCGCCACCAGCACCGACAGAAGCGCCGGCGAGATGCCCAACACGCCGGGGAGCGTCGACACCCCACCGCCCTGCGTCGCGAAGCCCTCGATGGCCGGGTAGACGAGCGCGTAGACGACGCTGCCGCCGGCCACGCCGCCGAGGAAGACGAGCGCGTCGGACCGCCCCGTCGCGCAGCCCACCACCGCGGTGCCAGGGCACCAGCCGCCCATGACGAAGCCGGCGCCGAAGACGAGCCCGGCGACCGTCTGCGGCACGAGGAAGGTCTCGAGCTGGTACCAGCTCTCGAGGTTCACCAGGCCGACCTGCTCGAGCCCGCGCGCGCCCAGCATGGCCACCACGATGGCGGTGAACATCACCTTGAAGACGGCGAAGTCGCGCAGGTAGAAAATCGAGACCAGCTTGCGGCTGCTGCCGAAGCCCGCTCGCTCGAGCACGAAGCCGAAGATGGTGCCCACCACGCCTGCGACCATCAGTGCCTCGCGGCTCTGCAGGGCGCCTTCACTGAAGAACGTCGACATCAGTGCCACTCCTTTCGGACGAGAGGGGCGACGAGGAACGCGCCCAGAAACATGGCGGCCATGAAGGCCCAGCTGCCGGTGAAGAGCAGCGCGCCGCCGCTGAGGGCCTGGCCCGAGGTACAGCCGGCGGCGAGTCGACTGGCGAACCCCACCAGCAGCCCGCCAGCGACCGCGAGCACGAGGCGGTTGCGGCTCGTCGCGGTGGGGCCGCGCTCCACGCTCCAGCGGCCAACGCGCCGGGCCAGCTTCGCCGAGAGCAGCCCGCCCAGCAGCGTGCCGAGCGTCATGAAGACGAGGTAGTGGGTGAGCGGCGAGCCCTCGGAGAACCAACCGCCGACGTAGCCGTTGTTCTCCATCGGCGCGGGCGCGATGGCGTGCAGCGCGGCGGTGGCGACGCGCGCGGGTGCCGCCGACGCGCCGAGGCCAGCGCCGAGCGTGACGTAGGAGAGGAGCAACGTCACCCCGAGCGCGGCGCCCGCGAGGTAGGGGTTGGCGTAGCGCTGAGCGCCTGGAGCGTCAGGCTGAAGCGGAGCAGGAGCAGTGGTGGTCATGGTGATGTCCTGTCGCTCAGCACCCTGCGCTGCGCTTCCTGGGAGTCGCCGGGGCCGGCGTCGAGGCGGGGGCGGCGGGCGCGACCTGCTGCGACGGCGCAGGGGCGGCTGCGGGAGGAGGCGTCGCTGGCGCGGCGATGGTGCCGGCGGGACGACGGCTCTGGGTGTCGAAGCTCGTCTTGTTCCAGAAGGCCACCATGCCACCCGAGAGCACCCGCACCGGGGGCGCGCTGGCGCCGAGCGACTGCAGGGCGGCGCCGGCAACCGAGAAGGCGACGGAGCCGTCACGGTCGACGAGGACGACGCGGGCTCCGGCCGGGAGCGCCTTGAGGTGGTTGGTGACGCCTTCAGGCGCGACGTTGACCGCGTCAGGCAGGTGGTACTCGGCGAACTGCCACGCCGGCCGGGTGTCGATGAGCGCGTACTGCCCCGGCGTGTCCATCAGCGCGGCAGCGAGCGAGGTGGGCTCGATGACCTCGGGCACCATCGAGGCGCCGGCGGACGTCACCGGCACGGGCCGGGTGCCTTCACCCTGAATGACGGCGCGGAGCTCGATGAGCCACTTCTGCATGCCACCCTCGAGGCTCCCGATGTCGGTGAAGCCCTCGCGCTCGGCCAGGCCGACGGCCATGCTGCTGCGGTAGGCCGAGTTGCACATCAGGACGACGGGCTTCGACTTGTCGAGCGTCTTGCCGAGGCGCTGGTACTGGTCGACGGGCACGTTCACGTAGTTCCCGATGCGCTGCTCTTCGAACTCGTGGGCGGTGCGAACGTCGACGACCATCGGCTCCTGGCCCGAGACCATCTGCGCGGCGAGGTCGGCGGTCTGCACCAGCTTGCTCGTGCGCACGGTCATGCCCGCGGCGCGCCAGGCGTCGACGCCGCCCTTGAGGTAGCCGGTGATGCGGTCGTAGCCGATGCGGCGCAGGCGGAAGGTGGCCTCCTTCACCTCGTCCTGGGTGCCGACGAGGTAGAGGTCTTCATCGAAGGGCACGACGATGCCGGCCCAGGTGTCGAGACGGCCGCGCACGGCCACGTTGATGGACCCCGAGACGTGCGCGCGGGCGTAATCACCCTGGTCGCGCAGGTCGAGCACCCACGCGCCCTTACGAATGGCGGCGGAGAGCTGCTGCGGGGAGTTCGCGGCCGGCGTGGCGACGTCCCACGCGATGACGGGCGGCCCCTCGCGGTTCATCGCCACGTTGTATTTGAAGTACTGCGGCGCGACGGGCAGGCCGCTGACGACCTTCGCGATGAAGGGCGCCCGGGCCGTGAGCTTGAGGTACGGGTTGGTCTTCTTCTCGTCGCCGATGGTGCTGGTCGTCTCGTCAGAGAGGCCAGCGCCACACAGCGAGCCGGCGCCATGGCCGGGCAGCACGCGGGTCGCGTCGGGGAGCGTCTTGAGCCGCTGCACCGAGTCGAAGGCTTTGCTCGCGAGCATCGACGGGGTGATGTCGCCGCCCACCAGGTCCGGGCGGCCGATGGCGCCGATGAAGAGCGTGTCGCCGGTGAGCGCGTAGGTCGGCGTGGTGCTCGCGCCTGGCGCCGTCACCAGCACCGTCATCGAGTCGAGCGTGTGGCCAGGCGTCGACCAGAACGAGATGCGCGCCTTGCCGACGAGAATCTCGGAGCCGTCCTTCAGGCCGACGTGTGCGAACTTCGAGCCGCTCTCGCCGCTGATGTACACCTTCGCGCCCGCGCGCTTGGCCAGCTCGCCGTGGCCTGCGACGAAGTCGGCGTTGGTGTGGGTCAAGATGACCGAGGTGAGCTTCGCGCCGAGCGCCGCAGCGTCACGAAGGTAGTGGTCGACGTCGCGCATCGGGTCGACGACCGCCGCCGAACCATCGGACACGATGAGGTAGCTCAGCTGAGAGAGGCACCCGAGCTGGTACTGGCGGATGATGAAGTCGCCGTGCACCTTCTCTTCGAAGGTGACCTCAGGGGTCGCTGCCTTGTCGCCGTGGGTGGTGGCCTCGGCGTCGCTGCCGGCAATGGCCGCTTGCGCGAAGAGCAGCGCTGCAGACACGACGACGCTTCGCGCGAACGCGACGGGGTGAATCGGTTTCATGGTGAACCTCGATGGGAGAGACGGCGGGGGAACGAACGCACCCCTGTATTATCGTCTTTGATTGAATAGTCAACTACTCAAATACGAGTCGCTACTTTCATCTCTCAGTCGAGCTGATGCTCTGCGCGCTCCCGAACGTCGCTGCAGACGAGCTCACAGAGCTGGCGCGGCAACAGGCCGTCGAGAGCGTAGATGACGCGAGTGCCGTCCTTGCGGCGCTTGATGAGCCGCGCCTTGCAGAGAATCGCGAGGTGCTTGCTCGTATTGGCGACGGTCAAGCCGGCGGCCTCGGCGAGCTCATTGACGCTCTGGTCTCGCGCGGCGAACAGCTGCAGCAACTGAAGCCGGTTGGGGTCAGACAGCGCCTTGAACCGCTCGGCGACGGTCTGCATGAGCTGCGGGGACATGGGACGAATCTCGGAGGACACGCCTGGCTTCGCCATACGAGCACGCTCGTAGCACTGCTCGACGACGCGCGACACGGCGACCACCCCTCGGTGACCCTCGCGTGGCGCGCCATGCTGATTCAGGCGTACGGACCGAGCTTCTGACCGACGACCCGACTCACTCGCTGACGTACAGAATGCCCAGGCACATCTCGTCGCCGGTGCCTTCGCCCCAGTTCACGTCACGCGTCGGCTGGCGTTGCCCGTTCACCACCGGCTGGAACGCGTCGGTGTTGTTCCACGAGCACGAGAGCTTCAGCTGATCTCCCACGCGGAGAATCTTCGGCGCCGCCAGCCGGTACGAGCGCTGCCAGTGGAAGTCCCACCGCGGCAGGTTGATCAGACACTCGTTGCTGCCATCGGGGCGCTCGACCTCGAGCCGGCCACCGGTGCCGAGCACGTGCTGGTGAAAACCCGCCGAGTGAATGCGCACGGCTGCGTTGTTTTGGAGCACGCCGCCCGAGATATTGCGCAAGAAGCCGGTCGGGTCGAACTGGAAGCTGTGCGTCACGTCAGCCTGGCCCGCGGGGATCGGCATCTTCTGGTTGCGTACCCAGTCGGGGTTCGCCCACGGCATGATGAACGCCTTGCGCTTCACGCTGTCGGCCAGCGCGAGCTCGATGGAGGTCTGGTCGACGCGGTCCACCGCGTTCGGCGTCGCGGCGGTGTTGTAGTGCATCTGCAGCACGATCTTGCTGCCTGGCCTGATCAGCAGCCCCGTGTCCGCTGGGTACATGTTCGCCGTCACGCCAGGCGCCCACGAGCCGACCCACGCCACTGTCGACTGGTTGCCGCCGGGCCCGCCGTAGCAGGTGTACCCGGGGCCAGCCTCTGCGTCGTCGAGCGCGGCGATGGTGCTCACCTTGTCGGGAGGAATCAGGAACGCGATGGCGTGGTGCACGACGCGCGCATTGCCAGGCTTCACGTTGAAGCCCGTGACGTACTTCTCGGTCTGATGCGGCCAGTCGATGACGAAGCAGTGGTAGTCGTCGGGGTCCTTCATCGGCGTCCACGCCTGGGGCATGCCGAGGGTGAGGTCGACCTGCGGCAGCGACGTCTCGAGTGACGCTGAGCTCGACGAAGCGGGCTTCGTCACCGTGCCGCGCGGGGCTCCGGTGCTCGCGAAGGTCTGGAGCATCGCGATCTGCTCGTCGGTGAGGTTCTGATCATCCGCGTACTCGGTGCAGCCCGGCGCCGCGAGGTACGGCGGCATGGTGCGGTTCTTCACCGCGAGCGCGACGGCGTCTTTCACCGCGGCGACCTGCTCGTACGTCGTCAGCTCGAACGGCGCGATACCACCTGCGGAGTGACAGGAGACGCAGCGCGCCTCCATCACGGGTCGAACGTCTTTCTCGTAGGTGACCTGGTTCGAGCTGCCACACGAGAAGAGAGCGATGAGTGCGAGGGCGGGGGCGACGCGCATCGCGCGGTCGTAGTTGGCAGGCGTCAGCGACGCAAGACGCCGCTGCCCGACAGACACCGTCGGCAGGCACCGGGGCATGCCTCGACGCTCAAGAAGGTACGGGCGGTCGTGCGACGCAGGTGTACCTTCTTCGCATGAGCACCCGTCGGCCCACCGAAGAGCGTCGCGTGCAGATCGCCGAGGCGGCGCTGCGCATCATCAGCGGCAAGGGCGTGCACCGCCTCACCGCCCAGGAGCTCGGCCGAGAGGTCGGCATCGCCGACGGCACCGTGTTCCGTCACTTCAAGGACAAGGCAGAGATTGTTCGCGCCGCCATCGCGCATCTCGAGGGCGTGCTCTTCAAGGGGTTCCCTCCGGCCGAGCCTGAGCCGCTCGCGCGCCTCCGCTCCTTCTTCGTCGGCCGCCTCGAGCTCATGCAGCGCCTGCCCGGCGTCTTCTTTGCCGCGTTCTCAGACCGCCTCGAAGAGGCCGCCGGCGACGACCGGCCGCTGGTCAGGTCGATCATCGAGCGCTCTCAGGCCTTCGTTCGACAGTGCCTCGTCGAGGCTCAGGAACAGGGGCTCATCGCTCGCTCGCTCTCGCCCGATGTCCTCACCACCGTCGTCATCGGCACCCTCCAGGCGAACGCGTTTCTCCACCACAGACTCGGAGTAAAGAGTCCAATGAACCCTAATGATGTCTGGCAAGTCATTGAAACAATGTTAGTTGCGACGAAACAGAAGACCTAAAAGAAGAGACTATTGCAAGTAAGCACTTGCAAGCCTATGTCATGGAGGCGTCCCTTCAGGAGGTCGCCCCATGACGAGCTGGATCCTCGGAGTGTTGGTCGCGGCGGCGCCGGTCGAGCTGAGCCTTCCCGAGGCGCAGCGGTTGGCGGCAGCGCGCAGCCCGGCTCTGGCAGCGCGACGCGCACAGCAGGAAGGCGCGGAGCACCGGGTCGGCGCCTCGACGGCGCGCTTGCTGCCGAAGCTCTCGCTCGGCGTGCGCTACTCACGACTGAGCTACGTGGCGCCGGGCGAAATCACGCTCCCGTTCTCGCTGCCCAACCAACCCGCGCCCGAGCCGATTCGCCTCGGTGACGCCATCGAGAACGTCTTCGCGTCGAGCGTGGTGCTCGAGCAGCCGGTGTTCACCGGGCTCTCGCTGCTCAACCAGCGCGAAGCGGCGCAGCACACGAACGAGGCCGCCTCGCACCTCGTCGAGCAGGACCAGCAGGACCTCGCCCTGCGCGTCGAAGAGAGCTGGTTCGGCCTGCTGCGCGCGCGCCAATTGCTGTCGGTGACCGAGCAGTCCGAGCGGGTCCTCGGAGTCCACCTCGCGCGCCTCGAGCGTCTGGCCGAGGCGGGCTCCACGACCGGGCTCGAGGTGACCCGCACCCGCGCGCGGCTCGCGTCCGTGCGGGTGCAGACGCTGCAGGCGAAGGCCGCCGAGGCGCTGGCGCAGCTCTCGCTGATCATCACGCTGGGGCTCGAGCCTGACGCGGTGCTCGAGCTCCGCGAGCCGCTCGACGACGCGCCGCCGGCCGACGACGAGCAGCGCCGCCCCGAGCTCCTCGCCGCGCGCGCGCAGGTCGCCGCGAAGCAGGCCCAGGCCCGCGCCGCCGCCGGTGGGCTGTGGCCGCAGATTGCGCTGCGCGCGAGCGTGCAGCTCGACAGCCCCAACAGCCGCTACTTCCCGCTTCGCAACCAGCTGAACCCGAGCTGGGAAGCCTCGGCCATTCTCTCGTGGACCGCGTGGGACTGGGGCGCGACGTGGCACGGTCTGCGCGCCGCCCAGCTCGACGCGCAGGCCGCACGACACGGCGTCGAGCAGCTCGAAGACGCGGTGCGCCTCGAGGTCGCGCGCCGTCGCCTCGACGTCACCACCGCCGCCGCGCGCACCGTCGCCACGCGCGAAGCCGTCGACGCTGCCGACCAGTCGTTCCAGCGCGCGCAACGCCAATGCGACGAAGGTCAGCTCGCGTGCATCATCGCGCTCGACGCCGAGGCCGAGCTGTCGCGTCTGCGCGCCGACCTCGTGCAGGCCCGCATCGAGCAACGGCTCTCGGCCGCGCAGCTCCGCCGGGCCCT
>JAUXRI010000067.1 GCA_030681895.1 Myxococcales bacterium | reverse complement strand
GAGCGCGAGGCGGTTCTTCGGGTCGGCTTCGAGGGCCTGCGACAACAGCCGCTCGGCGCGTTCGGGTTGACCGAGGCGTCCACGGTACAGCTCACCGGCTTCAGCCCAGAGCGCTGCGCGACGGAGCGGATCATCGATGACCGCCGCGGCCTTCTCACACGCATCGGCGAGCTCGACGGCTTTGCCCGAAGCACGGAAGTACGGGAGCAGCTCATCGAGCGCGGTGACGTCGGTCGGGTCGAGCGCGAGCGCCGACTCGAGGTGATCGCGAGCGCGGCCGGGCTCTCCCAGCTTCGTCTTCAGCAGCCGGGCGAGCGCGTGGTGCGACTGGTGCGCGGCGATTCGGAGCGCAGGCGCGCCAGGCGACGGGCCAGCGAGCTCGATGGCCTGCTGATAGCCAGACACCGCTTCCTGCACCTTGCCCAACGACTCCGACACGCGGGCGGCGAGGTAGAGAGGCTCGGCGTCTCCAGGGAGCAGCGACGCGGCTTCGCGATACCGCAGCAGGGCGTTCTCAGGCTGCTTGAGGCCCGACTCCCACACGCGACCGGCGAGCAGGTTGGCGCGGCCGATACGATCGACCTCGTGCCGACCGAGCGCGACTTCACGCAGACGATCGAGCGCCTTGATGGCGCGAAGGTGTTCTCCAGACCGGAAGCAGAGGTCGGCGAGCTGGTGCAGCGCTTCCGGATGATCCGGCGTGAGCCGCAGCGCCGCTTCACAGTGCAGCCGGGCGCCCGCGATGTCGTCTTCGGTCTCTGCGCAGAGGCGCGCGAGTTGAACGTGCGCGTCGGCGGCTTCAGCAGGCTCACGTGCGAGCGCGGCGAGCCGACGGTAGGCCCGAATGGCGCCAGCGCGATCTTTCGCTTGATCCGACGCGCGGGCGAGCGCCTTGAGTGACGGCAGGTGGTCGGGCTTGAGGCCCAACATCTCGTGCAGGGCGCGCACGGCCATCTGCGGCGCTGCGTCACGCGACGAACGCGCAGCGGCTTCTGCGGCGAAGAACGCGCCAGCCTCTTCCTGCTGCTTCCGAGCGAGATTGCAGAGGGCGAGGAAACGCTCCGAGGCGCGGGCGAACTCTCCCCGCTTCTCGCGCACGACGGCTTCGGCCCAGATGGCGGTCGCGGACTTGTCACGGCGGCGTGCGAGCGACGCAGCGATGTCGAGGGCGAGCTCGTGCGCCTGAGGATCGGCGACCAGCAACGTGAGCAGACGCTCCACCGCGAACGGGTGTGCCTCGGTTGCGTCGCCGAGGCGCAGGTAGGCCTGACGGGCTTCAGCGAGCTTGCCTTGTGCGACGAGCTCCTCGGCGTCGGCGAACGCGCGCGCGCCCTCGAGCGTCAACAACAGCTCTTCATCGAACGCAGCCGGAGGCGGCAGCCCCCCCGACGAGAAACGCAGCCGAAGGCCCTTCGACGAGACGATGGCCTCAGAGAGCCGCGCCTGATCGAGCGCCGGCATCTTGTACCCACGGCCAACCGCCGCCTGCTCCACGAGGCCGGGGAGCAAGCGCGTGGTGAAGCCGTTCGCTCCACGCCGCTCGACGTCAGGCAACAGCTGCAGCGACTTGATCGCCTCGCTCACCAGCGCAGGCACGCGCGCGGCCGCGGTCGTGCTGAACGCGTAGAAGCGGACGTCGTAGAAATAGACGGCGAGTGAATCGCCATCGCCGTCGAAGGCGACCTTGAACGTGAGCGGAGAACGCTCCGGCCCACGCAGCTTCGCCTGCACCTCGAGCGACCCGGGCCGGAAGTGCAGCTTCACGTCGTCGAGCTCGGGCAGCTTGCCGGCCACCGCCTGCACCGCGCGCTGAATCACGTCGGCGCTGATCGACAGCTCGAGCAACCCGAAGTCGAGCTTCTTCTTCTGGTACTTCGCCGCGCCGCCGCTGACGTTGAGCGGGAAGGTGACGTCGGGAATCGACAACGCGAAGTCGACGACCTCGACGCCAGGTGCCAGCACCAGCGCGGGGAAGCCCACGTAGGCGCGCCGATCGAGCAGCCGCAGCTCGGGGCCGGGCGTTCGGGCGCTTGCAGATGTCGTGTCTCGCTCAGCCATTTCCGGTTTGGGGCCCGCAAGGTACCACCCGGACCGTAAGCACGGAATTTTTCGCGGCTTTCAGAACCTGAGAACGAGACTGGCGTCCACGGGCGCAGGCGGGGCTGATCCACGGCCCTCGCCCAAGTCCGCGACAGGAAACGTGATCGGCGGCTGGCACACCGACTGCTCAGGGCTCCCCCAACACTCGCAGCACTTCTCGGGGGAACAATGCGCATCAACGGTCGGTCGGGCGTGGTGGCGGTGCAGGCAGCTGAGACGGAGTCGACGAAGCTCATTCGGGCGCGGCCGGTCCGCCAACCTGGCAACACGGTCGAGGCGTTCGAGGCGTCGATGAACGACGTTCCCATCTCGCGCGCGGGCACGGTGCGGCAGGCGCTGGTGACGAACGAGCTGCCCGTGAAGCAAGGAGAGACGAACGCCTGCGGGCCGCTGTCCTTGTGGCTGGTCCTGGGGCAGTTCGGTCGCGCGACGCAGCAGTGGGAGCAGCTCGACGCCGACGTTCGCCCGTGGGGGCTGGGCTCGTCTCCGGGCGTACTGGCCGAGGCGGCGCGGGAGCGAGGACTGCAAGCGCAGGTCTACAACCACGGCTCGTTCTTCGACCTCGAGCGCGAGACGCAGGCCGGCCGCGGGGTGTTGGTGATGTGCGACGTCGGTGGCTACGACTCGCCCGGCGGCGACATGATGGCCGGTGATCCGGGCGACTTCGAGTCGCACTGGATGCGGGTGACGCGGGCCTGGGAAGACTCGATGGGCCGCCGCTGGGTCGAGTACGAAAACCCGTGGGGCGCGCGTGAGGTGCTGCGCTTCGAGCAGTTCGACCTGCTGTGGCAGGACCAGCGGCTCGGTGGCGTTCCGACCGGGTACGATCGCTCGTACGTCCTCGTCGATCGCGCGAAGGCGAAGCCGCTGCCGACCACGACTGCGGACGATGTGCAGGCCGTGATGGCGACGACCGATGGAGCCCAGACGTTCGCGCGTGGCCTCGATGCGCTGGTGTCGGGGAAGATCGTCACGGGGCTGAGCCGCCTGGCGGGTGGTTTCACGACGACGTTCTTCGGCGTGGTGGGCTCGATGTTGGCGGCGCCCGGGCTGTTGCTGCAGCGTGGCGGTGACGCGCTGTTCGACGTCGCGAAGCAGGGCCTCGAGGAAGGTGGACTCGCAGCGGTTGGAGGCGCGCTCGCCGGTGGCGCAGGCCTGGCGCTGCGCGGCGTGGGGATGATCGCGAGCGCCGTCGGGAACGCGGTCGGGTTCATCGGCCAGGCGGTGGGCGCGATGGTGCAAGGCGCTCTCGGCGCGCTCGGCAAGCTGTTCGGCTGAGGCTCTGGCGACGGCGCTCGCGAGGGTTCTACGATGCCCGAGTCCATGTCCGAGTTGGCCGCGAGTCCCTGGCTGAGAGTGGAGCGCACGCTCGAGGAGCTCGGTGCGCTCCTCACCCTCGTCGAGACGCAGCAGCTCGTCGCCGAGTCGGACCTGCGGGTGCACGTGCTGCAGCTGTATCAACGGCTCGATGCGGCGCGGGTCGAGGTCTCTGGTGCGGAGCTGGAGTCGGAACAGCGGCACTCCGCCCTGCTCCGCCTCGACGCGCTCGAGTCGCGGCTGGCTGCGCAAGAGGAGCGGCTGCTGGAGCTCGCGCTCGATGTGAAGTCGTTGAGGGTCGAGACGATCTCACGCGTCGAGCAGGTTCAGACCCAGGTCGATGCGATGGCGCAGCTGCCCTCGCTCATGGGGCAGCTGGTGACGTCGATGCAGATCGTTCAGTTGAGCGTCGAACATCTGCGCGGCGACATGAACTCGGAGTTCGCGCAGGTTCGCGACGAACTTCACGGTGAGATCGCGTTCCTGCGCGTCGACCTGAACGGCCTTCGGTCAGAGGTCGGCGAACTTCGGGTCGAGATGAACGCGCTCAAACGAGAGGTCCACTCGCACGGGGTTCGCCTCGATCGGCTCGAGGCTGACGTTGCGGAGCTCAAGGTCGACATGAAACTGCTCCGCACCGAGGTCGAAGACCTGCGACTCGAGATGCGAGCAGGGTTTGCAGCGATTCAGCAGCAGATCATGACGCTCGTCACCAGGCTCATTTGAACGTCGGTTTCTTCCCTCTCGCCGCCAGCTCGACCCACTTCATCACCGGCGCGATGGCCTTCAGCTGAGTCACAGCCCAGTCCACGAGCTTCGGCGACTGCAGGAGCGCGAAGGACGGGTTCGGGAGCGTGAACGTGAACCCCTTGTGGCGCAGCAACTCCGCGCGCGGGTGCTCCTTCGTCCACGGCTTCGGCACGCGAGAGAGCTGCTGTTGTGATGACACGACGAAGCCCTTCGCGACGGACTTCTGAACGGCCGCGGCGAACGGCGGCCCGGTTCGTTCGTCAGCGACGGCCTTGCGGAAGCGCTTCAGCGTCGGCGCGTCCATCATCCACCGGCCGGCGGCGACGAACGGCGTGGGGCCGAGCTCGAAGTAGTAGCCGACGCGCTCCATCATGCCGCCCTGGTAGAGCGGAATGACGCCGCTGATGGACGTCTTGAACGGCGCCTTGTCCTTCGAGAACCGAACGTCGCGGTAGATGCGGAAGACCTTCGACTTCGTCTTCTTCGCCTCGGGAAACATCGGCGC
This sequence comes from Myxococcales bacterium, assembly GCA_030681895.1. Classification (GTDB taxonomy): domain Bacteria; phylum Myxococcota; class Myxococcia; order Myxococcales; family Myxococcaceae; genus Xiheimicrobium. The sequence goes on along the minus strand of JAUXRI010000067.1, from coordinate 18,311 downwards.
CGCCTTCGCCTGCACGGCGATGAGGAAGGCCTGCATCGGCGTCTCCCACAGTGCCTGGTAGTCGGTCTTGTGCGCGTGAAACCACGCGCGGTCCTGCCGCACCGAGAGCGTCTGGAAGAACTCGACGCCGCCTTTGGGGAAACCGGTGAATGCCATGGCCCTCACCTTGCCCGCAGGTACAGTCGATTCGCCATGAAAACGCTCACCGAGTATCTGTGGTTCGAGACGCCGAAGAAGCGCGAGCTGGTGCGCATCACCGACACCGTCGCGCAGCTGGTGAAGAAGGCGGGCATCAAAGAGGGCTTCGCGCTCGTCTCGGCGATGCACATCACCGCTGGCGTCTTCGTGAACGACAACGAGCCGGGGCTGTTCGACGACATCTGGGAGTGGCTCGAGGGGCTCGCTCCGGAGAAGCCGGGGTACCGGCACCACGAGACGGGTGAAGACAACGCCGACGCGCACCTCAAGTCGTTGCTGATTCACCACCAGGTGATGGTGCCAGTGACGAAGGGGCAGCTCGATCTCGGGACGTGGCAGCAGGTGTTCTACGCCGAGTTCGATGGGCAACGTCGCAAGCGGGTGATCGTGAAGGTGATGGGTGAGTGAGCGCGTCGAGGTGTTGGATGGAACGCTCTTCGGTGAAGGGCAGCCGTGCTTCGGGTGCAGCCCGACGCACCCGCATGGGTTTCACCTGAAATACGTGCGTGACGGCGACGAGGTGGTGACGCGCTTCATGCCCGGGCCGCTCCATCAGGGCCCCGTCGGCATCATGCACGGCGGGCTGGTCTCGACCCTGGCCGACGAGACCGCCGCGTGGGCCGTCATCGCGAGCACCGGGAAGTTCGGCTTCACCTCGTCGTTCTCGGCGCGGCTGCACAAGGCAGTACGCATCGGCGTCGAGACCGAAGCGCGAGCGAAGGTGCTCTCGGCGAACCGGCGCGTCGTGAAGTCGACCGTGACGATTCGGCAGAGCGGCGAAGACTGCTTCACGGGCGACTTCATCTTCGTCCTGCTCGACAAGGTGGCAGCCGAGAAGTTGATGGGCGGGCCGATTCCCGAGGCGTGGGAGCGGTTCTGCAGATGAGGCGCCCGCGTCCGCCGATGCCTCACGTCGAAAAATTTCTGGACCACCTCTCACGATGGCGCGGCGGTCAGCTCTGGTTCACCGAGCGATTGAAGGTTCGTTCTGAGGTCTGCTTTGCACAGCAAACGTTCAAGCTCGCGCGCGCCGACGGGGGCTCGACCAGAGTGCACCTCACTGCGCATTGGGGGCATGACCTCTCGTTGCTCAACGAGGCGATCACGAGCGTGGAACTGGCCGCACGTTCGGCGACGGTCACCGAACGGTTCGCGCCAGGTGTCTCTCGCACGAGCACCTTCCGACTTCTCGCGCTGCCGGACGACTCGCGGACGGGCATCGGCGACGCGGCGCACGTGTGGTTCTCGAACACGGGCAGCATCAGGGGGCTCGGCGGCACCGAGGCTGCATGGTTCATCGACAACTTCGCCGTTGGCGCATCCTCGCTCGATGCACGACTGCATGCGCGGCTTCGTCGTCAACTGGAGCGAGCTGAAACCGACCCCATGCCCGCGACGAGCTCAGAGCTTGTGAAGGCACTGAAGAAGTGGCGCTCCCGGCCCATCGTGTTCTGGGTCGGCCCAACCCTGCGAGAGCAACTCGCGTTCTGGTGGGCGTGTCATGTGGCGGCCTCCACGAAGCTGAAGCTGAATGCGTGGTTTGCGGGCCCCAGGCGGTCCGAACTGGCCGGCTCTGTGCGGTCCGGGCTGGAGGTCGCCCTCGACGAAGCGCTTGCCTCCATGCTGGGCGACGCGCATCCACTCTCGCGTCGCGACATCGATCTCTTTGCTTCAAAGTGGAGGGCCTTTTGTCGGGGGCGAGTCGCCTCCAACACGCCAGTCGTTGGCTGGCCGACTTCGAAGAACTGGGCGCTGGAACTCCCTCGCGCTTTCCACGTGCCGTTCCCGAGACAGCGGCGCGGGCTCGTCCGACCCTCCGCGCTCGATGAGGCACTCCTGACCCCGTTCGCCAGGAAGGCCTGGGCGACTCCGCTCGACGTCGTGTGTCGCGGAACCGACGGTTGGCCTCTGGCGCTGTCCTTCCTCGGAGACGCCTCGCTCCTCAAGCGACTGCGTGACTGGGCAGAAACCGAGAATGGCCGCTACCTGACGTCGCGACCCGCATCGGGTCCGGGACCGAAACTTCCGTGGAGTGAAACGGAGTATCGCCTCACCAAAGACGGACGCGCGATTCTCACGAAGGGTCTTCCGAACGCAGCGGTGATTCCTGCGTTTCCGTTCGGCGGCTTTCCAGCACACCTGCCGGCGATTCCGACGCGCTGAGCGGGTGATCGTCTACGGGCACAGCTGAAGCCGCAGCGGCAACCTCGTGCGACGGTGGTGACGAAGCTCCGAGCCCGTGGTGCTCGCGTTCACGTTCAGGGTGTGCAGCTGCGTGCCATCGGCGCGCGTGGAAAACGCGAGGCCTTCCTGCTCACCGGTGGTGTTGATCGAGAACAGCTTCTGCACCGTGCCGGTCTGCAGGTTCATCTTGAAGAGTGACTTCGTCGCGTCGTCGGTCGCCAGGTACAGCGCGCCTTCGAAGACCTTCGCGCCCTGCACGCGTCCCACCATGACGCCGGCCGGCGGTCGCAGCGTCAGGCTCGAGAGCAACTGCACGGTCGAGAGCGAGAAGATGTTGAGCTGCGTCGTCGGGTTCCACTCCGCGAAATAGAGGTGGCCTGCGGCTCCATTCACCGCCACCCATGGAACACCTTCGGTCTGCAGCGCGCGCGGAATCGAGTACTGCATTCCGGCGGTCAGGCTCTGCGCGTCGAAGAGCACCAGCTTCGGTGACATGTAGTTCGTCCGGCCGTCTTCGATGGGCGCGTAGATCGTGCCGTTCCACACGTCGATGTCGCCGATGTGATCGCTGCCAGCGAGCGCGAGGAGCGTGGGGATCGCGAGGTTGTTCACCTGCTGGCGCGCGAACGTGGCGTCGGTGCGCTCGAGGCTCAACGTGCCGCTGAAGATCCACCCCGTCCCGTTGGCCGCGAGGCCCTGCCCTCTCGTCAACGCTCCGGCGCCTGCGAACGAGTCGAGGCCCTGCTCCATCCAAGCCTCGTCGTCGATTTGCCGCATGAAACGATCGACCGCCTCGTTGGGTGACAGCGCGGCGCGACCGGGGATGAGCTGCCCAATCACCGTCGCCACGTCGGCGAGACTCAGGCTCGAGAGGGCTCGCGTGGTTGGCGCAACGGAATACGCGGGGAGCGTCGTTCCCGTCGCGGGCACTCCGTCCACGTCGAGCGACAGCAGCAACACCAACGCCTTCTCGAGCTCCGAGGATGAGAGGCACGTGCCCGGGGCGACGAGCTTGAACGGAGACAGGAGTGCAGCGCCCGTGACGGGCCGGAACGCCACGTCGCCCACCACGAATGTCACCTGTTCGCCCACGCGATAGTCGAAGCCGCCCATCGAGTCGGTGATGCCGGAGCCTGACGGCGTCGAGTAGCGAACGCCGACGAGCGGGCCGGGCAACGGACCTTCACCGCCCAGGAGCACACCGCGCGTTGGTCCACCGTCGACTCCTCCACCGTCCGTCGGCACCGAGGCGTCGCCGACTCCTGCGTCGATGAGCCCGGCATCGAGTAGCCCTGCATCGGCGGTGCGACCCGCGTCGACTGCGCCGGCGTCGGTCGAGCCAGCGTCGACGACCCCCGCGTCCATGACGACGCCCGAGTCAGGCCCCACACCGGCGTCTGACATCGCGCCGGCATCGGCCACGAGACCACCATCTGGATTCACGGGGCCCGGCCCACACGCCACCAACAGCGAGAGCAGCACGGCCGCGTGTCGAGACGAACGCATGCACGCCTTCTTCGCGAAACCGGCACGCCCGTAAAGGGCTCGACGCACTTCTCGCCCGCGTGCGACCGCCCACCTTTGGAAGTTGAGGCGCTGCCCCAGAGGACTAGTGTGACCGCCGTGCGACCGCTCGTGTTCTTCCTTGCGCTGATGGTGGCCACGGCCGCCATCGCCGACAACACCGCCGACGAAGCAGACATCGCCTTCTCTCGCGGCGTCGCGGCCTACACGAAGCGCGACTACGAGTCGGCGCTGTCGAACTATTTCCTCTCGTACAGGCTGGTGCCGAACCGCAACGTGCTCTTCAACATCGCGCGCTGCTACGAGGCACTCGACCGTCAGGACGAGGCGTACCGCTACTGGCACGACCTCTACGTCGACGCGACGCTCCCGGCGGACGATAAAAAGGACGTGAAGGCCGCCCTCGCGCGCCTGGCCCCTCAGGTGGCGCTGATCACCGTCACCGCGACGCCCACCGAAGGCGAGCTGTTCGTCGATCGTGAAGACCTCGGCAGCCGGGGCAAGACGCCGCAGACGGTCGCGGTGAAGCCCGGCTCGCACACCGTCCTGATCAAGGCCGATGGCTTCCGTCCGGGTCAGGCGAAGGTGACGGCGCTGCGAGGCAAAGAAGCGAAGGTCACGGTCGAGCTCTCGCGCATCGTGGGCACGGTCGAGGTGAGCGGCACGCCGACCGGCGCGATCATTCGCGAGACGGCTGATGGGCCGGAGCTGGGCAGGTTGCCCGCGAAGCTCTCGCTCACTCCCGGGCAGCGCTTGTTCCTCGTGCAGGCGCCAGGATTCCTGCCGCAGCAGGTGCTCGTCGACGTGAAGGCCGACGCTGTCATCACCGCGAAGGTGACGCTGCCCGAGCGGCCCAAGCCCACTGGCAAGGTCATCGTCACCGCCAACCGCGATGCAGCAGTCGTGCGCGTCGATGGCAAGGACTCGGGCTTCACGCCGGTCGTGCTCAACCTGTCGGAGGGCCGGCACGAGATCGAGGTGACGAGCGCCGACGTGTCACCGTTCCAGCAGACCGTCGAGGTGGTGGCCGACCAGGAGCTACGTCTTGCGGCTGACCTGCGTTACGCGCCGCCGAAGGTCACCGCGGCCAGCAAGCAGCTCCTGTCGGTGGACCAGGCGCCGGCGTCGATCACCGTCGTCACCCGCGAAGAGATTCAGGCCTTCGGCTACCAGACATTGCCCGAGGCCCTGCGCGCGGTGCGTGGCCTCTTCTTCACCGACGATCGCATCTACACGTACTTCGGCATTCGTGGCTTCGCGCCGCAGGGCGACCTCAACACCCGCATCTTGATTCTGTGGGACGGGCACCCGGTCAACGACGTGTGGGCCGGCCAGGGCTTCTCGGCGCGCGACTTCGACGTCGACTTGAACGAGGTCGATCGCATCGAAGTGGTGCGCGGCCCGGCGTCACTGCTCTTCGGCACCGGCGCCTTCTTCGGCGTCATCAACGTGGTACCGCGTTCACGCATCGAGCGTGGCAACGTCCAGGGCGCCGTCGGAGCAGGCGGCGCTGGCGGCGTGAAGGCGCGCGTGACGGGCAGCCTGGGCAACGACGAGGCGTCGGCGATTCTGTCGGCCGCGGGCTTCACCTCGACGGGCGCCGAGCTGACCGATCTCGGCTCCGCGGGCGTGGTGCAGGGCCTCGATGGGGAGCGCTCCATCGGGGCGAACGCGAAGGCGAAGTACAAAGGGCTGACGCTCACGGCGAAGTGGAACCAGCGCAAGAAGCAGGTGCCCACCGCGCCACTGCGCGCGACGGTCGGTCTCCCCGGCACCGAGTACACCGACGCCCGCGGCTTCACCGAGCTGCGCTACGAGCACGAGTTCTTCTCACGGCTCACCCTCACCGCCCGCGTCGCCTACGACGCCTCTCGTTACCGCGGCTACTACGCGACGCTCGACGAGAACGGCGAACGCTCCCGGAGCACCGACTCGGGCGGCGGTGACTGGCTCTCGGCCGAAGTGCGCGGCGGGCTCTTTCTCTTCGAAGGCAACCGGCTGACCCTGGGCGTCGAAGGCCAGGCGCAGTTCGTCTACCAACAGCCGGCGGGCCTCGACGCGCGCGCCAACACCACGCGCACGTTCTTCTCGGCGACGCTCCTCGATGAGTGGCAGCTGTTCAACAACCGGCTCTTCCTCCAGGCCGGCGTACGCGTCGACAAGTACAACGACATCGGAGAGTTCGCGCTTTCGCCACGAGGCGCGGTGGTGGCGAGGCTGTACGAGTCGGGCCTCTCGAAGTTCGTCGTGGGCCGCGCGTTCCGTGCACCGACCATCTACGAGCTCTACTTCAACGACGGCGGCCTCTCGCAGCGCGCGCCGGCCCCGGGCACGCTGACGCCTGAATACATCACCACCTTCGAGCTCGAGCACTCGCACAACTTCACGCCTGAGCTGCGCGCGACGCTGGGCGGCTACTACAACCTCATCGATCGCCTCGTGGTGCTGACCGAAGAGAACGAGACGCCACCGGGCTGCGCCGATGGCTCGCAGTGTTTCGTCTATACGAACGCGTCGCGGGGGCTCACGGCGCTCGGAGCGGAGGCGCAGCTGCGGTGGCAGCCCGGCCGATTCACGCTGGTCGAGGGCACGTACTCCTTCGTGTTGCTCGGCGGTCCGGGGCTCAGCGATGCGCCGGCCTACCCGACGCACCTGGCCTCGGCGCGCGCGATGATTCCGCTGAAGGAAGGGCTCGTGCGGCTGTCGGGCCAGGCGACGTACCAGTCAGGCCGGCGTGACGCGGTGACGGGCACCAGCTTCGGCGAGGCGCTCCTGCTGAACTTCGGGCTCTCGGGTGACTACGGCCCGGTGCGCTACTTCGCGGGTGTGCAGAACCTGCTCGACCAGAAGTACCTGTTGCCGGTGGTGAGCGAGGTCGGCGCAGGGGTGATTCCGCAGTACGGGCGCACGTTCTGGCTCGAGCTCGCCGCGACGTTCTGACGCAAGAGACTCCGGGTCGTATCAGCCACGAGGACCTCACCTCGACGGCGCGCGCGGCCAGGAGAACTGCTCACATCGCCAGCAGATTTCCGGCACTTCTGCTGGCGATGCTCCGATTCCTGTGACTGACGCTCACCCACCCGCCGACGTGTAGCGACGAAGGCTGAGGAGCCAGACGACGCGGGCGACCACGGCGACGGCGATGGCGCCAACGACGCTCGCGAGCAGTGACGTCCACGGCAACCTTCCAAGCAGCGCGTCGGCCGGCAGCGTGGTCATCACCACCAGCGGAATGATGAAGGTGAAGACGATGCGGAACACGCCGCGAAAGACGCTCGCTGGCCAGCGTGCGGCGTCGAAGATGCTCGTGAAGAGGGAGCTCAGGTTGTCGACCTTCACGGCGTAGAAACTCACGCTGACGATGAGCAGCCAGAACGAATACAGCATCGAGGTCGCGATCAGCAGCAACGCGAGGGCCTGCAAGACGCCGAGCGCCGACGGCCCGTGCCCGAGCTCGCGGAACCCGAGGCCGAAGACGATGCTCGCGTGCATCAGCCCCGCGACGCGCCAGAGCTGAAACCGCGCGGTCGACACCAGAATCTGCGCGTCGTGCGGCTTGAGGAGCACGAAGTCGAGGGTGCCCTTCCGAACGTGGTCGAGCACCGTCGAGAGCGAGGGCGAGATGGCTCCATCGATGACGGCCTGCAACGTGATGAAGCACCCCACCACCAGCAGGGTCTCGCCGAAGCTCCACCCCGGCACGCCGCGCGAGGACGGACCGCCGTAGACAACGAAGAGCGGGAGCACCGCCGCCACCGTCCAGAAGAGGCCGATGACGAGGTCGAGCACGAAATCGAGCCGGTAGGTCAGCGCCAACATCGCCGAGGCCTTCAGCTGCACGCGGAGCAGCTCCATCGTGCGTCGGGTCGCGGTGCTCATCCGCCGAACGCCTGGAAGCGGGAGACACCGCGGGTCCACATGGTGCCCGCCAGCACGGCGAGCCCCGTGATGAAGGCGAGCTGTCGCGCCACGAGCCCGAGCGCCTCGTCGAACGTCACCTTCCCGGTCATCAACTCGACGGGAAGCGAGAGCACGTACCGGAACGGCAACCACGCGCTCACGTCGCGAAGCCACTGCGGAAAGAAATCGAGCGGCACCATGTACCCGGAGAAGACGAAGAAGAGCGCGAACCACAGGTCCATCACGCGCAGCGAGCTGTCGACCGAGAAGCTCAGCGCGCCGACCGCGACGTTGACGAGGAAGTTGATGAGCCACGCGCCGAAGACGGTGAAGGGAAACAGCGCCCACAGCCGCCAGTCGCCCGAGAGCGAGTCACGGTGCGTGGCGACGAGGAAGATGGCGACCGGCAACGTCACCAGCGTGCGCATCGGCAGGTAGGCAAGGTTCGAGGTGGCGAAGGCGATGAGCGGGTGCAGCGGCCTCAGGAGCCTCAAGGCGAGCGTGCCCTGACGAACTTCGAAGTTGATCTCCCACGCCGCCCAGGCCGCGACGAGCTGGCGCACGATGAAGACGCAGAGGAAGTAGCCGACGAAGGTGCTGCTGCTCCAGCTCGCGCCGGCCTGCCCCATCACCGGAGCGACGTCGGCGATGCTCGTCCACAACAGCATCATCACCAGCGGCATGGTGGTCGAGAGCACCCAGACGATCATCTCGGTGCGGTACGCGGCGGCCTCAGCGAAGCCGACCTTGAGCAGCGTGGGGATCGCGCGAAGGCTCATGAACTCTTCCCGAACATCTCGACGAGCGCGGAGATAACGGCCATCACCGCGGGGCGCTTCGAGCCGGCCTCGGTCGAGACGAGCCAGAGCGCGCGAGGAGCGAGCTTCGGCACGTCGAACAGGCGCACCAACGCCGGCTCGCGATCTCCCCAGGCCGAGGTGAGCGCGACGATGCCGTGGCCACTCCGGGCGGCGGCGAGGAGCGCAGGCAGGCTGTTGCTCGAAAGCGCGGGACTGACGCCAGGCTGCGCGGCCAACCATCGACCTTCGGGGAGCCCGGCGAGCTCACCACCCGGCAACAACACCCGATGTCCGTCGAGCTGCGCGGCAGACTTGACGACGCGGCTGCCGAGGTAGGCACGAGACGCGTAGAGCGCGACCGCAGAGCGGCTGATGCATCGGGCCCGGAGCGCCGCGCCCTTGAGCGGGTCGACGCGGAGTGCGAGGTCGGCTTCTCCGGTCGCGAGATCGAGCCTGCGGTTGCCGCCGTGCACCTCGAGTTGAAGCCGCGGATACCGCTCGACGACCGCCAGCAGCCCCTGCTCGATGAGGAACGGCGCGAGCGCTTCGGTGACGGCGACGCGCACCACGCCGACGACGTCGCTCTCGGGAGACGCGACCGAGATGAGCGCCTTCGCGGCGTCGTCCATTCGGCCTGCGTGCTCCAGCGCGCGCTGCCCTGCCGGCGTGAGCACCAGGCCGTCACGGGTGCGATGAAAGAGCGGCGCTCCGAGTGAGGCCTCGAGGCTGGTGAGGCGCCGGCCAACCGTGGTGCGGTCGACCCCGAGCGCGCGTGAGGCGCCCTGGAGCGTGCCCGTGCGGGCGACGGCGGTGAAGACCTGAAGAGCACCCCATTCCATCGGCGTGCACCATTGCACAGCAGACGTGCAGGGGCGCGCATCGACGACAGGCCTCATCGGACACACGGTGAGGGCTCGAAAGGACGTCCCATGACGACGATGCGCGCAGTGATGTTGACGAAGCAGGGAGGCCCTGAGGTGCTCGAGACGGTCGAGCTGCCGCTCCCCTCCCCCGGACCTGGCGAAGTTCGCGTGAAGGTGTTGGCGACCGGTGTCGGCTCGACGGACATCACGATGCGGCGCGGCACCTACCCGTACGCTCCGAAGATTCCGTTCGTGCCCGGCTACGAGTCGGTCGGCCTCGTCGAGGCCATCGGGAGCGGCGTCACCACCTTGAAGGTGGGTGACCGAGTCTGCGCGCTGCTCGTCCATGGCGGTTACGCGACGCACGTCGTTCGCGGCTCAGAGCACTGGGTGAAGGTGCCCGAGGGCCTCGACGACGCCGAGGCGGTGTCACTCATCCTCAACTCCGTCACCGCGTTTCAGATGATCGAGCGCGAAGCGAAGCTCCAGCCTGGCCAGTGGGCGTTGGTGAACGCAGCGAACGGTGGCGTGGGTCAGGCGCTGCTCGATCTCCTGCGGGCGCGCGGCGTGAACGTCATCGGCGCGGCGTCGAAGAGCAAACACGACCTCGTGCGTTCGTACGGCGCGACGCCCATCGAAGGACGAGGTGTTGCGCTCGATGTGAGCGTGCGCGCGATTCGTCCAGAGGGCGTCGACGCGGCGTTCGACGGCGTGGGTGGGGCGCAGACCGGGCAGTGCGTGCGCGCCACGCGGCGCGGCGGCATCACCGTCTGGTATGGCTTCGTCGGCGCAACCGGCCTGCCCGCGCTGATTCGATCGGCGCTCGCGTGTTTCGTCGGCTCGCGGCTCACCGGGCGCCGCGGCAGCTTCTACGGAATCACCAGGCTGTACCGGCAGAACCCGCAGCCGTTCCGCGAAGACCTCGCGACGCTGTTCGAACTGCTCGCCGCGAAGAAGATCACGCCACGAATCGCAGTACGACTCCCGTTGCTCGACGCGCGCAAGGCCAACGAGCGGCTCGAGGCGGGCAACATCGAGGGCAAACTGGTACTGGTGGCTGGGCAGAGATGACTCCAGAAACCACCATCGTCTTCTGCCCGCGGTGCGGCTCGACCGACGCCGGTGAAGGAGACTCCTCGAACGTTCCGCCGACGCTCTTCCTGATGGGCTGTGGGCACTGCGGTCACTCGGCCATCTGCGATGACTGGGAGATCAAGCTCGAGTGGAACATGAAAGTCGACGTCAGCGCCGGGCGCCCGCCCTTCGTCGCGCCGCTCGATCGGCTGATCACGGCGCTCCGGAGCCGGGGCGCGACCGAGGACAAGGCGACGTTCACGTTCGCGCGAAGCGCGGCGCACGCGTGGGCGTCGGAGTTGCCACAGCTCAGCGCGGCCTTGCTGCAGGTGCCCGAGGGCGACGTCGAAGCGGAGCTCCTCGTGTGGCTGCGCCCGCTCGGCCCAGCAGTCTCCCAACTCGGTCAGCTCCAGGGCTTCGACGCCGACACCGCAGCGCGCGTACTCATGGCCGCCGCCCTGCGTGACACGTGAACGACCAGACATTCGGCGGGGCAACGAACGAATGGACGCGTCGAGGTTCGCCAGCTCCTGATCGTTCAGGTCGCGGAGGCCAGCATGGTCGTGTTCGGGACGTCGTCGATCATCAGCTGTGAGCAACGGTCAGGATCGCGATCCTGTCGAGCATCGCTACGCGTGGAGCCGGTGAGTCGGATTACGGATGGCCGCGAAAGAAGTCGCGCAGCTCAGTGACGCCGACCTCGAGCCACTCATGCGCGCCGTCGGGGTTCGTCACCACGCGCGTCTCGACGTTCTGTGAACGGAGCTTCGTCTCGTAGGTGCGCATGGTCGCGATGGGAACGACCGCGTCCTTCTCTCCGTGAAGGAAGAGCGTCGGAGGATGATCGGCTGGCAGCGTGTCAGGCACCACGCACAGCGGCCCTCCACAGGTCGCCCACGATGCCGAGTGCACCGCGAGCGCCTTGAACCGGCCCGGATACGAGAGCGCCATGCGGCTCGTCATGTAGCCACCACTCGAGATGCCGCCCGCGTAGAGCCGAGCACCGTCGAGCGGGCCGAAGCTCTTGTTCGTCACGCCCTCGAGCAGCGCGACCATGAAGTGATGATCGGGCGCGTTCGTCCACTGCACCGACCATTGCGGAATGTTCGTGTCCCAATACGACGCGCCGAAGAGCCGCACCTCGGGCGTCACCACCGCGAAGCCTGCGTCGAGCAACGCCTGCACCGTCGAGGTCTGCCAGAAGGCGCCGAACGTATCGCCGGGCTTTGCGCTCCAGGTGAGCTGCGCGCTGAAGAGCGAGCCCTGAAAGAGGAACACGGTCGGCCACCCTGACGCGGGCGCGACGCCTCGGGGAACGCCGACGTGCACCACGCGCGTGAGTGGAATCGGGCGCGCCACGGGCACTTCGAACGTCCGATGCGTACACGAGAGCCTGTCGCCCTCGACCGAACACGGCAGCGCGCCAGCATCGACGACGCCTGCATCGGTCACCTCGCGAATCGCGCCAGCGTCGACGGGCTCAGCGCCACCGTCCGCTCCCGATGGCGCAGGCGAACACGAGGCGACCACCAGGAGCACGAACACGAAACGCACCACGACGGCCTACTCCCTTTTCCACCAGCGCGGGAAGGCGAGCCCGGCTACGTCAGCAGCATGGCGAACCCGCTCGTGTCGGACCGCTTCATCGATTTCCTGCTCTACGACGTGTTGGACGTCGAAGCGTTGTGCCGGCTGCCGTATTTCTCCGAGCATTCCCGCGCCACGTTCGACCCGTGGCTCTCGGCCTGCCGACGCGTCGCTCGCGAGGTGCTGCAGCCGACCTACAAGCCGATGGATCTCGAGCCGCCCCGCTTCGATGGCGGCCACGTCTTCGTTCACCCGTCGATGCGCGCGTGCTGGAAGGAACTGGTGGAGCTCGGCGTGTTGTCGGCGTCTCGGCCCATGGCGATCGGCGGCCAGCAGTTGCCCCTCACCGTCGCGACGCTGTCCCATGCGTACCTGATGGCCGGGAATCTCTCGGCCTACGGTTACGCAGGGCTGACCACCGGCGCGGCGCACCTCATCGAGGCGTTCGGCTCCGACGAGGTGAAGTCGTTGTTCCTCGCCGCGATGTACGAGGGCCGGTGGACCGGCACGATGGCGCTCACGGAGCCGCAGGCCGGCTCGAGCCTCGCTGACGTGAAGTCGACCGCGACGCCGTCGTCGCACGGCCGGTACCTGCTCAAGGGCAGCAAGATCTTCATCTCCGGCGGAGATCACGACGTCACGGAGAACCTCGTGCACCTGGTGCTCGCGCGTATCGACGGCGCGCCGGCAGGTACGAAGGGCATCTCGCTCTTCGCGGTGCCGAAGAAGCGCCTCGAAGCTGGCGCGCTCGTCGACAACGACGTCACCATCGCCGGCGTCATCCACAAGATCGGCTGGAAGGGGCTGCCCAGCGTCGCGCTCTCGGTCGGAGACGACGGCGACTGCCACGGCTGGCTCGTCGGGCCCGCGCACCAGGGCCTCAAGTGCATGTTCCAGATGATGAACGAGGCGCGCTTGATGGTCGGCGTGAACGGCGCTGCGACGGCGTCGGTGGCCTTCCATGAATCACTTGCCTACGCGCGAGAGCGGAAGCAGGGCCGCGCACTGGGAGTCACCGACGCGAAGGCGCCCCCGGTCCCGCTCACCGATCACGCCGACGTGCGCCGCATGTTGCTGCGTCAGAAGGCGATCGTCGAAGGCAGCCTCGCGCTCATCGGATTGTCTGCGAAGTGCGCCGACCTCTCAGAGCACGCGGAGGACGCCGACACGCGCACCGAGGCGAAGCTGTTGCTCGACCTGCTCACGCCCATCGCCAAGACGTTCCCGGCCGAGAAGGGCTTCGAGGCGAACGCGCTCTCGCTGCAGATCCACGGAGGCTACGGCTACTCGACCGAATACCTGCCCGAGTCGTGGCTGCGAGATCAGAAGCTCAACTCGATTCACGAAGGCACCACGACGATTCAAGGCCTCGATCTGCTCGGTCGAAAGGTCGTCGCAGGTGGCGGCGCGGCGCTGATGGCGCTCGATCGTCGGGTCCGGGAGGCGCTCGTGCTCGGCGAGGCGAAGGGTATCGACTTCGGCGCTCCGCTCGCGGCGGGAATGAACGAGCTCCTCCGCGTGACGGGAACCCTCGGCGCGAAGGGCGCGTCGGGCGACGTCATCGGCATGCTCGGCCACTCGGCCGACTTCCTCGAGTTGGCGTCGATCGTCGCGATCGGCTGGGCGTGGATGGAGCTGGCCTCGCGCGCAGCGGGGAAGACCGACGACTTCTCGCTCGGGCTCATGCAGACCGCGAAGTACTGGCTGGCGACCGAGCTGCCGCGAACGGCGCACCTCGCGTCGCTGTGCGAGTCGAACGAGCCGAGCTACCTCGAGCTGCAGGACGCCTGGCTGGGCTGAGATCACGCGCGGGCCGCTGGCCTGCCGACCCGCCGATGAACACGATGACTCGAACGCGCATCACGCTGCGCGCCACCGATGCCGTGGGAGCCGCGTCGAGCTGTCGCCGTGACGTTCGCGCTCCGACACGCGTCTCATCGACCATGTGCGGCGTCGTCCACGAAGCGCTGCCGAGCATCCACGTGGCGCGAACGTGCCGATGGGTAAGCCCGCGCAGCGTGGAGCACCATCCCGCTGGCACGAATCACGCTGCCCCGAACGACGCCGCGCATTCCGCGCGGTCTGACGTCCACAGGGAGCCTCACCATGAAACGATTCGCCGCAGTCCTCGCAATCATCTCCATCAGCGCCAGCGCAGGCGAGCCAGCCACCGGGAGCGGCACCGCGCCTGCCTCGACGGCGACGGCACCCGCAGAGAAGAAGGGAATCACGACGCTGCTGCGCGGCTCGGGCAGCGGGACGCTCGGCACGGGATCAACAGGGCTCGGCACCGGCATGTCGACGAAGCCCGCCAAGCCGAAGACGACGACCGCGCCCGTCGGCACGAAGTAGTCACTTCGACGGGAGCAGCACCTCGGCGTACGGCACCGTCCACACTGCAGGGTGGGCGAGCCGGTGGCCCACGTAACCGTCGTCGCCGTAACAGGTGCCGTGGTCGCTCATCAGCAGCCCCAGCGTCGGGCCTCGTCGGCTCAGCGCTCCGAACAACGGCGGGAGCTGCGAGTCGACGTAGCGCAGCGCCGCAGCGTGGGTGGCCTTCGAGTCTTCGGTCGCGCCCGGCACGTAGTGCTTGTTCGGCTGGTGCAGCGCCGAGACGTTGATGAAGAGAAAGACGCGCTCCTTCACCGCTTCGAGCCGCGTGCACGCGAGCCGCACCTGGTGCTCGGTGGAGTGCGGGTCGGTGACGCCCGTCTCGGCGCTCCAGTGGGCTTCATCGAAGTACGACGGCAACACGCGACCGAGTGGGTTCTCGGGGTTGAAAAAGCCGACGCCACCGATGCAGATGGTGCGGTAGCCACGCGAAGCGAACCCGCGCACGAGATCGGGAGCGTCGAACACGCACGTGTCGCCCGTCGTCGTCTCACTGCCTCCGAACCGGATCGAGAACGGGCGCGGGTGACGTCCCGGCCTGGCTGGCGTGGGCAGGAAGCCCGCGAAGAACGCCTGATGCGCGGCGTACGTGAAGTTGCCAGGCGTGTGGCGCTCCTCCCAGCCAGTCGGCGGCAACACGCGCGCGAGGTTGGGCGTTCCTCCGCCACGCCACTCGTCGACGGCGACGTCGAAGCGCAGCGTGTCGAACACGAGGAAGAGCACGTCGTGCGTGCCCACCACCTCGTTCATGTTCACGGTACGACTCCGAAGCGCGCGAGGACCTCGAGGATGCGGCTCGTGCAGGTCGCGACGTCGGTGCCCGCTGTGTCGAGCGCGAGCTCAGGCGACGCAGGAGCCTCGTAGGGATCGTCGACACCGGTGAAGTGTTTGACCTCTCCCGCGAGCGCCTTTCGATAGAGGCCCTTCGTGTCGCGCGTGAGCAACGTCTCCATCGCCGCGTGCACGTGCACCTCGACGAACGCGACGCCATCGGCAGCGGCCGCGGCCTTCACCTCGGCGCGCGTGTCGGCATAGGGACTGATGGCAGCGCCGATCGCGATGACGCCGTTCCTCGCCAGCATGCGGCCCACCATGCCGATGCGACGGATGTTCGTGTCGCGGTCTTCTTTCGAGAAGCCGAGTCCCTTGGACAGCGTGGAGCGGATCTCGTCACCATCGAGCACCTCGACGCGGTGATGACGCTTCAGCGCCGCCTCGACCGAACGCGCGAGCGTCGACTTCCCTGCCCCGGACAGTCCAGTGAACCACAGCAACACGCCGCGTTGAGGCGTCGCCGGCGCGCTGACGTGGCGACGGAGGATCTCGGCAATCTCGGGCCTCGTCACCTCGGGAGGAATCGGCCGGCCGGAGTGCAACAGCTCGCGAAGCTGCGTGCCTGAGAGCGCCAGCTGATCCGAAGGGCCGTGAGGGCACGTGCGGGACGACGCGATGGAGCCGCACACGCGACAATAGAACGTCGGGTCGAACGCGAGCGGAGTGACGCCGAGCTCCGCCAGCGTGAAGCGCTTCACCAGTTGCTGTGCCGCCAGTGGCGGGTAGTACGAGCCGACGCCAGCGTGGTCGCGCCCGACGATGAGGTGCGTGATGCCGTAGTTCTTCCGCACCAGCACGTGGAAGAGCGCCTCTCTCGGGCCCGCGTAGCGCATGGCTGCAGGGAACGCCGCGAGCACCGTGCGCGCCTTCGGGTAGTAGCCCTTCACCAACGCCTCGTAGCTCTCGAAGCGCGCCGCAGCGGGCACGTCGTCCTTCTTCGTCTCTCCAACCAGCGGGTGCAGCACCAGGCCGTCACAGACCTCGAGGGCGATCTTCGTCAGCGCCTCGTGCGCGCGGTGAATCGGGTTGCGGGTCTGAAACCCGGCGACGGTCGACCAGCCCCGCGTCTCGATCTCTGCACGCAGCGCGCGTGGCGTCAGGCGGTGTGCCTGGAACGACTGCGACGGGAGCGGCGCGACCTCGACCGGGCCTCCCACCAGCGTGGTCGGCTGCTCCATCAACACGGCGACGCCAGGGTGCGCGACGTCTTCCGTGCCGAAGACGTGACGGGCTTCGTGGTGCGGATCGCGCTGGTACCGCGAGGTGACGGTGAGCACCGCCCACTCGCGACCGGCATCGTCAGCGAGCACGACGGACTCTCCGACTTCCGGGGCGTCTTTCACCGCGAGCGTGATGGGCAGCGGCCACACCGTGCCATCTGGCAGGCGCATCGACTCGACGACGGTCCGGTAGGCCGCTTCGTCGAGGAAGCCGGTGAGGGGTGACAACGCGCCGACGGCGAGCAGCTCGAGATCGTTGAGCGCTCGCGCATCGACGGTGAGGCGTTTCAGTCCGCGCGCGCGCGCGTCGAACTGGTCCTGCGTGATGAGACGTTCCTGCAGCGTGCCGCCATGTGGCTCAATCATAGGGGCGGCACGCTACCGCCTCAGCGGCGCTTTAGATCGCGCCCTTCTGATCGAGGACCCACAGGGTCGCCGCGACGTCGGCGTTGCAGTCATACGTGCGCTGCGCGTCGCTCACGGTGGCCCACGACGAGCCGCCCTTCTCAATCTTCCCGTTCTCGAACGTCGCCTGCGTGCTGCCGCCGATCTCGACGTACCACTTCGAGCCGCGCTTCACGGCCTTGCCCTTGGTGGAGCCGCCCTTCTCGATGACGATCTCCGACGACGACTCCTTGTACGCGTACTGGGTGCTCCCGCCCTTCTCGACCCGGCCGCTGTTGCACTTGTAGTCGGCGGCAAACGCGGGGACGGCGGCGACGGCGAGGACAGCGACGAGCAGCTTCTTCATGGAGGGAATCCTTCGGGTGAGGGGTTGGACGTCGTCTGCGTGACCCGGGGGGATCGGAACAGGTGCACTTTTTCTCGCGACGCGGCGCGCTCGAGCAACCCGGAGCCGAACACCTGCGTCAGCTCCAGGTGCTCGAGGTGAACGTAGCCGATGTGGCAGCCGCAAGTGGCAGCGCTGCAGGGCCGTGGCGTCAACGCCTCATCGAAGCGCGCGTCGTACACGTTACCGATGGGCTCACGAATGAAGTGACAGCTGCGCGCCACGCCGTCGCCGTCGACCGAGATGACGGTGTGCCCGCCCGCACAGGCCCGGCCAAGGCTCGCATGCCGGGCGTTGTTCAACGGGAAGAGTGGATCGACGCGCGTGAAGTGCGCGAGGTCGTCAGCGGAGTACCCGGCGTCGCTCGACTTCACCGCGTTCACCCAGACGTAGACCGAGTCGGGCAGCTTCGCGCGCAGCGAGTCGAGCGCGTCACGGAACTTCGGGAAGCCCACCACGCCGACGGAGAACGAGACGCCAGCGTCGGCGAGCCGCGCGCACTGCTCGAGGAAGCGGGCCTCCTTCGCCCACTCCGGGTGGTACGTCGCCCAGATACCGACCTTCGAGGGCTCACAGGTCTCGAGGAAGTCGAGGCGCGCCGAGAGGTTGGTCTGAATCGCGACCTTCTCGACGTGCGGCAGCTTCGACAGGCGCGAGAGCGCGTCCTGGTACCGGCGTTGCGTCAGCGCCTCACCCCACGGGGTGAAGAAGACCCGCAGCGGAGTGACTCGCGCTCCACACCACTGAAGGAAGCGCTCCAGGGCTTGTGCGTCGACGGCGTGCTCCTCGTCGGTCTCGTGGTGCTTCGCGAACGGGCAGTAGGTGCAGCCGTAATTGCACGACGAGAGCGGGCCTCGGTACAGCACGGTGAGCCTCACTTCGCCTCCCACGCGCGCATGCGGGCCTCGACGTCCTCCGAGAACAGCCACGGCCCCAGCGTGTCGCT
>JAUXRI010000304.1 GCA_030681895.1 Myxococcales bacterium | reverse complement strand
GGCCTCCTGCCATGACACTGTTCGCCTTCACGCTGTCGCTGGTGCTCGTCGACATTCCACCGCGGCCCGAGTGCTCGAAGGACAGCCAGTGCGAGCTGACGAGCTTCGCCGGCTGTTGTGGCGGGTGCTGCCCGACGCTGCGCGCGATTCCCAAAGGCAAGGACGAGCGGGCCGAGTGCAAGACGCTGAACTGCGCGCCGCTCGAGTGCGCCACGGTGGACTGCAAACCTGCACCCGACGCGTCCCAATTCGTCGCGGCGTGTGTCGCGCGCCGGTGTCAGGCCATTCGGAAGGACGCCGAGTGTCGGGTCGCGAGCGACTGCGTCCTCGTCGAAGACGCCGCGCCGGCCGACACGACGTGCACGAAGGCGAGCTGCTGTTGCCCGGTGATGGTGGCGGTGCCGAACACCTCACGACCGCCGCCAAAAGTCCCGGCGGGCGCCCGATGCGCTGAGTGCGCTGGTCAGCCCTTCAGCTACCCGGCCTGTGTCGAGGGGCGCTGTCAGTCGTTGGTGTGGACCCAGAAGTCGAAGAAGCGCTGAAGCTCAGCGAACCCGCATCATCCACACCACGCGCATGTTCGTCGGCCGGGTCTCGGCGTCGCCACTGGTGATGCTGAGGCCCGTCATACTGGAGCCGTTCGTGTAGTGCGCCGAGTTGCAGTTCGCGTTGGCGTCCCAGTTGTGGGTGCGCTTGGCGCCGTTGAGCATCACGGTGCGAAAGGTGACGCCGCCGACCGACCAGGTGCCGTTGTTGGTGTTGCAGTTGTCGGTGGTCATCGTGACGTGATCATGGCCCGGGTCCGACGTGCCCAGGTTGTTCACCGCGGTCGCGTCGTCTTCGAGCGCGCCGCTCTGCCCGGCCGCACCGCCGCGCAGGAAGCGGCCCGCGTTCAGGTTCGGCGTCGCGACGGTGATGAGCGGCTGCGTGATGCCCTGCGACGCGGGCGTGGTGCCGTCACACAGCGCGAAGCCACGCGCCTGCATCTCGGCGACGGTCTCACTGCCGGCCAGGTTGGTGGTGTGCGCGACGATGGTGCCGACCCCGACCGCGACGGCCGCGAAGTTACCGTTCACCTCACCGGCGAGCGCGGGGCCGTCGCCCGCCATGCAGTAGAGCCCCTTCGCGCACAGCTGCGCAGGCGCGGCCCACGAGAGCCCGGCGACGAGGCCGAGCGAGAGCACGCCGCCACCGAGGGCAGCCAGCAGGGTCGAGCGGCGAACGGAGAACTGCAGCTGCGGGTCGCGGGGGGTCATGTCGTCGTGCTCCAGAGGGGGGCGAGTGGAGTGGGTCAAACGGAAGAATCGTTACCAGAAGAGGGCGGCGTCGACAGGTCTGGCTGCTCACGCTCGAGCTGGAACCGGCGGGCGACGGGCCAGAAGGCGAAGAGCATGACGCCGAGCCCGAGCAGCAGCGTGCACAGGGCATCGAGGCGTTTGGGCTCGCGGCCCTGCTCGAGCACGACCGCGTCGTCCGCCATCATCTGCGAGAGCGCTGGCCGGCTGCCCGTCGGTGAGAGCGGCGCGACCGCACCTCGAAGCTCCTTCGGCGCGAGGACGGCCTCGATCTCCACCGCCTTCGCGTCGACGAACGCGTCGACCTGGTCGGGTGGCAGGCGGTCGAGCGTCTCGACGAGCGTGAGGAGCACCGAGTCCATCGTGGCGAGCACGACCTTCGGCCGCTCCGGCTGCGCGGTGCCCAGCGGCGAGACGGGAATGAAGAGCTCGAGGTGCCGCGCGGTGGGGCCTGCATCGGCGCGGCTCCACCAGCCCTTCCAGCGGCGCGTCGTCGCGGCGTTCAGGTCGAGCCGGCAGCCCTCGAGCACCACCCACTTCGCCGCCGAGGGGTTCGCGACGAAGTCGGCACACGACAGGCGCGTCGGCGCCGTCGCGACGGCCGCACGAATGTCTTCGGTGCCCGAGTACGTCATCACGAGCCCCACGCCGAGGAGCAGCAACGTGCCGGCCAGCCCCCCGAGCCCGCCGTCGCCCATCACCACCCTGCGCGCGCGCTCCCGGAGACTCACGGCGCGAAGGGTACCGGGGCGGGGGCACGAAAGACACCAGCCTGAAGTTCACCGCCTGAGGAGCTCGGAGACCACCTCACGCGCCATCGTCTCGACGGCCTCGCGCATCGCGGCGCCGATCGCCTCTGCGACGGCGTCACCCTCGACCGCCGACTTCCCGATGGGCCGCTCGACCCGCAGGGTGCGCTGCGTCGACACCACGCGGTCGTCACTCAGTGACCACGTCACCGTCACGCGCCCGACGGGTGACGGCGCGCGCACCTCCTCGAACTCGAGCAGCTCGACCTCGAGCACGGGCCCGGCGCCCCCCACCACGCTCCGCAGCCCGAGCTCCTCGAAGAGCACCCGGCTCAGCGCGCGCCGCAAGGAAACCTCGGGGCGCTCCGTCCACCGGCGCTCCTCGTCGAAGCTGACCTCGAAGGGCGACTGACGAACCATCATCAGCTCGGAGCCACACGCGCCCGCGGTGACGCGGCCCAGGCGCAGCTCGGCGCCCAACGCTTCGCTCTTCGCCCGCGCGACCGGCGCGGCCTGGTCGAGGGTGTAGAACCTGCGCGTGCCGAGCTCGCCCTTCGACAGCAGCGCGCACCCACCGAACCCCATCATCAGCCCCATCATCATCACCATCGGTAGCGCGCGGTTCATTTCGACACCCGCTTTCCGCGGCCCTTGAGCAACATGTCAGGATCGAGCTCGAGCGCGTCGGCGAGCCGCTGCACCGCGCGCGCGGCGTTCTGGACGTCGCGAGACACTTCTTCGATGGCGGGCCCCACCTGGCGGGCGTTCTGAGACATCACGCCGATCGAGTCCGAGGTGTGCTGCAGGCTCGACGCCAGGCCCCGCTCGCCGCCGATCTGCGCGAGCACCGTGTTCAAGCTCACCACCGCGGTGTTGATGTTGCCCAGCGCAACCCTGACGTCCTTCGAGAGCGCGCCGGGCTCGAGCTGCACCAACGCGGTGTCGACTGACGCGAGCGCGCCGTTCAACAGCTTCAGCGTGCGGCTCAGCTGCTGCGGCAGGTGCTCGCCTTCGATGTCGGTGAGAATGGCGCTGACGCGGTCGAGCACGACGAGCAGCTGGCGCATCACCTCTGGGAACCCGTCGACCACCCGCACCACCGAGTCCTCGAGGTTCTTCATCATCGAGCCGACCGCGGGAATGTGGTTCTCGGGCAGCGCGAACGGCAACGGAAGGGGCGGGTTGGTCTTCTCTTCGAAGAAGTCCATCTGAATGAACTTCACGCCGGTGATGCCGGTCGCCGCGAGCTGGGCGCGCAGGTCGTGCGGGATGAACAGCTTGCGCTTCTGGCCCAGTCGCTTCTCGACCGCGAGCCCGAGCGCGTCGAGCACCTTCACGCCCAGCTTGTAGGTGACCTCGACGTGGCGACGGTCGGGCGCGATGTCGATGGCGTCGACGCTGCCGATGGTGACGCCTCGGAACTTCACCGGCGAGCCGACCTCGAGCCCCTGCACCGACTCGTTGAAGAACGTCTTGTACGAGACGGTCTCGGTCGAGAACGCGCGGGCGCCGAAGAAGAAGAAGCTGCCGGCAGCCGCGACGACACCGAAGACGACGAAGAGCCCGAGCTTCCAGTGGTTGGTGGGCGCGCTCACGGCATGACCTCCGGGGCAGACTGGCGTGGGGACGACGAACGTGGGGCCGACGGCCCCGACGCCGATGGAACGGGTGGCGGCACTGGCGCGGCGTGGCGGTTGAAGAAGGCGCTCACGCGGGGGTCGCCAGACGACGTGCGCAACGCCTGCGGCTCTCCGCTGGCGATGATGCGCTTGCTGTCGCGGTCCAACATGATGCAGCGGCTCCCGATGGCGAAGATGCTCTCGAGCTCGTGCGAGACCATCACCACCGTCAGCCCGAGCCCCTGGTTGAGCGAGAGGATCAGCGCATCGAGCTCGAACGAGCTCACCGGGTCGAGCCCGGCCGAGGGCTCGTCGAGGAACAGCAGCGTCGGCTCGAGCACCATGGCGCGCGCGATGGCGACGCGCTTCTTCATGCCGCCAGAGAGCTCGTTGGGCATCTTGTCTTCGGCCCCCTGCAGCCCGACGAGCCGCAGCTTCGCGCGCACGATGGCGCTCACGGCGTCGGGCGTCAGGTCGGACCACTCGGTGAGCTGGAGCGCGAGGTTCTCGCCGACCGTCATCGAGCCCAGCAGCGCCCCCGACTGGAACATCACGCCGAACTCGGGCCGGCCGGTGCCCAGCCTCGCGCCGCTCGTGCCGTCGATCTTCACGCTGCCGCTCATCGGCACGTCGAGCCCGATGAGGGTGCGCAGGAGCGTCGACTTGCCGCACCCGCTGCCGCCGACGATGACGAAGATGTCGCCGCGCTCGACCGCGAAGCTCGCGTGCTCGAGCAACACGTCGTCGCCCCAGCCGATCGACAGCTCGTTGACCGCGATGAGAGGGGTCATGACGCCATCCAGTGGAAGAAGACGGTGAAGCAGGCATCGACGAGGATCAGCCCGAAGAGGATCGACACCACCGACGAGGTGGTGCGCCGGCCCACCCCTTCGGCGCCGCCCGTGGTGGCGAGCCCCTGCTGACAAGCCACCAGCGCGATGACGAGCGCGAAGAGCACGCTCTTGATGACGCCTGAGGCGATGTCCCACAGCTCGATCGCCTTCAGCGTCTCGTTCACGTAACCGGTGACGGTCAGGTCGAGCGAGAGCAGGCCCACCGTCATGCCGCCGATGATGCCGACGAGATCGCCGAGCAGCGTCAGCACCGGCAGCACCAGCACCAGCGCCAGCGTGCGCGGCAAGACGAGGAAGCGCATCGGCCCGAACCCCATCGTGCGAAGGGCGTCGATCTCTTCAGAGACCT
Organism: Myxococcales bacterium; assembly: GCA_030681895.1. Lineage (GTDB taxonomy): Bacteria > Myxococcota > Myxococcia > Myxococcales > Myxococcaceae > Xiheimicrobium. Next base: position 78,483 of record JAUXRI010000304.1, on the reverse strand, counting down.
TCATGGTGCCGATCTCTGCGGCGAACGCGGCGCCCGAGCGTCCGCTGACGATGATGGCCGTCATCAGCGGCCCGAGCTCGCGGGTGATCGACAAGCCCACCAGGTCAGCGACGTAGATGTTGGCGCCGAACTGCTTGAGCTGCACCGCGCCCTGAAAGCCCATCACCAGCCCGATGAGGTAGTTGATCAACGTCACGATGGGCACGGCATCGGCGCCGGTCTTCTCCATCGTCGGCCACAGGTCCTTCCAGTTGGCCGAGCGCGGGCGCCGCACCACCGTGACGAACGCGACCATGGCGTCACCGAAAAAGCCGAACACCTCGCGAAAACCACGCAGCAGGTGGAGGGTGCTGTTGCCGAGCTGATCGAGCAGCCCCGGCGCGCGCCGCTTCGGCAGGGGTCCCACCTTCACGTCGCCGCTGTAGAGCTGAATGATGCGCTGCACCTGTTCGGGAGCGCCGATGAACTCGGAGCGCACGCCGCGGCGGTGGAGCTCGGCCCGCAACGCCACCAACAGCGCCATCGAGCCTCCGTCGATCTCGTCGACCCGCGACATGTCGAAGTCGAAGCGCTGGCCGCGCTGCACCTGCTCGAGCGTGGCGCTCCACCGGTCCCACGACGGCCCTGCCTCGGCGAAGGTGAGCGTCCCGCTCAGCTCGAGCACCTCGGCGCGATCGTCGACGGGAGTGAGCGCGGGGGGAGTGACGGACACGGATTTTCATCTCGGGCGCGCGAGAGCAGTGGGGGAGCACCTGGCGCGTGCGGCGCTCCACTGGAGAACTGCGACGAGCCGGGCCGAGAACACCTGGTGTGGTGTCCCAGCCCGGCCATCGCGTACGCCTCAGCCGCTGCCTGACGGTCGACGACCATCAGATTTCAGAGCTGCTGAGGATGAAGGTGGGCTGAGAATCGTAGTCGCAGCGAATGCCCTTCTTGATCATCGCGTCGAGCACCACGACCTTCGAGACGATGTGGGCCGTACAACGCTCGCGGTTCTTGACGGCGCGCTTCATCACGTCGAGCGCCTCGCCCTTGAGCACGATGGTCGTGGGCAGGCTGCGCACCTGATCGATGTTGAGCACCTGCTGGCCGTTGACCCAGAACTCGACGTCACGAATGCGGTTCTCGACGTCGAAGCGCGTGCCCTCGCCGTCGTAGAAGTCGAGCTTGCGGATCTCGAGGTCGACGCGGTTCAGGTAGCGCACCGAGTTCGTGAACTCCTTGATGGTGGCGTAGTCGGCACCCGCGAGCACCTCGACCTCCTGGTCGAAGTTGAACTCGCAGCCGCCGTTCACGGCCTTCGAGGTGACCGTGAACGACTGCGCTGAGGTGTCGCCGATGATGCTGTCACCACAGACGAAGTCGCGGCCGGCGCTGGTGTCGAAGGTCGCGACGAGCGAGCCCGTGACGGGCTTCACGCCCTGGGCCTTGCTGATGCGAATCTCGACGGGCCCACACGCGACCGACAGAAGAGCCAGCATGACGCCTGGCATCGCTACGTTTCGAAGTGACATGAGACCGCCTTTTTTTGGTGGCGAGCGTGAGTGCTCGCCGTCGAACCGGAGCAGTGCAAGGTGAAGACCGCCGCAGCGAAGAGAGACATGTCGGTCACCTCGCGCGGCAGACCACGTCACTCGAGTGGATCGACCCATCAATCCAGTGACCCGCCGAGAACCGCTGCTGTCCACCACGCAGACGATCGAGCGACGAAGCCAGCGCGTGCAGCCGGCGCCTCACACGAGTTCGCCTCCCGGACCACGTGGCTCGGGAGGCGGTGTCGACGGTGTTCCGTCGACTTCAGCGAAGCCGCAGGCCGCCGGTCGCGAGCAGGACGACGCCCACGACGAGGATGATGGCGGCCGGTGACCAGCTCCAGGGCCCGGCGCGGGAATAGCCCCAACCTCCACCACCGAGCGCGAGGACGAAGAGAATGATGAACAACACGGTGAGCGTCATGACTGACTCCTTTGGGGTGAAGGCGTTGTTCAGCGGGGGGAACTGCGAACGGCCTGCTTCGACGGCTTCTTCGCCGGGCGCTTCGCCTCGACGGCGGGTTCCTGGCGCGGGCTGAACACGCCGTCGGCCCGGGTCTCGCGCTCGAGCGCCTTCTCGCCAGCGGCGCTGCCGACGTGTGCGGGCTTTCGTTTCACCTTGCTGGCGGAACCCATCGGGGTGCTCCTCGCGTCGCGACCGGGCGGCGTCGCCCACGTGCTGCGCCAGGGTGCTGCACCACGTGTGCCGTGAGCCCCTCCCCGGAGGATTGATCCCCCCTCCATCATTTCGATGTGAGGAGCACCGTCGGAACCTCACGAAGTGACCGGCGCCCACGGTCGGGAGTTCCGTGGGCGCCGACCGGTGCTGCTCGTCAGTGGGTCAACGCCCGCTCGGCAGGCCGCTCGGTCGTCTCACGAACGTGCAGCTTGCCGTCGAGTGGCAGCACGTCGAGCTCGAGCGAGAGCGAGCCATCTGCGTTCATCGTGGCCCGCCCTGCCCTCACCCAGATGCTGCCGTTGCGGCCTTCCCGAATGCTGAAGACCGTCAGGCGCGTCGCCGGTGTCGTCATGCGTGTCCTCCTGTGTGGATGCCAGAGGTCGATTCCCCTGCGCACCCTTTCGGCACAGCGAGCCGCGCGCCAACGCTTCATGGCCTCGAGACGCGCGAAACCGCTCGGTGGGCGCGCGTGCACCAGTCCCGCTCTCGAAGTGTGAGAGCCGTCAGACGCGCGTGGCGTGCGCGGCCAGGAACTCGGCGACGCGGGGAAACAGCTCGTCCGGTGCGCGGCGGGCGAGCACCAGGTCTCCGTGGCCGGCGTCGTACGTGAAGCCGCTCATGAGGCTGACGGTCAGCTCGGTCACGGGGCCGCCGAGGTGCTTCGCGGCCAGGTGCGCGGCATCGGGAGGCGCGAGGAAGTCGCGCACGCCAGCGACGAGGAGCACCGGCACCTTCACGGCGTCGAGGTGCGCGAGGTAGTCGAAGCCATCGTCTCCATCGAAGCGGCCGGTCGACACCCAGCGCACGAACTGCTGCAGCACGCCGTGCGGCACGTCGGCCACCAGCGATCGCAGCGCCTGGCGGATGACGAGGTCGTCGACGTTGTCGCGGTTGAGCAGGTACTTGCCGATGGGCTCGGGCGGCAGGCCGATGGGAATGGCGGCGCGCGCCATCATCGCGAGCGGCGCGACCTTGAAACGAAGCAGCGGCTGCACCAGCTCGACGAAGCGCACGACGCCGGGCTGGTGCGCGAAGGTGAACGGGCTGCCGAGGGCGACGAGGGCCTTGAAGGGGGCCTCAGGGAGCCGCGCCAGGTGCGCAAAAGGGAGCAGCCCACCTCGCGAGTGGCCCGCGAAGAAGACGTGTCTGGGCCCGGTCGAGAGCACCGCCCGCAGCGCCGCGGTGACGTCGTGGGTGGCCTCGACGTCGAAGGTGCTGTCGTCGCCGCTCCCGCCGAGCCCATGCCCGCGCAGCTCGAGCACCCAGGTCTCGAAGCCGCGCCGCGCGAGGAAGCGGGCCAGCGAATAGCGCTCGTCGAAGTCGAGGTTGAAGCGGTTGGTGCCGAGGCTGTGGCCGAGGATGACCGGCTCGACGAAGCGCGCTTCGCCACGGGCGTGGTAGCGGCCCAGGGCGACGGCGCTCCCGTCATCGGTGCCGACACGAAAGAGCTGGTCGGGCGCGAAGACGAGGGGCGGTGGCAGACGAACGGGCACGACGGCTCACCCCTCGTGCAGCAGGACTGGCGTGAAGCCCGCGGCGTCGCAGCTCGCGAGCACGTAGCGAACGCCTTCACGCGTGCCGACGTAGCCAGCGCCGATGCCCGGCCCGTGTAGGTGGCCGTACACGCAGACCTGCGGCTTCCACGCCTCGAGGACCTTCGAGAACGCGGTCTCGATGCCGTTCGAGTACATCGGAGGAAAGTGCACCGCGCAGATGCGCACGGCGGGCGTGGTGCGCTTCTTCTCTTTCGCCTCGGCGTCCTTGATCGACAGCGTCAGCCGGTTCGCTTCGCGCTCGATGTAGTCGGGCTTCTGCACCTCGTCGCCCATCTCACCACCTGGCAGCGGCGGCGCTTCGGGCGCGGTCCACAGCCGTGAGCCGGCGATGAGGTACGGGCCCACCTCGACGGCGGAGTTGAGGATGAAGCCGACGAACGAGGTGTACGGCTCGAAGAGCTTCTTGAGCTTCGCGGTGCTGTCGCCCCACCAGAAGTCGTGGTTGCCGCGCAGGAGTACCTTCTTGCCGGGGCGCGCGTCGAGCCAGGCGAGATCGTCGAGCACCTCGCTGGTGCGCGTGGCCCACGAGATGTCGCCAGCGACGATGACGACGTCGTCAGGGCCGACGAGCGCGTCCCAGGCCTTGCGGAGCGGCTCGGGGTGACCGACCCAGCCGAAGCGGTCCATGTCCTTCTTCCGCGTCGACGGGAGGTGGGTGTCTCCGATGGCGAAGAGGCGCATGTCGCGGCGCTTGTAGCAGTGACTGGGCGAGTCAGGGCTTCGGGTGTGCGAGCAGCCACGCGTAGACGTCGTAGCCAGCGGAGAGATCGTACACGCGGCTCCACGAGTCGTGACCCACGCCGGGGAACTCGACGTACGAAATGTCTCTGCGTGGGGGCTGCGGGCAGGCCTGCAGACGGGCGAAGGTGTCGCGGTCGTTGCCGGGCAGCACGGTGCCATCGGCGCTCCCGTGGAACGACGACATCGCCACCACGCCAGCATCGCAGCCGTGCCGGCCCCACAGGCTGCCGCCGTTCGTGGGCGCGCCGGGGTCGCCAGCGATGAGGACGGCGGCGGCGACCTGCGAGTCGAGGTGGTTCGTCAGGTACGAGAAGCTGCCGATGGCGCCGCACGAGAGACCGGTCAGGAACACGGTGCGGGCATCGATGGCGTAGGTGCGCATGGCCCAACCGATGAAGCGCTGAATCTCGGTCGAGCTCGGGCAGCCACCGCCGGGGTGTTGCGGAGACAAGACGACGAAGGGGCGCGCGGCGGGCCAGCGGTTCTGGTTGATGAGGCGAGGCGGGCCGTTCGCGAGCACGCGGCTGAGCTCGGTGGTGCCGTTCCCGTTCTCACCGATGCCGTGCCAGAACACGAGCAGGGGCCAGCGCTCGCCGCCCGGGTAGCCTGGAGGGAGGTACTCGTAGAAGCCGTTGCCTGCGTCGGTCGAGCCGAACGGCCGTGGCTGCTGCCGGGCGGATGAGGGGCCGGCGTCGACGACGCCTGCGTCGGGTCGGCCAGCGTCGGCGGTACCTGCGTCGAGTCGGATTCCGGAATCGGGGGGCGTGCCTGCGTCGGCCCGGCCTGCGTCGATGCTGGCGCCCGCGTCGATCCTCGTGCCTGCGTCGGGAGTCGTGCCTGCGTCGGGAGTCGCGCCTGCGTCGGAGGTCGCGCCTGCGTCGGAGGTCGTTCCTGCGTCGGAGGTCGTTCCTGCGTCGGTGTCCGCGCCCGCGTCGGTGTCCGCGCCTCCGTTGACGTCCGCGCCTGCGTCGGAGTTCGCGCCAGCGTCGGCCTCGTCGAGCCCGCCGTCCCAGACCCAGTCTGGGTACGGGTCATCGAGGCGAGCGCTGCCCGGCTCGCATGCCGTCAGGGCGGCCGCGACGAGGAGTCCGATTCTGCGAGTCGCCGGTCGGTTCATACGTACGCAAGTCTGGCACAGACTCATCGGCCGCGAGCGCCAGTGCCCGGTGCACGAGAGCAGACGTGGAAGCTCGTCTCCGAGAGCTTGCGGACAGCCAGCGCTCGAGCTCGCCTTGCGGAGCTGTTGCTCTGAGGCGCGTAGACTGGTCGACGGCGCTCCGAAGCCTCGAGGGGCGGTGTTCACGTCGGAAAGCGCCTCACTCCGTTGCTTCGTCACCGTTCGGGTCGAGGGAGCGGGTCGCTTTTCTGAGACCTTCACCACCGACGTCAGCGAACGCGCAGCCCATCGACGAGGCGCCGCATCACCAGCCGCGCCGAGGCCACGGCCCCATCGTGGTCGACGCCGAACGGGCCGATGAGCTGATCATCGAGCAGCAACGTCGCGTGCCCATGAATCGTCGACCACGCCGCCATCACGGAGTCATCGACATCATCGTCTCGAAAGACCCCCGCCGTGACACCGTCGCGCAGGACCCGATGCAGTTCCGACAGCGCCTCGAACGCGGCCTCCGAGAGGCCGGGGAACCGGGTGAACGGCTTGAGCGAGGCGTCGAACATCACCCGGAACGCGCCTGACGACTCGAGCGCGAACGACACGTAGCCCACGCCGACCTCGACGAACCGGGCCTCGGGCGTGCGCCCCTTCGAGGAGGCGACGGTGAGTCGAGCCGTCAGCGCCGCGAACCCCTTGATCGCCACCTCGGCGAGCAGCGCCGCTTTGGAGTCGAAGTGCCGGTACGCCGCCGCGTGTGACACACCCGCCAGCTTCGCCACGTCGCGCAGGGGCAAGTCGATGTTGCCGCTCTTCGCGATGGCGCGCTCGGCGGCGAGCACGAGGGCGTCCTTGAGGTTGCCGTGGTGGTACCGGCCGCCCTCTTTCTTCACGCGCACCCGCTCGTCGGCCTGTTTCATGACGTCACGGACCGTATCGGACGGGCGGCCATGTTGCCAACGGAAACATCCGATGTTACCAACGGCAACATGAACACCCGAAACCTGACGTTCCTGTCGATCAGCTGCCTCGCGCTGGCTGGCTGTTTCCCCGAGCACGTCGAGCGCACGGTCGCTGGAACCCGCGTGGTGACGCTGCAACACGACTACACGAACACCCACGCCATCGTCGGCGGTGACGGGCGCATCGTGCTCGTCGACAGCGGCCTGGAGCGCAACGTGCCGGCCCTCGAGAAGGCCCTCACCGCCAGCGGCCTCGACCCGGCGAAGGTCGTCGGCGTGGTGCTGACCCACGGTCATGCGGACCACGCGGGCGGCGCGAAGGCGTTCCAGCAGAAGGGAGCGGTGGTCATCGCGGGCGCGGCTGACGAGCCCTTGCTCCGCGATGGGCAGAACGACCCGCTCTGTCCGACGAACGCCGACGCGCGCGGCCGCCTCGCCGGAGATCAAGCCGAGCGCTACCAGGGCCTCACGGCCGACGTGCAGGTGACCTCGACGACGTCGCTCCTCGAGCGCACCGGTCTCGACGCCGAGGTCGTCGCGGTCCCCGGCCACACGCGCGGCTCTCTCGTGGTGCGAGTCGGGCAGAGCGTCTTCGTCGGAGACCTGCTCCGAGGGAGCGTCTTCGGCAGCGACGCCGAGGTGCACTTCTACATGTGCGACGTCGAGGCGAACGCCCGCGACGTGCAGGCGCTCCTCGCTCGCTGGCCTGACGTCTCGACCTGGTTCGTCGGCCACTTCGGCCCGCTCACGCGCACGGCAGTGCAGGCCAGGTTCGGCGCGAAGCCGTGACGTGATGCAGTCCCGGCGGCCGCGACGACGAGGGAGGACGAGCGCATCAACTGTCTGCGGCAGCGCCCGGTCCTCCGCTACACTCGTGCGCCCGTGACGTGCCCGCATGGAAACGAGCGCAGCACCTGCCCGGCCTGCGCTGGCACGCGCTCTTCGCCCGGGACCGACGAAGACTTCGCCAACACCCTCCTGCGCGACTCGTCGCCAGACCAGACGCTGCGTCAGACGGCCGAGCCCACGCCCTCGACCGGTGGCCGCATCGGTCGCTTCGTCATCGTCGACACCATCGGCCAGGGCGGCATGGGCGTCGTCTACTCGGCGTACGATCCAGCCCTCGACCGCCGCGTGGCCATCAAGCTCTTGCGCCGGGGCGGTGGCGGCTCCCAGGACTCTGGAGGAACGGCCCGGCTGGCGCGCGAAGCCCAGGCCATGGCCCGGCTCTCGCACCCCAACGTCGTGCCGGTCTACGACGTGGGCCGCGTCGGCGACTCACTCTTCGTCGCGATGGAGTTCGTCGACGGCGTCACGCTGCACGAGTGGCTCAAGCAGAGCCCCCGGAGCTGGCGCGACGTCGTCGCCGTCTTCCTCGCGGCGGGCCGTGGCCTCGACGCCGCGCACCGCGCAGGCATCGTGCACCGCGACTTCAAGCCGGCGAACGTGCTGGTCGGTGCCGATGGCCGCACCCGGGTGACCGACTTCGGGCTCGCGCGCTCCGTTCACGGCGAGCTGCCCCCGGAGTCGACCTCGGACCAGACGCCAGCCATCTCACTCGACACTCCGCTCACCATGCGCGGCTCGGTGATGGGTACGCCCGGCTACATGGCGCCCGAGCAGTACCTCGGCCAGCAGACCTCGCCCGCCACCGACCAGTTCGCCTTCTGCGTCTCGCTCTACGAGGCGCTCTATGGCGCCCGCCCCTTCAAGGGCACCGACCTCGCGACGCTGCAGCGACTCACCCAGTCCGGAGAGGTGCCGCCGCCACCGAAGGGCTCGACGGTGCCCGCGTGGCTGTTCCCCATCATCGCTCGCGGCCTGACGACCGACCCGCTCCGGCGCCACGCGTCGATGCGCGCGCTGCTGTCGTTGCTCGAGCGAGACCCGTCGGCGCAGCGACGGCGCTGGGCCCTCGCGGGCGGCGCGGCGCTCCTCACCCTGGGCGTCGCCGCAGGCCTCTGGTCGTGGCCGAGAGTGCGCGCCTCGAGCTGCCATCGCGACACCGAGCGCCTCGCCACGGTGTGGAATGACGAGGCCCGCCAGAACGCGGAGCGCGCCTTCAAGGCCACCGGGCAACCCTTCGCAGCGACGGCCTGGGACTTCACCCGGGCCACCCTCGACAGCTTCACTGCCTCGTGGGTCGCCGAGCGCCACGCGGCGTGCGACGAGACCCTGCGCCTTCGCGAGCGGACCGAAGCCCAGCTCGAGCTGCGCCTGCGCTGCCTCGACGGCCGCCTCGTCGAGCTCCAGACCCTGTCGACCCGTTTCCAGACCGCGGACGCCGAGCTCGTCGCCCAGGCCGCGATGGCCGTCGCGCGGCTGAGCCCCGTCGCCCGGTGTGGAAACCTCGCCAGCCTCGAGGCCCGTGCCCAGCTCCCGCCCGAGACGCGCCGCGCAGTCGAGGCCATCGACCGGCAGCTCGCCGAGGCGCGCATGCTCATCGCCCTGGCCGCGTGGAGCGACGCCCGCGCCAGGCTGCTTCCCGCCATCGAAGAGGCGCGGCGGAGCAACGACGCGCAGACGCTGTCGCTCGCGCTCCTCGAGCTCGCCGCCCTCGAACGCGACGAAGACCACTTCCAGCCTTCGAGAGCAGCGCTCGACGAGGCCTTGCGGCTCGCGCTCTCGGTGCGCGACGACCGAACGGCCCTGCACGCCATCGCGTTGCTTGCGTCGGTCGTCGGCTGGCGGCTCGAGCGCCCTGCCGAGGCGCTCACGCTGGTGAACGTCGGTCGAGGCCTGGTGCCACGCGTGGGAGACCCGCTGCTCGAGGCCCTCCTCCACGAAGGAGAAGCCGACGCGCACTGGCAGCGTGGCGCCCGGACCGAGGCCCTGGCCGCCTACCGGCTCGCGCGGCCGCTGTTCGAACGCGAAGAGGGCCCCGCCGGCCTCGACGTCGCGCGGGTGCTCTCGTCCATCGGCTGGGTGTTGATGGAAGAGGGGCACTTCTCGGAAGCCAGGGCTGCCTACGAGCAGTCGAGGCGCTCCCGCGAGGCGCTGCTGGGGGCCGACCACCCGGCCCTCGCACCCACGTGGAACGAGCTGGGAAACCTGGCCGAGTTTCTCGGAGACCTGCCGGCCGCCGCGTCCGCCATGCGCCGCGGCTCCGAGATGCGGGCGAAGCGGCGTGGGGCGATCACCGAAGAGACTCGCCGGGCGCAGCTGAACCTGGTGCGGGTCCTGACGGCCCAGGGCCTGCTCGACGAAGCCGCCGCCCTGCTGGCGAGCATCGAGTCGGCGCTGACCGACCGAGACCTGCGCTCCACCCACCTCGGCGTCGTCGAGGCACGGAGCCGGCTGCTGCTGGCCCAGGGCCGCGCACAGGAAGCCGAAGCCGTCGCCCGGCGGGGTCTCGCCGAGTCGAAACCGCTGCTTGGAGAGAGCCACCCTTCGACGCTGGCCATGGAGCTCGAGCTTCATCGCGCGCTCGTGGCGCAGCAACGCGCTGGCGAGGGCCTCGACCTGGCGTTGCACATGCTCAGCGCCGACGAGCAGCGGCACCGCTTCGACTCACCCGACTTCGTGCGCTACCTGAACGCGGTCGTCGAGTCGCGGTTGGCGCTTGGGAGCGGCGAGGCCCTCGCCAGCGCCGAGCGGGCGGCGACGGCGGTCTTGAACATCGAGGGGAACGCGAAGCTGAAGGCGCAGACCCACCTGCTGCTCGCGAAGGCGCGCTGGAAGGCGACGCAGCAGAAGGAAGCGCTCGACGCCGCGCAGGCGGCCGCCGGGTTCGCGGCGCAGAGCAGCTCCGAGGCCGTGCGCGCCGACGTCGCCGCGTGGCTCGCGACGCACACGCCCTGAGCTCGTTCGCGCGGTCGCGCGTCTTTCGGGGCCACGCGGCAGGCGGTGGCTGGCCTACGCTCCCCGTCCGTGTCCTGTCCGCATGGCACCGACGTCTCGACCTGTGCCCGGTGCGCCGAAGCGCCAGAGCTGACCGCCACCGTCGCGCCGACGCTGCGGCACGACTCGGCGAGCGAAGTGCCGGCGACCGCCACCACCCAGCCCGACGCGCCACACGTGAGCCGCATCGGCCGCTTCGTCATCATCGCCGCCGTCGGCCAGGGCGGCATGGGCGTCGTGTACTCCGCGTACGATCCAGCGCTGAACCGGCGCGTCGCCATCAAGGTGCTGCGGGCGCCACCGGGCGACTCCCGCGCGCAGGGAGACACCGCTCGCCTCGCACGTGAGGCGCAGGCGATGGCGCAGCTGTCGCACCCCAACGTCGTGCCCGTCTACGACGTCGGCCGGCTCGGCGACTCGCTCTTCATCGCGATGGAGTTCATCGAGGGCGCGACCCTGCACCAGTGGCTCGAGGAGACGCCCCGCACTTGGCGGGAGGTGCTCTCGGTCATGCTCGCGGCCGGCCGGGGCCTCGAAGCGGCGCACGGCGCTGGCCTCATTCATCGCGACTTCAAGCCCACCAACGTCCTCGTCGGCCTCGACGGGCGCGTGCGGGTGACGGACTTCGGGCTGGCGCGCTCCGTTCGTTCGGAGCCGGCGCGCGAGCCCGTGAGCCGCACGACGCCTTCGTCGCTCTCGCTCGACACGCCGCTCACCCTCGGCGGCGCGGTGATGGGCACGCCCGGCTACATGGCGCTCGAGCAGTACGCCCGGCAGGACACCTCGCCGGCGACCGACCAGTTCGCCTTCTGTGTCTCGCTCTACGAAGCGCTCTACGGGGCCCGGCCCTTCGAGGGGAACGACCTCGTCACGCTCGAGCGCACGACCCGTGAAGGCGCCGTACCAGCCCCGCCACCGGGCTCGATGGTTCCCGCGTGGGTCTTCCCCATCATCGCGAAGGGGCTGTCGCCCGACCCAGGCGCGCGCCACCCGTCGATGCGCGCGTTGCTCGACGCGCTCGAGCGTGACCCTTCGGCGAGGCGCCGGCGGCTGGCGCTCACGGGCGCGGCAGCGCTGCTGACCCTCGGCGTTGCGGCCGGCCTGTGGGCGTGGCCGCAGGTGCGCGCGTCGGCGTGTCACCGGGACACCGACCGGCTCGGCGCCGTGTGGAATGACGAGGCCCGTCGCAACACCGAGCGCGCGTTCCGGGCGACGGCCCTGCCCTACGCAGGCGCCGCGTGGGACTTCACGCGGGCCACGCTCGACACGTTCACCACGGCCTGGCTCGCGGAGCGGCACGCCGCCTGCGACCAGACGCTGCGAACCGGCGAGCACACCGAGCGCCAGCTGGACCTGCGCACGCGGTGTCTCGAACGTCGTCGGGTCGAGCTCCAGACCCTCGCGCTGCGCTTCCAGGCCGCCGACGCCGACGTGGTGACGCTGGCGGCGACCGCGGTGGCCAGGCTCACGCCCGTGGCCCAGTGCACCAACCTGCAGAGCCTCGAGGCGCGGGCGCAGCTGCCCGACGCCGCGCAGGGCGCGGTGGACGAGGTCGAGCAGCAGCTGGCCGAGGGCCGCATGCTCGTCGCGCTCGGGCGGTTCGACGAGGCCCGCGCCCGCGTGACGGCCGCTGTCACCTCCACGCGGGGGCTTGGTGACACCCAGACGCTCGCGCTGGCCCTCTTCGAGCTCGGCGCGCTCGAGCGACAGGCCAACGCGTTCGTGCCGTCGCGAGCGCCCCTCGAGGAGGCGCTCACCCTCGCGCTCGCCGGTGGAGACCAGCGCACGGCCCTCCACGCCATCAGCCTGCTGGCGTCGCTCCTCGGCTGGCGCCTCAACCAGGCCCAGGCCTCGTTCGCTCTCGTCACCGTGGGCCGCGGGCTGGTGCCGCGGGTGGGCGACCCGGCGCTCGAGGCGCTGCTCGAAGAAGGCGAAGGCGACGCCCGGTGGAGTCGCGACGAGAGCGCCGCAGCCCTCGCTGCCTACCGCCGCGCGCTCCCGCTCTTCGAGCGTGCCCAGGGGCCGCTGGGCATCGACGTGGCGCGCATGCACTCCTCCATCGGGTGGCTGCTGATGGAGACGGGAAAGCTCCGTGAAGCGCGCGAAGCCCTCGAGCGCTCTCGCCGAATCCGCGAAGCACTCCTCGGTGCCGACCACCCCGAGCTGGCGCCGACGTGGAACGAGCTGGGCCGGCTGGCTGAGCTGCTCGACGATCTCGCAGGCGCTGAAGCCGCGCTCCGAAGGGCGCGCGCGCTCCGCCGCAGTACCCAGGGCCTCGCAGCGAGCGCCCTGGCCCGCGCCGACCTCAACCTCGCCCGTGTCCTCATCGCCAGGGGCCTGCTCGATGAAGCCGACCAGCTGCTGACGCGCTGCGAGGCCGTTCTCGCGACGGACCCGGCAGACGGGACTCGAAAAGGCATGGTTTCAGCCCAGCTCTCGCGCGCGCAGTTGTTGCGGGCACGGGGCGACGCCGCCGGCGCCTTCGCCACCGCGACCCGCGCGCTGGCCATGTGCGACCGGCTCGGCGAGTCGTGGTTTGGCGCCGTCAGCTTGAGAGTCATCGCCACGGCCCAGCTCGCTCTCGGCAAACCCGCCGACGCGCTCAACTCGCTCGACCTGGCGCTGAAACGTCATGAAGACCTGAAAGAGACGACGTCTCCCGAGTTCGCCAGCCTGCTGTCGGAGCGCGCGGCGGTCCTCCTCACGCGCGGCACACCCGAGCAGGCAAACCTCGCCGCCGAACGAGCCCTGGCCGCGGCCGTGGCGATCGACGGCAGCAGCCATCTGCTTTCGCGCGCACAGCTCAACGCCGCGCAGGCGCGCTGGCGCTCGGGGAAGAAGCCGGAAGCAGTCGAGGCCGCGCAGGCTGCGCTCGCGCTCGCGACGAAGGAACGACACGACGACCTCGCACGGGAGGCGACGACGTTCCTCGCTGGGCACCAGCCACCGTGAGCGCGACGCTCAGTACGGCACGAGCTGCTTCTGCGCCTCGAGCGCCTCGGCAGACCGGCCGAGATGATTCAGACAGCGCACCTTCTGCTGCAGCACCATGCGCTTGAGCGGCGCCTCTTCGAGCACGTCACCAGCCGGCGCGTTCAACCACTTCTCGGCCTCGAGGAGCGCGAGCTCGCAGTTGCCGACGTCGGCGAGCCGGGCCACGCCGCGGGCCTGCTGCTCGCGTGACGAGGAGCCGATGGGCGCGAAGGGCACGTGGGCCTGACGCTCGAGCTCTCGCAGGTTCTCTTCGATCATCTTGAGGCTGAAGCCGCTCCCGCGCCGGTTGCGGCGGGAGGTCGGCGGAGGCGGCGGAGCGCCAGGCTGCACCGTCACCACCGTGTCGGGCGGGGCGTCGATGGGCGGCGCGGGCGGAGGCGGCGAAAGCGGAGTCTGGGCGATGCCGCTGGGCGGGAGCGCCCACTCGTCTTCCGGGTTCGGTGAGGCGGGCTCGACATCGACGTCGTCGACGGGCGCGGGCGGCTGCGACGGCGGCGCGGCGCTCAGGACTGGCGTCGTCTCGGGCTTCTGGGCTGTCGGCGCCACGCCCGTCGGCAGCGGCGGCGTCGTCGGCACGTTCGAGGGCCACGTCAGCGAGTCGAGCTCCTGGTCGTGCCAGGCCACGGCGTGACCGGCCGTCACCACGCGCGTCGACGTCGGCGTCTTCACTTCCACGCTGCCCTCTTCGACGGCCACGACGACGCGGGCCAGTTCCCGAGACACGAGGAAGCGGGTGCCGAGGTCCTTCACCTCGACGTCGCCAGCGCGCACGGTGAGCACCCGGTCTTCACGATGCGGCACCACCATCGCGAGGCTGCCGCGGGTGACGTCGAGCGTGAGGGCCTTGTCGTCGAGCTTCGCGAGCTGCACGTCGGTGGCGCCAGTGAGGCCCGCCTTGGTGCCGTCGGGGAGCTGCAGCCACAACGAGCCTCCGGTCTCGGTCGACACCCGCGCGCCCGTCTCGAGCGTCTGCGACTTCTGCAGGGCGCCGCTCCCGTTCTTCGCCTTGCGAGCGCTCGCGACCGTCGCCTTGACGGGCATCGCGCGAAGGGCAGGCACCGGATTCAACGTCGGCAGCTCGGGAGGCGGCGTGTTCGCGATCGGCCCGATGCCTCCACCCGCGCCGGGCGTCGACGGCGCCTCGAGCAACTGGAACACGAGGAACGCGAGCGCACAGGCCACTGCGGCGCCGACGAGGAACGGGGGCGAGAGCAGCGCCTTCCACCACGCGCCGAACGAGCGCGCTGCGGCTTCATCGGCCTTCTCGGCCAGCACGGCGCCAATCCGTCGCGCCATCGCGTCGGGCATCGGCGGAGGCGGCGGCAACAACGACAGGACGGAGAGTGAGGCCTCGACGTCAGCAAGCGCTTCACGGGCCTGCGGCGACGCGTCGAGCTGCGCCTTCACCTGCGCGGCGTGCGAGGCGTCGAGCTCTCCCTTCGCGTACGCCCAGAGGGTCTCGGTGGAGGGCGTCGTCATGGCGCCTCCCGCTTCAGGTGTTTCACGGCTTCGGTGAAGTCGACGCGCGCGCGGTTGAGGCGGCTGCGCACGGTGTTCACGGGGCAGTCGACGAGCTCGGCGATCTCCTCGGGCTTCATGCCCAACAGGTCGTGGTACACGAACACCGAAGCCTTCTCTTCGCTGATGGTCGAGAGCGCCCGCTGCACCAGCGCGGCGGCCTGTTTCACCTGCGCGGCTCTCTCGGGATCGGATGTGTCGGGCGCGTGCTGCTCCGGCATGTCGTCAGCATCGGTCGGTTGTTCGGGCTTGCGGCGCTTCGTGCGCAGGTGCATCAGCCCGACGTTCACGCAGACGCGGTGCAGGAACGTCGTCACCTTCGAGTCGCCGCGGTAGCCCTTCAGCGCGCGCATGAGCTGCAGGTAGCTCTCCTGCACGAGGTCTTCGAGGTCGGGCGAGTTGCCCACCACGCGGTACAGCACCCGGAACGCGAGCTCACGGGTGCGCTCGTAGAGCTGGGTGAACGCCACGCCTTCGCCATCACGCGCGGCGAGCGCGAGCGAACGGAGTGGATCGACTGCCGCGACGGAGTCAGGCGCCATGCGGTCTCGGCGCAAAAAGGGGAGCTGAAGGGCAAGCGCCGTCATGACTCTCATGGGTTGCCGCAGCGCCCTCGGACGATCCACGCATCGGCAAACCGATTCCTTTGGACTTCCGCATGGTTGGTCTCGAAGACGGCGGTCACTTCTTCTTCTTCAACTCGCGAATGGCATCGGCGGCTTCATCCTGCCCGCAGTTGGAGGTGCCCTGAGGGCCTTCGTCTTTGGGCAGCTCGGAGAGGTCTCTCAAGGCGGGGACGGCGTCGAGATCTCCCAACGCGCCCAGGCGCAGCGCAGCGAGCTGACGCACCCGGCACGACTTCGATTGCAGCGACGCGCCGTAGCGGCCGACGAGATCGAGCCCCTCGGCGGTGCCAGTGGCGTCGAGCCAACGCAGTGCGCCCCACTGCTTCGCCGAGAGCGGGCCCTTTGCGTACGAGGTGAAGGCTGGCGTGAGAAACCGCGGCGGCACGACGCTGAGGAGCTCCTTCAGCTCGGCGTCGGTCTCTGCGTCGGCGAAGTCTTCGGCGAGCGCTTCGAGCAGGAGCGGGTGCGCAGCGTGGAGCGGTTGATACGGCTGCGCCGACAACAACCCACGCTCGGCGTCACGGCGGCCCGCCTTGTGGAGCGCCGCGGCCTTGAGCGCCAGCAACGTCGGCGTGGCGCCCTTCGCGGTGGGCAGCGACTCTTCGATGAGCTCGAGCGCCTCGGTCGTCTTGTCGGTCGCGACGAGCTTCGCCACGCGCTCCGTCAGCGGCGGCGGCCAGAAGGCGTACGCGGTGGGAATGCCCGCGACGACGAGCGCGGTGACGATGAGGCTGCGCCGCCACTGCGAGTCGAGCTGGCTGGTGAGCTTCGCGACCGAGCGCGCGCCGAGGCCGACGTTCGAGCCCACCTTGCCGGCGGTGATGGTGAGGTTGGTCCACGTCTGCGTGGTGACGGCCTGGAGCGCGCGGCGCGTCTGCGTGCCGAGGTCGGTGTCGGCGGGCAGGCTGCGGCGAATCGCTTCGACGAGGGCCGCGCCGTCTTTCGGACGACTCCCCGGCTTCTTCTCGAGGCACTGCATCACCAGCTTCGCGAGCGCAGGCCAGGTGCGCAGCTGCGGCGCGATGTCGGTGATCTCCGGCGGCCGGTCTCGCACGTGCTGCTCGAGGTAGTCGCGGGTGTCAGGCCCGAGGAACGGGAGCTGGCCGGCCAGCATGCGGTAGGCGAGCACGCCGAAGCTGTACACATCGGTGCGCGAGTCGACCGGCTGCGCCATCGCCTGCTCCGGCGCGACGTAGGCAGGCGTGCCGACGGCCTGGCCGGGATGCGAGACGAAGGGGTTCGAGCCCGGCGGTGGCAGCGGCGGAGGGCCGACGCTCGCCTCTTCGTCGGGGATCTCCATGAGCCGCGCGATGCCGAAGTCGAGCAGCCGCGCCTGCTCTCCCCGAAGGCCGGGCCCGATGACGACGTTCTGCGGCTTGATGTCGCGGTGCACGATGCCGCGCTCGTGAATGGCGGCGAGGCCCTCGGCCAGCTGCAGCATCACCCGCATCGCGCGCTTCGGCTCGAAGGGACCGAGCTTGAGGGCCTGCTCGAGCGTCTCTCCCTCGGCGAGCTCGAGCACCAGCACCGTGCCGTCTTTGCCCGACTCGAAGTCGATGACGCGCACGACGGAAGGATGGTCGACGGTCGAGAGGAGCCGCGCCTCGCGTTGAAAGCGGTCGGCCATCGCTGGCTGGGACGAGAGGTCTCGCTTGAGCACCTTCAGCGCGACGAGGCGGCCCAGGGAGATCTGCTCCGCGAGGAAGACCTCGGCCATGCCTCCGCCTCCGAGGTGGCGGATGAGCTTGAAGCGACCTCCGAGTACGAGACGTTTGGCGACCACGGGTCGACCGCGAGACCTACACCGAACGGAAGCCTGGAGCCATCAGCTCCACGTCACGACGATCTTCCCGGCCGCGCGGCCCGACACGCTGCGCTTCCACGCCTCGGCGAGCTGCTCCGCGGGGAAGGTGCTGTCGATGACGACCTCGAGCTGTTTCTTCGTGAACGCGTCGTCGAGGCCGCCGAGGTCGGTGGCGTTCGGAGACAACAGCACCGGGAGCACCTTCTTCGACGAGAGCGCGTTGAGCGCCATGCGGCCGAAGACGGCGGGCCCGGGAACGCACGAGGCGAAGCGGCCACCGGCGACGAGCTTGTCGAGGAAGTCTCCCGGCGAGCTGCCGACGCAATCGAGCACGAGGTCGAACGGAGCGACGCCCGCGTACGCGTCAGGTTTCGTGTAGTCGATGACGGCGGCGGCCCCGAGGCGGCGCACGAGCTCGGTGTTCTTTGCGCTGCAGACCCCCGTCACGTTCGCGCCCATCGACTTCGCGAGCTGCACCGCCAGATGCCCGACGCCACCTGATGCGCCGATGACGAGCACCCGCTGCGTGGCTCCCGTCATGGGAATGCCGCCGACGTCCCTCAGGCCCTGGAGCGCCGTCATCCCCGCGAGTGGGAGCCCTGCCGCCTGTGCGAAGTCCATGCCCTCGGGCATCGCCCGCAGCACGTCGAGCCCTGCGCGCACGAGCTCGGCGTTGGCGCCGCCGTTCTTCCCCGAGAGCCGGGTGTGCACGCGTTGGCCCTTCGTGAAGCCGGTGACGCCGGGGCCGAGCGCTTCGACTTCGCCGGCGAGATCGTACGCGGGCACGAACGGAAACGACGCCGTCAGAATCGGCCGGTACTTCCCCGAGGCCTGCTTCCAGTCGATGGGGTTCACGCTCGTCGCGCGCACCCGCACGAGCACCTCGTTCGCAGCGGGGGTCGGGTCAGGGCGCTCGGCCATTCGTGGCTCGAGCCCGTACGAATCGAGAATCATCGCCTTCATGAAAGGCCGCCTCTCACCAACCCGGGTCGAGGGGAAGCGTGGTCGCCGACTCGCGGAGGGACGCCTCCTGGTGCTAGGGATCGAGTCGATGCCCGCGCCCCTCTCCGACCGCCGCCTCGCGACCGTCTACGCCTCGCTGGAACGAAAGCTCGAGCGCGAACCCCGCACCTCCATCGGGAAAGACCACGCCCTCGAGCTGCTCGCCGAGCTGGGCGACCGCACCGGCAAGTCTGCGAAGGCGATGCTCACCGAGCTGCGCGCGCCGGGCCTCACCGTGTCGCAGCAGGCCGCGCTGGTGAAGACGGGGCTCACGCCCGACGAGCGCGCAGACCTGAAGGCGCTGCTGACCTCGGGGAAGGTGCCGTTGGCGCCGGCCGCGAGAGCGTTGTTCGAAGCCGTGCTCGGTGGCGCTCCCGTCGCTCGTGACGCGACGCTGTCTGCCGAAGCGACCGCCGGCTCCGGTGTGCGAGGGACGACGAAGCCCAACGCCACCATCGAAGCGGTGAACGTCTCGGCGGCTGCAGGCTCGGGCCACGACGTCTTCGTGCTTGGTCAGGCCGACGACCACGGGCGCTTCTCCGCGCGACTCACGGGTCCCCAGCGTCCGAAAGAAGGCGACTTCGTTCGGCTGCGCGCGCGCTTCGACGACGGCACCACCTCCGACTGGCTCACGGTGCAAGCCGCTGGCGCCGATGCCCGGCCCGCCGCGCTGCTGGTGAACCGGCTCGAGCTCTCCCCTGCGTCGAGCGGCAAGGTCGCGGTGCGCACGCGCGACGACGAGCCTCACCTGTCAGAGCCCGGCGCGACGCTGGCGTTCAAGAACGTTCGCACCGGAGACGTCGAGCGCATCACCCTGGACGACCAGGGCAAGCTGCCGAAGGGCTTCACGCTCGCAGGCAAAGGCGGAGACCGGTTCTCGGTCGCGGTGAGCGACGGCTCGTTTAACAAGGCGCTCAAGGAGACAGCGGGGTTCATCACGGTCGCAGGCGGCTCGCGCTCGGGCGACCTCGCCCCGACCCCGGCGCTCCACAAAGACGAGCTCAACAAAGACGGCACGCCGAAGATGACGAAGAAGACCTTCTCGGGTCCGCTCTTCGTCGACGGCGTCAGCATGGCCGACGTGCATCAGGGCAGCCTCGCCAACTGCTACTTCCCCGCGGCCGTCGCTGCCGTCGCCAAGGTGGACCCGGCGCTGCTGCAGAAGATCATGAAGGACAACGGCGACGGCACGTTCACCGTGACGTTCACGCAGCGCGACTGGGAGACGGGCCGCACGAAGAAGGTGCCCATCACCGTCGACGCCGACCTGTGGATCAAGCCCGACAAGGGCACGCCGGTGTACGGCCGCGGCGGCACGGACATGCAGCCCGAGACGATGGAGCTCTGGTTCCCGCTGCTCGAGAAGGCCTACGCGCAGTGGAAGGGCAGCTACGACACGGTCGGCAACGGCGGCGTCGCGAGCGACGTCTTCGAGGAGCTCACCGGCAAGGCGAGCGACTATTACGATCTCAACGCGCGCACGAACCCGGACACGTTGTGGAAGCGCATCACCAGCGCGGTCGACGACGGCCGGCCCATCGCGGTCGGCACGCACGAAGAGAAGGGCCCGGTGCACTACACGAACACCGGCGTCTTCGGCGATCACGCGTACTCGTTGATCGGCTACCAGACCGAGGGCAACAGACGCTTCGTGGTGCTCCGCAACCCGTGGGGCGACACCGAGCCGAAGAACAACGGGCCCGATGACGGCGTGTTCAAGCTGCCGTTTGATCGCTTCATGGACCTGTTCGCGAACGTCATGACCCTCGCGCCCGACGCGTGAGTCGTGTCAGTCGGCGCGCTCGACGACCTCGGCAATGAGCTGCTTGTTCGTCCGGGCGACGCCCTTGATGACGTAGAACTGCTCAGGCGTGCCCGAGCTGAAGCTCTTCGCCTGACGCACCACGCGCTCGGCCTTGCCGCCCTGCTTCACGTACACGCGCAGCGGCAGGCCACCCGAGTCGTTGCCTTCCGGACCCGTGACGGTGAAGACGGTGAACGTCTCTTTCGGCGCGTCGTCGAGGAACCACTGGTTGTCGATGCTGCGGATGACGACCTTCAGCGCGACCCGCTTGCCGTCGAGCTTCTCCCACGCGTTCTTGTCCTTCGCGGCGTCGGCCCACGTCGTGTCCTGGTACTCGAACGTCTCGGTCTTGCGCTCGACGCCGATGAACTTCACCGGCAGGTCCTTCATGCGCGCGCCCGCCGTCACCTTCGCGTTCTTCGGGAAGAGGAGCAGCGCCTTCTCCCACGGGTACGCCGGCGCCATGCCCGAGCCTGCCTTGCCGCCGGTCGCGATGACGGGCTGGCCGATGAGGTCGCGCAGCTGGTTCCAGTCGTCCATCGTCACCTTGCCGGGCGTGTACGCGGTGCGGCCGAGGTAGACGTCGAACCACTTCTGCTCGAGCGGCACGCCAGAGCTCAGCAGCTGGTTGCCTGACAGCTTCTTCCACTTGAAGTCGGCGAGCTGGTTCCAGTTCTTGTCGTCGACCGTCACCCAGCCATCGGGCTTCTGCACGTGTGAGAAGAGGTTGTGGCTGAAGACGTTGTTGGTGAACTCGACGTCGCTGGCCTGCGAGTTCAAACGGACGGCGTCGTTGTCGGCGAACTCGAAGATGTTGTTGTCCACCACCGCCTTGAGCTGCCCGCCGAGCGAGAGCAGGTGCCCGTTGCGGCCGTGGCCTTCACCGAAGCGCATCTCCCAGGCGAAGAGCACGGTGTTGTTCTTGAAGATGAACGGGCCGTCGAAGGCGCGCTCGGCGCTGACGGTCTTCGTGTAGTGGTTGATGAAGATGTTGTTCTCGAGCGTCTGGCCGCTCTGCGCGCGAATCGCGCCCTCGGCGCCGTTGAGGAACACGTTGTTGCGGATGACGACGTCGTTCTTCGCGAGCCAGATGTGCTCCGACTTGTCGGAGCGCGAGTAGTCGAGGTCGCCTTCGGCCGTGTAGAGGTTGTTCGTTTTCTTGTCGAAGACGAAGCCGTCGATGACGGCGCCGGTGTGATCGTCGACGCCCTCGATGGTGTAGCCGCCGCGCCGGCCCTTGAACTCAGGCGGGCAGAGCAGGCGCGTCGGGTGCTTCCAGGGGTTGCGCTCCTTGAACTGCGCGTCGTAGCCGCCGAGCAGCGTGATGAAGGTGGTGTCGATCTTCCACTGACCGGCCTTCAGCTTGCCGACGTACTCGCCCTCGGCGACGTGCACGAAGTCACCTGACTCGACCTTCTCGAGCGCCTGGAACGGGTCCTTGAACGGCTTGTCCTTCGAGCCATCGCCGCCGCTGGAGCCCGCGCGCACGAACCAGTCACGGCCCACGGCCCGCGTCCCTGCCGCCGCCGTCGAGCCGCCCGCCTCGTACTCCTCGATGGTGTCGATGAAGAAGGCGCCCTTCGGTACCGAGCTCGTCGCGTACGCCACGCCGCGCACGAGGAAGACGCGCGGCGGAGTGCCCCGGCCCTGCCAGTACCCCGCGACGCCGTCGACGAAGCGCTCGACCGACGAGCCCTTCTTGTAGAAGCCGGTGAAGCGATCGAACTCGCCGTCAGGCTGGTGGAGCGTGATGCCGGCGTGTTCGTCCTTCTTGAAGCTCGCGGGGATGCCGCTGATGTTCGCGACGCTGCTGAGTCCCACGACGAGCTCGAGCGCCTTGCCGTCGACGCTCTGCGGGTTCTTCACCCAGGCCTTCGGCTCGCTCTTCACGTAGTCGCGCTTCACTGCCGCAGGGCCCGCAGCCTGGAAGCTCACCTGCAGCGGCAGCACACGCGCGCCTGCTTTGCCCGCGGCCTTCGGCTCCATCAGCTTGAGCGCGTCGTCGAGGTCCATCGCGGGCGCGACGCCAGAGGGAGACGCGCCGCCCTTCGCGATCATCGGCAAGCCGAGCAGCTGGCGCGCCTTGTTGAAGTCGTCCATCACCAGCTTGCCCGGCGTCGAGGCCGTGCGCTTCGAGACCGCGTCCATCCACTTCGAGTCGACCGGCAGGTTCGGGTTCTTCACCTCGTTGCCATCGGACGCCTTGAGGCCGACCTCTTCGAACAGGTCCATCTCCTTGTCGTCGACCGCGATGTCCTTCCCCTCGACGAAGAACTTCAGGTTCGAGAAGAGGTTCATGAAGAAGACGTTGTTGCTGATGCTCGTCTTCTCGGCGTTCGCCGACATGTAGATGCCGTTGCTGTCCGAGAACGCGATGACGTTCTGGGTGACGTTCGCGCTCCCGCGCAGCGAGAGGCCCGAGCCGTTGTAGGCGCCCTTGCCCGGAGCCTTGAACGAGAAGGTGAAGGCGATGGTGTTGTTCTTCACCGTCGCGACGGCCTGCTTGTCGCTCGTCTGGTTGATCACCACGCCCCAGTTCACGGCGTTGACGATCAGGTTGTTCTCGATGGTGGAGCCGGTGGGCGCAGCGATGCCGTCGAAGCCCGGGTTCACGATGACGCAGTTGCGCACCGTGGCGGGCAACGCGAAGCGCATCGCGCTGTCACAGGCCTTCTCGGTGCGGCCGGTCTGCGCGTCGTCGGAGTACTCGCACTGATCGCGCTGATCGATGGTGAGGCCATCGATGACGGTGCCCTTCTTCGTCGAGAGCAGGCGCTCCTGCTTGGGCCAGTTCTTCGACGTCTTGTCCCAGAGGAGCTGGGTGACGTTCTTCCACGGGTTGCGCGTCTTGAACTCGGCGTCGTAGCCGCCGAGCACCTTCACGTCGTCGAAGGGAATCTCCCACTGCCCGAGGCTGGAGCGGCCGAAGTACTTGCCGGCCGCGACGTGAATCGAGTCACCGGCCTCGCAGGTATCGAGCGCCTGCCACGGGTCCGAGAACGGCTTCGCCTGCGAGCCATCGCCGTCGCTGCCCTGACGGACGAACCAGTCGCGCGCGTGCGCGGCGGTCGAGGTGAACAGCATGACGACGAGACACGACGCCCCCAGCGTGTTCTTCATGGGGCGGGTTTCTAGCCCGGAAAACTACCGGCGCGTCTCGGTGATCGACTTGATCATTTCCAGCCGGCTCGCGAGCTCTTCGGGATCCTTCGCGGGCAGGAAGCGGCCATCGGCCCCTTCACGCTCCACCTCGATGAACTTCGTCGGGAGGAACCGGGTCACCTCACCCACCAGGCGCTCGAACTGAATCGCCGTCTTCCCGTCGACCTGCTTCTCGACCTTGTAGAACGGCAGGTCGAAGTCGCGATCGATGGCGTCGGCGTCGATGATGAACGTGTTGGTGTTGAAGACGGGGATCGAGTCCTGGTCGAAGTCCTTCGGGAAGCGGAAGCCCTCGATGATCTGCGGCACGCCCTCGAGCCGCGCCGGAGCACCGCCCTTGTCTCCCGGCGCCTTGCGCACGACCTCTGCGCTGATCTTCGAGCCCAGCTGCAGGTGCAGGCCGATCAACGCCGGGTCGAGCGTCGCGCCGAGGTTGTCGACGTTCGACATCACGAGAATGCGGCCACCGATGGTGCGGAACTTCTCGAGCATGCCGCTCTTGCGCAGCGCGAACGTGAGGTCGCCGTGGCCCGGCGCGTACGGAGAGAGCGAGCCGTCGGTCTCTTGAAAGAGCTCGCCCTCGGGCGTGAGGCGCAACGAGACGTACTGCGGGAAGACGTCGACCTCGGGCCGGCCGTTGTTCGTCAGGCGCTTCTCGTCGACGTGCTGCTTGATGCGCTCGTGCGTCGCGAAGCTGCTCATCACGAAGGTGGGAATCGCCCGGCCGGCCTTGCGGGCCACGCGCGCGATGTCGTCGTGCTTGAGCTCGAGGAAGGTCTTGTCACCGAGCACCGGCACCACGGCCTTCACCACGCCGCCGAAGCGCGTCGCCATGCCGCCCGCGAGCACCACC
Source organism: Myxococcales bacterium (assembly GCA_030681895.1). Taxonomy (GTDB): domain Bacteria; phylum Myxococcota; class Myxococcia; order Myxococcales; family Myxococcaceae; genus Xiheimicrobium. The sequence continues at coordinate 54,299 of JAUXRI010000304.1, read as the reverse complement.
GCTCCGACGAAGCCCGACCTGATCGCGGTGAGGCCCTTCTTCACCAACGCCTCACGCTCGGGCGTGCCCAGCTTCGGCAGCAGCGTCACGTCTCCGGGCAGCGGAGGGGTCAGCGTTCCTCGCATCGAGTTGCCCTGCGAGGTGGTCACCTTCTGCGCGAACGTCTGCAGCAGCGCGTCGTCAAACCCGTACGGGGTGAGCTGGGCGCGGGTCTTCTCGTCGATCAAAAGCGTCATGAGGGCCCACACTCTCTCGAACGGGGGTTCAGGCCCAAGCAGAAAGATCAGTCAGTCGCTTCTTCGTGCCTATGGGAGGCTGGGGGGGGGAGGCACGACATGTGGTGGTTGCTGGTGCTGGGCGCGCTCCCCACGCAGGTCGACTTCAAGAGCGAGACGGCGACTTTTTCGGCGGCCCACGAGGTGGCGCTCGACGAAGGGCGCCTCTGGTGGCGGGCCCGTGGGACCCAGGCGTGGGCGCTGCTCCCGCCTGATGGGCTCCCGGCGCCGCGAGGCCGGCTGGAGGCGCTCAAGGAGCTGGTGGCCGATCTCCCTCTCGCGCCCGCCGTGTTCGTCCGCCCGAACCGGCTCGTTCGCCTCGCCGCTGACGGAGACAACCTGCTGGCCGTCGGTGACAACGGCGTCGCCTACTACACCAAGCTCTCGACCCTCGAGTGGGTCGACGTCTGGGGCCCGACGGGACTCAAGGCGCCGCTGCGCATCGACGAGGGCGTGCTGGGCTTCGCGATGAGCCACCGGAAGATTCCGTACGAGGACCTCGACGGCAACCCGCACCCGGTCACCGCGGGCGTCACCACGGTGTATGCGCTGCTCGAGCAGGGCCGGCGTCTCGCGTACGCGGACCCGTGGCTGCCCGCGGGGTGGACCCGGTTCTTGTGCCTGCCGGAGCGGAACACCTTCGTCGCCGCGTCGCTCTCGGCCAGCGCGTCGACGATGTTCGTGATGGATGCGTCGGGCCGCTCATTCACCCGGCTCGCCGACTTCGACACCGTGGGCGACGACCCTGCCCTGCCCTACTCGTGGACCCGCGCGCGACGGCGTGGCGCAGCGGCCGTCGTGCGAACGCTGCCGGGCGAAGACTGGAAGGCCCAGCCGAAAATCCCCGGGCCGCACTCGACCCTGCTCACCATCACGCAGACCGGTGCGCGCAACGCTGACCGCGAGCTGCGCGTCGAAGGCGACAAGGGCACCTGGAAGAAGCAGCTCACTGAAACCTCATGGCGGTTCGAGGCCACCGGAGCCCCGAGGCGCGGACCGCTCGCGACGGGCGACGCACCGAAGCAGGCGGCGCGCGAGGCCACCTGGGTCAGCGACGCCGAGGTGATGGGCGCGAAGGTCAGCCTCGAGGGCTTCGACCCAGACTGCTCGCCCGCGACGCTGGTGCTTCAGTCCGCGAAAGGCGCGCTCCGTATCCCGCTCCACTTCCATGGAGGGCTCGAGTTCGAACGCGCCGAGCGGGACCTGCGTGGTGCGCTGCTGCTCCCAAAGCGTGGTGACCGGGCGCTCCAGGCGCTGCGCGTCGTCGCTGGAGGCAGTGACGTGCTCGAGGTCGAGCTCGACGTGACGAACACCTCGCTCGTGCTGAAACACGTGCCGGGGCTCGAGTGGCGGTTCTCGAAGAAGTGAGCGTCTAGCGGTCGAAGAGCGCGGTCAGCACGACGCCGTTGGAGTTGCCGAGCCCGTCGACGAGCGCGCCGCGAGCGAGCGTGAGCTCCCACGTGCCTCCGGTGTTGGTCGGAATCGTGAGCAGGTAGCCCTGATCGGCCTCGCTCCACACCGCCGGGAGCACCAACCCACTCAGGCCGAGCTTCGCCTCGACCATCATCGCGCCACCACGCGCAGGCATTCCGAGGTCAGGCCGCGTCGTGACGTCTCTGACGCGGAAGTTGGCGACAGGGTCTCCGCGATCGAAGCGCATCGGGTTTGGCTCGTAGCGCACCGTCACCAGCACTCGACCATCCATCATGGCGCGGCCCGAGAGCGAGCTGATGGCGGTCGACGCGCTGACCGTGAAGGCCCGCGACTCGAAGCGATACGACTGCAGCACCCCGCTGAGCTGCGCGCGCCCGGTGGCCACGAGGCGGTAGCGGCCGACTGGCGTGTCAGGCAGCGTCTCCCACAGCGCCGTCCACTCGTGGCGCCGCTTCGTCACCATCGGCTCGGCCGCGACGGTCGGCGTCGCTTCGTAGCGGCGCAGCACCTCGGGGCCGTTCACGAGCGCGCGCGTCGGTGAGGCCATGACGGGAACGAACGCTCCATTCACTTCGCGCTCGACGGCCACCGACGGCGTACCGAGGCCGGGCTCTCCGCCAGTGAAGACGAAGCGCACGAGGCGGGCACGCTCGAGGTCCATCGTGTCGGCGACCACCACGGGCGCCGCGTCACTGTCTTCGACGGCGCGCACGACGGGCTCAGCGACAGTGGGCGCGGTCGCCTTTTCCTGAGCAGCGTCCTTCGTCGCCACCAGCTTGCCGGCCTCGTCGATGAGGTACTGGCCCATGCGCCACCCCCAGGGAGAGACGGTCGGCTCGTACCCGCCGCGCAAGAAGTCGTCTTGCTCGAGCAGGTAGCCGAAGTGGTCCTGCGCGTAGCCGAGCACGAGGTTCGTCGACGCGCCGAGCGGCGCCATGGCAGCGGCGACCTTCACGCCCACCGCGGCCGTCGGCTCTCCAGGGAGCGTCACCATCGCGACGTCTTCCACCTGCAGCAGCGTCATCGGCGTGCGGTCGCGGGGCCGTGGCTCCACGGAGGCACACAAGAGCGCGCCCTGCTCGGGTGGCGTCAGCACGACGTTGGCGCAAGTGCGCCCGCCCACCTGACACCCAACGGCGCCGTGCTCGGGGAACTCGCCGCGCTGGTAGCCGAGCGCCTCACGCGAGAGCAACACGCCACGGTCGACGTGCACCAGCCTGCCCTGCTTCGGTGCGACACCCGGCTTCGCCTGCTCGAAGGCAGTGCGCGCGAGCGTGGCGCCGACGCGGCCCGCCCACTCGAGCTGCTGCGTGCCGTCGAAGCCCAGCGGCGACCCTCTGGGGCTCACGTCGCCCGCGGTGCCTTGCGAGAACACCACCGGCACGCCGAGCGTGTCTGACGCCGCAAGCTCGATGGCGCCGGTGACGTCGGTAGTGAGAAACGGGCTCGAGCCAGACATCACCGTGCCGTGCACCGTGTAGTGGAGCAGCGCCGTCAGCGGGCGCGTCGGCGTGCCGCTCTCGTCGACCGCGTCGAAACGCACGACGGTCATCAGCCTGTCGCGGAACTCAGGCCCGTACATCGAGTCGTTCTCACAGCGGCGGTCCGAGTTGAGCTCGGCGGCGTCGACCGAGGCGACCCCGACGCTCACCGGCGTGAGGTTCGCGAACGCGTCCACCACGCTCGCTGCCGCCGCCGACGCGACCCGGTCCTCGAGCTCGGCGTCGTAGGTGTCCATGCCGAGGGCCACGAAGTCGGGCCCCGACGGGTTGCCAAGATGCGCGGGCTGAAAGAGCCGCGCGACGTGGCCGTGCGTGTGCGTCGCCTGCACGATGAACGAAGCGCGCTCGTTCGCGGCGTCGAGCTTCTGGCGAATGCGGGTGCGCAGTGACGGCGTGATGAGACAGACGTCGAGGCGCACGAGGGCGGTGCGCGTCAGGCCGTTGCTCAGCGCCAGCGCGCGCGCGGTCGCGTCGGTGTGCACGCCCTTCGTCGAGGGGAAGTTGGTCGACCACCGCGAGCCGGGGTCGTCGTCGGGCTTCGAGCGTGAATAGCCACCCGTCGAGGCCCCCACCGGCACCTCGATGCGCGTCGTCGCGACGGCGGCCTGGAGCGGCCCGGCGTCAGCTCGAGGCGTGGGAGGAGGAGGACAGGACGAGAAGGCGACAACAAGCAAAGCGAAGCGACGCATCGAGGCGACCGGTTACCGCATGCCCTCACGCGGCGCGACTGGAGTTGACCCTCCTCAAGGAACCAAAGCGCGGGTGTTGTTCTCGCGACGCCACGGGAGCACCCTGCGGACATGAGGCTGACGCTGCTGTGCTACGCGTTGCTTGCCATGCCGTCTCTCGCGGCTTCTCCCGAGTCCATCGAGCGTGTCGCGTCGCGGCGCATCTTCTTCGGTCACCAATCCGTCGGCGGCAACCTGCTCGAGGGCGTCAGTGACGTCAGCGGCGGGAAGCTCCGCGTGGTGCAGGGTCGCACGCCCGAGGTGCTCTCGACGCCGGGCCTGGTGCACACCTCCATCGGACAGAACGAAGACCCCTCAGGCAAGGTGCGTGACTTCGAGAAGGCGCTCGACGACGTCCAGGGCAAGGCCGACCTCGCGTTCTTCAAGTTCTGTTACATCGACTTCTCCGCGACCACGGACGTCGAGAAGCTCTTTGCCGAGTACCTCGCATCCATGGAGCGGCTGCGCACGAAGTACCCCGCCGTCACCTTCGTGCACGTCACCGTGCCGCTCACCATCGTCCAATCCGGCGCGAAGGCGTGGCTCAAGCGGCGCCTGGGCCGGGCGCCGTGGGGTGAGCAGGAGAACGTCGTACGTCACCGCTACAACCAACTGCTGCGCGCGAAATTCGCGGGCCAGCCGGGCCTCCTGTTCGACCTCGCGGTGCTGGAGTCCACGCGCCCTGATGGCACGCCGCTGTGGTTCGAGGTGTCAGGCGCGAAGGTGCCGATGCTCGTGCCGGAGTTCAGCGACGACGGTCAGCACCTCAACGTCACCGGTCGCAGGCGCGCCGCCGACGCGCTCATCGAGTTCCTCGCGAAGGTGCCGTGAACGTCAGGTGACGGTCGGCCCCTGTGCCAACTGCCTGAGCCCTTCACGCACGTATGCCACCGAGCCGGGGATGATGAGCAACACCGAGAGCGCGGAGCCGACCAGGACGGCGAGCTCCGGCAGCGCCGCGGTGGCCATCACGATGACCGCAAACAACACCAGGCTCGACGCCTTGCCGTGCCACTTGTGCTCGACGACCACCACGCGGTGTTTCCGGTAGACGAGCACCCAGCCCACCGCGAGCGCGCCATCGCGCAGCACGAGCGTCAGCCACAGCCACAGCGGCAGCGGCGTGAACCCGGGACTCGAGAAGAAGACGAGAAACGTGACCGAAACGACCTGCGCCAGCTTGTCGGCCACTGCGTCGAGCGTCGCGCCGAGGTTGCTCGTCAGCTTGAAGTGCCTGGCGATGGTGCCATCGATGACGTCGGAGAGCCCGAGCGACACCAGCACCACCAGCAGCACCGTGCGGTCGATGGCCAGCCCCGCCATTGCGTCGGCGCGCGCCCGAATCGCCAGCACCAGCCACACGGGCACCAGGCCAATTCGGATGAACGAAATCGCGTTGGGGACCCAGGGCGGCATCTGCACTCGATGAGACGACACGTCTGAATGGAAGGCCAGCACGGGCGTCGTTGCGCACATGTCATCAATCGCGGGTCAACGGGGCGTGAGAATGCTCCTCGCTTCCATCGTCGTGGTCAGCGGCCTCGCCAGCGCCCAGACGCCGGTCTGCACCCCGGACCGCGCGTCGCTGCTCCTCGATCTCGGTCCAGGCCAGCGGCCTCGCCTCGTGAAGTGCGACGGCCAGCGCTGGGTGCCGTGGGAGGTGCCTGCGGAGCTGTGCAGCAGCGCGCCGCTCGACGCGGGTCTTGCACCTGCGGCGATCGCGGTCGTCGAGAAGACGCCGGAACAGCTGGCGGCGTGCAAGAGTTCCTGCACCACCCAGAACGCGTACTGCCTCAAGACGCAGTGTGGTCCCATCGCTGGCGCGCCGTGCAAACAGCGCTGCGCAAAGACGCTCGCCATCTGCACCACCGGGTGCACGCCGAAGCCGCCGGAGCCCGCTCGTCCCACCACGGTCGCACCGCCGACACCGACCGCTCCCGTCGCGTCACAACCGCCGCCGGTGCCGGTCCGCAACGCACCTCCCGCTCCGCCCGGGCCGTCAGCCCTCGAGACGTTCGGCAAGGCGCTCGACGTCGTCGACCGTGGGCTCGAGGTCATCGATGGCCCCACCCAACCCACGTCGGCACCAGGCGGGAGCGGCTCGTCCGGCGTCAGCGCCTCGGCGACGTGCTGCCTCAACGGCGCTGGCTACTCATGCCCATCGGCCGCCGCCGTCGACCGATGCAGCGGAGCGTTCATGCGCTGCATGATGGGCGGTAAGAGCGGCGAGGCGTGCATGAAGGAGTCGCCGCCGGACCCGTCGGGCTGCAGGCGCGACATGTCCATCGTCTGCAAGTGACGTCGTTGGAGCATCGAACTCGACGCGGGTGCGCTTCGTAGCGACGATGGGCGTCCCCGTGTTGCCGGTCGTCCTCGCCATCCTCAGCGCAGCTCCGACGCGTGACGCGGGCCCACCGCCTCGCGGGCTTTCGTGCCTGACGACCTGGTACGCGGGAGAGGTCGTTCACGTCGCCGATGCGGGCTGGGGCTTCGCCATCGACGGCGGCACCGTGCTTCCCTGGCGGGCCAGCGCGCCAGCTGCGGTGTCGCTGCCCGACGGCGGTGGCGACGACGAAGGTGAAGAGGTCGTCGACCTCGAGTCCATCTACCGGGTGCCCTACGTCGCGGGGCCCATCGTCGTCCTCGACGCGTCAGACGCCGGCGCCATCGAAGACCCGGGCCGCGTGCGCATCGAGCAGCTCTTCCTGACGACGTATGGGCAGAGCCGCCTCGAGGTGTTCGACCACCTCGGCAAGGTGCGCTTCTTCGGCCTGCGCTACCCGTTTCACGAGCTGGCCGCCGAGCCGCTGCGCCGCGTGGTGACGCGCCTCGAGCCCGAAGTTCAGGCCAACCCGAAGCTCAAGCCGTTCCTCACCAACATCGGCGGCACCTTCATCTGGAGGAAGATCGCCCGCTCGAAGAACCTCTCGACGCACGCCTTCGGCATCGCCATCGACCTCAACGTCGACCGCGCGCACTACTGGCGCTGGCAGCGGCGGGGCGAGGCGCTCAAGTGGCAGAACAAGATTCCGCAGGAGATCGTCGACGCGTTCGAGGCCGAGGGTTTCATCTGGGGCGGGCGGTGGCTGCACTACGACACGATGCACTTCGAGTACCGGCCCGAGCTGCTCAGCGACGCGTGTCGTGAGTCGTCGGCCTCGCGCAGCTCACGTGTCGGTGGCGTAGACGGCGGCCGGTGAACGACGAAAGAGTGTGGGTCATGCGTGCATGGGTGCTGCTGTGTCTTCCCCTTCTGGCGTGCCCGCGTGGCGCGACCGAGAACGAGCGCTGCGCGAAGACGTCGGACTGTGTCGCGGCGCTCACCTGCTGTTCGGGTGCCTGCATCGACGTGACGAAAGACACCCGGCACTGCGGGGCGTGCGGTGAGGCGTGCGGAACGCGAAACGCAGTCGCCACCTGCCAGGCCGGGGTCTGCCGAGCGGCCTGCTCCGAAGGCTTCGGCGACTGCAACGCGATGGCGACCGACGGCTGCGAGGTCGACCTGCGCGCCGACGTCAGTCACTGCGGGACGTGCGGCTCGGCCTGCGTGACGGCCAACGCCACCGCAGGGTGCGCCTCGAGCCAGTGCACGGTGGCGTCGTGTCAGGCCGGCTTCGCGAACTGTGATGGGCGCGCGACGAACGGGTGTGAAATCTCGCTCGTCACCGACCTGATGAACTGCGGCGGCTGCGGCGCGACGTGCTCCGTGCCGAACGCCACCGCGCGGTGCTTCTCGTCCCGCTGCGCGGTGGGCACCTGCGAAGCCGGCCGCGCCGACTGCGACGGCGAGGCTGATGGAGGCTGTGAAGCCGATACCCGCACCAGCACGCTCCACTGCGGCGGCTGCAATCAACCGTGCCCGACGGACCAGAGCTGTGTGCTGGGTCAGTGCCGCCTGCTCGAGCTCTACGTGTTCGGTGGAATGCCGATGCCGTCCGACGTGGTGACGAACGAGGTGCTCCGCCTGCAGCTCGGGCAGCGCTCGTTCACCCCGGTGGTGACGGCTGCGCCGACGGGAGCCCCACCTGCGCGCGCCTTCCATCTCGCCACGTGGGACGCCACCGACACGCAACTCCTGGTGCTCGGCGGCTCGGGCACTGGTGGTGCGCCCGTCGCCCCCGACCTCTTCGCCCTCGACTTGAGCCTCACGCCGCCGACCTGGAGCAGGCCCGCGACGACTGGCACCGCGCCCGCTGCGCTGACGGGCATGGCCGGAGGGTGGGACCGCGCCAACCGCCGCTGGTACGTCTTCGGCGGCAGCGACCAGGCCTTCACGGGCACGGCGACGTCAGCGCTCCTCGTGCTCGACGTTGCGACGTCGACGTGGACCCAACCGTCGGTGAGCGGCACCACGCCACCCGCGCGGGCGTTCGCGGCGGCCACCTTCGACGCGACGAGCGCGCGCTTCGTGGTGCACGGCGGCCTCGGCGCCAATGGCGTGGTGCTCGGCGACACGTGGGTGTTCGACCCGGCCACCGCGACGTGGACGAGCGCGGTGATGTCGGGCCCCGGCCCGCGCGTCGCGAGCACGTTCTTCCAGGGCGCCTCGCCTCCGGTGCTGTTCGGCGGAGGTGACGCAGTGAACGCATCGCAGACGCACTTCGACGACGTCTGGGAGCTGGAGCCGCTCACCGCGACGTGGACGCTCCGCGCCACCATGAATGGGCCGGCGGCGCGAAGACACTCGGTCGGCGTCACCGTCGGCGGCCTTCGCCACCTCGTCTCGGGCGTCTTCGATGACGGAGCGACCCAGACCCTCTTCAACGACGTCTGGGCGCTCCAGTGGCCGTCACGCACGTGGCAGCAGGTGCGCAGCAACGCGCCGGTCGGCGCGGCGAGCGTTCGCGTGGGCTTCACGGCCGTCAGCCGCGAGCCCTGAGGCTACCGGGGAAACAGCTCGAAGAAGCCGGGCGCGATGCCGGTGAAACGAATGCCGGCGCGGCCGCGCACCTGCAACCTCGGCTCGGCGCGCTTCGACCACGAGACGGTACCCGTGAAGGGCATCGTCTCTTCGCCGACCCGCAGCTCGCCGTGCACCATCGAGCCGGGCAGGAGCGTCGCCATCATCTCGAGCGCGAAGCCTCCCGTCGACACGTCACTGGTGTACGCGGGGCGATCGCCCAGCCAGACCTGAAACCGACGGCGCAGACGAGGGAGCAGGCGCTTGTTCATGTGGCGACGGTGACAGGCCTGTCGCGCTGATCCACTTTTCGGGTTCGCTTCCAAAAACTCGACAGGTGGAGTGAGCCGAGCCGAACGGCGGCGACCTGGTGGCCTGAACGAGTAGGCTCCCGCGAATGCGGTTCGTCGTCCTCGTCGTCGTCGTGGTGCTCCTCGGGTGCGAAGGCCCGGTCCAGCCTCCTGATGCAGGGAGCGCGGTCGACGCAGGCGCTGATGCCGGCGACCAGAGGGATGCGGGCGCCTCGGACGCGTCCGTCGACGTCGACGCCGGCGCGCTCGACGCAGGAGACCAGGACGCTGGAACGCCGGGCGACGCGGGCTCATCAGACGCGGGCCTCATGGACGCGGGGACACCCGATGCCGGCTTCGACGCGGGCGCACCTGACGCAGGCCCTCGCGACGCCGGCTTCGACGCGGGCGTCTGGCCCGACGGCGGCATTCGTGTGCGCGTCATCGCCGCCAACCTCACCAGCGGCAACCTGCAGACGTACGACCCCGGACACGGCCAGCGCATCTTGCAGGCGCTCGGCGGCGACATCGTCGCGATTCAGGAACTCAACGCCGGCGACAACTCCAACGCGTCCATCAGCAGCTTCGTCGAAGACACCTTCACGCCGGGCTTCTTCTTCCACCGCGGCAGCGGGCGCATTCCCAACGGCATCATCAGCCGCTTCCCCATCGTCGACGCCGGCGAGTGGAACGACACCCGCACGACGGACCGCGAGTTCACCTGGGCGGTCATCGACGCGCCCGGTCCGGTCGACGTGTGGGTCGTGTCGCTGCACCTGCTGAGCAACACGCCGGCGAACCGCAACCAACAGGCCATCGAGCTGCTGCAGTACGTGAACGCGAACGTGCCGCCGAACACGCACCTGGTGTTGGCGGGCGACCTCAACACCGACGGGCGCAACGAAACGGTGGTCGCGACGCTGAGCGCCTCGGTCGTCACCGCCGGGCCGTGGCCCACCGACGGCACGCTCCCCGATGGCGGCAATGGCCACACCAGCACCAACCGCAGCCGGCCCTATGACTGGGTGCTCGTCTCGCCGTCGCTCCACGCGCTGGGCGTGCCGCTGCTGCTCGAAGGGCAGTACTTCCCGAGCGGGCTGGTGTTCGACACGCGCGTCTTCGCTCCGTTGCCGTTCCCCGCGCTCGTCGACGACAGCATCGGGCCGAACATGCAGCACATGGCCGTGGTGCGTGACTTCGTGATGCTGCAGTAGTCCTGTGGTTTCAGCACGTTGAGAAGCGTGAGCTGATCCAGCCTCCTCGTGTTTCTCACCTGGGTGTCCTGGCGTCCGGAGGCCCCCGCGATGACGACCTTCACCCCAAGCCTTGGACGGGTCGCGCTCCTCACGTGCGCACTGCTCGGGTGCGAAGGCACCATCGCCGGGAAACGCGCTTCAGAGCCGATCGCGCCAGTCGACGACGTGACGATGCCACCAGGCGACCCAACGATGCCCCGCGTCGAAGGCCGGCTCGCGCTGCAGCCGATTCGGCGCCTCTCCATCGTGCAGTACGAGAACACGCTGCGCGCGCTCTTCCCCGGTCAGCTCGGCGTCGACCTCGTCAGCCGCGCGCGCTACACCGGCGCCTCGACACGCACGGGCCTCGAGGCGGGGTTCAGCAGCGACTCCGACACCAACACCGTTGGCACGTCAGACGCCGCGAACCTCGAAGACAACGCCGAGGCGCTCGCCGATTTCTTGCTCACGAACGCGCGCACCACGATTCCAGCGCTGATGCCGTGCAGCCTGCCCGCCGCCTTCACCGACGCGCAGGTCGACGCCTGCATCGACCGCTTCATCACCGAGTTCGGCCGTCGCGCGTTTCGCCGGCCCGTGCGCGCCGCGGAGCAGACCTCGATTCGCCGCGCGTACACCACCGTGCGCCTGACGCAGAACGCGAGCGAGGCGTGGGCCACCGTGATGCAGTACTTCCTGCAAGCGCCCGCGCTGCTGTACCGCGCCGAGGCGGGCGCAGGGACGACCGGGGTCGTCGAGCTGACGCCACTCGAACTCGCCACGCGCCTCGCCTTCCTCACCACCGACGCGCCGCCCGACGCCGAGCTGCTCGCGCTCGCTGAAGCCGGCACGCTGAACGATCCGGCCGTGCTCGACGCGCAGACGACCCGGCTCCTGGCGCGCCCCGAAGCGACCGCCGTCGTCTCCCGCTTCGTGCGCGAGTGGCTGCGCATCGACCTGCTCGACGCGGTGCCCGACAACGATCCGGTGCTGCCTGCCGCGCTCCGCGACGACTACCGCGCCCAGGCCGACCACCTCGTGCGACGAAACCTCACGGCCAGCAGCGGCTCGTTGCGCGAGCTCTTCCGCGTCGGCAGCTTTCCGCTCGGCACCCAGAGCGACGACGTCTACGGCCAGCCCAACCGTGGCTCCGCGGCCTTCCCCGACGTCGCGGTGCCGGAGCGCACCGGCATTCTCTCGTCAGGTCCGTTCCTGAGCGCGCACTCCCCGGCCGGCCACGTGGTGCCCATTCTTCGCGGCGCGTTCCTGCGCAGGCAGGTGCTCTGTCTTCCCTTGCCGCCGCTCCCGGCCAACGTCGACCTCACCACGCCGCTCGACGCCGCCCGCAGCGCGCCGACCGCCCGCCAGCGCCTCGCGCCGACCATGACGCTCTCGAGCTGCTCCGGCTGTCACCTCTCGCTCAACCCGCTGGGCTACGCGCTCGAGAACTACGACGCCACCGGCCGCCACCGCACGATGGAGAACGGCGCCACCATCGACGCCTCGGGCACGCTCGACCTCGACGACACGACGCGCTGGAGCTTCTCGGGGCCCCGCGAGTTCTTCGAGACCGTCGCCTCGAGTCAGGCGCTCACCTCGTGCGCAGCGAAGCAGTGGTTCCACTTCGCCCACGGCCGCCAGAGCGCTCCCGAGGAGCAGCCGTTCGTCGACGAGCTGGGCGCCGCGACGTCGAGCTCCGGCGGCACCGTGCAGCAGCTGGTGTCGGGCATCGTCCGTTCTCCTCGTTTCACCCGGTTCCTCCGGGAGGCCGCACCATGAGCTTGAGCCGCCGACGTTTTCTTCGTGGGGCCTCGGGCGCCGCGCTCGCGTTGCCGTGGCTCGAGAAGTTCAGCGGTGGGCAGGCGTTCGCGCAGGCCGCGACGATGCGCCCCACCCGCATCATCGTCGTCGCGTACTCCATGGGCTTCATCCACGAGGAGTGGGTGCCCTCGGCCGCCGGCAGCGCCTTCACCCTGCCCCGCATCACCGCGCCCCTCGAGCCGTTTCGTCAGCACCTGCTGTTCGTCTCGAACGTCGACAACAAGGCGACGCAGCTCAACAGCCAGCACGCCTTCGGCCACCCCGCGAAGAAGGAGAGCGTGCTCACCGGCACCTTGATGCGCGCCGCCTTCCAGGGCGACCAGTCGAACGTGCTCGCGAACGTCATCGCCGACCGCGCCGGCAGCGAGCAGGGCGGGCCCAACAACGAGAGCGTCTGCAACTTCATCGGCCGGCGTATTCGAGGCACCCGACCGAGCGCGTCGATCGACCTCGCGGTGAGCGGCGACAACTACGACCGCCACGACGTCAACTCCGACTTCTTCTTCGAAGGGCCCGTGACGCCGGTGAAGGTGCAGGCGAACCCGTCGCGCGCGTTTCAGCAGTTCTTCGCCAACGTCACCGGTGACCAGGCGGCGCTCGAGGCCCAGCGGCGCGCGAGGGCTCGCAAGAAGAGCGCGCTCGACGCGGTGAGAGACGGCTTCGTGGAGCTCCGCTCTGGGCTCAACCCGCAAGACCGCACCCGCCTCGAAGACCACGCCAACCGCGTGCGGCAGATCGAGCTCGACATGATGCGGGCTGCCTGCGCGCGCCCGGCTGGCACCTACGGCACACCGTCACTCACCGCGCCGTACCTGCCCTTCCGCAACCTCTCGATGCGCGAGCGCGCGGCGTTGATGATTCCCCTGCTCACCAACGCGATGGCGTGCGACCTCGCGCCCGTGGGCCGGCTCGAGTTCATCGACCAGCAGAGCCCGAACTTCGGTGTCGCGTCCGTCGACGCGGCCATCAGCTCGTGGAGGACGGCCGGCACACCGAACGACTGGCACGGCATGGTGCACGGCGACGCGTCTCCGGTCGACGGCGTGCGCACGCGCGGCATGCCGAACGCGGGCTACCTCGTGGACAGCTACCGGTTCTTCGTCGAGCGCTTCGTCGACGTGCTCACCGGGCTGCGCTCCATCTCGGAAGGCCCCGACGGCCGCACCGCGCTCGACAACACGATGGTGGTGATGGTGTCGGACTACGGCAACGGCAACGGGCACTCGTCGAACAAGATGGGCTTCGTGCTCGGAGGCAACCTCGGCGGAGCGCGAACGAACCACCACTTCGACGGACGCGGCCGCGACGCGGGCTTCTACACGTCGAGCTCGTACAGCACGAACCAGGTGCTCAACACGATCGTCCGCGGCTTCGACCTGCGCGTGACGCCGGGTGGCGCGCCGGTGGGTGACTTCGGGCTGCAGGGCTTCGCCGCGGGCGCTGGCACGCTGCCGGTCTTCTCATGAGCAGAGCGCTGGTCGTGGCCGTGACGATGGCGCTCGCCGCGTGCGACGCGGTGGTGTCCGGTGAGCCCGACGCAGGCGACGAAGGCGGCGGCTCAGCAGGAGCTGGCGGAGCGGGTGGCTCGAGCGCAGGAGGTTCCGCGACGGCAGGCGGCTCCACGGCAGGCGGCTCGACGGCTGGAGGCTCCACGGCTGGCGGCTCCACGGCTGGAGGCTCCACGGCTGGCGGCTCCACAGCTGGAGGCTCGACGGCTGGCGGCTCGACGGCTGGCGGCAGCGCTGACGCAGGCCTTCTGCCCGACGGAGGCGTCATGCCGTGCAACGTGGCCGCGCAGACGGGTTGTGGCGCTGGTCTTCACTGCTCCGTCGTCTTCAACGGTCTGAGCGCAGAGCCTCGTTGCGTTCCCATCGGCAGCTCGGCCACCTTCGCGTCGTGCACTCGTGTGGCCGATGGAGGCGCTGACGGCTGCAGTGCCGGTGAGCTCTGCTCCACCGATGGCTGTGCCCGCGCCTGTTCGCTGCAGCAACCGAGCTGCCCTGCGCTCACGGCCTGTCTGAGCGACACCGACCTCGAGCCACTCGGCGTCGGCACCTGCGTGCGCACCTGCGACATCGTCACGCAGCGCCGCTTGCTCGACAACGCACAGGCGTGCGGCAGCGCCACACCGGCGACACCGAATCGGGGCTGCTACCTGGCACCGTCCAATATCTTCGTGTGTGCGCCTGCTGGAAACGCAGGCAACATCCACCGCGTGAACCCCAACAGGACGCAGATCAACGCGTGTGCGCCGGGGTTCCAGCAGTTCCTGAGCGAGTCGACCGCGTCACCGCTCACGATGGTGTGCGTCGCGACCTGCGCGCCGGCCGCGACCTCGACCAGCACACCTGCGAACCCGGGCGGCGTGGCCCCGTCTACCTGCGCGGCCAGAGGAGCGACGACGGCAGACTGCGTGTTCGGGTGGAGCCTGGCGGTCGCTCCAGTGCCTGGTGGTGCTGGCACCACGCCGAGCGCGAACACGTGGGGCTACTGCCGCGACCCACAGTTCTATCTCTACGATCACGACCAGAACGGCGGCACCGCTCCGGTTCCACTGCCGCGCTGCGCGTCGCTCACGACGGGCGACCTCGACGGCAACTCACAGCCGGACAACAGGCAGTGGGGCTGCGCGCCGATTCCGTGAGCTACTCGAGCCCGCCGTCGGGCAGCTCGAGGCCGATGCGAGCGCTGGTCATGACGACGGTCGTGATGCCTCCATCGAAGGTGATCGACTCGAGCCCGCTGAACCGCGAGACCAGGAGCGGCTTGTTCAGGCCGTACTCGAACGCGGTCGAGGTGAAGGCGCCTGAACGCGGCGTGTCCTTGTTGTCGAACGAGCCCTTGATCCACTCGTACATGCCCCTGCCCACACCGATTCCAATCGACACCCTTCCAGGCGTTGGCTTGATGGTCGTGATGTTCATGCGCTCATAGCCAGCGTCGGGAGGGGGTGTGCTCTGCGCGACATCGATGAGGACGTTGCTGGCGAGCGCGGGGCGCATGGCCCAGGTGGCTGCGGTCTGGAGCTTCGCCGCCATCACGCTCGCGGTCACGGGGGTGCACTTCGTCAGCGTCGCCGGCTTCACGGTCAGCGTGACGTACGACTCCGAGAGGTCACCCGGTTTGCCTCGGGGAAAATCGATCTGGGTGATTCGTGCCTTGTCGAAGCTGAGGCGCTGATTGGTCGACGCGAGATAGATGGCGCCGTTCGTGGCGACGGCCGTTCCGTTCAATTCCGAGTTCAGCCACTGACGCGCGCGCACATCCATATTCACGCCCAGCGCGACGCGGAACTCGCCGGTCGCGCACAGGTTGCTCGGGCCGAGCCCATAGATCACGCTGAGGTACCCGACGACCGTGTCGTCGGGCGTGAGGGTGAAGGCGCCGTCCGTGTAACTGTCGACCGCTTGCTCCGACGTCCCCACCTCGTCGCCAACACAACCGCTCATCACGAACAACACACCGACTGCCAGTCGCCGGGTCATGGTCATCTGGACTGTCTAGCCGAACCCTTTCACTTGCGCTGGTCAGCGGGCTTCGGGCTCCGGAACAAGAAAGGCAATCTCTGCCGCGTCCCGCCGTACTCTTTGGCGCAATGCCAACCCAGCCCACCGAAGCGTCACAGAGAGCGGCCGCCAGAATTGCGGGCGTCGTCTTTCTCATCACCGTGGTCGGCTGGACCCTGAACTGGGTGTTCGTGGACTCGAAGATCGTCGTCGCTGGCGACGCGGCGAAGACCCTCGCCAACCTCCGCGCCGACGAGTTCCTGTTTCGGCTCGGCCTGGCAAATGAGCTGCTCTTCGCCTGCTGCGGCATCGTGCTCGCGTTCGCGCTCTTCGTCATCATGGAGCGGGTGAACCGGAACCTCGCCATGCTCGCGCTGGGGTTGAAGCTGGTGGAGGCGGTCCTCGGGTCCTCGCTCGTGCTGTCGGGCTACATCGGCCTGCGAATGCTGAACGCCACTGCCGCCCCGCTCGACGAGGCCATTGGCCAGTTCCTCACCGTGCGCAGCACCGGCATGACCGTCGTGATGGTGTTCCTGGGCCTCGACCTGGTGTTGTTCTTCTCGCTGTTGTTCAAATCTCGGTACGTGCCGAGGGCGCTGTCGGCGCTGGGCGTGTTCTCGTACGCGCTCATCCTCGTGCAGTCGGTCATCGGCCTCCTGGTCCCCGCGGGCGGGGCGGCGCAGACGATGGTCACCACCATGAGCATGGCCCTCTTCGCACCGAGCGTGCTCTTCGAGCTGTTGATCGGTGGCTGGCTGCTCATCAAGGGCCTGAAGCTCGACCCTGCAGGCACGCTTCACTCGCCGCGAGCGATGGCCCTGCCCAGCGCGTGACGGCCGAGCAGCTTCAGCGACCGGGCCAGCAGCGTTTTCCCGGGCTCGGTGCGGTGCCACGTCGACGCGCCTGAGGGATGCGGCAGCGGTAACACCTCGACGTCGACGCCATGCCAGCGGACCCGATGCAGCCGCCCCACCACCTCGGCGAGCGGGCCCTCGTGACCGAGCACCTGCGTGATGGCGAGCGCGCCGACGGGCAACACCAGCTTCGGACGCAGCAGCGCGACCTCTTCCTCGAGCCAGGTGCGGCACGTCTCCACTTCGCGCGGGTCGGGCTTGCGGTCGCCCCCGCCGCCCTTCGGGTGTTTGCCGGGGAAGCAGCGCGCCACCGCCGCGATGTACACGCGCGCGCGCACCGTCTCCTCGTCGACGCCGAGCGCCTCATGAAACCAGCCGAACAGCGTCTTCCCGGCGGTCCACGCGAAGGGCTTGCCGGCCGGGCCTTCACGGACGCCCGGCGCCTGGCCCAGCAGGAAGACGTCTGACACCACCGCCGCGCCATGCACGACGGGCCGCAGCATCTTCGGGCAGCGCTCGCACCGCTCGAGCCGGGCGTGGAGCGCACGCAGCTGCTCGAGCTGGCTCGTCACGGCGTCACGATGAGGCGCTCCAGGCACGCGTGGAGCGTACACGCCTCGTCGACGCTGGCCTGCGCGTCGACGTGCGCAAGGAGCACGGCGATGCGAGCGTCGCTGCCGATGAAGTGTTCGCCGCAGCCTGCGAGTGAGGACGTCATCGTCACACCCGCGCGTGGAGCGCCAGCAGCGCCGCGACGAGCTCGTCGGTCCTGAACGGCTTGCCGAGGAACGCGCTGTTCGGTGAGGTGGCGCCAAGCGCTTCGAGCGGCCGGTCGGTGTAGCCGGACACGAAGAGGGCCTTGAGCCCTGGCTGGTGCTCGCGAAGGCGCCTCACCGTCGCCGGTCCGTCGAGCCTCGGCATCACCACGTCGGTGACGACGAGGTGCACCTCGGGCGCCTCTCGCTGCATCAGCGCGACCGCCTCCTCGCCGTCAGCTGCGACGAGGACGCGGAAGCCAGCCGCGTCGAGCATTCGCGTCACCACCTTGCGGAGCGCGGCTTCGTCTTCGATGACGAGCACCGTGAGGCCCGCGCCGTTCCCCCGTCGCTCGACCGGCGCCGTCACCTGGTCTGGAACCGTCACCTCGGTCCGCGGCAGGAGGACCTCGAACCGCGTGCCCTCGCCGACCGTGGAGTGAACGGTGACGTGCCCGCCGCTCTGCCTGACGATGCCCTCGACCACCGCGAGCCCCAGCCCCGTGCCCTGGCCCGCCGGCTTCGTCGTGAAGAAGGGCTCGAACACCCGCGCGACGACCTCGGGCCGCATTCCCTCGCCGGTGTCTTCGACCGACAGCGTGACGTAGCGGCCCGCGGGCGCGTTCCCGACGACGGTGGGCAGCTCGAGATCGCCGGTGGCGATGTGCAAGGTCCCTCCGTTGGGCATCGAGTCGCGCGCGTTCACCGCCAGGTTGACGATGACCTGCTCGAGCTGGCCCGAGTCCGCACGAACGACGCCTCGAGACTCGAGCGTGAAGCGCATCTCGATGTTCGCGGCGAGCAGTCGGCGCAGCATGGGCCGCAAGCCCTCGACGACCTCGTTCACCGAGAGGTTTCGGGCATGGAGGACCTGCCGGCGACTGAACGCGAGCAGCTGCCGGGTGAGGCTGGTCGCGCGCACCGACGCCTGCTCCACCTCGTCGACCAGCTCCTTCGCCTCGCCGGCCGGCACGTGCTCCTTGAGCAGCTCGACGTTCACCAGCACGGCGGTCATCAGGTTGTTGAAGTCGTGCGCGATGCCGCCAGCGAGCAGGCCGATGGACTCCTGCTTCTGCACCTGGTGCAGCTGCCCGGTGAGGCGGGCCCGGTCCTGCTCGGCCTGCCGCTGCGTCGTCACGTCACGAAGGCTGACGCGTGCGCCTGCGCCACCGCTGACCCGAAGCGGCCTCACGTCGACGTCGACGGTGCGTGGCGTGCCGTCGGCGCGGGTGACCAGACAGTTGGCGACCGTCGTCTCTCCCACCAGCGGCACCGCTTCGAGCCCCGGCAGGGTGGCGAGCTGCTGGCCTACGAGCGCATTCGCGCCAAACAACACCGCCGCAGCGGGGTTGCTGCTGCGAATCACCCCATCGCCGTCGACCGTGAGGATCGCCTCGGGAGCCGTGCGAATGAGCTCGGCGAACTCGGTCTCGCTCACGTTCGCGCGCGTCGTCGACGCAGCGTTCACCGTCGCGGCGAGATAGCCGATGCCTCCCGACATCAGCAGCGCCGCCGCGACGACGATGAACCTCAGCAGTGGCGTGTAGGGGTCCTCGGCCCTGAAGCCGGTGCCCTCGAGGCCGAAGAGCACGCCCATCGTCACCACCGAGAGGGCGGCGTAGCCCAGCGCCATCCGGCGGCTGAGCAGCACGCTGGCGGTGGCGACGACCGCGAAGAACGTCGCCGGAATGGGGCCGCTCGAACCACCAGATCGGAAGCTGGTCGTGGCGATGGCGAGCCAGACCGAGAACACGAACAGCTGCGCGGCAACGCGAGTTCGCCCACGCCGCAGGAGCGCCTGGGCGACGCCGATGACCCCGAGCACCGCGAGGTTCGCCGAGACGTGACGGAACTCGAGGCCCGCCGACCACAAGGTGCCGATGCCGACCAGCACCGTGAGCGCGCCTGCGATGAGCGTCACCCAGTGCAAGATGGCTGGCACGGCGCCGTCTGCAGCGTTCGACGCAGGCGGTTGCCACCATCGCTGTTGCCGCGCCATGCCCATCTCTCGGCGCGAGACTCTACACGGGCGGTCATCACGAAGACGCAAAGAGCGACCAGAGGCCCGAAGTCAGCTTCAGACCTCGGGCCCCCGGCCACAGCCACGCGCAGGGGATGGGAGCCGTCGCGTGACGTGCCTGTCGAACGGGCGAGCCGTCGGTCGATTTCGAACTTTGTTTCAGCGCGTGCTGCCCGACAAGCCGAGGCGCTTCATCATCACGCGCAGCGTGCCGCCCGGGTCCTTCGCGGTGCCGCGGCCGACCTCACCCAGCATGCGCGCCGCCTCGGCTGCAGAGCCTGCCGCGCGCCGCAACGCCGCCTCGACCGCGACGCGCTCGAGCGCCTCGATCTCCACCTTGAGGTTCATCGAGCCCTCGGCGAGCTTCTGCTCGATGGCGCGCGTCGAGACGACGGTCTGCCCATCGGTGTCGGGGCGCGACTCCTGCCACAGCCGCCGCGGCAGGTCCGACGGGAGCAGCGACGAGCCGGTGCGCTTGTGCACCAGCGCCGCGAAGACGACGTTGCGAAGCTCGCGCACGTTGCCGGGCCACGAGTACCCTTTCAGAATCTCGAGCGCCTCGGCCGTCACGTCCTTCACCACGCCGCGCTTCGAGGCCAGCGGGTCTTCCCGGTAGTAGCGCTCGATGAGCTGGGCCGTCATCGCGGGCAGGTCGTCGAGGCGGTCGCGCAACGGCGGCAGCTCGATGAGCACCGTGGCGAGGCGCTCGTAGAAGTCGGCGCCGAACTCGCCTTCGTGAATGAGCGGGCGCAGGTCGCGGTTGGTCGCGGCGATGACGCGGAAGTCGACGGCGCGCCACTTCGACTCACCCAGGCGCGAGACGACGTGGTCTTCGAGCACGCGCAAGAGCTTCACCTGGAGCGAGAAGGGCGTGTCGTCGACCTCGTCGAGGAAGACGGTGCCGCCGTCGGCCGCCACCATCAGGCCGTCGTAGTCCCTCACGGCGCCCGAGAACGCGCCCTTCGCGTAGCCGAACAGCTCGCCTTCCATCAGCTCGTCGGGAATCGCGGCGCAGGTAATGGGCACGAAGGTGCGGCGGCTGCGTGGCGACCACTCGTGAATGAGGCGCGCGGCGAGCTCTTTCCCGGTGCCTGTCTCTCCTGTCAGCAGCACCGGCATCGACGTCTGTGCGGCCTGCTTGATCTGCCGCAGCATGCGCCTTGCGGCGGCCGACTCGGCGACGACGTGGGGCGGCGCGGGCACGGGCGTCTCTGGCACCGCGAGCTCGGCGAGGCGCGCGAGCAGGCGCGTCTCCCAGTCGCGCTCGGTGGGGAAGACATCGACGGCGCCCCGCTCGACGGCCGTCTTGAGCTGCGCCGCCGTCGGTGCAGACGAGGTGAGCCAGAGCCACGGGAGCGCGCCCGGGGACGCCGGCACGGTCTTCGAGCGCACCACGACGACCTCTGCCGTCTCGCCCACGCTCCACCCCGCGCGCCGCAGGGCCTCGACGAGGGCCGGCCGGGGAGCGTCACCACGCCACGAGAGCTCGCGCATCGCATGATTCAAACACGTGGCCTCCGTGAAGTGAATCGTGTCGACCGGAGCGACGGTGCCTGCTCCCGAGGGGTTGGTCGGTGGCCTGCGCGCTGCACTGAGCACCGTCGTGGCGTTTGCAGCACGTCATGCGGGCGGCTTCCTCGCGCTCGCCACGACAGCATCGGGAGTTCGTCATGTTGGACCTTCTGTTTCACCCCGCGACCTGGGCCGTGCTCGCGGCGCTGATGTTCGCGGTCGTCGTCTTCCTCTCGGGGCTGCACGTCATTCGTGCGCACGAATCAGGCCTCGTGGTGCGGCGCTTTGGCCGTTCGATGCCTCCAGGTCGTCTCATCGCGCTCGAGGGAGAGGCCGGCTACCAGGCCGACCTGCTGCCGCCGGGCTGGCACCTGGGCCTGTGGCGCTTCCGCTATCAGGTGGTGCGCGTGCCGATGGTCATCATCGCGCCCGGTGAGATTGGGTTGGTGGTGGCCGCCGACGGCGAAGCCACGCCTGCCGAAAACATTCTCGGGCACGAGGTCGAGTGTGAAGACTTCCAGAACGCGCGCGCCTTCCTGTCGAACGGTGGCGAGCGTGGCCGTCAGCTGGGGTTCCTGCGCGCAGGCAGCTACCGGATCAACCCGGCCCTGTTCCAGATCGTCACGTCACGCAACGCCGAGCAGTTCGACATGGACACTGATCAGCTGCGCGTGTTCTCGGTGCCGAACGACAAGGTCGGCATCGTCACTTCGCTCGACGGCCGGCCCATCGCGACGGGCGACCTCGCCGCGACGGTGGTCGAGAACCACGACAACTTCCAGCGCGGGCAGGCGTTCATCGATGCCGGCGGTGGGCGTGGTCTGCAGGAGCAGGTGCTGCTGGCCGGCTCGTGGAACCTGAACCCCTGGTTCGTGAACGTGCAGTTGGTCCCGATGACCGAGATTCCCATCGGCTTCGTCGGCGTGGTGGTCAGCTTCGTCGGCAAGGAGCACGTCGATCTCTCGGGTGAAGACTTCACCCACGGTGACCTGGTCGAGCGCGGCCGGAAGGGCGTGTGGGTCGACGCGCTGCTGCCGGGGCGTCACGCCATCAACACGCGGGTGATGAAGGTCGAGCTCGTGCCGACGACCAACATCGTCCTCAACTGGTCCAGCCGCATCGAGCAGCACCAGTACGACGCGAAGCTGGGGCCCATCACGGTTCGCTCGAAGGACGGGTTCAGCTTCACGCTCGACGTGTCGCAGATCATCCACATCGGTATGCGTCAGGCGCCGCGGGTCATCTCGCGGGTCGGCTCGATGCAGAACCTGGTCGACCACGTCTTGCAGCCCACCGTGGCCAACTACTTCCGCAACTCGGCACAGCAGGTCTCGGTGCTCGAGTTCCTCTCGGCGCGCAGTGAGCGCCAGCGTGAAGCGTTCGCGGCCATCAAGGAGGCCATCGCGGCGTACGACATCGAGTGCATCGACACGCTCATCGGCGACATCGTGCCGCCGGGCGAGCTGATGAAGACGCAGACCGACCGGAAGATCGCCGAGGAGCTGCAGCGCACGTACGAAGTTCAGCGTGAGGCGCAGGTGCGTCGGCAGATGCTCGAGCGTGAGACCTCGATCGCCAACATGCAGGCCGAGGTGGTGCGCAGCGAGCAGATGGTGGCCATCAGCCAGAAGAACGCGCTGGCGATGGAAGAGACGGCGCGAGGTGACGCGGCGCGGGTGAAGCTGGCCGCTGAAGCCGAGGCGCAGTCGATGCGGTTCAAGGCCACCGCGCAGGCCGAGGGCACGAAGCTCTCGGGCGATGCCGAAGCGCACGCCACCAGGGCGACTGGCCTGGCGAGGGCCGATGCGTACCGCGAAGGCGTCGCGGCGATGGGCAGCGAGGCGTACGTGTCGGTGCAGTTGGCCTCGGTGCTGGGCGAGCACCACGTGAAGCTGGTGCCCGACATCGCGGTCGGTGGAGAGGGCGGGCTCGCGCAGGCGTTGGTGAGTACGCTGCTCAAGGCGCAGATGACGCCGCGCGCAGACGTTCCGAAGAATGGCGCGCAGGCCGTGAAGCTGAACGGCGTCTGACGAGAAGCCAGGCAGCTCCGGCGCAGCGCAGGCCGGAGCTGCAGGCGGTCGCTTCACCCATCGCATTCGAGCGGTACCGGTTTCACTGCGCTCTCGAGACGGCCTTCCTCGAGACGCCGAACCGACGAAGCGTCCCGAGGCGCTCCCGTCGGCGTCTGCTTGATGACCGGCGGGCCGTCTGCCTCCCGGACAAGTCGAGCCGTCGGCACCACGCGCTGCAGTTCCGGGCACCTGTCGGTTTGCGAGCGATGGCGGGAAGCCTCCGACACGGTCGCGGCATTGCTGTGAGATGGACGCACTCAGGCGGACGCTGCTGGTGAACCTGCTCGCGACCGCCGCCCTGGCGCAGGCTCCTGACGAGGCCGCCCAGCGCTGCACACGCCGCATCAGCCAGACTCTGGGCGTGGGCTACCGGGCGAGCCTGACGTCACTGGCTGGCGCGACGCCACAGGCCCGGGTGCGCACGTGGCTCGAGTCGCGCGACGCCATCACCACCTTCGCCGGCTTCATCAACTCTCGCTTCAACAGTCAGCCCGGCGCGAACCTCGCGGAGGAGGGCGTTCCCGCAGCGGTCCGCTTCATCCTCACCAACAAGAAGCCGTGGAAGGAGCTCTTCGTCGGCCGCTACAAGATCAACCACACCAACAACCAGATCACCGAAGACGCGACCCTGCCCGCGCTCGGCTACTTCGGGAGCCTCGGCTGGCAGAAGCGCTACCTTGGCAACGCGCCCGACGGGCTGATGCTCGCGGCGGGCTACCGGACGATGCAGAACGTCGTGGGGTTCAAGCTCATCCCCTCGCCGCAGAATGGAGAAGGCGACGCCACCGCGACGGGCCGTGAGCGCGCGGAGTGCCGGGGCTGCCACTTCGACTCACCGTACGGGCTCGACCTCGTCGCGCGGTTGCTGCCGAGGAAGGTCGGCATGGGCGGCGGCGCGAGAGCCGAGAAGGTGCCCGTCACTCCGCAGACACTCTTCAACGGCGTGCAGGTGCGCGACCACGAGCACCTCATCCAGGTCCTCACCGCGAGCGACGCGTTCCTGTTCCGCACCTGCCGGCTCGCCTTCGAGTTCGTCTCCGGGCGCGCGGAGTCGGCGTGTGAGGCGCCGATGTTCGACCGCTGCGTCGATGCCTTCGCGCGCACCGGCATGATGCAAGACGCGCTCGCCTCGTACCTCGAGGATCCGCAGTACTGCGAGGCGGTGCCATGAGAGGCGCGACGATGTTCACGGCGCTGCTCGTCCTCGGCTGCGAGGGCACCATCACGGTCGTGGGGCCGGCCGACGTCACCCAGACGGGGACGACGTCGGAGACGAACTCCGAGCCGGGCGCTGTCGTTCCGCAGGTGTCGCGACCCATTCCCGCGCTGCCGTCGGCCGCAGCCTGCACCAGCGCGCCCTCGGGCCGTGGCTACCGTGGCCTCGCTGGCGAGGTGCTCGAAGCTGGCCGGCCCGACGTCGCGCCGCTCGTCGACAACCACCGGCCGTTTCGCAGCACGAAAGATCCGAACAGCAACAACTGGAGCGTCATCACCGAGATCGCGCGCTCTCTCGGCACCACCTCGATGAACGATCCCGAGCTCACCAACCCCGGCGTGGGCGCTGCCTTCGGTGCCGTGCCATCGAGCTGGTACGAGGAGAGCGAGGTCGGCGCCTTCGCCGTCTACGTCACCTTCCAGTACGCGTTCACCGCGTGCACCCGCGCCTTCGGCACCACCACCGCGACGCTCAAGACCGGCTGGTACGAGCACACGGCGTTCGCGCCGACTCCGCAGCGGGCCGAGGCGTTCTGCTCGCGAACGATGCGCGCCGCGTGGCTGCGCCCGGCCACCGCCACCGAGCTCGCGCCGTGTGTCGACCTCGCGATGACGCTCGACGAGCCCGACGTGAAGAGGCGCTGGGCGCTGGTGTGCGCGTCGGTCTTCGCGTCGCCCAACTTCCTGGCCAACTGACGCGGAGCCTTCGATGTCCTTCTCGAGACGACAGCTGTTGCAAGGTGGAGCCGGGGCGCTGCTGGCCTCGTCGACCGCGCGCGCCGAGGAGCCGGCGGAGAAGCCCACCATCGTCCTCGTGTACCTCGATGGTGGGTACAACGCGTTCTTCTCGGCGGCCGACGGCTACGTCGCGCGGAACCTCTACGGCTGTGGCGCGAGCAATGTGCGCGACGTCGGCAACGGTGTGGTGGTCGACGCCTCGACCATGGGCACGCTCCCCGGCTCAGTGCTGCAGAAGATGTCGACGGTCGGCGTGGCGCACCGTGCGTCAGGCCACGACTTCGCGCTCCAGTACGCGTGGTTCGACCAGGGGCGCAGCGTGCCGCTCATGTTGGCTGATGCGCTCGGCGGTACGGCGCCCTTCCGGTGCGTGCACTTCGGGCAAGCGCCTGCGCGAGGCGCTCCGCACCGGTCGGTCAACGGCGTGCCCATGACGGCGGTGCCCGACCTCGGCGCCGCGATTTCACTCGTCTCGAACCAGTCCACTGGCCCGGGCCGCTCCCAGATGGCGCGCGCGCTCGAGGCCTCGCTGGCCTATGGCGCCACCCGGTACCAGCACAGTCCCAACGCGCTGAAGAAGACGTGGGATGGCACGCACGGGCTCGTCAACGCGCTGAAGCAGCCGTTGCCGCCGGGCATCGACTGGCTCGAGATCGCCGGCGCGTATGGCATCGCCCCGTCCAACACTTCCGCGACGTCCTTCACGTCGCACCTCGCGGGCGCGGAGTTGATGATCAAGGCCGGCGCCGACGTGGTGTGCATCACCAGCAACGGCGTGAAGCTCGGCGCCGAGTCGCACAACTGGGACACGCATGGTGACGGCACGGGCGACGTGTCACGCGAGATGATGCGAGTGGGTCTGCTGCCGTCGCTCAAGGTGTTCCTCGAGCGCACGCTGGCAATGCAGGGCCGCAACGTCGTCACGCTGCTCTGGGGAGATTTCGCGCGCATCGGCGGCCACACGCCCACCAGCTCGGAGCACGCCAACGGCACCAGCGCGACCGTCTTCGGCAAACACGTTCGGCAGGGCACGACAGGACGCTTCGACCCGGGCACCAACGCCGGTTACCGCCTCGCGACGGGAACGCCAGGCTACCCGGGGCTCTGGGCGTACCTCACCGCCGCCGCGCGCGCGCCTCGAACGCCGTGGGGCGTCAACCCGCACAGCGCGCTCGTCTGAAGCCGTCAGCGCGCGGGCAGTGACACGACGAGCGGCCGCCACTCCGCGGTCTTCGGTGAGAGCTCGAAGCCTCGAGTGCTCGTCGGCTTCACGTCGATGAAGCGGGCCGGTGGCGCCGCCGACGTTCTCAAGCTCGCCGTGACGAGCAGCACCTCGAGCGACATCGGGAGCGCCTCGTGGCTCTCGGCGTACATCTGGTAGCGCACGTCGAGCGGCGGCACGCGCACCAGCGACAACCAGCGTGACTCGAAGTCGCGCTGCGCCGTGAGAATGGCCCGGGTGCGCGCGGGCTCGGGGAGGTCGGCGGCGGCGATGACGCCGAGGAACGCGCGGTCACACGACGACCACCAGTTCGCGAGGCCGACGCGCACCAACCTCGAGGGCGCGTACGAGCTCACCATCGAGCGCGCACCAACCGGCAGCCGGGCGGTCTGGTCGGCGGTGAAGAAGGCCCCGAACATGCGCACCTCTTGTGCGACGCGCTCGAGCTGAACGACGCGAGCGTAGGGCGGTGCGTTGCGGCCGACCTGCTCGAGTGTCGTGACGAAGGCCTTCACCAGCGCCTCGTCGGTCGTCTTCCACACGGCGTCTGCGCACGGCTGCACGAGCCCGGTCGATTGGCCGAGGGCGCCGAGCGACGCCTCGGGCCCCTCGAGCCACAGCAGGTCGCCCACCAGCGCGAGCCCGTCGCTGCAGACCTCGAGCGCCTCGCGAAACTGTCCATGCTCCACCAGCAGCCTCACGCGGAGGGGCGCGAGCGCCGCGGTCGCCTCCTGCAGCCTCGGGAGCGCTTGTCGTCTCGCATGGAGCGGCTCCGCGAGCGGGCCGAGCCCGGCGATTGGCGTCATCGTCGTCAGGTGCGTGCACGCGAGCGTCGCGCGGAGCCACGGGTCGTGCTTCGTCAACGCCTCGAGCGCGCTGGAGGGCAACGACTCGAGCGGGGCCTTGCCTGCACGGACCGCGAGGACCTGCGCCGAGAGCCACGGTGCGTCGCGGCTGACGTCGGGCGCGGCGTCGAGCGCGCGGGCGAGGCAGTCGGTGAGTGAGCCGGCTTCCGCTCCACGCGCAGGCGTTCGTTCGCGAGAGAAGGCAGCCTGCGCCACGGCCTCGGCGACCAGCGTCTCGGCCAGTCGTTTCGCGCGCAGCTCGGCTGACACCACGAGGCCACCGAGCAGGCCCACGGGGACCAGGGCCAGTCCCACGAGCAACAGACGCAGCCCCAGGCGAGGGCCGCCGCGAGCGTCATTCACCGGGCGAGTCTGCTCCCGTCGCGCCAGGTCGTGAAGCCTTCGGCGCGGCTCATCGTTCCCACGTGACGCGCGCCGCGACCACCAGCCCGGCCGCCGGCGGGCCAGCGCTGAGCTGAATCGTCGCCCCGGCGCCGAGCTGCGCGCTGCCGAGGTGCGGCACGTCGACGCGCACGTGGGGCACCAGCGCCAGGTCGACGCGCCCGTCGGCGAACCGCGTGTTCAGCTCGGTCACCAGCGCGACCCGCGGGTGCAGCCGAATCGAGAACGTCGGGTGCGCGAGGAACGCCGACTTCAGCTCCACCGGGCTCCACGCCAGCTCCGCGCCCGTCATCAGGCCGAGGGAGAGCTGCTCCGACAGCCGCTGTTGGAAGAGGTGCATGGCCACGAGTGTCGCCGGCGTCTGCGGGGTCCACTTGCCGATGAGCTGAACGCCATGGCCGAGCCCGCGCGCGGCATCGGCGACGAGCGTGAACTGCGCGGCCAACTTCACCGCAGCCAGCCCGGCGTGAGTGACGACGAGCTCACCCTCGAGGCCGACGCCATTGACCGGCACCCACTCGATCTCGGGAGCCAGCTCCCAGTCCCCCTGGCCGTCGATGGTGGCGAGCGTGTTGACCTCGAGCTCTCCGGCACGGGCTCCCAGCGCGCGAACCCAATCGGTCAACAGCGGCTCTGGCACGCCGAGCACGTCGTTGGTGTGGGTCGGCGAGAGGTCAGCCACGAGCGGCGACGACTCGCGTCCGTCTTGACGGCCGTTCTGGTTCACGTCTTCGACTCCGTCGTCGACGAGGTCGCCGTCGGAGTCAGCCAGCCGCGGGTTCGTCTCGCCGACGTCGTTCCGACCGTTCTGGTTCGAGTCCTCGAGGCCGTCCCCCAGGCCGTCGGCATCGGAGTCACGCAGGTTCGGGTCCGTCTCGCCGCGGTCGACGAGGCCGTTCAAGTTCGAGTCTTCGACGCCGTCGTTCAGCCCGTCGGCGTCGGAGTCTGCGCGGCGGGGGTCGGTCTCTCCGGTGTCGACGAGGCCGTTCTGGTTGGCGTCTTCCCGGCCGTCGGTCAACGCGTCGCCGTCGGTGTCGGCGTCGGCGGGGTTGGTGTGTCGAGTCACCTCGAGGCCGTCGTGGAGCCCGTCGCCGTCGGAGTCGAAGCGGTGTGGGTCGCTGAGGGACGTCGGCTCAGCCTCGACCGCGTCGCGCAGACCGTCGCCGTCGCTGTCGACGAGCCCGGGGGGGCGACATGAGGCCAGCGTGAGGACGATGACGGCCTGCAAGACTCGCGCGGAGAGGCGGCGTGGCATGGATGGTTTGATATCAAGGAGGTTGGTGATGCGCACCGGCGCGCGCCGTCGGGTGGTGATGAAAGGTGGTTTTCACACAGTCAGCTGCCCGGCTCCGTGAACGCGGCTGCCTCGGTGACTCGTCGACGTCCGTGAGGCCATCGCGCCATGCTCGTTCGCGCGCAGCTCTTCATCGGCTCGTCACTCGCTCGACGTGATGACGTTTCTCTGGTGGGGCGACGAGGTGCGTGAAGAGGCGCCCGCGCGTGACGACCTGCAACGCCTCGAGGAGTCGCTGCACCTGCTGCTCCCCGCCGACCTGTACTGCTCCTGGTTCACAGGCAGAGACGCCCGTTGCAGTCGGCAGTGCAGACGATGCTGCCGCTCTGGGGATCACACGCGCAGGCCGATGGCACACAGGCGTTGAGCGGCTGTCGGCAGATGCGACCGCGCTCGCACGAGAGGTTGTTCGAGCACGGCGGCTCGAAGCCTGCGCAGAGGCCAGCGTCGACGGTGCCTGCATCGCGCGCGGCGATCCCCGCGTCGCTCGCTGGCGTACACACGCCGCCACCACAGTCCGCCGTGCAGACGATGGCTCCAGAGCCCGGGTCGCAGCCGCAGGCCGATGGCGTACACACGTTCGCGTCACGCTGACACGTCGTGCCCGGCCCACACTGCGCGTTCGAGCTGCATGGAGAGACGAAGCCGACACACGCTCCGGCATCAGGAGCTCCGGGCCGACAGACGCCACCGCTGCAGTCGGCCGTGCAGTTGATTGCGCCCGACGATGGGTCGCAGCCGCACGCCGAAGGAATGCAGGACCCGGGGGGCCGTGCGCAGACGTTGCCCGGCCCGCACTGGGCGTTGGTCACGCAGGGCGGCACGAAGCCGAGGCAGAGCACTCCCGCGTCACGGGGACTGACGCCTGCGTCTTCGACCTGGCAGATCTTGCCGTTGCAGTCAGCGGTGCAGACGATGCCCGAGGGGCCACAGGCGCAGGAGCTGGGCAGACACGTGTTGGGCGGCCGCACGCAGCGCTCGCCGCGCAGGCATTGGGGATCGCTCGAGCAGGGCGCACGGAAGCCCTGACAGACGCCCCCGTCGGGACGCACGCCAGCGTCAGGCCCGGGGACGCCGCACACGCCACCGCCGCAGTCTTCAGTGCAGACGATCGACCCCGTCTGCGGATCGCAGACGCACGCCGAAGGAGAACACTGGCCGGGGTCGCGTCGGCACTCCCGGCCTGGTCCACACTGCGCGCTCGACGTGCAAGGCGGCACGAAGCCGCGGCAGAAGCCGGCGCCCGCGTCGGGAACTCCAGCGTCTCCGGTACGACAGACGCCTCCGCTGCAGTCAGCGGTGCAGACGACACTGCCGTTCGAGGGGTCGCAGCCGCACGCCGAAGGGTTGCAGCCAACGCCGCGGACACAGCGCTCACCGTCTCGGCACTGGTAGTCGTGCGAGCAGGGCGGCACGAACGAGCTGCAGAGCCCACCATCGGTCCCTGCGTCCCGGTGTCCCGCGTCGTCCTGCCCCGCGTCGACGTCGGGCGCACGACAGAGCCGGCCTCCGCAGTCCTCGGTGCAGACGTAGCCGCCCGTCTCGTTGCAGCCGCAGCTCGAGGGCACGCACTGCCGATTGAGGGGTGGCAGACACCGCTCGACCCCCGTGCACTGGGCATCGGTCTGACAGGGCCGGACGGCCTGCGCGGGGGGGCATTCGCTGGTCGGAGGCGCGCGGCCGCAGCTCACGACGAGCAGGAAGAGGGTCGCGACGAGAGAGCACTGGCGCATGGGCTGATTGCACAGCAAGGGTCATTCCCCTCACGCCGAAGGCGATTCCGGGTGGTTGGACCCTCGCGCCGACGGAATTCTGAGGCGGCCACCGAGCTGCACGCGAGAGCAGTGATGGATGACCACCATGAGTGCCGGCGCTGGTCTCGACTGCTGCCCGAGCGGCCTACCCCTTGGGCGTGTTCGGGTGCCGCTCGAAGAGCGTGCGGAGCATCGGGCTGCGCTTCACCACGTCCTGTCTGAGCAGGTGCGTGATGAGCTGCGGCGGCGTGGCGCTCCAGCGCGCGAGGTTCTGCACGAAGAGCGTCGAGGTGTACGAGCGGCCGCACAGCAACGCCGTCGACTTCGAGTCGAGCGCGACACCTGACAACGACACCAGACACCGGCCCTCGGTCTTCACGATGAGCTCGACCTTCTCTTCCGAAGGCCCGCTCACGAACCGGGCGCGGAGCACCTCCTTTGCCGTTCGCCGTGTCTGCTCCGGCACGTCACGGTTGATGATGACGAGGTGCTGCTCGTGCATGCGGCGCGTCGTCCACAGGCGGCGGTACAGGCCCGCAGGGAGCTGAGGATTTCGCAGCAGCGCGCGGCGAACGCCGAGGTCGGCAGCGAACTGCGCGCGTGACACGAGCGCCTCGAGCCCGACGGGGTTGCGGTGATGCGTCGCGACGAGCCGCGCGTGCTGGAGCGCGAAGTGCGGGTTGTCGAGCAAGGCGTCGATGACTCTGGGGAGCGGGTCGAAGCAGAGCGGCGAGGGGTCGTTCATGTGCTGCGCGAGCATCACGCGCTCGTTCTCGGGCTTCTGGCGGTGTTCCGTCTCGTAGCGCTGGCGATGGCTGACCGTGGATTGTTCGACCGCGGGGTCTTCGGGGTCATCCGAGACTTCGAGCGCGTCCTCGTCGTTCGCGACGGTCGGCTCGGCTCCGGATCGTGCGTTCGGTGCGGAGGCCGCCGGACCTGCTTGCAGCGCTCCGGCCGTGACGAGCTCGGAGAGCAACTCGGTGACGCGCTCCCGAGTCAGGCCCGTCACCTGCGCCAACGCGGCGACGTCGGTGGCGCCGTCGACCCGAGACAGCACGAAGCCCTGCATCACCGAGAGCGGCAGCGTGCGCACGTCGAGGCCCGGCGTCAGGGTTGGCTTCCAGCTCATTCGCGTCGCTCCAGGCGGCGCAGCCTACGAAGCCCCCGCCGATTTTTCGATGCTCTCCAGCCACAAGAGGATGAGCACGCGGAGTTCCCTGGCCGCGCTCGAACTCGCAGGCAGTGCGATGATGAGCTTCCGGGGAGTGACACGGTGGAGTGACGCTCACGCTCTTCCTCCGGCGCCCTTCCCCGGGGCCGGAGCTACTCGATGATCTCGCCGCCGGCGTCGACGAAAGCCCCGTCGCGGAGCATCACCACGCCAGCGGTCTCGTGGCGCATCGCGTGCGCGAGGGCACGACAGAGCCAGAAGCCTGCTCGGCTGACGGGACGCGTCTCGACGTCGGGCCAGCGCAGCCTCACCAGCGACGTGCAGCGAGCGAGGGTCGCGTCGAGCTCGTCGAGCGCCCGAGAGCCCCGAGAGGGTGAGAACCACGCGTGCGGCTGGGAAGCGGCGAGCTCGGTCAGCGCCTCCCTCGCATGGCGGATGTGCTGCTTCGCCTGCTCGCCGTGCGCCTCGGTGAGCTCGATCGGCGGCGCCTCGATCCACCAGCGCTCGCTCATCCCCTCGACGCGCAGATGCGGCGCGAGCATCGCTTCGAGCTCGTACACGTCGCCGTCGGCAAGACTCCCGAAGAGACTGCCGGGGTAGCCGGTCTCGAGGATCTGCCGGCGCAGGATCGCCGGCACGTCGGGCGAGGTCTGGCAGAAGCACACGACCTCGCCGCTCGTCGTCGTCTTCTTTGTCACGGCCCAGCTCAGTTCCGCGCGTTCACGCGCTCGCCTGGAATCTCGAAAGAAGAAGAAGTTGAAGCCTGTGAACCGCCCATCGCCCTCGAGGGTAGCAGGACGCGGAGGAGGGCGCCTGAGGCCGAGCCCGTCCACCGGCGCTGGAAGGTCTCCTGCAGGCGCACCGTCGGCGCTGGGCGGCCGCATATGCAGTGCTATGCCGCACCCGTGGCCCCGAGCGCCCTCCTCGCCGTCCTGTTTCTCGCGAACGCCGACGCGGGCGGCCCGGCGACGCTCGAGCCCGCGGAGGTCACCGCGCTGTCGCAGGTCCTGGATGCGGGCGTCGCGCCGCTCGACCTCGACGCAGGGTATCCGGCCGACCCGTTCGCGTCGGAGTACCTCCCGCCAGTCGAGCGAGAGGTCGGCCTGGGCCGTGGGCAGGTGCGCCTCATCGCGTTGGGCGGCGTCACCAGCGGGCCTGACCTCCTCGGCTCGCTCACCGTCGAGTCGATGCACCTCGCCTTCCTCGCGCTGCGCAGCTCGGCCACCGCCGAGCTCACCAACCTCGGCGCGGCGCACCCGCACCTGCTCACCGGGCGGGTCGGCGTGGCGCTCCACGTGGCGCCGTACCGTCGCGTCGACGCGAGCCTCTTCTTCGACGCGGGCCTCGCCGTGCTCGACCTCTTCACTGCCCGGCGAACCGCCGCGCCGGTCCTCGCGCCGGGCGTCGCCCTCGAGGTCGCGTTCACCTCTCACCTCTTCGCGCGCGCCGAGGGGCAGCTCCTCTGGCTGGTCGCGCCGGCGACAGGCGCGCTGCTCCGCTGGGCCGGGCTGCTCGGGCTCGGGTGGACGTTGTGAAGCGGCGCGTCCTCGTCATCGGCGCCGGGCCAGCGGGGCTCGCGACCGCGACGAAGCTGCTCGAGCTCGCGCGCGACCGGCTCGACGTCACCCTCGTGCACCAGGGCCACCACCTCGGCGGCAAGGCGTCGTCGACCCGCCGCTCCGACGGCCGCTTCGTCGAGCACGGGTGGCACATGGTCGTCGGGTTCTACGACCGGCTGCGCGCGTTGCTGCGCCGTGCCGGCGTGAACGACCGTGACGTCTTCGTCAGCATGAAGGGCCAGAGCCACCCGTACGAGCCGTGGAGCCGCCGGCTCTACACGCTCGACGCGGGCGGCGACGCCATCGAGTTCGCCCGGCGCTTCGCGACGTACGAGGGCCTGCCCGGCGCCGACCGCGTCAACTACTCGGCCTTCATGTCGCAGGTGTTCCTCGAGGCGTTCAGCCACGCCGACCTCACGCGCCACGACGACCTCTGCTTCGACACCTTCGCCATCGAGCACGGGCTGCGGCCGCACCTCACGAAGTACTCGGTGTTCCGCTTCCTGCGGGAGGCGTACTTCAACTTCCCCGAGCAGATCAGCGCGTACCACGTGCTCCAGTCGATGCGGCTGATGAGCTCGCCGAAGCGGGCCGAGGCGTTCGTCTGCGTGGGCCCGTGGTCCGAGGTCGTGTGGGAGCCCATCGCGCGCTACTTCCGCGCGCTCGGCGGCGTGCTCGAGCCCTTCACGCTCGCCACCGACTGGGTGTGGAGCGGCCGGCGCATCACCGGCGTCCGTGTCGCCCGGCCCGACAGCGCAGGCCATGGCGACGGCACGCGCGCGTGGGGCGAAGAGGTGACGCCGGCGCCCGGCACCGAGCGCACCCTCGAGGGCTTCGACTTCGTCGTCTCCACCATCCCGCACGCGGTGTTCGTGAAGATGAACCGCGCCGAGGAGCGCATGTGGCGCTCGCCGTTCTTCGCGCGCCTGAAGAACCTGCGCTCGGCGGCCACGGTGTCGATGACGCTCACCACGTCGAAGCCCGTGCTCGCCAATCGGCCCGGCCCCGTCTTCGGTTTCCCGGCGCCGCTCGGCATCGTGGTGAACATGAAGCCGTACTGGCGCGAGTATCGCGACGACCCGTCCGTCGGCAGCGTGCTCGACTTCGTGGGACAGGAGGCGGGCTTCGAGGGGTGGACCGACTCTCAGCTGGCGAGCGTCACCCTCGACAACTTCTCGCGCTCGCCACAGGTGGGCGACCTGCGCGCCGCCGGGGTGCTGGACGTCGAGCTGCACCGCAACCGCGCCGACGCCGAGCGGCTGCTCCTCTGCGAGCCCGGCGTGAACCAGTTCCGGCCGGGAGCGCGGACGCCGTTCGAGAACCTGTTCCTCGCGGGCGACTGGGTGCGCAACGAGGTCGACCTCATCTGCATGGAGGGCGCGGTCGCGTCCGGGCATGCTGCGGCGGCGGAGGTCGTGGCGCGCCTGTCATGAACGACCCATTCTCACCGGAGGCCGATCCCGACCCGCCGCGCCCGCGCCTCTCGCGCCGTGACCTCCTCGTGCTCGCGCCCACGGCCACCACCGTCGTCGCCGCCACCACCGGGTGCGTCACGCCGCGCCTCGCCTGCGCGCCGAGGGTGGACGACGCGCACGCCTGCCAGCACCGGTTCTGCCGCTACTTCCGGGGGCCCGAGCGATGACCACTGCTGGGTCGAGTCGACGACGCCCAGCACCAACAACGCTACCGGGCTGAGGTGTCGCATGGGCGGCTCCAGTCGAGGGAGACAACAGGAACGAACCTCATCGCACCTTCGGCGTGGTGCTGGTGAACACGGCGAGGAAGGTGAGGGCCACCAGCACCCTGCGCTTCCACGATGAGCGCTCGCCGAATTGCTGCTGCTGATCGGTGGCGCGATCCTCTACGTGATCGCCTCGCAGAAGATGAGCGGCACCCGCGTGGCCATTGCCATCGCCAGCTTCATGCTGTGCACGCTGCCGGCACTGGTGATGGGCCCAGTGAACTGAGGAACTCTTCCGAGAGAGAAGGTCCCTCAGGGCGTCTTCGAGTCGGGCCGCTGCCGCAGGAACACCCACAGCGCCGCGGGCAGGGCGGTGAAGTCGGCCAGCATCGAGAACCCGAACGCGATGGCCGAGACGATGCCGAACTGGCGCATGGGCGGCAGGTTCGAGAACGCCAGGGCCAGGAAGCCGCTCGCGTTGATGAGCGTCGCGTAGATGATGGCGTGGCCCGAGATGTGGAACGTGTGCAGCATCGACTTCTCTGCGCTCGCGCCGTCCTTCTTCGCTTCCTGGTAGTGGTGGAAGAAGTGCACCTGGTCGTTCTCGGTCGTGCCCAGCACCGTCGTCGCGATGAGGATGGTGGCGACGTTCAGTGGAATGCCCGTCAGCCGCATCACCAGGAACGTCGCGAGAATCGCGAACACCGAGGGCACCATCGCCATCACGCGCGCGGCGCCGCTGCGGAACACCACGAGGAACGTGAGGAAGATGAGCAGGGCGGTGAGGCCGAAGCTCTCGGTCAGCGTCGGCACCAGGTGCTCGCTGATCTTCGCCTGCAGAATCGACTCGCCCACCACCTCGGCCTGCGCTGAAGCCAGCGAAGGTGAGCGCGCCTGCTCCGCTTTCCACAGCGCATCGAGCCGGGCTCTCAACGCTTCGAAGGACGCCGCGTCGCCCCGGCGCGTGACCACCATGAGCTGTGCCTGTCCGAGCGACTTGAGGTCGATGAAGCCGCGGAGCTCCTGCTCGGTGAGGAGCAACTGCTCGAAGTCGGCGACAGCTTCGGCGAAGCCCTCCTCATCCTCCGGGAGCGCGTCACCCTGACCGGCCACGTAGCGCCGCAGCCGCAGCAGCGTGGTCGGCCCGATGACGGAGCTGACGCCAGGCTCGTTTCCCACTGCCGTGCTGAAGCGGTCGAGCGCGTGCAGCGTCTCTGGCTCGACCACTGCGCCGTCTTCCGTCTTCACCCAGATGCGCACGGCCGCCAGCCCCGCGATGGCCTTCTCGTAGGCCGCCATGTCTTTGCGCAGCGGCAGCGACTCGTCGATGTACTCGACGGCGTCGACCTCCATGCGCATCGGCGCGACGAGACCGCCGGGCAGTCCGAAGAGCGCCGCGCCGCCGGCCACCATCACCGCGAACGCGACACCCAGAATGGGCCAGCGGAACCGGTACGTGAAGTCAGGCAGGGCGTCGGCGAGGCGCAGGTAGAGCCGGCCGGTGGGCGTGGTGCCTTTGCGCGTCGGGCACTTCAGGAGCCGCTGCAGCGCCGGGAAGAGCGTGAAGCTGGTGAGCCACGAGAGCGCGAGGCCCGCCGCCGTCCACACGCCCATCTCTCGAATCGGGCGAATCTGCGAGACCGCCAGCGCCGCGAAGCCCAGCAGCGCCGCGACGATGGACGCCGTCACCGGCAACGCCTTGTTGGCGAGCGCGAAGACGTGGTGCTGCTCGAGCGAGACGTCCTCCGGCTGCTGAATGTAGCGGGAGTGCAGATAGACGAGCGTCGCGGTGGCGGTGACGAGCACCACGAGCGGCACGAGCTCCGAGACGATGGTGAGCGTGAAGCCGAAGACCTGGCCCAGGCCCATCGCGAGCAGCACCGTCACGCCGAGCGTCAGCAGAATCGCCAGCAGCGCGCGCCACGAGCGGTACAACGCCAACACCAGCACCACCACGAAGGCGCCGAAGAGCGGGAAGTACCGCAGCGTCGCGCTCTTCGTCTCCGCCTCCAGCCACTGCTCGACGTACGGCTGGCCCACGCGGCGCGGCTCGCCGATGGCCGCGTGGGGGATACTCGCCATCACGCGGTCGAGCTCGACCAACGTCGCGTCACGCTCGTGGGTGCCGGGCGCGACGAAGGTGACGGCCAGCGAGAGGTGATGCGCTCCGACGAGGCCCTGTTTCCGGAAGAACGGGGTGCCCTCGGCGAACGTGCGGAAGCGGCTCGCGAAGCCGTCG
Organism: Myxococcales bacterium; assembly: GCA_030681895.1. GTDB lineage: Bacteria > Myxococcota > Myxococcia > Myxococcales > Myxococcaceae > Xiheimicrobium. The sequence goes on along the minus strand of JAUXRI010000304.1, from coordinate 17,275 downwards.
GCCGAGAGGTCGGCCTCGCGGCGGCGGAACAACGAGAGCGCGGAGAACGGCACCACGCCTTTGACCTTGCCGAGCGCGTGCTCGACGGCGGCGAGCTCGTTCAGCACCGGGAGTGAGAAGACGTCTCCCTGGGGCTCGAAGAGCAGCACCACCTGCCGGCCCTCGGGGAACACCTGCTGGAAGGCGCGCGTGCGGACGACGTCGGGGTCCTTCTCGACGACGAGGCGGTCGATGGCGCCGTCACTCGGGAGCTGCAGCGCGAGCCACGCCGCGCCTGGCACCAACGCGAGCCAGACGACGACGACCAGCACCCGCTTCGCGATGATGGCGGCAAACAGTTTCTCGACCCACGACGGCCCTGGCATGTCGCGATGGGCTTACTCCCGTGGCGCGCAGGCGTACATTGCGACGCATGCGGTCTCTGCTCTTCTCCCTCCTCGTCCTGCTCCCCGTCCTCAGCGCCGCGGCGCCTCCGAAGGCCGCTCCGCCACCCGCGCCGGCCGGCCCCCGCGCCCTCGTCTTCTGTGCGCCCGGCTACCCGGGCACCACGCAGGAGGCCCAGTCACGCATGGACGAGATGGCCTCGGTGATTGGCGAACTCTCGGGCTGGCCGAAGGACGGGCTCACCGCCACGTACTTTCCCAGCGAGAAGGCCGGCCTCGCCCGCTTCGCCGAGCCCGACGTCGTGTTCGCGCTCGTCCCGCTGCCGTTCTTCCTCGCGCACGAAGCCGAGCTCAAGCTGACCGCGCGCCTCGCCATCGTGCAGCAGGGCCTCGAAGGCACGCAGGCGTGGACGCTCGTGGCGAAGAAAGGGGCCGTGAAGAAGGCCGCCGACCTCGATGGGTATTCGGTGTTCTCGACGGCAGGGTACGCGCCCGACTTCGTGACGAAGGTGGGCCTGAGCGGCTTCGGGCCGTTGCCGGCGACGGTGAAGGTGACGAGCGGTGGGCAGGTGTTGTCGGCGCTGCGCAAGGCGGCGAGCGGGAAAGAGAAGCTGGCGGTGTTGCTCGACGCGGAGCAGGCGAAGTCGTTGCCCACGCTGCCGTTCGCGGCGGACCTCGAGGTGGTGCACGTGGGCGCGAAGGTGCCGGTCGCCGTCGTCGCGACGCTGGGAGAGCGGCTGAGCGCGGCGGACTGGAAAGCAGCGTCGGTCGCGTTCGGGAAGCTGGCCGGTGCGGAGCGGGGAAAGACGGCGCTCGAGGGCGTGCGGCTCACCGGGTTCGCGCCGCTCGAAGAGGCAGCGCTCGCCGCTGCGAAGAAGGCCTACGGGAGCGCCACGAAGTGAGGTGGTGGCCCGTCGCGCTGGTGCTCGCGCTCACGGGGTGTCCACCGCCACGGGTTCCTGCAGTGGTGGTTGCTCCGGGAACGTCGGCCGACGAGGCGCTGCGGGATGCGGAGACGGCGTTCGCGCGACGGCCTGAAGTGGCAGCAGTGAAGGAATCGCTGCACCTCTTTCAAGTCGCCGCTGTCGCCGATGCCGCGCGAACCGAAGGGCCAGTCGGAGTGATTCGCGTCGCCGCCTGGCTCGTCGAGTCTGGCCCGAAGAACGAGCGCACCGCCCACGCCGATGAAGCAGTCGCGGCGGCAACGCAATGCCAGCAACGGGCGCCAGGCAGCGCGCCGTGCGACTACTGGCAGGCCGTGGCGCTCGGCGTGTCCGCACGGGAGCACGTGCTCACCGCGCTCGGCGAGCTCCCGCGCATCATCACGCTGCTGAAGAAGGCCGATGCCGCAGCGCCGACGCTCGACGACGCCGCGCCTGCACGAGTGCTGGCGCTGCTGCTCGTTCGTGCGCCCGGGTGGCCAACCGGGCCGGGGAACCCCGACGACGCGCTCGTCGAAGCGCAGAAGGCCGTGTCACGGGCACCGAACCATCCCCTCAACCACGCGACGCTCGCCGAGTGCCTCGCCGCGACAGGTGACACCGACGGCGCGAAGGCCGCGTACCAACGCGCCATCGCGCTCGGGACGCAGCGTGGCGATGCTGATGGAACGGCGTGGGTCGCGCAGGCCACCGCAGCACTCGAGGCGTTGAAGTGACCGCCTTGACGCTGCTCGTGGCCCGACACCCTTCCGCGCTCCATCTGGTGTAAGACGACTTCGGTTTCGAGGCGCTGAGGTTGGCCCGGGCTGTTTCTGCGGGCCAGCGGCGACTGGAAACCGTCTCTCTCTTCATCTGGAGTTCCTGATGTCCGTCCGGCCTCTCGTCGCCTGCGCGCTCGCGTTGGCGACACTCTGTGGGTGTCAGCTCACGTCCACCTGGGACGATTCGTCGTCGAACGCCCTGGTGGTCGAGCCGTGGGGCCGCGGCGCCGTCGCAACCGCCGACGGTGGACCCGTCGATGCTGGTCCGGAAGTCCTGCCGCACCCGATGGGCTGTGGCGATCGACGCGGCCCTGGCGCCCGGCACCGCGACACGCTCGCGCAGTGCCCGCTGCCCACCGGTGCCGACCTCGTCGCCAACGCAGGCACCCTGCCGGCTGGTGAGCCTGTGCTGGTGCTGGGCGATGACGTGCTCCTCATCTCGCCGGGGGCCTCGTCAGCCTCGCTGTTCGACCTCTTCCTCCGCCGTGAGAAGGCGCGGCTCACGCTCGCCGGAACCTTCGTGGCGGGTTCAGCCGTCGGCAACGCCACCGCGCTCTGCCTGCTCGTCGTCAACGGCAGCACCCAGGTGCAGTGCTTCAGTCGCACGCTCGGCACCAGCCTGTGGATGCAGCCCCTCGCCTTCGGAGCCATCACCGTCGAAGACCTGCTGTTGGTGAACGACACCCTCTGGCTGTCGTACTCGCGGCTGGGTGGTGGAGAGCTGGTCGCGCTCACCGTGACGAACGGCCGGGTGCTGTGGCGCCGAGCCCACCTCGAGGCCACCGGTCACCTCGTTCGCGTGGGCGACCACCTGGTCGGCTACGACGAGCAGCCCTGCGTGGAGCTGGCCAACCCCGCGTCCTGCCTCCGCGCCATCGACGCGCTCACCGGCGCCGTGCGCGCCACTTCTTCCCGCGCGAACAACCACCACTTCGTCTGGCAGCGCGGCACCAGGGCGCTCTTCTCAGATGACACCGAGTTCCTCGAATACGACGCGTCCACCTCGACGTTTCGTGACGTGAGCGTCGAGCTCGCGCCACTGCTCACGGCGCTGGGCACCACCCGGCTCTACCCCGAAGGCGAACCGCTCGCCGATGGCCGGGTGCTGGTGACGGCCACCATCGCCGGCGTCGGGCAGTTGGTGGTCGTCGACCCCGTCGCGCTGACGTTCCGCGCGCTGGGAGTGCCCGCGACGCTCCACCTGCGCATCCATGGAGACGTGCTGGTCACCGACGCCGCCGTCGTGTCGCTCTCCGCGACGCCAGCCCCCACCGTCACGCCTCGCCTCTGGTTCGGGATCTTCGGGTTCCAGACCGGCTCCTCTGACTTCGCCCGAAAGCTCCAATGAGAGTCGTCATCGCCGCACTCCTCGCCGCGTGGTGCACCGGCTGTTTCCCCGAGCTCGACTGGAAGACCCTGCCTGACTCGCAGCAGCAGGCGCGCGGCCTGCAACGCGCGCTGTGGCGCACCCCTGATGAGCTGTGGCTGCTGGGCACCGACCCGATGCTGGTGCGCTCGAAGGCCGGCGTGTGGAAGGCCATCGACCTCTGCCCCGAGGCGGGTTGGGCGCTGGAGGACACGGCCTTCGACACCGGCGACGTGGTGTGGGCCCAGTGCATCGCGCGTGGCGCGAGCGACACCTTCAAGCTGTTCCGCTTCGCAGCAGACCATTCGAGCGTCGAGGTGGCTGCGCCCAACGGCGACCCGCGTCTGCAGCTCATCCAGACCGGAGACACCGTGCGCTTCGCTGGCGCGCACGACCTCTACGCGCGCGACGGTGACCGCTGGCGCGTGCTGGCCTCTCACCCGTTTCAGTCCATCAGCGACGGAGTCGGGGAGGGCGTCGACGACTTCTACGTCAACGGTGTGTTCGCCAACTCCGTGCCGGTGACCTCTCGCTGGAACGGGCAGGCGCTGGAGCCGACGACCCTGCCGTCCACCGCCGGAATGACGCTCCGCAACGGCAAGCTGTTCTCCGGCCGCAGCAGGGTGCTCGCAGGCGCGCTGGTGACGGCTGCCGAATCTCCTGATGCCGCGGGGCGCAACCTGCGCTTCGTCAGTGCGCTCGACGAGACGCGTGTCGCGTTCCTGGCGATGCCGTTCTCCACCGCGTTCGAGTCGAAGTCAGGAGGAGGCGTCTGGCTCGAGCCTGGCCCCGGCGCAGCGCTGGTCTTCGTTGGGCACGCACCGTTCAGCACCGGCAGCCTCTCGAGCGGCGGCGGCATCAGCTTCTTCTACGCCATCGACGAGACGTCCTTTCTGGTGGCGCTTCCCAACGCCGTCGGCGGCCAGGGCGCGAAGCTCGTGGAGGGCCGATGAACGCGCGCGCCTTGCTGGTGGCAGCGCTGGTGTTCGGGTTGGCGACGACGGCGCAGGCAGACGAGCTCAAGCCGCTCAACGACATCATCAGCGCCCGCGCGGGCGGCCTGGTGTCGGCCAGTGACTCCGACGCCGCGTACCAGCACGTCTACAGCACCGCGTGGGCCGCGTGGATTCGCCTGCAGTTCGGCGCCGGCTTCGGGAAGTACGTGCACGTCGCGCTCGCCTGGGAGCCGCGCCTCGGCGGGGTGTCGACCAGCGACGACCCGGTGAACACCTTCGACGGCGGCTCGCCCTTCGAGATCCTCGCGGGCACGTGGCTGTACCTGGGCAATGCCCGGGGCATGGTGCGCGCCGGCTACTTCTGGGACTGGGGCTCCTTCGGCATGGGCCGCTTCCGCTACGACTGGGGCGGCGGCGCAGCCGAGGTCACCCTCACCATCGGCGGCGCGGAGCAACGCGTCGGGCTCGCCTATCGGCACCGGCTCGCCGAACACTTCACGCTCATGGTCGAGCTCAGAGGCCTGCGCACCACGCGGCAGCTCTCGTATTCCATGGTGGCTCCCGACGGCAGCAGCGGACCTGAGCTGAGCCGCACCATCTCGGGGCTCGGCGTGCAGGCGCTCGTGTCGATTGAGTGGGCGCTCAACGGCGAGTAGCGCGCGTCACTCGAGCAGCGTGAGCGCGCTCGTCGTCAGCGCCGTGATGCCGGTGTCGATGGCGCGCTCGTCGGGAACGAACTGCGCCGAGTGCAGTGATGGCAGGCCGGCACCTTTCGACGCGGCGAACGTCGCGGGCTCGACGGCGCCGACCCACACCAGCGCCGACGGGAAGCCGCCGGCGACGCCGAAGGCTCCGAAGTCTTCACCAGCCATCGAGCGCTCCACGGAGCGAACGCCGTCTGCGCCGAGCGCCGCGGTCAACGCGGGCCGAAGCCGGTTCATCACCGCGTCGTCGTTCACCATCGCCACCGCGCCTGTCTCGATGACGATGCGCGGCGGCTTTGGAGACCGTCCACCTTCCGCCTCGGCCTTCGCGAGCCTCGTGATGCCGTCTCGGAGCGCCTGCTTCGTCGCGTCGGTGTAGCTGCGCGCGGTGAGCTGCAGGTGGACCTCGCCTGGAACGATGTTGTGCTTCGTGCCGCCGTGAATGCTGCCGACCGTCACGACGGCGGGCTCGAACGGGCTCGTCTCGCGAGCGACGAGCGTCTGCACCGCGGTGACGAAGCGTGCGGCGATGACGACCGGGTCGACGGTGAGGTGCGGGTACGCGCCGTGGCCCGAGGTGCCGAAGAAGGTCAGGTCGATGTTGTCGACGTTGGCGAGCGCAGGTCCGCTGATGAGGCCGACGGAACCTGCCGGCAATGCCGCGTGCGTGTGGAGCGCGAGCGCCGCGACCGGCTTCGAAAACTTCGAGAGCACGCCGTCCTTCAGCATCGCGCTGGCGCCGGTGCCGATCTCCTCGGCGGGCTGCGCGAGGAACACCAGCGTGCCCTTCCAGCTCGCCTTCTGGTGCATGAGGGCCGAGGCCGCACCGAGCCACGACGCCATGTGCACGTCATGTCCGCAGGCGTGCATCACGCCCGCCGTCTTGCTCGCGTACGGCACGCCCGTCGTTTCCTGCACCGGCAGCGCGTCGAGGTCGGTGCGGAGCAACACGGTCGGTCCCGCGCCGTTGGAGAACACCGCGATGAAGCCCACGCCCCCGAGCTTCGGCGTCACCGTGTAGCCGAGCGCCTTCATCTTCTCGGCCAGCAGCGCCGAGGTCTTCGTCTCGCGTGCCGAGAGCTCTGGCGCCGCGTGGAGCTGGCGATAGATGGGCCGTGCCTCGGCGATGGCCTTCTTCAGCGCGTCGGGAGCAGGGGATGCGGCGAGGAGCGCGAGGCCGAGGAGAGGACTCATGGGTCGCCGCTTGTGCCGCGCCGCTTCGGCTCGTGTCCAGCGTGGTCGCGCCGACGCGTTTCCGGGCCGTGCGCGCGCGGGCGCTCATCGAGTCTGAAACGCAGCACATGGAATGTCGTTCTTTTCAGACTCGTTTCGAGTGTTGGCCGGGTGCGTTGGCTCGCGCGGGTCGCTCGCTCGCTTCACCCTCGCTGCGGTCTTCACGTCCGGTGTCGCGGCTCAGCTCCCGAGCAGCTTCTCGAGCGCGTTTCCCGGCTGACCGAGGTACCACGCGAGCCCGCCCATCACAGCCGAGAGCACCTGAAAGATGACGCCGATGAAGAGCGGAACCTTGAAGGACTGCACCCGCCCCGTCACCAGCATCGGCGGCGTCGCACCTGACGGGTCGACGAGCGCGACGTGCGAGGTGCCGACCGCGAACGCCTGAAGCAGCTCGTCCCGCTCCGCGTTGCGCCGCTCGTCTTCACCGAGGTCGGTCACCGTCGAGGAGCGCCCATCGACGTCGAACACCACCTTCAACACGCCGAGCTCGTCGGGCTTCGCTTCCCAGCCCACGCTGGTGACCTGCGCCTTCACGCGCGTGAAGCCTCGTCTTCGCCGGTCTCGCAGCGCTTGCCTGGCCGCGACTGCGTAGAGGACGAACGCTCCGCCGGTGAACAGCGTCGCCAGTACGGCGACGGCGGCACGAATGGCGTTCATGCCGACTTCGCGGCCTTCTCCATCGATGCCACCATCTTCTCGGCCTGCGCCTTGAGCGCTCCGGCCTGAGGATGCGCGGCGACCTGCTTCGCGAGCGCGATGCCCTGCGCGTACTCTTTCTGACTGCCGTGCAGCAGCGCGAGGTTGAGCAGCGGGTCGGCCACCTTCCCGGCCGCGCGCTTCACGGCTTCTTCCAGCGTCGCCTTCGCCTCCGCCAGCTTCTCGGGCACGTCCTGGTACTCCTCGAGCAGCAGCAGCCCGCGGTTGTTGGCGGCCGACCAGTCCTTCGGGTCCTGCGCCATTGCCTTCGAGTACGCCTCGAGGGCCTCGTCGATGCGCGCGGTGTTCTCGTACGAGAGCGCCTTCACCAGGCTCACCTTCGCCGAGCCCTTGCCGCTCGCCTCGAGGTGCGTGCACACCTCGATGGCGGCCTCGTGCGCGTTGGCGCGCATCAGCTCTTCGGCGACGCCGAGGTCGGCGTTGGTGAGCGCGGCCGTGTCACCGCTGGCCAGTCGAAGGCGCAGTTGCTCCGCCTGGAGCTGGCGGTCGGCGGGCATCGAGCCCAGGCCCGCGGCCAGAATCTCGAGCCCCTGCGCGGCCTGGCCGTTCGCTTCGAGCATGCGCGCGAAGGCGAGGTACGCGCGAACGAAGTCGGGCCGCAGCTCGATGGTCTTCGTCAGCTCCTTCGCGGCGTCGGCGAAGCGGCCGTTCTGCGCGAGCGCCTCGGCGTGACGGTACCGGTAGAGGAAGTGGCCGGGCAGGAGCTGTACGGCGGTCGCCAGCGCCTTCTCGGCGTTGACGGCGTCCTGCTTCTCGAGCTGCGCGAGGCCGAGCGCGAAGAAGGCCTCGGGCCGCGTGGCGTGCACCGCAGTGAGCTGGGCGAAGGCGAGGCGCGCGGCGTCGGTCTGCTCCGAGAGCTGCAGCACCATCGCCTCGGCGAGCAGCACCTCATACAGCTGCCGGTCGCGCGGGCCGACGCGAGCCAGATGCGTCTTGGCGGCGGTGACGTCTCCGCTCTCGAGCGCCAGCCGGGCGAGCGCAGAGAGCGCCTCACCGTCGGTCGGCTTGCTGGAGAGGGTTCTGGTGGCCGCTGCTGTTGCGCCTTCGCGGTCACCGCGGTCGAGCAGCTCCTGGAGCACGGTCATGCGTCAAGGATGCCCGAGATGCGCTGGTCAAACCATGGAATCAGAACCAGCTCGACACGGTCTTCCAACCCGACTTCGCGAGGTTTGCGGCGCCGCTCGCGACGTTCGAGGCGGCGTTTCCGACGGCCGACGCCGCGTTCGACAGCGTCTCGACCGCGTTCTTTCCGGTGCCCACCACGGCGTCGATGCCCTTCTGGTAGTTCACGTCGACGCTGAAGCTGAGCGAGCCGCCGATGCCGAGCGCTGCGCCGAGCTCGACCTTCGCCTTGAACTTGCCGCCTTCGATGCCCACGTCGGCCTTGGCCTTGAGCGCCAGGCCCGCCATCAGCTCGCCCTTCGCGCCGACGCCTGCGTAGTCGTTGCCGACGCGGCCTTCCGCGCTCACCTTCGCACCGACGAACACGTCGACGCCGGCCTTCACCTTCACGGCGGGCTTCGCGCTGAAGAGGTCGAAGCGCACCTGGCCTGACGCCGTGCCGGTCACGCCGACCGTCGCCTCGGCCTTGCCAGTGAGGTCGACCGCACCGAGCTTCGTCTTGCCCTCGACGCCGACCTGCCCCAGCACTGCGCCTGCTTCAATCTTGCCTTCGATGTTGGTGCTCTTGCCGATGCGAACCTGGCCGGAGCCGTCGGCGTAGGCAGCGAGGACGCGGTAGCTGGTGTCGTAACCCTGCGCGTCGACCGTTTTGGCGTCGATGCGCTTGGTCTTGATGCTGGTGGCTTCCCAATCGTTCTCGAACTTGGACTTCTCGGGGTCGAACACGTTGATGCCGACCGAGTTGGCGAGCTCTTTTCCGCCAGCCTTCGCCTTGTCCTTGAAGGTGGTCGCCTCGGGCGTCTCGACGTAGTTCTTCGTCGCTTTGCTCTTCAGCGTCGGCGCTTCCATCTTCTGCCCAAGGCCGCGCGTGGTGCCGATGTCGAGCTTGCCGTCCGAGACGTCGAACTTCGAGCTGAACTTCTGGTGACCGCTCTCGACCGTCTGCTTCTGGGTCTCAGCGCGCACGTGCTTGATGGCAGAGTTCGTCGCGTCGGCGACCTGGCGGCTCGTGTTCGAGACGGCGGTGCTGACCTGTCGGGAGGTGCTGGCGACCTGCTTGCCGACGGTGTTGGCCGTCTGCTGCAGGTTCTTGCCGACGGTGGAGGCGGTCTTCTGCAGGTTCTTGCTTACCGTCTGCGCCGTCTTCTGGGCGGTTCGGGTCACCGTGCTGACGGTGCGAAGGAAGCTCTGAACCGGGTCTCGTCGAACGCTGGCCATGGGGAACCCCGGGGAAAAGAAGGAGAGTGTGAGGACTTATCGTGGATCAGGGGCTCTCGGTTGCCGAGAAACGTGAGTGCCTACACCGGCTTACGTTGGGTGCACGTGCAAGTGGCTCAAAGGACGACCTCGGGTTTGAACTAGGGTGCTCCGATGCGCGTGTTCTGGCCGGCTGTGGTGGTTCTCATCGGGTGTGGCGCCCCAACGCCTGACGTCGACTCGGGCGTTCCGGCCGACGTGGATGCAGGGCGTGTGGCCGACGCCGGGACCCCAGACTCCGGGGCCTCGATGGACGCGGCGATCGACTTCGACGCGGGGGTCGACGATGCAGGGAGCGGAGCCGACGCGAGCATCGACGCCGGCGTGACGTTCGACGCGGGCATGACGTTCGACGCAGGCCTGATGATGGACGCGGGTTTTCCGAACGTCGACCGCGCGTCACCGCAGCTCTACCGTTTTCAATTCACCGCGCAGGCCGCCGAGCCTGACGCAGGCCGATGGACTGGCAATCAGCTCGCGCGGCTCGACACACGCGTGGCACCTCGTGGACTGCTCGTCGTCTACCTGCACGGCGCGGGAACGCCGACCACGTGCGGCTCGGGCGCGCATCAAGATTTCCTCGCGGGTCTCGGCTTCCACACCATCGGGCCTTGCTACGCGACCGACTACGGCGTCGGGAACTGCGGCAACCAGATTGGCGAGTGCAGGCTCGAGGCGTTCGATGGCGTCGACCGCCACCCTTTCATCTCCATCACGCGGGCCGAGAGCCTCGAGCGGCGCATCGTGCGAATGCTGCAGCGGCTGCAGACGCTCAACCCACAAGGCGACTGGCAGTACTTCCTCGTCAACGGCGCGCCGCGATGGGACCGCATCGTCATCTCGGGCATCAGCCACGGCGCGAGCTCGGCCGGCGTCATCGCGAAGGTGCGGAGTGTTCACCACGCAGTGATGCTCTCGGGACCGCTCGACACCAACCAGGCGTGGCTCGCGTTGCCGTCACTGACGCCGAGCGCGCAGCTCTCCGCCTTCACTCACACTGGAGACCCGCAACACCCTGGCCACCTCGACGCGTTCGAGACGATGGGACTGCCCGGCGCTCCGACGCGCATCGAAGATGGCGGGCGCCCGTGGGCTGGCTCGCATCGGTTGTTCACGTCGGTGACGACGGCTGATCCGCATGGCTCGACGCAGGCAGGCGGCAGCTCACCGAGAACGGCCGACGGTGGCTATCGCTTCGCGCCGGTGTGGCAGGAGCTGTACGAGCAGTGACTCTGCTCTCGGCTGATCAGCTCGCGCAGCGTCGCGTGCTGTGGTCGGCGATGAGCGACTTCTTCCTCGACACCGAGGTGCGCTGGAGCGTGCCCTTCGTCGGGAAGGTGTGCGCCGAGTCTGGCCTCGACGACGACACGCTCTCGTCCATCTTCTGGTGCGAGGTGTTTCCCCTCGCCATCTTCAACCTGCACGACATCGCGGGCGAGTGGGCGGTGCTCCAGTTGCCTGAAGACGGGCTCCTCGCGCGCGCGCAGGCGCCGACCCACGACCGGGCGCTGGAGCTCGGGTCTGCGTGGATGGTGAAGGCCGAGTGGGAGGCTGCGCTCGCCGTGTGTCGCCGGCTGCGTACCGAGCCGCGCGACCGGTTCCTGCGCCTCGCCCGCACCTGGGACACGCTCGGCAAGCGCTACCTCGAGGACCTTGGGCGGAAGCTGCTGTCCGATCCGCTCCCGACGCTCACCGAGGCACGCGCTGGTGGCGTCGACCTGCAGGCCGAGTGGACGTTCTACGAGCCGCTGCTGTGCTCGATGAACCTGCGCAGCGAAGTCCGCGAAGCGCAGCAACGGGCCGATGAGGTGACGGCGATGCTGAAAACCGTCGCCTGAGTCGAATGCAAACCGCACTGACAACCCGTTGAGCGCAACTTTGTGACGGCACGGCGGTTTGGGGAAACCATGCGCTCCTTTTCTCTGCTCGTCGTCGTCGGGTTGGCTGGCTGTGGCGGTGTCGCGGTGCCTGACGGTGGTGTCGACGTGGACGAGCCCCGGGTGGACGGCGGGGCGACGCTCGATGGTGGCGCCGATGCGGGCCGCTGCGGCGATGGCGTCATGCCTGCGGAAGGTGTGGTGCTGACGACGGGCGGCGCCATCAGCGGTCAACTCACCAGTGACGTGACGAGCTTCCTCGGCCTGCCCTACGCGAAGCCGCCTGTTGGGTCGCTCCGATGGCGGCCGCCGGAGCCCATCGGCTGCCAGGCCGGGGTTCAGCAGGCGCTCGCGGCCGGACCCATCTGCCCGCAGCAGCTCGCAGACGGTGGCGTGGTGGGCGACGAGAACTGCCTCACCGTGAACGTCTTCGCGAAGCGCGGCGTCACCGGAGCGCCAGTGATGGTGTGGATTCACGGAGGCGGCAACGTGCAGGGCTCAGGCAGCGACCCGCTGTACGACGGGCGTGACCTCGCGGCGCGGCACGGCGCGGTCGTGGTGACGATGAACTACCGGCTCGGGGCGTTGGGCTTCTTCGCGCACGCGGGCTTGAGCGCCGAGAGTGACGCGGGCGTGTCGGGGAACTACGGCCTGCTCGACCAGCAGCTGGCGCTGCGCTGGGTGCGCGACAACGCGCGTTCGTTCGGTGGCGACCCGGCTCGCGTGCTGCTCTTCGGAGAGTCGGCTGGTGGCCAGAACACGATGCTCCACCTGGTTGCGCCCGGCTCGAAGGGCCTCTTCAGCGCCGCCATCGCGCAGAGCGGTGGCGTCTATTCCACGACGTTGAGCGACGCCGTCACCAGCCTTCAGCCGGTCGTTCAGACCACGGGCTGTGCAGCGGCCGCGAACCAGGTCGAGTGTCTGAGAGCGGTGAGCGCGACCAGCCTCGCGGCCATCGAGTCTGCGGCGGGACCGCTCGCGAAGGTTGGCCTGCGCTACGGCCCGGTCATCGATGGCGTCGTGGTGCCGGACCACCCGCTCACGCTCATCCGTCAGGGCAAGCAGCACGGCGTGCCGGTGATTCTCGGCACCAACGCCGACGAGACCTCTCGCATGGTGCCCGCCGTCAGAACCGACGCCGAGTACCGCGCTGCCGTCACCACGCAGTACGGGGCCGCCCTCGCGAACCGGGTGCTGGTGCAGTACCCCTCGGCCCGCTTCAGCTCTCCGCGGGTGGCCCTGATTGCGCTCACGACCGACGCCACGTGGACGTGCCCGACGCGGCGCCTCGCCCGAGCGCTCGAGAGCACGCAGCCTGCGCCCGTGTATCGCTACTTCTTCACCTGGCGCTCGACGGGGCCTGCGGGCGCGGTGGTGGGCTCGACCCACGGCCTCGAGATTCCCTTCGTCTTCCGAACGTTCGGAGCGTTGACCGGCACCGCTCCCGACGCCGCAGCGCTGGCCTTGTCCGACGCGATGCAGGCCTCATGGGTGTCGTTCGCTTCGACGGGCGTCCCGTCGTCTCCGGTGGCGTGGCCGCGAGTGCCGTCGGGAGGCGACGCGGCGCTCGAGTTCGGGACGCCCATCGCGGCGATGCCCGGCGTGCGCACCGCTGACTGTGACTTCATCGACAGCCTGGTTCCCTGAGCACTTCGGCGCGTGTCCTTCGAGGCGAGCGAGCCTCACCGCGGGAGACGGTGACGCGTTTCTTCGTGGGCACTCCCGCCTCTCAGTTGCCGAGCGCTACTGCTGCGTGGGGCAGGGCGGGCCGATCGTGGCCAGCACCTGACAGCGCGTGAGGGCGGCAGCGGTGACGGGGCGACCTCCGCCCACCGTGAAGAGCTGCACGTTGGGTTGTTGCAGCGCCGCTCGCAGTCGCTCCCGCTCAGCCGGGTCGAGCCGCCCCCAGGCGTCGACGCGAAACCACGCCGCCGTCGGGTCATCCGCCGTTCGCGCGACGATGAGCTTCGCGTCGACGTCGCACGAGACGGTGCGCCGCCAGTTCGGAGTCGCGCTCGGCTCGGAGCCCGAGGTGAGCCGCTCTTTGTTCACCATCACGGGCGGGTCGATGGTGAGCAGGCGCACCGCCGAGTACGCGACGTCGGCCCACAGCGGCACGGTGCCCCAGAGTGGGGTGCACGAAATGCCAGAGCCCGGCTCGTTGCAGCGAATGCCCACGCCGATGGTGACGCCGGTTGCGATGAGGCCCTCGAGCAGAACCGGCAGCCAGTGCGCCTGGTAGATGCCGCCCTGGTACTCGTACGTCTTGCGCACCGTCCACACGCGGTCGATGCCGCGCTCCATCTCCTCGCACGCGAGCCACACCTGGCCCTGCTCGGCGCGCACCGTCGTCTCGACACCCGCCTGCGTCGAGTCGGTGCGTTTCGTCTGTTTGTCGTCGGTGGAGTATTTGCCGCTGCCGAGCAGATACGCGCCATCGATGAGCAGCCCGCAGCTGCTCGAGAGCATCACCGCGACGAGGAGCATCACGCGCGTCACGGGCGCACCCGCAGTTCCCACCGTCCGCCGAGCCTCAACCCGGGCGCGACCTTCTCTTCGACCCAGACGTAGCCTTCGCCTGGCGGGAGCTCCCAGTGGCCTGAGACCCAGACGTGGATTCGAACCGCGACGTCCCATCGCCAGAACCCAGCGAGCCAGACGGCGTCGGGGTGCGGCTGGGGTGGAATCGTCTCGACCTTCGGCGGCGGCGGCTGCTCGGTGCCTGCGTAGAAGCCGGGCGACCAGACGTAGCGGCCCGAGACGAGCATCCACTCTCCTGAAATCCACGTCGCGCCCGGCCTGGGTGGAGGAGGCGGCGTCTCGGCGCGCGGCGGAGGTTTGCCCCACCGGCCCGGCTGCCACCGGAACGTGCCGCTCATCGAGACCCAGAATCCGTCAATCCACGGAGCGGTCGGGTCGGGCGGGTCGAGGCGTGGCTCGTTCAGCGGCGGCGGCGCGAGCCAGTGGCCCGGCGTCCATTGCCACGAGCCGTCTCTGCCGACCCACACCCATCGGCCCGAGGCCCAGCGACACCCCGCGACAGGCGGCACGCCCGGGTTCTCGACTTGCAGCGCCGGAACGGTTGACGGAGGCCCCCACGAGCCTTCGCTCCACAACCACTCACCATCGCCTTCTCGCCAGTACCAGTACCCGGGAATCCACGTCGCGCCGGTCGCCTTCGCGGGCGCGGGGCGCTCGGTCTTCGGCGCCGGTTCTGGAGGGCGCTTGCGCTCGACGTTGGCAGCGACGGCCACCGCCTTCTCGACGACGACTGGCTTCGGCGTGACGAGCTCGATGAGCTCGACGGTCACCTGTGCGCCCGCGAGTTCCTGCGGCACCGTCGCCCACAGCGCGATGGTGTTCGTGTCATCGAAGGCGCTTCGGTATTTCGCGGTGAAGGTGCGGCGCGTGCCGCATCGCCTGGTGCGCTGCGCTTCGAAGGCCAGCTGCCCAGCCCATTGTTCGGTCTGCGTGCGTCGCCAGGAGCCGACGACGAGCGCGGGCACCTCGAGGGTGGCATCGACGCCTGCGCCTGCAACCGCGCCCGAGGGTGGCGGTGACGGCTGCTGAGCAGGGAAGGGTGCCGGCTGGAACTCCTCGGGCGACGGAGCGGGTGTTGGTGCTGCCGCCGGTGCCGGTTCAGCAGCTGCCGTCGGCGTGGTGGGCGGCGCGCGTTGGGCCGGCTCCAGCACTTCGCCCTGTGCTCGCGCCGTGAGCAGGGCCTGCCACCGCTCGTCGGTGACGCCGAGTTCCTGTTGTTCTCCGTCGGGGAAGGCGAGCGTGAAGAGCGGGTCGCACGCCGACTCGACCCGAACGAGTACCTCGAAGTGATGCCCGTCGTGGTCGGCGTGACGAGGCGTGGGAATCTCGATCGGTCCGCTGAAGCGCCCATCTGGCAGCGTCACGGTCTTCGTCAGCAACGAGACGCGCTGCACGCGGGCGCACGAGGCAGCGGCGAGCATCACGATGACGAGGGCGAAGCGCATGGTGCCGAAGCCGAGCGCACAGACGCGCACCCCGTCCAGCTATTCACGGGGTCGGGCGATCAAAGACGAACCGCCTGCAGTGAGTCGAGGCGTGCCATCGATCACGAAACGTCTCGACCAGCGCGATGCGAGCGGCCCGTGAGGCGCAGGGCGTTGAGCCTCTCTTCGTCGACGGAATGCCGACCGCGTTGGTGACGGGACTCGTTCATCCAGCGAGCCGCATCAGCCTGCGCGGCGATGAGCCCGCGAAGTCGTGCACCGGGCCGAGCTCACCGCTTCACGGCGTACCCGAGATTCCCGAATGACGTCGCGGGGGACGGGAAGCTGATGTGTGGCGCGAAGCTCGAGTCGGTCGTGATGGACGTGTCGCCCAGAATGTCGTCGCACGTGGTGACGGTCTCGGCGACGAAGGGCCCGGTTCGGTTCGTCGCGTAGCGGAGCGACGTGCCGCGCGTGAAGTCGAGGTAGCTCACGTGGACGGCGCCCAGGCCGTCTTCGGCGATGGCGACGCCCGAGAAATACATGGAGCCCGGCGCCGTGCCTCCAGGGCTGTCGACGGTCACCTGCGACGTGCGCGTCGAGCCGGACCACGACTCGTAGACGATGCGGTGGGGATCTGGCGTGTAGTACGCGAGGTTGATCAGGCCCGATGCGTCGAGCACCAGATCGGAGTCCCACGCACGCGCGGTGGTGATCTGCGTCGAGGTCCACGACGTGCCGAAGCCCGAGCTGCGCGCGAGCCACAAGGTGCTGTCGGAGTTGCGCGTGTAGAGGATGGCGAGTTGCCCGCTCGGCGTGGCTGAGATCTTCGCGGCGCCCCAGCTGGCGGTGGTGGTGATGGTCGTCGGCGAGCTCCAGCTCGACGAGCCGACGCTGCGCGAGGCGTACATCAGGCTGCTCGGCATGCCGCTGATGCGCGTGTTGCCGACGAGGTGCTCGCGCCCACCACCGACGGCGAGGTCTGGCTGGTCTGGCATCGACAACGAGCTCTCGGCCGACCACGACGAGCCAGTCGTCGGGCGCCGCCACGTCGCGATGTACGAGCTCGAGAGGTTCGACACCGCGTTGACGAGGATGAACTGATTCGACACCGCGAGGCTCGGGTTCAGCGCGTTGGTCTGCGAGTCCACCGTCTCGCTCGACGTCCAGAAGTTCGGGCCCTGGCGCCGCTTGAAGTACACGCCGCGAGGCGAGTCCGACGTGTACGCGATCGCGGGTGAGCCGGCGCTGTCGAGCGCGATGGAGGAGGACCCGCCACCGAGGAAGGCGACGGTCTCGACGGTCCACGTCGGGGTGTTGGCGGTGCACGTGAGGCCGTTTCCCGTGAAGCCCGCGCGGCAGGCGCACGACCGGGAGCCCGTCAGGTTGGTGCACGTCGCGTTGACGCTGCAGCCACCGTTGTTGGTGAGGCACTCGTTGAGGTCCACGCAGCTGAAGCCGTCGCCGGTGAAGCCGCTCGGGCATGAACAAGAGCGCGCTCCCGAGGAGTTGGTGCAGGTCGCGTTGGAGGCGCAGCCGCCGTTGTTCTCGAGGCACTCGTTGGTGTCGGTGCAGGTGACGCCGTCGCCCGAGAAGCCGGTGGAGCAGGTGCAGGTGCGGCTCCCCGGCGTGTTGGTGCACGTCGCGTTGCTGCTGCAGCCTCCGTTGCCGGTGAGGCACTCGTCGAGGTCGGTGCACGAGAAGCCATCGCCGACGAAGCCGGTCGGACACGTGCAGATACGCGAGGTGCCCTGCGGCGTGCAGATGGCCTGCGACGCGCACCCGCCGTTGTTGATGGCGCACGCGGCCGAGCTGCCACCACCCGTTGCGAGGCCACCACCCGTTGCGAGGCCACCACCCATTGCGAGGCCGCCACCCGTTGCGAGGCCACCACCCGTTGCGAGGCCACCACCCGTTGCGAGGCCACCACCCGTTGCGAGGCCACCACCCGTTGCGAGGCCACCACCCGTTGCGAGGCCACCACCCGTTG
>JAUXRI010000065.1 GCA_030681895.1 Myxococcales bacterium | reverse complement strand
GAGCGCAACCCGTCGATGGCCGAGGCGTACGCCGGGCTGTCGCGGATCTCGCTGTTCACCAACCAGCTCGACGCCGCGAAGATGCACGCGATGGCGGCGGTTCGGCTCTCGCCGCGTCATGGCCTCGGCTGGACGATGGTGGGCCTGGTGCACGAGAGCCTGAACGAGCTCGACCTCGCGGTCGAGGCGCTGAAGAAAGGCGTGGAGCTTTCTCCTGACGTCTTTCTCTGCCAGCTGAACCTGGGTCGCGTCCTGGCAGGGCAGGGGCGCGCGCAAGAGGCCGTGGCGGCGCTCACGCAGGCGACGTCGCTCGCTCCGCAGAACTCCGACGCCTTCACGTTTCTCGGTATGGCCTACCGCATCGGCAAGCAGCATCGCCTGGCGCTGCGGGCGTTCGAGAAGGCGAAGGATCTCGCGCCGAAGAGCGTCAGCGCGTGGGCGACGCTCGGTGACGTGTTGTTCGAGCTGAAGGAGTTCCAGGCGGCGCGCGACATTCTCGATCTCGGGCTGAAGGCCTGCGGCGATCATCCAGCGCTGCTCGAGAAGGCGCTCGCTTCGACGATGATGCTCGACGACGCGCCCGGAGCCGTCGCCTATCTCGAGCGTGAGCTCAAAGTGGCTCCACAGCACGAGCAGGCGTGGCTCAACCTCGCCAACCTCTCGATGCTCACCGGTGACTTCGACAAGGCCGAGAAGGTCGCGAAGCAGCTGCTCGAGAAGAACCCGAAGCAGTGGGAAGCCCACTTCGTGCTGGGGAATCTCTACGCCGCGGTGCCGCTCGCTCCGAAGGCGGAAGAGGCGTATCGGAAGGCGATCGAACTCGCTCCCGGCAACTGGCGGCCGATGGTGAACCTGGCGACGCTGTTCCTCGAAGGGACGTCGGCCAGTCAGTACGCCGAGGCGGCGAAGCTCCTGGAGCAGGCGGCGACGATCGAGCCGTCCGACTGGCGCATTGCGTACAACCAGGCGCTCGCGTTCACGCGGCTCAAGCAGGCTGATCGTGCGCTCGAGCTGGTGAGGCGCATTCAGAAGCAGGCGCCTGCGGAGCATCCGATGGTCGCCGAGGCGCGGAAGCTCGAGTCGAACCTGC
>JAUXRI010000284.1 GCA_030681895.1 Myxococcales bacterium | reverse complement strand
CCGAACGGCCAGCCAGTCCTCAACGCCATCGGCATCGCCAAGACGAATGCGCTGAAGACGTCGACGGAGGTCGCCTCGAGGAATTGCACCACGGACTTCTTCTCGCCTGAGTACCTGCAGAACCCCATGTCTCGCGACGCGATGAAGGGCCTCCCCTTCACCTTCACGCCGGCGCAGGACCTCTACGCGCTCGGGCATACGTTCTTCCTGACGCTCACCGGGGCGACCGCGTGGGCTGCGTGGAAGTCGGTGCTCAGCACCCAGCCCTCGGTGGCCTTCATGGCCATCGCCCAGAAGGTGGACCTGCCTCGCCCATCTGCCCTCAACCCGCGCGTGCCCTCCGATGTCGACGCCTTCGTCGCCAAGCTGATGGCGCGCGAAGTCTCCATGCGGTTTCCCACCGCGCGCGAGGCGATGCTGGTGCTGGACGCCATCCTGAGTCGCAAGGACGCCTCAGGCGTCCTCGAGCTGCCCTTCGTGCTGCCGACAGCCGAGGAGTGCGAGCGCCGCGTCGAGGAGTTCTCCGAGGCACACGCCGCGGCGCTCGATGACGAAGTCGAAGCCGACGAAGACGACGATGGTGACGGTGACGACGTCGATGTGCCAGCCATCGATGTCTCGCTCTCTGGCCTGACGGGCTCAGGCAACAGCCAGACTCACGTGCGGCCATCTCCCGGCCCCACGGCCGCGCCGAAGGCCTCGACGACGGCAGCGACTCGCCGCTTGCCGGGCAGGACGGACCGACCGCCGTCGGGCCGGACGACTCCTCGCACCGCGCCTGGTACTCCGCCGACTCCCGCGCCGTCGGGCCCGCCGTCGGCGGACGCTCAAGGGACAGCCTCTCGGAAGGCCGAGCGCAGCTCGTCGTCGAGCGCGGCCAGGGCAGACAGAATCTCCTCCTCCAGTGCGCCAAAGGTGCCCGGCACCGCAGGCTTCAAGCTGCCGAGCGCCGTTGTCACGCCTGCTGCGTTCGCTGACGCTGAAGAGCCCATCGCTGCGCCGGAGCCCGCGGCCTTGTCCCCTGAGCTCGAGCGACTTCGGGACGAGTTCCGCGACTACGAGCGCCCGGCGAAGCGGCGCAGCTCGACGATGCTCGTCGTCGGTGGGGCGGCGGCGCTCCTCGTCGGCCTCGTCGGCATTGCCTTCGCCACGCGTGGCGCGCCGGTTGCGCCGCCCATCGACGCTGTCTCGTTGCTGGACGCACCCTCTCTCGGCGACGGCGGGGCGCCTGCCGCAGACGTCTACAAGCCGGCTCCGCTCCCCGCTCCTACAGTGCCGGTGCTTGCTGCTGTTCCGACTCAGCCCGTCGGCCCTTCGACGCCGGCACCGACGGAGCCCTCGAAGCCGCGCAAGACGAGCGCCGATGCAAAGGCTGTCGATGACATCCTGAAGCGTGAGTACGGCGGCCAGCGGCCCACCGTCGGCGCTGACGGCACGACTGTCGTCCCGTCAGGTGCCGCTGGCTCCCCTCCGGCAGGGGCGACGCCTGGCGGCTGGGGAACGCGAGCTGCCTTCTCCCAGCCCGCTGCGGCGCCGACAGGGCCACGGAAGTTCGGCGTCGGCATTGGCGCTGAGCTGCCCGGCACGTTGCTCAAGCCGCTCGACTCTCGCATCGGCTCGATGCCGGTGGTGGTGCGCCTCAAACGCGCCTGGGCGCCTCGCGGCGAGGTGCTGCTGCCCACGGGCACCATGTTCTACGGCCAGGCCTCGTCGACGTCGGGGCGCTTCAGCGTCACCCTGACTCGGCTCAAGCTGCCAGACGGCTTCGAGTCTCCGCTGCAGGCCCTCGGCTACGACGGCGCCGACAAGAAGCCCGGCCTCTCTCCCAGTCGTCGCATTCAGTCCCAGGGCAACAGCGGGCCGGGTGTCGGTGACGCCGTCGTCCGAGGCGCCGCCAACGTCGCGCTCGGCCAGGTGCAGGGTGGCCCGCTGGCCGACGTCGCCCGCAATGCAGGCCAAACCGTCGTCCACCAGCCCGGTGCGGCCGGCAGCCAGTCGCAGGACGCGATGCTGCTCGACGCGCCGGTCGACCTCACCATCTTCATCACCGAAGCATTCTGAAAAAGGGGGCAGTTCATGTACCGCCGATCTGCAGCAGCACTCGTCGTCTTTCTCGCCATCACCACGCTCTCCTGCGGTGGCGGTAACCCCGTGAAGGTGGGCGACGCGGTGCCCACCATCCTCAAGGGCTTCGTCGTGAAGGGGCCCGTGAAGGCGGCCACCGTCAGAGTCTTCAAGACAGGCGACGACTTCGCGCGTGGCGACGAGTTGGCCTCGGTGCAGACGGATGAGACGGGCGCCTTCGAGGCGCGCCTCAAGCCCTTCAACGGCGCGGTGCTTCTTGTCGCCACGGACGGCACCTACGTCGAGGAGGCCCTCGGCCTCGAGGTGGGCCTCTCCTCGAGCGAGCTCTCCACCTGCGTGCCCGAGGTGCGCGCGGGGACGACGACGGACAACCTCCGCCTGACGCCAGTGTCGACGTTCGCGGTCGCCTTCACGCGGTACCACGTCGCGAAGGGTCAGCCGCTCAAGGCGGCGTGGGAGGAGGCACGCACCAACCTCAACTCCCACTTCGGCACCGTCGACTGGGCCTCGGTGGCTCCTGCTGACGTCACGAAGTCCACGTCGCTCTCGCAGGAGGGCCGCGCCGGCATGCTGCTGGCCGCCCTTTCGTCTCAGGCGCGGCTACTCGCGACGCAGTCCGGCGTGTCGCCGGGCCTCTCAATCAACGCGGCGACGCTTACCGCAGCGCTGGTGAAGGACTTGGAGTTCGACGGGACGTTCAACGGGCGCGGCGCCGACGGCCAACTCGTGCTCGGCACGCAACGACTCGATGGGCAGACGCTTCGTCTCGGCTACTCGCAGGGGCTCATCGACTTCGTGAAGTCGGCTCGCAACGGCACCGGGCTGACGGAGGCCGACATCCGCAGCCTCGCCACCCGGCTCGCGACGGCCGACAACCCGTACCTCTTCTGTCCAGAGCAGGACGCCTCCCGCTGCAGCGTGGGCCCAACCGACATCGACGCGCCCGTCATCACCTTCGTCACGCCTGTCGAGGGCGCGGCGGCGCGCGGCTCCATCGCGATTGAGGTGAAGGCTGTCGACGCCACCGAGGTGAAGTCCTTCGTCTTCGAGGCGCCGGCCGCTCTCGTCAGCTCCAGCGCCGTCCTGTCCTCCGACAAGAAGACGGCCACCCTCACCGCCACCTACGACGTCAGCGCCCTTGCCGACGGCGACGTCGTCGTGCGCGTGAAGGCCGTCGACGCGCTCAACAACGAAGTCACCAGGACGCTCACTATCAAGGTGTCGAACCGCGGACCCGTCGTCACCATCGCCTCGCCGACGGCCAGCATGTCGGCGAGTGGAACCATCACCGTCGTCGCCTCGGCGACTGCGCAGTCCGGCACGGTGACGCGGCTGGAGCCGGTCGGCATGGTGCCAGGCCTCGCCATGGACTCGCGGCCCGACGCCGCAGCCTACGAAGCCCGTTGGGACACCACCGTGCTGCCCGAGGGCAACTACACGCTGACGATGCGCGCCACCGACAGCAACGGCGGCATCGGCGACGCCACCGTCACCGTCCGCGTCGACAACCAGCCCTTCGGCACCGTGGACGTCGTCGTCTCGGCCGGGGCGCCGCTCGCGGGCGCGAGCGTCTCGCTCGTGGCCATCGACCCGATGACGGGGCTTCCGCCAGCCCTCATGGCGAACGGCGGCGTGCTTGGGCGGTCGACCTCTCCAACCGACGCCACGGGCCGGGCCACCTTCACCCTCACCGAGGAGAACTACTCGGGCCCCGTGCAGTTGGTGGCCGAGGGCTCCAACCTGACAGTGGCGGACCCGTCCGACGTCACGCCCGCGCGAGATGGCGGGGCGGCGCTGCAGGTGGCGATGCCCGGCACGCTGAAGCTCACCTCGTACGTCGGTGCGTACCGTGCTGGTGACGCGCTCACCGGCGTCGTCACGCTCTACACCTCCATCGCCGACTCGGCCGCGCGGGCCTGGGCCCTTGGCCGCAATCCAACGTCCACCACCGCACAGCCTCTGCCCGCAGCGATGGGGACGGTGGATGCCTTCTTCACTGGCCACGTCTCCCGTCCCTCCGTCTGGCAGCTGCGCAGCGTTCGGCCGGCCAGCCTCGTGGGCGGCCAGGCGCAGTCGCTGCGGGACACCGTCTACGCGGCGCTTCCGGACGTCGCGCTCCACCAGCTCGCGCGCGACTTGTCGGCCGAGGGCGCCCTCACCCCCGGCACCGCCGTCACGGCCTTCACGCTCACCGACATGCTGGTGCGCGACGTCGCCGACGGCCTCTTCGACGGGCAGGCCAGCGCCATGGCGCTCGCGACGCCCGGCACGCCGGCCTACGCGCTCGACGCCAACACCTCGCGCTTCAAGATGGCCTCATCGCTGGACAGGTTCATCCGTGGCGCGCGCAACACCTCGACGCTCACCAGGCCCGATGTGCAGGCCGCCGGCGTCTTCGACAACCTCTGCACCTCCGCGCCGCCCGCCAACCCGCTGTACCCCACCGGCGTCGCCACCCTGCCCTTCGACTCCGAAGGGCCGACTGTCTCGTTTGTAGTGACGTTCACCAACGGTACCCTCGTCGACTCGCCGCCGCTGGCCATCGGCGCAGACCAGGTCGTCGCCGGCACCGTGAAGGTGGTGGCCAACGCCTCGGATGACTCCGGCATGCGCAGCCTCATCATCCGTCAGGGCGGCACGCCGCTCACCGAGCTCGTCGGCAACACTCCTGAGCGCTGGGTGGGGACGCACCAGCCCGGCTCGAGCGCGCCCGTCACGTACACGGCTGTTGCGTGCGACTCTCTCAACAACTGCACGACGGCGAGTGTCACCGTGCTGGCCGACGTGGCGTCGCCTGTCATCACCGTGGTGCAGCCCACTGGCCAACGCGTGCGCCTCGCGGTGCCCGTCGATGCGTCCGCCACCGACACCGCCGGTGTTGCATCGCTCGTCGTGTCAGCCGGGCTCTCGGGCTTCACCGACACCGACGCAACCGCTTCGCGGGTGCAGGGCAGCTGGAGTGTCCCCACCCCGCTTGCTGACGGCACCATCACCGTGACGTTCCGTGGCTGCGACGTCGTCGGCAATTGCGGCACTGCGACGGCGACTGTCATCGTCGACAGGACGCCGCCTGCCATCACCACGTCCGTCACCTTCCTCAATACCGGGAGCATGATGGCCGTTGCGCCGTTCGGCCCCTCTCGCATCGTCGCTGGCACCATCACCGTCGTCGCCACGGCCACCGACGACGCTGGCCTCGCGAGCACCACCGTGACGCGCATGGGAATGCCGTTGATGCCGATGGGCGGCAACACGGTGAGCCGCTTCCAGGGCAGCTTCGTGACGACGTCGCAGGCCGATGGCGCACTGCTCCTCGTCGCCACCTCGTGTGACACCGTGGGCAACTGCGCCGACTCGAACGTCAGCCTCGTTGTCGACAACACCGCGCCTGTCATCGCCGTGCAGTCGCCGCCGAGCCCGAGCCCGTTCTATTCCGTGTCGGTGCCGGTCGAAGCGACGGCCGCAGACACCGGCGCCGGTGTGGCGAACTTCGTCCTCAACGGCTGGATGGGTTTTGCTGATCAGGACGCTGCGTCAGGCCGCGTCTTTGGCGCATGGAGCATCATTCCGTCGCAGGGTGACGGCCCAACGTCGTCGGCGCTGGTAGCTTGTGACGCCGTCGGCAACTGCACGCCGGCGCAGATGCTCTCGGCCAACGTCGACAGGACGCCGCCGCACGTCACCATCACCACCGCGCCCCCGCAGTACACGAATGCGTCGACGTCGACGCCCGTCCCTGTTGCTGCGGCCGTGACCGATGGCGCTGGTGCCGGGATCGGCGCAGCGTTCCTCGTCGTCTCTGTTGACGCGGCAACGGCTGTGGCAGGTGCCCAGAGTGGGACCTTCGCAGGCTGTTCGGGCTGGCCAGCGTGCGGCACGTTGTCGTGGACGCCCCGGTTCACCACGGCCATCGACGGTCAGCGCACACTTTCAGTCTACGCAACGGACACTGCGGTGCCGCCGAACTCTGGCCTGGCTCGCGCGGCGCCGTACACCGCGACTGTGACATCGTTTGTTGACCGGACGCCGCCGCAGCCCGTCGTCGAAGTGTTCCCTGCGGTACTCGATGAGGCGGGCCTCGGCTTTCAGCGAACGGTGGCCAACGGGCCCCCGGTCATGCCTCCCGTGTACACGTACGCCAGCACCTCGCGCATCGACCTCTCTCCAGGGCCCGCAGGAAATCCTCCCGTGCCCACGACCGTCGCTAAGGCCCCCACGCGCCTTTCTTGGGGCCCCTCGACGCCGAGCGGCGCAGAACTCGAAGCTACGAACGCGTTCAACACGCCCTTCCAGCGCGTGCGGGTGCCCTTCAACGCATCGAGTGATTCGCCCATCGTCAGCGCGAGCCAGAGCGTGACGGCGCGGTTCGCAGGCGCCACCGACACCACCTACCCGCCCATCACGGCCGTCGCTTCGCAGACTGCGAACGTCTACCTCCTGCCGTTCGCGAAGGAGAACGTGCCGCTCCTCGGGCAGGCATGGCCTCCGGGTGTTGCTGGTGGCCCACCGACGGCCATCGTCCGCGCCACCTTCACGGCGACAGACGCGGCCGGCAACGTGGGCTCCTTCCAGCCGCCTGAGGTGCGCATCCAGCTGGCGACGCCGCCCATCGCCGTGGTGCGCGACGGCCAGTACGCCACCCGGGGCGACGCACGGAGCCTCTTCCAGTACCGCCTCGCCGACCAGACGTACCCGCAGCTGTTCGACAGCACGAACTCGAACTTCCAGGGGGACGAGTTCCTCCGTCACGGACGCTTCGTCGTTTACAACCCGAGCACCGAGCCGATTGCGCTGCGCTTCGACTTCTTGCCGGGGGCAGGACAGGCGTCCACCGACGAAACCTGGAACGCGGCCGACTACCGCATCCCCGGAAACGACGTCGACCTCTCCATCGTCGATGGCTTCACCTTCAGGCTCGGCAACCAGTGGGACGACACCGGGGCCTTTGCGTCTCAGTGCGGGTTCGACCCGCAGTTCCAGTTCCCGTGCTCCATCTCCGGCTCGCAGGTTCCGGTCCACTTCAAGGGGCAAACGGGTGTCGCCGTGCAGTGCCAGAACAGCTTCACCGTTCCGGGCTTCTCCTTGCCGATCAGCACGACGTTCAACTCGGCCCGGGCGAACCCGAACACCCGCGCCAACCTCGTGCGCGTGTTCAAGAACGCGGTGACGAGCCCGACTGGCGTCGAGACGACAGCGGCGGACATCATCCCCGACGCCACCTACTCGCAGGTGGTGTTGCCGGCGGCTGTCGGGACGAGCCCCGGCACGGCGGCCGTCTACCTCGGTGGCCGGCGCCTTATCTTGAACCGCACTGCGCGTCCGCTCGCCTACGTGTCCAACCCCTACAACGCGACCCTCCGCTACCAGTTCTGGAACGCCGACTTCTGGCGGTTCGACGGGCGCAGCGGGTACACCTGCGCGCCTCAGTTCCCGGAGACGGCGACGGGCTGGTACCGGGCCTGGCGGTGGTACGAGCAGCTCGGCACCGCGTCGACGGGCGTCATCGGTGGCACGAACGTCGGCGTCACCATCGGCGCGACTGGTGCCCTCCAAAGCGGTTCCACGTGGACCGCTTTCGGGGCATTCAGCACCGCCGCAACGCCGTCGTACTCGCTCTTCTTCAACCACTGACTCGAGGTCCTTCATGCACCGTCACGCGTTTGCAGTTCTCATCTC
>JAUXRI010000281.1 GCA_030681895.1 Myxococcales bacterium | reverse complement strand
GCTGTCGCTCGTCATCCTCGTCGTCGGCGGCGTCTTCTATCGCCAGCTCGGCGTCGACCAGTTCCCGAAGATCGACTTCCCTGCCGTCACCGTCGTCACCATCCTCCCGGGCGCCGCTCCGGAGGACATGGAGACGGACATCTCGGACAAGATCGAAGGCGCGGTCAACACCATCAGCGGCATCGACGAGCTCCGGTCGACGTCGTCTGAAGGCGTCTCGACGGTCGTCGTGCAGTTCCTCCTCGAGAAGGACATCAACGTCGCGGCGGCCGAGGTGCAGCAGAAGATCAACTCGGTGCTGCCCGAGCTGCCCAGGGGCATCGACCCGCCCATCGTGCAGAAGTTCGACCCCGACTCGCAGCCGGTGCTCTACATCGCGCTGCGCGCCGCCGGAAAAGACGTCAAGGAGGTCACCGACATCGCCGACCGCGTCGTTCGCCGCCGGCTCGAGTCCGTCAGCGGCGTCGGTCAGGTGACGCTCATCGGCGCGCGCAAGCGGCAGATCAACGCGCTGGTCGACCCGGTGAAGCTGAAGGCGCTGGGCATCACGCCCGCCGAGGTCGGCGCCGCCATCAACGCCCAGAACATCACGCTGCCCGGTGGCCGGCTCGACACCAGCCGCGACTACCTGACCCTGCGCGTGAACGGCCGCGTGAAGTCGCTCGACGAGATGCGCGCCATCGTCATCCGCAACTCCCAGGGTCGCGAGGTGCGGCTCGACGAGCTCGCGACCGTCGAGGACGGCGTCGAAGACGTGTCGAGCGCCGCGCGATGGAACGGCGAGTCGACCGTGTTGCTGGCGCTGCGCAAACAGTCGGGCACCAACACCGTGACGGTCGTCGACAGCATCGTCGGCAAGGTGGCGAAGCCGCTGTTCGGCAGCCTGGGCGGCCCGCTCCTCGGAGGCATCGACGGCCGCCTCGACGAAGTGCGGAAGGAATTGCCGAAGGGCTACTCGCTCGAGGTGCAGCGTGACGGGTCTGCGGTCATTCGCACCGGCACCGAGGCCGTCACCGAGCACCTCATCCTCGGCGCGCTCTTCGCGGCCATCATCGTGCTCATCTTCCTCGGCAACGTGCGCAGCACCATCATCGCCGCGCTCGCCATTCCGACGTCCATCATCGGGACCTTCGCGTTGATGAAGCTGATGGACTTCACGCTCAACACCATCACGCTGCTGGCGCTCGCGTTAGCCGTCGGCATCGTCATCGACGACGCCATCGTCGTGCTCGAGAACATCTTCAAGTACGTCGAAGAGAAGGGTTACACGCCGAAGCAGGCCGCCATCGCTGGCACGAAGGAGATCGGCCTCGCGGTGCTCGCGACGACGCTGTCGCTCATCGCCGTCTTCCTGCCCATCGCGTTCATCTCGGGTATTCCCGGCCGCTTCTTGCGCAGCTTCGGCGTCACGATGTCGTTCGCCATCGCGGTGTCGTTGTTCGTCAGCTTCACGCTGACCCCGATGCTCGCGGCGCACTGGCTCGAACAGAAGAAGAAGGGCGACCACCGCAAGTCGTTGCTCGAGCGCCTGGTCGACGTCGGCTACCGCCCGGTGGAGCGTGGGTACGGGGCAGTCCTGGGCTTCGTGCTGCGCCACCGGTGGATCGTGCTCATCGCCTCGGTGCTCTCGCTCGCCTCGATGGGGCCGCTCACCAAGGCCGCGCGCAAGGGCTTCCTGCCCATCGACGACCGCGCGCAGTTCGAGGTCGTCGTGCGTCTGCCCGAAGGCCGCAGCGTCGCGTCGTCCGAGCTCATCGGCGAACGCGTCGCCCGTCAGATTCGCGAACTGCCCGAGGTGACCGCGACGATGGTGACCATCGGAGACGACGCCGCGCGCACCGCCAACCTCGCGCGCATCTACGTGAAGCTGCTCCCGCCCGACAAACGCGTCATCACGCAGAACGAGCTCAAGGGCGTCGTGCGCGAGAAGATCATCTCGCAGCTCCCGAAGGACCTGCGCGTCACCGTCGCCGACGTGAACGAGTTCGGAGGAGGCCAGGCCACGGCCCGCATTCAGTTCCTGCTCGCCGGACCCGACCTGAAGCTGCTCACCGCCTCGAACGAGCGCGTGCTCGAGAAGCTCCGCAAGATCCCCGACGCCGTCGACGTCGACTCGTCGCTCATCGTCGGCAAGCCGGAGCTCGGCGTCAGCATCGACCGGGCGCGCGCCGCGGACCTCGGCGTGCAGGTCAGTGACGTGGCGCAGGCGCTCCAGTTGCTCGTCGCGGGCCAGAAGGTGTCGTCGTACGCAGAGGGCGGAGAGCAATACGACGTGCGGCTGCGCGCGTTGCCCGTCTACCGCTCGAACGAAGACATGCTGCAGCTCATCACCGTGCCCAGCCGCAAGGTCGGCCTGGTGTCGCTGTCCGACGTGGTGCGCCTCGAGCCCGGCACGAGCCCGTCGTCGATTCTGCGCTTCCAACGCGAGCGGCAGGTCACCTTCCTCGTCAACGGCAAGCCCGGCGCGAACGAAGGCGCCATCGGTGACGCGGTGCTGGCGACGCTGGAAGAAGAGGTGAAGTCGCTGCCTCGCGGCTTCACGGCGCGGCCTCAGGGTCAGACGAAGATCATGAAGGAGGTCGGCCAGAGCTTCTTGTTCGGCCTGCTCGCCTCGATGCTCTTCATGTACCTGATCCTCGCCGCGCAGTTCGAGTCGTGGCTGCACCCGGTGACGATCCTCATCTCGCTGCCGCTGACGCTGCCGTACGCGATTCTCTCCATCATCCTCTTCGACCAGGCGCTCGACCTCTACTCGGGGCTCGGCATCTTCGTGTTGTTCGGCGTGGTGAAGAAGAACGCGATTCTGCAGATCGACCACACCAACCAGCTGCGTGAGGCCGGCGTCGGGCTGCTCGCTGCGGCAGGTCGCATCATCGACCGTGGGCACTCGTGGGCCGCGACCCAGAGCGCGCTGCACGAATTGCTCGACGCCGAGCTCACGCCAGCAGAGCTCGACCGGGCGCTCGCGAAGGCGAACCCCGCCGACCCCGTCACCGTCAAGCGGCAGCTCGAGAAGGCCTGGCGCTACAAGTCCATCTTGAAGGGCAACAAGGACCGCCTGCGCCCCATCTTGATGACGACGCTCGCCTTCGTCGCCGGCATGATTCCGCTCGTCACCTCGAAGGGCATCGGCGCCGGGTACAACAAGGCGACCGCAGGCGTCGTCGTCGGCGGCCAGACGTTGTCGCTGGTGTTGACGCTCCTCGCGGTGCCCGTCGCGTATTCGTTCTTCGACGACATCGTCTTGTTCTTCAAGAAGTACGGCGCCACGGACAGCACGGTCGAGCTCTCGTCGGAAGACACCGATGAGCACGCCGCGCACACGCCCGTCGCCGGGGAGGTCGGCAAATGAAGACCGCAGCAGTGATGATGGTGGTGATGGCGTCGGTGGCCGTCGCGCAGCCGAAGACGCTGAAGGAGTTCCTGGCGAGCGCCGATGAGCAGAACATCGACCGCCGCATCTCGCTCGAGCAACGGCAGCGCGCCGAGGCCGAGTTCCGCGCCGCGTGGACGTCGTTGTTGCCGTCGCTCTCGGCGAGCGCCACGTGGACGCACAACCAGTTCGAAGCGGTCGCCAACTTCCCGAACCCGGCGACCGGCGTGGTGACGAAGCTCATCATCGCGCCGCAGGACCAGTTCGACGGCGTGCTCCGGGTCGACGTGCCGCTCATCGACACCACGCGGTGGTTCCGCGCGCTGGCCACCAACACGGCGCAGCAGTCTGCGGCCGAGCGTGAGCAGCTGACGCGCGACCTCGTGAAGCGGCAGGTCGTCGGCGCCTACTACGGCTACGCGGCGGCGCTCGCGGTGCGCGAGTCGGCGAAGAAGTCGGTCGGCGTCGCAGAGACCCAGCTCAAGTTCATCGACGTGCGCGTCGGCGCTGGAGCCGCGACCGAGCTCGAACAACTGCGCGCGCGCGCGGAGCTGGCTCGCAATCGACAGGTCGTCGCCGACGTCGAGTCGCTCGTCGCCACCAGCCGCCGAACGCTGCAGACCGTCTCGTTCCTCGAGCCGCCCGCCGAGGTCGGCTTGCCGGTGGACGACCTTCACGCCGAGGCCGCCCCTGCGACCTTCGAGGAGCGCGTGCCCGAGCTGCCGACCGTGAAGGCTGCCGAGCTCGACGCCGAAGCCGCAGGGAAGCTCGCCACGGCCTCGCGCCTCGCGCTGGTGCCTGTCGTCGCGGGCCAGTTCACGCAGCGCTTCACCAACGCGACCGGCTTCCAGAACCAGTCGGCCGTCTACAACGCCGGCATCGGCCTGCAGTGGAGGCTCGACGTGCCGACGTTCCAGAACATGAGCGTGCAGTCGTCGGCCGAGTCGACCGCGAAGCTGGCCGCCGAGCGCACCCGCCTGCAGGCGCGTGACGCCATCTTCCAGGACTGGAACCGGCTCGAAGCGGCGCGGCAGAAGGCCGACCTCGTGGTGGCGCAGGTGACGGCCGCACAGCGCGCGAGCCAGGTGGCGAAAGACCGGTACGCCGTGGGCGCGGCCACGCAGGTGGACGTCATTCAGGCGGAGCGCGACGTCTTCAGCGCCGAGGTGTCGCAGATTCAGGCGCGCACCGAGCTGGCGACGGCGCGGGCCTCGCTGCGGTTGAGCGCAGGCATGCCGCTGTTCGCAGACGAGCAGCGCTGAGGCGTCAGACCGTCGAGTCCACGTGCGGTGCGCGACGACGCAGCGCGCACTCCTTGCGAATTTCCGTCGCGCTTCCGGTCGACTCTCTGCGGCCGATGACGCCTCGGCTCGTCACGCGGGGGAGTGCTCCTGCCTCAGGGACAGGGGAACGCGGTGTCGAGGGCAGCCGTCACCGCCGACACGTCCACCGTCGCCGCGTCCACCTTCGCGAGCTGCGTCTTCACCACGTCGGCGCTCGACGGGCTCCGCTCCCGAAGCGCGCGCTCGAGGAGCGGCGACAGCACCTGCACGAACGTCAGCCGCGCGTCACGCGTCGCTCCGGTGGTGCACGACAGCTCGGCGACGCGTTGTCGCAACACGACCACCAGGCCCCGCAGCATCGCGCGGTCGAGCTGGCTCAGCGCGCGGTCCCTCAACGTCAGGTTCGTCGCCACGCCGGTCTCGTTGTCCAGGTTCCTCCAGCAGCGCACGGCGAGCGTCGCGTCGTACGCGCGTTGGTGCGCCTCGGGAGCCAACGCCTGCACCGCCTTCGCGAGCCCGACGACCTGGTCCCGGGGCGCTCCGCCGCCGTAGTACGCCCAGGAACTGTCGCAGTCCTGAGCGCGGCTCGTGCAACTCACCACCTCGGAGAGCGTCGACGTGTAGAGGAACCACAGCATCGCAGCCTCGATTCGCGCCGCGTGCACCTGCGGGCTCTCTCCCATCGCCCCTCTCGTGAAGGCCTCGTTGAGGATGGGCAGGAGCTTCGCGGGCCCGACGCAGCGGTCGGGGTTGGCCGCCGGAACCCCCGCGGTGCTGCACGCCATCGCCGCCGCCGGGTAATGAATGTCTTCTCGGCGCTGCACGCGCGAGTCGAGGCCCTGGTCCTGCGCGTAGAGCACCCGCGCGTCGACGAAGTCCTGCGGGCCCGGCGTGCGCTGACCTCGCCACAGCAGGTCGGCCATCTGCTCGAACGCCGCCACGCGCGCGACCGACGAGATGCTCGGGTTGATGGGGCTGAAGACGTTGGTGTCGCTCACGCACGCAGGCCACGTGTCGTTGGCTGAGTTGTTCTCGCGCGGCCGGTAGTCGTCCATCGCGAAGGGGCAGGCCGAGACGTTCTCGGTGAAGGAAGGGAGCGTCGCGCAGAAGCCGCCGCCATCTCGGGAACCGTCAAGACCCGCATCGGTGCCTGAAGGAAGTGGCGCCGGACAGGCGCACAGCAGCCAGGAGAGCAGCAAGACGCGAAGGAACATGCTCGCGGCATACCGTGTCACCCGGCCATCGACCAGTCAGCGGCAGCGTCGCGCGCGACGACTGGCTTTCAACGGCAGGCGAGCGCTCGACCACGACGGTGACGGGCTCGAAGACGAAGGTGCGGCCGAGGACCGGTGCGTTGCGCTTCTCGACGCGCGCGAGGTTCACCTTCGAGGCGGTCTGCCTCTGGGCTGGTCACGCCCGTGCTTCACCTGACCGAAGACCACGACCCGGTCAGCGCCAGCATCACGCCACGGCCTGGCCCGTTCACGCTCGAGCCGTGCGCTCTCCATGGCTGGTCGAACAGGTTCTCGAGGACCAGCGATGCAGAGAGGAACGACGAGAGCCGCACGGCTGCGCGAAGGTCGACGACGACGAAGCCGGGCGTTCCACCTGACGGAATTCGTGCGTCGGACAAGTCGGCGATGGCGAGCCGGTCTTGAGGGCCCGCCCACTGCACCGACGCCGCGGTCGAGAGCCGGGCGCCATCCGTCCACGACAGCTCGGCGATGCCGTTGAGCGGCGGAATACGCGACAGCGGCACGCGTGACTGCCACGGCGCGGCGGGGTCGACGGGTTGTGGAATGAGGTTGGGGCCTTCTCCCCACGTCGCGTTGAAGGTGGCCCGGGCGCCGAGGCCGTGCGGCAATCGCAGCCGCGCGCTCACCTCGAGGCCTCGCAGGTCCGACAGCCCCGGCGTGTTGACGAGCTGGAGCCGGCTGAACGACGCAGCGCACTGCGGCGTCATCGGCGGGCAGTCGGCGATGGAGCGGGGCTGTTTGCCAATCGCAGCGGCGAGCCACGTCTGAAACACCCACGCGTCGACGCTGACGAGCGGCGTGCGCAGCTTCGCGCCGGCCTCGACGGTGGTGGCGGTCTCTGGCGCGAGCGAGGGGTTCTCGAACTGAAACCCCGGGCCCGTCTGCTGACGCGAAGTCAGGTCGTCGAGGTTGGGCGCGCGGAAGCTGTGGTCGGCGTTGACCGCGAGGGTCAGCGCGTTCGTCGCCTTCCACTGCACACCGCCGGTCGCTGCGAGGGGCAGCCAGCGTCGCGCGATGGCGAGGGAGCCGGATTCGGCATCACCGGGCGCATCGACCGAGGCCGAGCCAAGCCTGCCGCCCGCGCGCAACGAGAACCGGCCAGGCGTGTCGAGCTCGAGCTCGGCGAAGCCCCCGCCGGTCGCTGCACGAGAGCCCGAGAGGTACTGGCCGCGGCTGCGCTCGATGGTGAGGCCCAGGTCGGTGAAGGACAGCCAGGCCCTCGACTCGACGAGGTCGACCCAGGTGTCGGCGCCTCCCCGCGCGCGGAGCGTCACACCTTCAGCCGGCCGGAAGTCGCGCGTGACGAGGCGCGCAGTGCCCCCGAACGAGTCGACGACGTCACGGCCCGTCGACGCGACGAACGACGCGGGCCGAACACCTTCTCGCCGCTCGAGCTGCCGCTGCCACGAGGCGGTGATGTCGAGCGAGGCGTCGCTCAGCGCGAGCGCCCACTTCAGGTACGCCAGCGTGCGGAACTGCTCGGTGATGGTGAGGCACTCGTCGAAGCGCGCGCCCGGCGGTGGGCATTGGTCGGTGCGCGGCGCGTCGAACTGGCGATAGCCGTAGAGCGCGGCGGTGAGCGAGTGTCGGTCGCCGAGGTGCAGCGTGGCGCGGGCGTCGAAGGTGAGCTCCTTGAAGCCGGTGCCGAGTTGGGTCCGGCCATCGTCGAGGAAGCGCGGCACCTCGGCGACGGTGCCCGAGAGGCCTCGGACGACACCGGCGCTCTCGAGCAGCCCCACGTTTCGGCCACCGACGCCGCCGATGAAGCCGACCGGCCCCGCGGCCGCTTCGACCTGCGCGCGCCCTGAGACGTCGTCATCGGCGCTGCGGGCGCGGAGCGTCACCGATGACCGCACCATGGGTCCGCTCCGGCCGTCGGGCGCTTCGAGCGGCTTCACCGCGACGACGCCGCCGAGCGCATCGGCGCCGAACGACGTCGACGCTCCACCGCGCAACACCTCGAGGCTGTCGATGGATGCCGAGTCGAGGGTGAAGAAGTACTGGTTCGGGCCCTGTCGCCACGTCGAGGTGTTGAGCCGCACGCCGTCGAAGAGCAGCACCGTTTGTTGGCCAGTGAGGCCACGAATGAAGACCGACGCCTGGCCATGGGCGGTGCGCTGCACGAAGACGCCTGGCTCGAAGCGCACGGCGTCGGGCGTGCTGCGGGGCAGGCGCCGGTCGAGGTCGGCCCGTCGAACGACGGTGGAGGCGCGGTCGCCCGGTGCGTCTTCCCGGCCGGCAGTGACGAGCGTCTCGAACTCGCCGCCTGTGCCGTCGAGCGGCTCGGGTTCGCCCGCGTCCGGAGCGAGGCTGATGCCCGCGTCGGTCGGCGGTATCGCGAACTCCACCTGGCCTTCGCGCTGCGCGAGTGGTGCGCCGGCGTCTGGCGGCGTCGTGAGCTCGACGGGGGCGCCTTCACCCTGCGAAGCCTCGGGCCGCTCCGCACGTGCAACGCCCGCGAGCATCGTCAGCAGCAACGCTCGGAGCAGAGGCGACACGCGGGGCCACTTTGCGTTGCCTCGAGCACGGAGGCGAGCCTTCAGTCGAGGTACGCCGTGTCGTCGACGCGCACGAGCAGGCCCCAGCCTTCGCTTCACCTCATGAAGGTTCGCCGCGCGCCCGGTGAAGTGGGCTGTCAGCTCGGCGGTTCGCGCAGCGCGAAGAAGATGAAGCCGGCATCGGTCTTGTCGACCAGCACGGCGCTCGCGTCGAGCAATCGCCCAGCGACGGCCAGGCACTCGTGACCGCGCGCGAGCCCATCGGGACCCGTCGGCTCAGTCAGCAGCGCGATGCCGTTGGCTTCACCGAAGGCACGCACCTGCTCGAGGCCCGTCTTGCTCGCTTTGGGGATGCTCTCGTCGTCCCAGGCCCAGCGAAAGGTGTCGCCAGTCATGGTGCCGACGGTGACGATGCCGAAGCGGGTGGTGCCGATGGTCATCTGGCTCTCCTCGAGGTCCCACTCGAAGCGGTCGCCAGCGCCGAGGGCGTAGCGCTTCATCAGGTTGCGCGTGCGCGTCTTCATCAATGACGCCGCGTCGCGGCTCCAGCCCTCCCAGTTCATGTGTCTCACTTAACCCGGGCCCGTCACCTGCGAGACACAATCGCCACCAACGGCGACGGCCGGAGCAGGTCCTCCCGCTCCGGCCGCCACGTTCTTCTCGACGTCAGCCCTCAGCGACGGGCGGGCGGCGCGCGACCCTGCGCCTCCTGTGCACCCGCCGGCAGGCTCGCCGACGGAAGCTCGGAGCCACCGGCCGCCACGCGCTTCACCGCCAGCGTCGTCGGGCCCGAGACCGTCAGGTTGGCCTTGAGCTTCTCGAACTTCTTCTTCCCGAAGCCCTTCACCTTCATCAGGTCTTCGGTCTTCGCGAAGGGCGTCTTCGTGCGGTGCTCGATGATGCGCGTCGCCGCCTTCTCACCGACGCCGGGCAGCTGGTCGAGCTGCGCCCTCGTCGCGCTGTTCAGGTTGACCTGCCCCGACACCTGCAACTTCGTCTTCGCCTTCTTCGCCGCGGCGAAGGCCTCGCCCGACATGGCCAGGAACGCCACCACCACCACCGCCACCACCTTCGTTGCCGTCTTCATGTCTGTTCTCTTTTCTGTGCTGCGTTGTTGTTTGGGTTCACTTCGGTCGTGCTTCGTTTCGTCACTGCATTGAGTTGTGGTTCTTCTCCGTCAGGCGGCGACGTTCTCTTCCGGCGCGTGCGACGGCTTGCCTTCGCCATCGCGCTTGTCGACCGCCTCACGGACGTGGAGCTTCCCGTCGAGCGGGAGCACGTCGAGGTACACGTTGAAGCTGCCGTCGCGGTTCACCCACGCCGAGCCCGCGCGCACCCAGACCGACGTCACCTTCCCGTCGCTCTGCTTCGTCTCTTTGATGCTGAACACCTGGTACCGCTTTCCAGTCACCATCACTCCCCCCGTTCTTCGCCGGCTGCATTGCCGACGAGGGACGGCAGAGCAGCGCGTGTGCCAGCGGTGGATCAGGCTGGCTTCGAAGCGATTGAGGGTGGTTGTGCCGGTGCGGGGCCGTCTGCTCGACGAGACGAGCGTGGACGCTCCAGTCGGCTCTCGTCGGCTGAGAAGCGGGGCAGAGCCGACGCGATGCCGCACGATGGAAGCGAGGCGCTGAAGCTCACCGACACGACGCCACGTGCGATGGCGAAGTACTGGGAGCGGCTCTGAGCGACGCCTCCACGCGAGCGCCTCGAGCGGGCCTTACGGTTGTCGGAGCAGGCTCGTGCCGCGACGATGGCCGACATGCAACGG
Organism: Myxococcales bacterium; assembly: GCA_030681895.1. Taxonomy (GTDB): domain Bacteria; phylum Myxococcota; class Myxococcia; order Myxococcales; family Myxococcaceae; genus Xiheimicrobium. The sequence continues at coordinate 52,721 of JAUXRI010000281.1, read as the reverse complement.
CAGCTGCCCGGTGCGTCGGAAGACGAAGTGGCCGTCGCGTTCGACGTGTCTACGGCGACGAGCTGGCAGACCGGTTTGCCGCCCGGCGCGCTCAGCGCAGGTTGACTGAGGCGGCCAGCGCGTCGAAGTGACGCCTACGGCACGCGCTTCGTCTCGTTCGCCAGCACTTCGACGACCTTCGGCGTGACGACACCCTCGTCATCGGCCTCGTTGATGGCGACGGAGTAGACGGACCACCGGCCGGGCGTCAGCCCTTCGATTCGCGCGGTGCCGGTGACGACGAGCACCACCACGGCGGCGTGGAGCGAGTCGCAGAGCGTCGTCGACGAATCACTCCCGATGTCGCTGCGCTTGAGCGCCGGGTGGGTGCCCTGCACGAGCACGACGCGGCCTGGAAACCGGGAGGTCGTCTCGAGCGTCGCGCCACCGAGAATGGGGCCGAGCACGATGGGCGTGGGGCTCGTCGAGGCCTTCGTCGGAATCGCCCAGTCGGTGCCCAGCATTCCCGAGAGCTCGACCGACACGCAGTACTCGCCCTCGGGCAGGCCGGCCTTCGAGAAGTGCCCGGTCTCGTCGGTGAGGACGAACTCGTTCGCCGTGTCGGAGGACAGGAAGACGTTGCGGGCGCCGGCGGGTCGGCCCGGGGCTCCGAACACCTGGCCCGTCACCTGGCCTCCCGCCGCCTTGAGCACCAGCTTCACCGGTTCGCCGAGGTGGCCCTTCTCGACCTTCACCTCGGCGGGCACGAACCCGTCTTTCCGCGCCTTCACGAGCGTCTCGTCATCGAGGAAGGGCGTCATCACGCAGCGGCCGTCAGCACGGGTGGTGCAGCTGCCGTCAGCACCGTCGCCTGATTGGCCCGCTGCGACGCGCGCGCCCTCGACTGGCTTGCCCTCGTCGCCCACGACTTCCACGCGCAGCGGGAGGCCCTTCTTGAGAACGAGGTCTCCGACGTCGACGACCGGCGTCGTCATCTTCACCACCTGGGAGGTCGGCACGTAGCCTTCAGCTTTCACGCGCACGGAGTCCGTCGACGAGAACGCGGTCACCTCGAAGCGCCCGTCGTCGGTCGTGAAGTCCGAGCCATCGACGCTGAACCGTCGAACGGGCCGGCCCGCTTCGTCGAGCACGCGGCCTTTCATGCGCCCGCCCACCCGCTTGAGCGTCACCTCGACGCGGTCGCCGCGCGAGGCCTTCCGGTCGACGTCCTCGAAGCCAGTGGCCGAGATGTCGAGCTTCACGTCGGACAGCGGCAGGCCGCGCAGCTCGAACTTTCCATCGGCGTCCGAGTACGACGACGACGGGAAGAACCGCAGCGCCTGGTCCATCCGCCCCTGCACGGCGTCGAGCAACACCGCGCGAAACGCGGCCTTCTCGTCGGCCGGGTCCCACGAGATGCGCGCCCCGGGAATCGGCCGGCGTTGCTCGTCGACGACGACGCCAGAGAGGTCGACCTTCGCGTCGATGGTGATGACGACGCCTTCGCGGTGCTCACCGGGCTGGAGCACGACGGGCTCCGAAGGCGTCGAGGGCAGCGACGCGCCGCTCGCCGCGAGCACCCATCGCCCGGCGAGGAGCCCGGTCACCTCGAACGCGCCATCCGCGGTGGTGGTGGCCTTGGTGCTGCCGCCTTCGAACTCGCGCAAGAGGTCTTCGAGCACACCCGGCACCGCCATCACCTCGGCGCCGGCGATGGGCTTTCCCGCGCCATCGACGACCTTGCCCGAGATGGTGCCACCGGCGTCGAGCACCACCGTGACGTCCTTCGCCGGCAGGGTCAGCGGCTGTTCGGCCTTCCGGTAGCGCGGGTGGCTCACCTGGAGCCGATAGCTGCCCGGCGGCTGATGGAGCGCGAAGTGGCCCTCTGCATCCGTCGAGGCCGACTCGGAGGCACCGGTCGTCTGGAGCGAGACCTCGGCGTTGGGAACAGGCGCGCCGTCGGCGTCGAGCACGGTGCCCTGCGCAGTCACCTCACACCGCACCTTGAGCATCACCGTGACGTCGGCGCCGGCGAGCTCGAGGCTGTCGGAGCGCTCGGCCTCACAGCCCTCGACGATGGGGGTCGCGCGGACGTCGTCGGTCGGCTCGAGCAGCTCGGACTCGAAGCGGCCCTGCGCGTCGGTGTCGAGGAGCGGCGGCGGGCCGACCCGCACGCGGCCGATTCGCGGCTGCCCCTTCTCGTCGATGACGACGCCGCGCACGCGCACGCCACGCCGGAGCAGCACGTCGAGCCGCTGGGAGCCGCCCGCGCGCGCGAGCACCGACGCGCTGCCGACGAGTGCGCCCTTGCTGACCCGAACGTCGACCATCGCTCCGCTCGCGATGGACTCGAGGTGGACTTCGCCCTTCGCGTCGGTGAGCCGCACGTCGTCACGCTGCACCTTCACCTCGGCGCCAGGCACAGGAGCGTCGTCGAGCACGGCGCGCACCACGAGGTCGAACGGCTCTTCGAGCGTCAACACCACCGGACGACCTGCTTCGACCTCTCGGGCGAGCATCACCGGAGCACGGTTCGGCGCGGCGATGACGAAGCGCGCGTTCCCGAGGGGCAGCGACGTCGAGAAGCGGCCGGCGTCGTCGGTCACCACGTCGCGCACCATGAGCCTGGGCTCGCTGTATGCCAGCACGCGCGCCGACTTCAGCGGACCCTCGGCGGTCTGCACGACGCCGGTGAAGACGACAGGTGTGACGACCTCGAGCGCGGTCGCGCCGCCGAGCTGCAGCTCCGACAGCTCGCGAGCGGGCAGCGCGATTCGGCCATCGGCGTGTTCCGCCCAGACGAACGCGGGGAGCGGGAGCGTCAGGCCGCACAACGCGAAGGTGCCATCGGCTCTCGTCGGCTCGCTCTTCACCGAGAGCAGCAGGCCCGCGCGTGGGTTCGCGAGGAGCGCCGTGAGTCCTTCAGGGCACTGGCACGCCCGGCATGCGCACGGCCCGGTGAGGGACAGCGTCGCGTCGGGCGCCATGACGTGAATCGCGGCGACCGGCGCGCCTCGCTCGAGCACCTGGCCGCGAAGACAGAGGGATGGGTCGGCGATGGGCGTGGGCCTGGCGACGACCGCCTTCGAACGTTTGGGTGCTGCGACGGGAGCACGGCCGACCTCGGCGTCACGCAGCTTGCGGTGTTCGGCCCGCTGCATCAGCACACGAGCGACGAGCCCCGCGATGACGAGCACGAGACCGAGGAGCACCAGCCCCACCCAGCGAAGCCATCGACGCTTGTGAGCCGCCATCGCGTGACTCTGACAGGTTCATCACCTGCGGCGATTGAAACCGAGCCCTTGTGTGACGAGAACCCGGTGTTCTACGTCGGTGCTCGCGATGCACTCGACGACCTCCGACGAAGCGAACCGAACGTGGAACACCGTCATCGGCCTGGTCGGCATCGCGTTGCTCGCGTGCGCCTCGTCGACCATCGAGTCGCGCGGAGGCGGAGCGTTTGCTCCAGCGAACGAACGGCGTGGCGGCTCGCTGCGCTTCTACGAAGGCACCAAGTCGCGAGATGACGCGTACCGCGAGATGTTCACGTACTGCGGAGGGCCGTACGAAATCTCCGACGAGCGCGACGTGAACCGCGGCGTGAACACGCAGTACAACCGCTACTCTTACAACACGACGACGACGACGATGATCGAGCACGTCATCGACTTTCGCTGCGTCGACCAGGCGCGCGCGACGGCGGCGGTGCGGCTGACGGGCGACGAGTGGCGGCTCGCTCGTGACTACGTGGCGCAGAACAGCGGGTGCCCCTCTGCGACGGTCGACCATGAGGTCGCCTCGCCGACGGCCGGAGCGAAGGGCTACGCCGTGAGCGCGTGCGGCCAGCGGTGGTTGTGCAGCGCAGGGAATGGGATGGCGGTGTGTGGCGTCGACGGCGCTCCGCCTCCGACGGTCAGTGGATGGAACCCGGGACCACCGCCGCCTGCGCCGGGTCCGAGTCAGATGCCTCCGCCAACGCCGGCAGCCGAGCTCGCGCCCGTGCCCGCCCTGTAGGCAATGTCGCACATCCTCTGACTTCGGTGTCAGGGGTGCGGCGAAATCACAGGCAACATCATCGGCTTGCGAATTTGCACATGGGAAGCGCGCTGCGGGTACTCACAGCGACATGTTCTTCCGCGAATTCTCGGTGCTGAAGGTGAAGTCGGCTGTTCGTCAGAGCTTCGAGTTCCCGCTCTCGCTCGATGAGTGCGCGGCGTCACCGCTCGCCGGCGCGTTCTCGGACGGGCAGCTCAAGGCGATGGACCGCGCGGTCGGTCACCTGCCGTTCGCGCAGCGCACCCATGATGGCCGTCGCGCCTGGAGCATCTCGGCGAAGCGCGGCGAGCTCGACGTATGGTTCACCAGCGATGGCAGCGTCTTCGTCGAAGGCGTGACGTCGCTGAACATCGTCTACGCGCTCTTCCTGCAATTGCTGGAAGTGTGCCCCGACCTCGCGCTGGAAGACCGCATCACGAGTGAGCTGCACGACCGTCACAGCCTGCTGCGGCTCGTGCGTCGTGATGAGCAGAAGGCGTCGGAGCGGCTGACGGTGGCGGCGTCGCTCGCGGCGGCCTGATCACCGACTCGCTGAAACGAGGTGTCACGAATCGGGCGCTTTTCGACCCTGGCAGCGACGCAGGCGTGCGACGCACCGCACCCTGATCGTCGGCTCGCTGAAACGAGTGTCATGAATCGGGCGCTTTTCGACCCTGCTGCGACGCAGGCACCGTGATGAGCGGGACGGAAGCCGTCGCAACGTCGAGTAGGGTTCGCGGCCCATGGCCTCCGTCGATTCCGTTCGCGCTGCCCTCGTCGCGAAAGAGCTCAACCTTCCTCTCTCCGGTGTCACCGCGACGCTCGTCCTCCTCTCCGAGGGCGCGACCGTTCCCTTCATCTCGCGCTACCGCAAAGAGGCGACGGGCGGCCTCGACGACGAAGCCATCTCCCGCATCGCCGTGCACGCGAAGGTCGTCGCCACCCGGGAAGACCGCCGCGAGAGCATTCTCGAGAGCCTGAAGGAGCAGGGCGTGCTGACACCGGCGCTGGAGCAGGCCATTCGCGCCGCTCCGACGACCAGCGTGCTCGAAGACCTCTACCTTCCGTTCCGCCCGAAGCGCCGCACGCGCGCGATGACGGCGAAGGAGCGTGGGCTGCAACCGCTCGCCGACGTGCTCCTCGCGCAGGCGCCGTCGTCGCTCTCACGTGACGCGCTCGCGACGCCCTACGTCTCGGCCGACAAGTCGCTGCCCGACGTCGACGCCGTGTGGGCGGGCGCTCGTGACATCGTCGCTGAAGTGGTTGCGGAGCGGCCTGAGCTGCGTGACGTCATTCGCCAGCGCTTCGCCGAAGATGCCCAGCTGGTCGTCGAAGCCGCGCGCGGCAAGTCGAAGGCACCAGAGCTCGCGAAGTTCGCCGACCACGTGGGCCGCAAGGAGCGCGCGAGTCAGGCACCGTCGCATCGCGTGCTCGCCGCCGAACGTGGCGAGACGGAAGGCCTGCTGAAGGTCTCCCTCGAGCTCGAAGAAGCGACTGTTCGTGGGCTCGTGAGACAGGCCGTCGTGAAGCGTGGCGCCGCTCCCGTGCTGCAGAAGGAACTCGACCTCGCCCTCGACGACGCGCTCACCCGACTCCTCCTGCCTTCACTGGAGCGAGACCGCCGCCGCGAACTCAAAGAGCGCGCCGACGTCGACGCCATCACCGTGTTCGCGAAGAACCTCACCGACCTGTTGCTCGCCGCGCCCCTCGGCGGCAAGCCAGTCGTGGCCATCGACCCCGGCCTACGCACCGGCTGCAAGGTCGTCTCGCTCGACGCGCGCGGCGATGTGCACGCGCAGCTCACCATCTACCCGCACACAGGCCATGAAGCCGAAGCGGGCTCGCAGTTGGCCGCGTTCGTCGCAAAGGCAAAGCCCCTCGCCATCGCCATCGGGAACGGCACCGCCGGTCGCGAGACGGAAGTCTTCGTCAAGAAGCTGCAGACCGCCGGCGTCATCGCGAAGGGGCTGAAGGTCATCAGCGTCAGTGAAGCCGGCGCCTCGGTCTACTCGGCGTCCGAAGTCGCGCGCGAAGAGCTCCCGTCCCTCGACGTGACGCTGCGTGGCGCGGTCTCCATCGGCCGCCGCCTGCAGGACCCGCTCGCAGAGTTGGTGAAGATCGATCCGAAGAGCATCGGTGTCGGCCAGTACCAGCACGACGTCGACCAGCCCGCGCTGGCCGAAGCGCTCGAGCGTGTGGTGGAGACGGTGGTGAACCGCGTCGGAGTCGACTTGAACACCGCATCGCCCACGCTCCTTCGCGCCATCGCCGGTCTCGGTCCGCAGCTTGCCCAGGCCATCGTCGCGCACCGGGCCGAACACGGCGCCTTCGAGACCCGCGCGCAGTTGAAGAAGGTGCCTCGCCTCGGCGCCCGCGCCTTCGAGCAGTGCGCTGGATTTCTGCGCGTCGCGGGCAAGGAGCCGCTCGACGCCAGCGCCGTTCACCCCGAGCGCTACGAGCTCGTCACTCGCATGGCGAAGGACCTCGGCGTCACCCGGCAGGCGCTCGTCGGCAACGCCTCGCTCGCACGGAAGGTCGACGTCTCGCGCTACCTCGACCCCGAGAACGGCCTGGGCCTGCCGACGCTCAACGACATCATCGCCGAGCTCGAGAAGCCGGGCCGTGACCCACGCGCGGAGTTCGTCGAGGTGGGCTTCGACTCCACCATCACCGAGCTCGCGCACGTGAAGCCAGGCCAGGTGCTCAACGGCGTGGTGACGAACGTCGCGGCCTTCGGAGCCTTCGTCGACATCGGCGTTCACCAGGACGGCCTCGTGCACGTCAGCGAGCTGGCCAATCGTTTCGTGAAGGACGCGTCAGAGGTGGTGAAGGTCGGGCAGCGCGTGAAGGTGAAGGTGCTGCAGGTCGACGAGCCGAGGCGTCGCATCGCGCTGTCCATCAAGGCGCTGCAGGCGGCGGCCCCTCAGGCCTCGGCGCCCAGCTCGAAGTTCGGCAACGTTCCGCGCTTTGCCCCGCTGAAGTGACTCGACACCCTCGCCGGAACGTTCTTTCGTCTCGTTCCATGCGGAGTGGAGTTTTGAAGTGGTGCTGCCTTCTGGTGCTGTCGGTCGGTTTCGCCGTTCACGCGCAGGACGCTGGATTCGACGTCGTCGATGCGGGCGCTCCGGTCGTCGACGCGGGCGTTTCGTCACTGCCCCAACGACCGCCGCCGCCGCCACCGCCCTCGTTCGTCGAAGAGAACTTTCACGGCACCGGCGTGCTGGTCGGCACCTCGCACTACGAGGTCGCCTTCATGCTGGGGCAGGGTGGGCTGCTCTTCGCCGATGGCGTGGCGCCGATTCCCCTCAATGGCGTGGTGCTGCGAGAGCGAAACGGCATTCTCTCGTACCTGCTGACGGTGTTGGCTGGCCAGGCGTTGAGCTCGTGGGCCATCGCGGCCTCGGCGGTGCAGGTCTCGAACGTGCAGTCGTCCAGCTCCACCAACATTCGCTACAACGCCGATGGGACTCGCGACGCCATCACCACCACGACGACGACGGCCGATGTGAAGGTGCTCAAGTCGCAGGAGCAGGTCGATCGAGAGACCGAGGCCTCGAACAAGTCCATCTCGGGTGGCTTCGTCGGCCACACGTTTGGAGAGCTCGCCATCTACGCCGACATCCCCGCGCTCTCGGGGGGCCGGCCTGCGGGTGCCGGCTACGAGTTCACCTTCGGCGGCCACGGCGAGCTGTTTCAGTTGATGAAGCTGCCCGTGGTGCTCGACGTCGGCGTTCACCTCGCGAACGTGCGCGTGAAGACGCCCGTGTCGCCCGGCCTCGGCGGGCCGTTCCTCTATCACTCGGCTGGCGGCATCCTCTCGCGCCTGCACGTGCCGCTCACGCGCTTCGCCGCCATCTCGGTCGAGTGGGTGCTCAACTTCATCTCGATTGGCTACCTCATCGACCCCGAAGACACGCTGGCAACCGGCAGTCGGCCGCTCAGCCCGCTGCGCTTCACCCTCGACGTCTTCGCGACCGACCACGTCTTTCTGCGAGGCGAAGCGACGTTCGGCGCGCTGGGCGTGAGTGACGGCCGGCTTGGCCTGTCGGTGACGGCGGGGGTGCGGCTGTGAGCGCGCGGCTGTTGGTGCTGGTGCTGTTCCCTGCTGCGAGCGCCCTCGCGGCGGACTTCACCGTTGGCTCTCCGTTGACCGACGAGCGCAAGTTCATCTCGGGACGCGTCGGCTCGTCGCCCGGTGACGTCACCGCGCGAGGCCTCATCGTGTCGGGCACGCGTCGCGACGTGGCGTACTCCCAGGCGGGCGGAGAGGTCGTGCTGCAGGGCGGGCTGCACTTCTTCCAGACGTCGTTCGGCGGAATTCTCGGGGCCGAAGCCGACTTCGCCATCGGAGGCACGAACAGCGAGAAGTCCTCGGACGGCACCGTGCGAGACCAACGCAAAGAAGGTGGCACCGCCGAAGAACGCGCGCGCACGTTGGTGTGGATGACGTCACGGCTCGGCCTGCGCGTGTCGTTGTCGTTGCCCATTCTTCAGCTGGGCAGAAGCTCGGCGTTTCGGCTGGGCGTCGTGGGCGGCGCGCTCCTCGAAGCGAACGGGAGCCGATCGTTCGTGTTCAGCCCGGCCTTCACCGCCGGCGCGCAGCTGGGGTTCGTGTTCGGGCCCGTCGCTGGCCTCGCCTCGTACCTCGCGATTCCCACCCAGGGCATCGACCAGACGTTGACCCGTCACAAGCTGGGCTTCGAGCTCGGCATCGGCCCCGTCGTCTTTGGCGCGTCGCTGCAGTTCGACGCGGTGACGCTCGAGCCCGTCAGAGGTGTTCCGCAAGGCCCGCTGACGTCGCAGACGATTGCCCTTCACGTCGGCTACCGATTTCCCGCCTTCAACATTCGCTGAGCGCACGTCTGCTATGACCGTGCGCCCTGATGCGCGCGCTGCTCCGCACTTTCGCTGTGACGCTCGTGCTCGGCGCGATGGCTCGATGCACCCCGCCTGCTCCGGTGTTCTCTCCGTGCAGGGACGGCGGCGTCTGTTCCGGCGGCCTCGTCTGCTGCCGCGATGGAACGTGCCGAGGCCTGTGCCCGGTGCCTGACGGAGGAAGCGGGGGTGGCCGCGGTGGAGGTCTCGCGACCGGTGGTGGATTCGCCGGCGGGTCGTCGGCAGGCGGTCAGAGCGGCGGCGCGGGTGGAGGGACTTCGAGCGCTGGTGGTGACGCTGGAGGGAGCGCTGCGGGTGGTGACGCTGGAGGGAGTGCTGGTGGTGACGCTGGCGGGAGTGTTGCTGGTGGCGGCGCCTTCGCGGGCGGTGCGGCTGGTGGAGGCTCGATGGCCGGTGGTGCCGCTGGTGGCAGCGCGGTCGACGCGGGCTGTGCTCCTTCGGAGTCGTCGTGCGCCAACGGGCTCGACGACGACTGTGATGGCCAGCGCGATTGCGCTGACTCCGACTGCGACACGCGCACGTGCTCCGACGGCAGCTCGTGCACCGTCGCGGACCGCTGCATCGGTACGACGTGCGTCGGCACCGGCACCTGCACGACGCCGCCCGCGCCCGCCACCTGCTACGGCCCGGGGAGCTGCCTGGCGGACGGCGGGTGCGGCTACACCTTTCGCGACGACGCGGGCTGCGACGACGCCGACGCGTGCACGACGAATGACCGCTGCACCGCTGGCGCCTGTCGAGGTACCGCGGTCGGCTGCTCCTCACCTCCCAGCTGCTTCGCGGGCCCTGGCACCTGCAACCCCTCCACAGGGCAGTGCACCTACGCGGGCGCTGACGCCGGCACGCTCTGCAACGACAACAACCTCTGCACCCAGGGCGACCGCTGCGTCGACGCGGGCGTGTGCCTGGGCTTCCCGCGGTGTTCCTTCGTCGACAACCCGTGCCTGACGGGCGTGTGCAACCCGACGACTGGCGTGTGCGGCACCGGCACCAACGTCGCCAACGGCACCGCGTGTACGTACCTTGGCTTCGCCGGCTTCGGCTGCCCGGTGACCGGTACGTGCCAGAACGGCACCTGCACGGGCACCTCGCCGCCCATCGCGTGCAACGACTTCAACGCCTGCACCGCGAACGACACCTGCTCGGGGAGCGGCACCTGCACGGGGACGACGACGACCGGCGCGTGTGACGACGGAAACCAGTGCACGGCGAACGACACCTGCGCGACGGGGAGCTGCGTCGGCACCAACCGCACCGGCGCCTGCAACGACAGCAGCCCGTGCACCGTGAACGAGGTCTGCACGAATGGCGCCTGTGGCGGAGGCACGCCGGTCGCCGGGCTCTGCGACGACGCCAACGCGTGCACCATCAACGACACCTGCGCGTCCGGTGTGTGTCAGGGCACCAACCTGCCGGTGATGACGCAGGTTGGTCCGAGCCCTGAGATGCGGTGCTGTCCGAGCTCCTTCATGGTCGGCGTGCTGCAGGCCACCGACATCACCAGCACGCCCCAGCACTGCGGCGGCTGCGGCATCGACTGCGGAGGCTTCCTCAACTTCTTCGGCTGCGTGCCCACCGAGGGCGCGTTGACGTGCGGCGCGCCTCCCTCAGGGCGCTGTGCGTGTACCGGCCCTTCGGGAATGCCCGCGCCGCTGGGCAGCTGGGTGTGTAGCGCTGCTGGAGTCTGGGTGCCGCAGACGCTGATGAGCTGCAACGGCGGGCGGCTCATCACCGCGGCCGGCGCGTGCCCCGCGTACTGCGCGCCGTAGCTTCGAAAGCTCAGGCTTCGGAGCGGTTGCACCAGGCCTCGTCGTCGAGTGACGTCACGTCATGAACTTCTCGCGCACCGTCTCGCTCCTGGCGCTGTTCGCCCTTGGCTGCACCACGGCTGGACGAAACGGCGAGCCGGGCGCCCCTGGCGCCGAGGGCGCCCTCGGCCCTGCCGGCCCACAGGGGCCTCGCGGTGAAAAGGGAGACAAGGGCGACCCAGGAGAGCCCGGCGCCGTGTTGATGGTCGATGGCGGTGTGCTGGTCGGCCCGCAGGGCGCGCCCGGCGCTCCAGCCGTCGTGACTGCGCTCCCGGTGGGCGACCCGGCCTGCCCCTTCGGTGGTGCGCTCGTCTCGGTCGATGGTGGCGGTCGCGCGGTCGTCTGCACTGGCGTCCCCGGCGTGCAGGGCCCGGCCGGCGCGACGGGGCCTCAAGGCGTCGCTGGGCCCGTCGGCGTTGCAGGTGCGGTCGGCCCTGTCGGCCCAGCGGGGCCTGCGGGCATGCTCACCCAGCCTCGTGCGCGGTTCGCCGGGTTCACGCCGGCGACCTACACCGGCAACCTTGGCGGGCGAGTCGGCGCACATGCCATCTGCGCGGCCGCCTTCCCCAACTCCGTCATGTGCGACGAGCAAGAGTACGTGCAGGCCACCTCGGCCATTCCGGTGCCGGCAACTGGCGCGTGGCTCGACGATTGGGGCGGGGTGAACCAGCCGGGCGAGCGCATCAACACCAGCACGTGTTCAGGGTGGACCAACGCAGTGCCCAACTCGAACGATACGGCGCTCTTCCTCAACACCTCCGGGTACACCTCTCTCACCTCCAACCAATGTGACATCGCGCGGTCGGTCAGTTGCTGCTTCACGGCGCGGCCTCGCAGATTTCGCGGCTTCACGGCCACCAGGCACACCGGCAATCTCGGCGGGCGCTTCGGCGCGCACGGCCTCTGCGCAGGCGCCTTCGCCGGCTCGCACTTTTGCGACAAGAACGAATACATGTCGGCTGCGAGCCCGACGCCGGTGCCCTCGGGGGGCGCGTGGGTGGACAACTGGCAATCGAATCAGGCGGGCCAGCGCAGCTTCATCAGCACGTGCACCGCCTGGACCAACGCGCTGCCGAACACAGGCAATGGCGGGTTCTACGTCAACGCCTCGGGGTCCTTCACCGACAGCTTCGTGAGCGCCGCCAACACCGGCTGCCAGACGACCCGCCCCCTGGCGTGTTGCGACTGAGGCGCCGAAGCCCGCCGGTGGTGCTGACCTCGACGTTCCCGACGCTCAGTCCCCTTACGGCATGCAGGCGACGGCGTAGTCGACCCCGACGGTCTGGCCCGGCGACGGCAAGGTGCGCGCCTCGAAGACCACCGCGTTGCGGGCCGCATCGTAGGTCCAGTTCCGCGGCCCGGCGGCGTTGAGCTCGGGGATCGCGACGCCATTGATCGTCACCGTCAGGCTGCTCGCCGCCGCAGGAGCCGGACGGCTGGTGAGGAACCACGTCGCGCGACCGCCGAAGATGGCCTGACCCACGCGCGTCGCCTCGGTGCGCCACGCCAGCGTGTTGCCGACGTTGCAGATCTCGGAGCTGATGCCGCCAGTGCTGGCGATCATCTCGATCTGCCGCGGGTCGGGCGCATTGCCGTCGTACTGGCAGCCCATCGGCCGGTTCGCCACCGCCAGCGTGGGCCCGACGAAGCTGAACGAGAACTCGTTGCGTCGCGCGAGCCCCTTCACCGCGTACAACTGGCGAACGAAGTCGCTCGTCGCGCCCATGGACTGCTCGGAGGCGTCGGTGAACGCGAGCACCGACAAGGCCGCGTCGGCGCGCAGGAACCCGGTGTTGGTCGTCGTCAGCAGCGCCGGTGAGAGCGCGGCGACCGCAGGCCGGAACATCTCTTCGAGGCCCGAGCCGTTCGTGCCCGCGTTCACCCGCTGGTTGAAGGTCTGGAGCAGGTTCGGCGTCGTGCTCCGCAGCACCCGCACCGCCGGCAGGCCCTGGAAGCGACCCGCCTCGTTCATGTTCGTCATGTCGGTCGTGGTGACGCCGAGGTTGAAGTCGACGTTGGCGCTGAAGGCGTACGCCAGGAACGCGTTCGCGCTGCTGCCGAGCGCCATCTGTTTGTCGTACATCGAGCACGAGTTGTCGATGATGAGCACGACGTCGGTCTTCGTGGGAATCGTGAAGCGGTCCTGGTTGAGCGGCGCCGAGGCCCCGGTGCCCGTGACGCTGGTCTGGTACGCGAAGGTGCCGCTCGAGTAGTTCGCGCCCGCGACGAGAATGCCGTTCACGCGGCCGTTGGTCGTCGGCGCGAAGGTGACAGTGAACGAGAGCGAGCCCCCGGCGCCCATCGTCGCAGGCAGCGGCGTCGGCGACGTGTTGGTGAAGCCTGCTCCCGAGACGCCGAGCGCGGACAACGTGATGGGGAAGGTGCACACGTTGCGAATGGTGAACGACGTCTGCGCGGAGCGGCAGCCCGTCTGCACCGTGCCGAAGTCCACGTCGGTCGGCGTGAAGACGATGCAGGCCGGGTTCTGCTGAGGCAGGCAGACGCCCGAGGAGCACGCCTGGCCCGGGCCGCACGCCGAGCACACGTTGCCGGAGTGACCGCACGCCGTCGCCGAGGTGTTGGTCGGCGTGACGCACGTCGTGCCGTTGCAGCAGCCAGCGCAGTTGGTCGCGTTGCAGACGGCGCCGCCGGTGCAGACCCCAGCGGTGCAGGTCGCACCGTTGACGCAGCCGGTGCAGGTCGCGCCGTTGACGCCGCAAGACGCGTTGGTCTGGGCGCTCGGCTGCTGACAGACGCCGTTGGCGCAGCAGCCCGGGCAACTGAAGAAGTCACACGCAGTGGTCGGCGTGCACGCGCCCATCACGCACGAGTTGTTCATCTGGCAGGCGGAGCACGACTGGCCGCTCGAGCCGCACTGCGAGGCGTTCTGGCCGCCGAACGGGACGCAGAGGGTGCCCTGGCAGCAGCCGTTGGGGCAGCTCGTCGGGTTGCACGTCGCGACGACCGAGCACTGGCCCGCGTTGCAGGTGCCGTTCGCGCACGGTGCGCAGGCCGCCGCGCCAGAGCCACACGCGCTGTTGTTCTGGCTCGCTACGGCGACGCAGAGCGGGCCCACGCAGCACCCGGCGCAGGGGGTCGTCGTGCCGGGGCACACCATCGAGGCCGAGCCTCCACCAGCAGAGCCACCAGCTGCGGAGCCACCGGCTGCAGAACCACCGGCTGCGGAGCCACCGGCTGCGGAGCCACCGGCTGCGGAGCCACCGGCTGCAGAACCGCCAGCCGCAGAACCACCAGCGGCAGAGCCACCGGCTGCAGAACCACCGGCCGCAGAACCACCAGCCGCAGAGCCACCGGCCGCGGAGCCACCGGCCGCGGAGCCACCGGCCGCGGAGCCACCAGCCGCGGAGCCACCTGCCGCGGAGCCACCGGCCGCCGAGCCACCGGCCGCCGAGCCACCAGCCGCAGCGCCACCAGCCGCAGAACCACCAGCCGCAGCGCCACCAGCCGCAGCGCCACCGGCGTCACCGCCAGCCGCTGAGCCACCGGCCGCCGAGCCACCAGCGTCACCACCAGCCGCTGAGCCACCTGCTGCCGAACCGCCCGCGTCACCGCCACCCGAGCCTCCGGCCGTCGACCCACCAGCCGCGCCTCCGCCGACGGCGCTCCCACCACCCGTGGCGGCGAAGGTGCACGCGCCGAGCGCACACACCGCTCCACCGTTGCAGGTGCTGCACAGGCCACCGGTCCGTCCGCACGCCGAGTCCGCGACGCCGGCCTGACACTGGTCCTTCGAGTCACAGCACCCCGTACAGTTGCTGGGTCCACACGCCACGGGCTGCACGGGGGGGCTACAGCCGAACGCAAAGGACAGCGCGAACGCGAGGGCGAAGAAGTGAGTGCGGATCATGGAGTGGTTCCCCGAAGTGGTGCGAGCGGCCCTCATCGTGCGGCTGGTCGCCAGACACAAGGACCCCCCAGCCGCTGCTCACGCGCAAAGGAAATGCCCCGTGCTATGGCGCGCCTCCATGGGACGGATCTTCGAGACGCGCAAAGCGGGCATGTTCGCCCGTTGGAACAAGATGGCGAAGGCGTTCACGCGCATCAGCAAAGACATCACCATGGCGGTGAAGTCGGGCGGCACCAACCCCGACACCAACCCGGCGCTGCGGCGCTGCGTTCAGAACGCCCGCTCGGCCAACATGCCGAAAGACAAAGTCGAGGCCGCCATCAAGCGGGCCGCTGGCGTCGACGCCACCACCTACGAGACCGTGATGTACGAGGGCTACGCGCCACACGGCGTGCCGCTCCTCATCGAGACGGCCACCGACAACATCGTGCGCACCGTCGGCAACGTGCGCGCGTACTTCAACAAGTTCCACGGCAACCTCGCCTCGAACGGCTCGGTCAGCTTCATGTTCAGCCACATGGGCGTGTTCCGGCTCGCGCCAGAAGGCCTGCCTCCGCTCGACGAGCTGGAGCTCGAGCTCATCGACCACGGCCTGCAGGAGCTCGGCGAAGGCTCAGGTGAGAAAGGCGAGAAGCAGATCGTGCTGCGCTGCGCGTTCTCTGACTTCGGGCACCTGCAGTCGGCGCTGGAAGCGAAGGGCATTCACCCGCTCCTGGCCGAGTCCGAATACATCCCCACCACGACGGTGACGCTCGACGAAGAGAAGGCCAAAGACGTGCTCGAGCTGGTCGACAGGCTCGACCAGGACGACGACGTTCAGCGGGTGTTCCACAACCTCGTCTGACGAACCGGGGCTACTTCGCGGTCAGCTGACGGCCCATCTCGCGCAGCTGGCTCTGAATCGAGCCGTCGTAGGTGCGGTTGCCGACGGTGGCCACGGCGCCGCCGATGAGGCTCTTGTCGACCTTCGCCTCGAGCACCACCTTGCGCTGGGTGAGCGTCTCGAGCTGCGCCTTGAGCGCGATGAGCTGGGCGTCACCGAGCAGCACGGCCGAGGTGACGGTGCCGCGAACGCGACCCATGCGGGCGTCGACCATCTCGCGGAACTGCAGCGCCAGCGCGGGGATGATGGAGAAGCGGTTGCGGTCGGTGAGCAGCCGCAACAGGTTGGCGAGCATCGGCTGCATGCCTTCGGCGGCCTTGATGAGGCCCTCGGTGACCGCCGTGCGCTGCGCGAAGGTCAGCGACGGGTTCGACAGCGCCTCGAGCACCGCGGGGCTCACGTCGAGGAAGCGCACCAGCTCCTCGAGCTGGGTCAGCACCTGATCAGCCTGGGGACCCGAGGCGTCGAGGAGCGCACGGGAGTAGCGGCGGGCGACGGAGACGTTCTGCATGCCGCGCGCCCTAGCACACGGGGTCGAGGCGGCAAGCACCAGCAGCACGGGTCGGTTCAGCGCTCCTGATGCCTGCCACCGCTCGTTGACGCGCGACGAACGGAGCCGGGAGCCGCGTCCGGGGAAAGTGGATCACCCCGGACCGCGGAGTAAGGTGCCCGCTCTCGATGGAACCCGTCATTGGTATCGACCTCGGCACGACCTACAGCGCCGTCGCGACGCTCGATGCTGGCCGCCCGCTCGTGATTCCCAGCCGCGCCGGTGCCCGCCTCACCCCGTCCGTCGTCGGCTTCACCGCGATGGGCGAGCGCGTCGTCGGCGAGCGCGCGCAGATTCTCGGAGACGAGGCGCCCGACCGCGTCGCCCCCGCCACCAAACGTTTCATCGGTAAACGCTGGTCTCCGCAGCTCGAGAAGACGGCGCGCGCCGGCGTGCCAAACCCCCTGCTCGCGGGCCCCCCGGGCGAGGTGCGCAACAAGGTGGCAGGCCGCGTGATGCCGCTCACCCAGGTGTCCGCGATGCTGCTGGGAGAGCTCAAGCTCGACGCCGAGGCGCACTTCGGCGTGGCCGTCTCGAAGGCCGTCATCACCGTGCCGGCGAACTTCGACGAAGGCCAGCGTCAGGCCACACGTGAGGCGGCGCGCATCGCAGGCCTCGAGGTGCTGCGGCTGCTCAACGAGCCCACCGCGGCGGCGATGGCGTATGGCCTCGTCAACTCGTTCCAGGGCCGCGCGCTGGTGTTCGACCTCGGCGGCGGCACCTTCGACGTCTCGGTGCTCGAGATGGAGAGCGGCGTCTACGAGGTGAAGGCGACCGGCGGCGACCCGCAGCTCGGCGGCGACGACTTCGACGCGCGCATCGTTCAGTGGCTCGTCGCGCAGGTGCCCGACAGCTACCGCGACGCCGTCACGAAGGACCGCATCTCGATGCAGCGGCTCCGGTACGCGGCCGAACGCGCCAAGCGCACCTTGAGCGACCAGCCCGAGGCGTACATCTCGGTAGGCGAGCTCGGCGACCACTCGGAGGGCGCTGGCAACCACCTCTGTCAGCTCGACACCGCGCTCACGCGTGACTTCTTCGAGCAGCTCTCCCAGCCGCTCACCTCGCGCTGTCTCGCAGTGTGCCAGCAGGTGCTCGAGGCGGCGAAGCTCCAGCCGTCGGACGTCGAGGCCGTGATGCTCGTCGGAGGCATGACGCGCATGCCGCTCATCCGCGCGCTGGTGACGCAGTTCTTCGGCCGGCAGCCCGTCAGCGGCGTCAACCCCGACGAGGCGGTCGCCCTCGGCGCCGCGGTGCACGCGGCCGAGCTGGCGTCACGCGAAGGCAAGACCCTGCTCATCGACGTCGCGACCCACACGCTGTCGGTCGGCGTGCTCGGCGGCACGGTGCGCAAGCTCATCGCGCGGAACTCGCCGGTGCCCGCGTCGGCGCGCGAGACGTTTCTCCCCGGCCGCACGGGCCAGACCTCGGCGCGTATTCCCGTCTACCAGGGCGAGAGTGAGTTCTCTGACGAGTGCACGAAGCTGGGTGAGGTGGTCTTGAGCGAGCTGAGCGTCGTCAACCGCTCCGACGTGCCCATCGACGTCGCCTTCGAGCTCTCGAACGAAGGCACGCTCTCGGTGCGGGCGGTCGACACCACCACCGGCATGGCCGAGGCGATTCGTATCGAGGCGCGCACCACGCTCAACCCGGCCGAGGTCGACTCTCTCTCGCAGGAGCAGGCCGCCTACTCTCAGCAGCAGGCCGAGAAGGACAAGGTGCTGGCCGTGTCGACGTTCCCGCGCGTGCTCGACAAGGCCGAGCGGCTGGTCCGTCTGCTCGAGAAGAGCGCTGAAGAGAACCCGAGCCCCGAGGCTGACTCCGCGGTGGGCCAGGTGAAGGCGCTGCTCGCCCAGGGCCGCGTGGCGGTGAAGCTGGGCGACACCGCACAGATGGCCGAGGTCACCCGGTTGCTGGAGCGGCTCGTCGCGCTGGCCTGAGTTCGGGTGTGCACGAAGGCTCCGCCCCGTTACCTGAAACGCGACGATGCTCTTCGCCCTCACGACCGCAGCGCTGCTCAGCCAGTTTCCCATCGACGCCAACCCGGCCGCGTTCGAGACGCTCGAGACGTCGAAGGGCTTCACCGTGAGCGGCCGCGCCGTGCCCGCGAGCCCGTATCGCGAGTACCGCGTCGAGACGCGCACGCCGCACGCCGTGAACGACCTCTGCGTCGCCATCTTCGAGTGGGCCACCGGTGGCGTCGACCTGCCCGGCGTGGTGGCCAGCAAGGTGCTCGCGTCGGGAGAGAACGAGCGCGTCATCTACGCGCAGCTCTCGTTCCCCATCGTCTCGAAGCGCGACTACACGCTCTCGGTCAAGCGCGAGTGGCTGGCGGAAGGGCGCTGCCGCATTCGCTTCCGCTCGACGACCGACGGTGCGCCGCCGACGCCGAGTGGGTTCGTGCGAATGGAGAAGCTGTGGGGAGAGTGGGACCTCGTCACTGAGCCGTCGGGCGGCACGCGCCTGACGCACACGCTGTTCTCCGACCCTGCGGGCTCGGTGCCGTCGTTCCTCGTGCACGGAGACCAGAAGGCCTCGACGCGAGACTCGGTCACCCGCGGGCTCGAGAAGACCCGCGTGTACGTCGAGAAGAAATCACTGCAGCGCTGAGACGCCCGCCGTCGTGTCGAGCGCGCGCTTGAGGCGGTCCTTCACCCGCAGCTCGATCTGCCGCAGCCGCTCGCGCGAGAGGCTGAAGCGCTCTCCGAGGTCGGCGAGCGTCACGTCGTCGTCGTCCGCGAGGAGCCGGTGCTGGAGCACCGCACGTTCCCGCGCGTCGAGGCCCTTCCACAGGCGCCGCACGGTGGTGTGAATGAGCTCGTCGCGCTCGAGGTCGCCAAGGCTCGTCTCAGGGTCTGCCGACTCGTCGGGGAGCAGGTCGAGCCCGGTCGTGTCGGAGTCTTCGCTGCGCTTCACGTCGAGCGACACGTCGTGCGAGCCCAGCCGCGCCGAGTGCTGGCGGATGACGTCCTCCGAGACGCCGAACTGCTCCGCGAGCAGGGCGTCGATGCCCTCGTGGCCGGCCCCCATCAGCGTCTCGGCCTTCGCGCGCGCAGAGCGGAGCTTGAAGAAGAACTTCGCGCCCAGGGCGCCCGTCGCCACCGTGACGATGCTGTTGGAGCGCATCGCCGCGGCCAGCATGTGCGCCCGAATCCAGTACGTCGCGTAGGTCTTGAAGCGCACGCCGCGCAGGTCGAACTTCTCGACGGCGCGCAGCAGGCCGATGTTGCCCTCGGCGACGAGGTCGTCTTTGGGCACGCCGTAGCCACGCAGCCTCCGCGCGAGGTGCAGCACCAGCGGCAGGTGCGCCTCGACGAGCGCCTCGGCCGCCTGCCGGTCACCGTGCTCGAGCCACCGGCGGGCCAGGGTCTGCTCTTCGGCTTCGGTCATGGGCGGGCGCCGGCTGATGCGCGCGCAGGTCTGTTCGAAGAAGGTCGACTCGCTCATGCCCATGGGAGACCTCGAGAAGCGTCGGAGAGGCCCGATGAGTAACGCGGCGTGAGAGTAAGGATAAGTCGATTATTCGCTGCTGAACAATTCTGAAACTGGATGTCTCGGTTCAGCGCCCCGTGCCGAGCCTGGGCGCCCGCCCGGTCTCTCGCTGGCGCTCCAGCTCGCGCGCGACGAGGCGCCCGAGGCGGCTGGCTGCGTAGTCGACGCTCAGCAGCAGATCAGTGCTCTGATCTTCCACGTGCAGCGCTTCGCCTCGATCGAGCGTGACTGACATGTCGCAGCGCGTGTCTCCGGTCTCGAGGTCGTCGAGCTGAACGGTGACGCGCCTGATGCGGTTGGCGAACCGCGAGAGGGAGAAGTGCAGCTGCCGCTCGGTGTGCGCCTTGAGGTCGGCGGTCACAGCGTGGCCGCGGCCGCGAATCTCGACGTGCATGTCCACTCGATAGAGACGTCGCTCGCCCGCGCCATCGGATTTTCTCGTCGCCGTTCGTCAGAGGCAGGCGCCCATCGAGCAGAAGAGCGTGCAGGCCTGGCAGGCGTTCCCGAGAACGCCGCACGCGCTGGTCGAGTTGCCGCCCAGACACTGTCCTCCAGAATCGCAGCAGCCACTGCAGGTCAGCGGGCCGCAGCCCGGCGCGACGCCGCCATCGGTTCCGCCTCCGGTCGGCATGCACGAGACCGAGTAGTCGAAGCCGACGCTCTGGCCTGGCGCGGGCAGCGCGCGGGCTTCGAACACCACGGCGTTGCGGGTCGGGTCGTAGCTCCAGTTGCGGCCGTTGCCGCCGAGCTCGGGCACCGGCACGCCGTTCTGGAAGACCGTCACTCCACTGGCAGTGCCTGACGCGGGCCTTCCGGTGAGGAACCACACCGCCCGCGCGCCGAAGACCGCCTGCCCGACGCGGGTGGCCTCGGTCCTCCAGGCCTGGGTGGTGCCGACGCCGCAGATCTCAGAGGTGGTGCCGCCGGTGCTGGCGATCATCTCGCGCTGGCGCGGGTCGGGCGCGGTGCCGTCGTAGCTGCAGGTGCTGGGCGGCGAGGCGAGCGTGGGCCCGACGAAGCTGAACGAGAACTGGTTGCGCCTTCGCTGCCCCTTCACCGCGAGGAGCTGTCGCACGTACTCCGAGGTCGCGGCGGGGGACTGCTCGACGGCGTCGGTGTACGCCAGCACCGAGAGCGCCGCGTCGCCACGCAGGAAGTTGGCGTTGGTGGTGGTGAGGAGCGCCGTCGACACCGAGGCGACCGCCGGCGCGAACATCAGCTCGCTGGGAGAGCCATTGGTGCCCACGTTGACGCGCGCGTTGAACGCCTGGAGCAGGTTCGGCGTGGTGCTCTTGAGCACCCTCGTCGCCTGGAGCCCCTGGAAGCGCCCCTGGTGCGTCACGTCGTCCATGTCGGTGGTGGTGACGCCGAGGTTGAAGTCGACGTTCGCGCTGAAGGCATACGCGAGGAAGGCGTTCGCGTTGGCGCCCAGCGCCATCTGCTTGTCGGACATCGAGCACGAGTTGTCGACGATGAGGACGACGTCGGTCTTCGTGGGAATCGTGAAGCGGTCCTGGTTGAGGCCGGTGGTGCCGCCGCTGCCGCTGACCGGCGTCTGGTAGGCGAACGTGCTGGACGAGTGGGTCGCGCCGACCACGAGGATGCTGTCGACCCGGCCGACCGCGGTTGGCGCGAAGGTCAGGTTGAAGCTCGCCGAGCTGTTGGCCGGAATCGTCACGGGGGTGGTGAGGCCCGAGGTGGTGAAGCCGGCGCCCGAGACGCCGAGCGCCGAGAGGCTGACCTGGAAGGTGCAGATGTTTCGCAGCGTGATGGCGGTGACCGCCGAACGGCAGCCCGTCTGCACCGTGCCGAAGTCGATGTCGTTGGGCGCGATGAGAATGCAGTTCGGGTTCGGCATCGGCACACAGACGCCCGTGGAGCAGACCTGGCCTGGCCCGCACGCGACACAGCTGTTGCCCGAGTGGCCGCACGCGGTGGCCGAGGTCGAGGTGGACGCGGTGCAGCTGCCGTTGCTGCAGCAGCCATTGCACGTCGTCGGGCCGCACGCCGAACCGCCCGAGCAGACGCCCGTGGTGCAGGTCGCTCCTGGAGCGCAGGCCGTACACGTCGAGCCGTTGTTGCCGCACGAGAGCGGGGTCTGGCTGCCCGTCATCTGGCAGCTTCCGTTCGCGCAGCACCCCGGGCACGAGAGGAAGTCACACGCCGCCGTCATCGTGCAGCTGCCCGCCGTGCAGGAGTTGTTCGTCGGGCAGACGGTGCACGCCAGGCCCGCGGAGCCGCATTGCGTGGCGTTCTGCGCGCCGAAGGGGACACAGAGGTTTCCCTGGCAGCAGCCGCTCGGACAGCTGTTCGGCGTGCAGGTCGTGACCGTCGTGCACTGGCCATTCACGCACGTGCCTGCGCCGGCGCACGGAGCGCAGGCCGCGCCGCCGACGCCACACGCGCCGTTGTTCTGGCTCATCGCTGACAGGCACAGCGGGCCGACGCAGCAGCCGGTGCAGACCGTGCTGGAGCCGGGACAGAGCGTGCCGGCGGAACCGCCGCCCGTCGCGGTGCCGCCAGCCGTCGCCGTGCCGCCAGCCGTCGCCGTGCCGCCGGCCGTCGCGGTGCCGCCAGCCGTCGCAGTGCCACCAGCCGTCGCAGTGCCGCCAGCCATCGCAGTGCCACCAGCCGTCGCCGTGCCGCCAGCGGTCGCAGTGCCACCAGCCGTCGCAGTGCCACCAGCCGTCGCGGTGCCGCCAGCCGCGGAGCCACCAGCCGCGGAGCCACCAGCCGCGGAGCCACCAGCCGCTGAGCCACCAGCCGCAGAGCCACCACCCGCTGAGCCACCACCCGCTGAGCCACCAGCCGCAGAGCCACCAGCCGCTGAGCCACCAGCCGCCGAGCCACCAGCCGCTGAGCCACCAGCTGCTGAGCCACCTGCGTCACCGCCAGCCGTTCCGCCGCCAGCCGAGCCGCCTCCGGTGCTTCGCGCCGGAATGCAGCCACCAAGCGAGCACACGAATCCGCCGGAGCACACACTGCACAACCCTCCGGTGCGACCGCACGCGCTCTCTGCGAACCCCGACTGGCAGGTGTCGCTCGAGTCGCAGCACCCGGTGCAGTTGCTGGGCCCACAGGCCGTCGCGACGACTGGCGGGCTGCACGCCTGGAGGACGCCCAACGCGAGGACCGCAACGAGAGACAGACGATTCATGGGGACTCTCCGGGGACTGCAAGCGCGACGTGACCGCGCAAGACGGTTCGCAGTCTGCCTGACCCGGCAGGGGGCGCTCGGGTGAAAATCGGATCAGGTGGGAGAGGGCGGCCGCGTGCTCTCGTCGTCCGGCGTGGGCGAGGTGTTTTAGTGGCAGCGGACGATCAGCGGCTCCGTGGAACCTGCGCTACATCGACGTCTTCGTGAGCGTTCGTCTCGTCAAAGAGAGGGCTGCGCGACTGGTGGCGTCGGGCCAGTTCGAGCGTGCCGAGGTCCTGCTTCGACAGGCGCTCTCGCAGGCGCCGCGCGACGTTCAGACCTGGCTCAAGCACGCCGAAGTGCTCAAGCGCCTCTCGCGCGACGCCGACGCGGTGTCGAGCTACCGGCTGGCCGCCCGACTCCTCGACGAGGCGGGCCACCATCACCGCGCGGTGGCGGCGCTCAAGCTCGGGCTGGCCCTGTTGCCCGACGACATCGAGCTCATCACCGACATCATTCGCCTCGAGATGCGCGCGCGGCAAGCGACCGCTGGCGTGCGCTCGGTCTTCCCCGTCTCCTCGCCGTCGCAGTTGCTTGGCATGGCGCCGGCGTCGAGCGAATCGAGTCTGTACTCGGCATCCTCGAACTCGATGCTCATCGAAGACGCCGCGCCGCAGCTGGCCTTGCCGATGGTGACCAGCGTCTCGCCCGTCCCCAGACGCCTCGACACCTGGGCGCCAGAGCCCGAACAAGCTCCCGCAGAATCGTCGGCGTCAGAGTCACCGGGTGCAGCCCCCGAGGCGTCACTGCCCGACGCATCAGTCGCGGTCGCCGAGCCTGCGCCGGAGGCACTCCACTCCGAGGACGCGGTGGCTGGGCCAGCTCCGGCTGCGGCTCCCGTCGAACCCGAGGGACTTCAGCTCGAGCTCGAGGTCGAGAGCGCCGCGCGGTGGCCGCAGGTGGTGCGCCTGTCTGACACCCGAATCGCGCTGCGGGTCTCGGAAGGCGCGCGGTGGGTGTTGTTCGAGTCGACGGGCACGCTCAGCGTCCGCTTCGAAGACAACTTCGAGATTCCAGACGACGCCGAGTGGTTGGAATAGCAGGCGTTGGCGGCCGGGTATAAGTCCTGCGCGGTGAGGACCTGGGTGCTGGGCTCGGTCGTGAGTGTGTTGGCCGCCACGTCGGCGATGGCCGACCGCGCCTTCCCGTACACGTGGACCTCGACGACCCAGGCCAACGGGACGACGGATGCCGAGCTCTGGGTGAGCGTTCGTTCGGGCCGGCCGACGTCGTACGACTTGCTCGAGGTGCGCGGCTGGGCGAGCGCCGGCGTCTCGAAGCGCGTCGACGTGCACTTCGGGCTCGAGGCCGAGGTGCTGATGCTCCGCCGGGAGCAGCGCACCTTCGACGGCCGGGTCTCGGCGCTCGCGCGGTACCGCCTGTTCGATCCAGACGACGTGCTCGGCGTCGCGCTGCTGGCACGCGCGGGCTTCGGCGTGGCCACCGCCGTGCTCGAGGGCCGGCTGGTGCTCGACCGCAAGCTCGGCGACGTGTGGTTGGCGCTCAACTCGTCGTACGAGCGCACCGTCTTCTGGGACCGCCGCGAGGCCATCGACACCAGGCTCGAGCACAGCTTCGCCGCGCGGTTTCTCGTCACGCCCGACGTCTCGGCCGGCTTCGAGGTTCGCGGACGGCAGGCGTTCTTGAGCGGCGCGTACCAGGGCACGGCGCTCTACGTCGGGCCCACGTTGAGCATCTCGACGAAGTGGGTGTGGTTCAGCGTCGGCGCCGTCGCGCAGGTGGGCGCTGACAAGATTGAAGCCGACCGCGGCAACGGGGAGCACGTCATCTTCCGCGACGACGAGCGCTTCAGCCTGAGGCTGATCGTCGGGGCTCCGACGGCGAAGTAGGGCGCCATGGCGACGTGGACTCTCGACGCTCTGACTCGTGCGCTCGACGGCGACGCGGCGCTCGCGGAGAAGGTGTGGGCGCGGCGGCCGCAGAATTCGTGGGGCTGCGACGAAGCGACGCTCATCGGAGTGCTCGTCACGCACGCGGTGCCGCGCGCGAGCTGGCCCGAGGCAGACCTCGAAGGGCTGGTGCTGGCGCGGGCGTGTCTCGCCGCTGATGGAGCGGCGCTGAACCTGCTCGACCGCGAGCTGTTGCCGCCGGTGGCCGCGGCGCTCCTCAGGAGAGCGTCGGCCGATGACGTCGACGAGGCGATGCAGGTGTTGCGCACGCGGCTGCTGGTGGCGACGCCGCCCGACGTGCCGAAGCTCGCGAAGTACTCAGGGCGCGGCCCGCTCGGCGCGTTCCTGCGCATCGCTGCGTCGAACGTGCTGTCGAACTTGCGGCCCACCGTCGTTCCAGTTTCGGCGGAAGACGAGCTCGCCGCGCTGCCCGACGCTGCTGACGTGGAGTCACGGCTCTCGAGTGGTGATCAGCAGCGCCAGTTTCGGGCCGTCTTTCGCGAGGCGGTGCAGTCGTTGACCGCTCGTGAGCGCGCGTTGCTCCGGTTGAGCCTGCTCGACGGGTTGTCCATCGACGAGGTCGCGCCGATGTATGGCGCGCATCGGGCCACGGTGGCGAGGTGGCTGTTGGCCGCGAAGGAGCGTCTGGCCGCCATCACCCGCGCGAAGCTCTCCACGGCGCTGAAGCTGCCGGAAGACGACGTCGAGCGGTTGCTCACGTCGGTGCAGAACGGGTTCGAGCTGTCGTTGAGCCGCGCGCTGCGGGAGACGCAGGGGACGTCGGTCGAGACACGGTGAACGACTTGCTGACATCGGCGCAGAACGGGTCGAACTCTCGTTGAGCCGCGCGCTGCGGGAGACGCAGGGGACGTCCGTCGAGACACGGTGAACGACTTGCTGACGTCGGCGCAGAACGGGTTCGAGCTCTCGTTGAGCCGCGCGCTGCGGGAGACGCAGGCGACGTCCGTCGAGACACGGTGAACGACGTGCTCTCGTCGTCGCAGAACGGGCTCGAGCTGTCGCTGAGCCGTGCGCTGCGGGAGACGCAGGGGACGTCAGTCCGAGGGAGGCCAGCCATCGAGTCTGAAAAGAAGCACATTGAATGTCGTCGTTTTCAGACTCGCTTTGGCGGTTCGCGAGGAATGTCCTCGTTGGAGCCGAGATCGGTGTCGGTCGGCGGCCGCTCCGACAAACTGGCGGGCTCGCGGCCCGTTGATCCGTCACTTCAACGGCGCGACTCGGAGCCATGCAGTTGATGGGTCGCGTCACTCCGTTGGCGTGCGGGCTCCTGCGGCCGTTGGTCGCCAACCTCTGGAGCTGATCGGAGATGGGGATGGGGGTCACCCTCAAGCGCAGCGGCGCATTCGGCTCGCAGAAGACCGAGATGAGGTGGTTCGCCTCGCCCCATCTCAGCGTCCCCGTACACGTCTGCGATGCACTTCCCCAGCGCAGCCAGGTTCTGCTCCCCTTGGAGCATTCCGAGGAGCTCCGCGATGGTGCGGTCCCTCGACCAGGCCTGCTCGACACGAGAACGAAGCTCCGAGTCGCTGCTCATCGTGCCTTCCTCGAAGACAGACTAGCGGTTGAGAGTTGGGCAAGGCGAGAGCTGCGCGGACCACAGCCCCTCGCGGCAGACGAGGGCTTGCCGGGTCGAGCGCGCAAGCGCCCGAACTGACTTCGGTTCACGCCAGAAGAAATGATCGGCGAAATTCTCGTGCGACCTGCGCGCGGCTCGCCCTGTCACTGCTGATGACGGGCGACGCCGCACCTCAACCCTCTCCCACGCCCGCAGTGGAGCCTCATGTCTCGCAACCCCTTCCTCTCGTTCGCGGCGTTCGCCGTCGCGGCTTCGATGTCCTTCTTCTTCACGGCGTGCGGTCCTTCGACGTCGTGCTCCGCCGCCACCTGCGCCGGGTGCTGTGACGCGATGGGCCTCTGTCAGGCCGGCGTCACCTCGAGTTCGTGCGGCGAGCGTGGCGCAATGTGCGCGTCGTGCTCCGTGTCGAGCTCATGCAGCGCAGGTCGCTGTTCACTCGGTGGCGTTGGCGGTGGTGTCACGGGCACCGGTGGCGGCGTCACAGGCACCGGCGGCGGAGCGAGCGGTGGTGGCACGAGTGGCGGTGGCTCCGCGGCAGGCGGTGGCGCTGCGGGAGGCGGGCTGGCAGCCGGTGGTGGGAGCGCAGGCTCGGCGTGCGACCGCGCCGCGCCGCTCATTCAATCGACGTGTGGCGCGTTGGCGGCGACCGTCTCGGGCCAGTGTCAGCAGCTCCTCGGCAGCTCGTGTGCGAGCGCCGCCACCGCATGGTTCGACTGCCTCGTCGCGGCGCCAGCCTCCGTCACCTGCGTCGCAGGAAACTTCGGCTCCACCACCGCGTGCGTCGCGCGCTACCAGACCCTGAACGCGTGCCTCAACGGTGGCACCGGTGGCGGCAGCGCGGGTGGCGGCAGCGCGGCAGGTGGCAGCGCGGGAGGCGGCACCGGCGGCGGCAGCTCGTCGCAGCTCAACCAGCCGTGCCCGAACACCGCGCCGCTGTGCGCCGGCACGAACCTGTACTGCGCGTTGACGGTGACGACCAACGGCACCTCTGACGGCGTCTTCGCCTCGACGGGCGCGTGCCGCAAGACGTGCTCCTCCGAGGTCGACTGCGGCGTGCTGGAGGATTGCTGCGCGCTCCGCAACGCCTCGGCCACCGTCTGCCTGCCGTCATCGTCTGGCATCTGCAACCAGCCTGCGAGCGTCTGCAAGGCGAACGGCCAGAGCTGCGTCAACGACACCAACTGCTGCTCGGGCAAGTGCAGTTCCATCTTCGGCCAGTGCGACTCGCTCTGAGCGGAGCCGTCGTTGACCTCGCCCACGCCGTGTTCCAGAGAGCTGCCATGGCCTGCCTCGACGACGACACGTTGCTCGCCCTGGGTGCTGGCCAGCTGAGCGGCACGGCGCTCGAAGGCGCCGAACGTCACGTCGATGGCTGTGTCAGCTGCCGCCGCGCGCTGGCGATGGGCCTGCAGTCGTCGACGGGAGAGCCGCTCCGTCAGCCGGTGTTGTCGGTCGGCAACACCATCGGCCGGTACGTCGTGCTCGAGCGGGTGGGCGCGGGCGCGATGGGGCAGGTGTTCGCGGCGTGGGACCCGCAGCTCGACCGGAAGGTGGCGCTCAAGCTGCTCAAGAGCGCCGCGTCATCCGACGAGCACCAGGCGCGGTTGCTTCGTGAGGCGCAGACGCTCGCGCGGCTCTCGCACCCCAACGTGGTGACGGTGTTCGACGTCGGCCGGTGGGAAGGCCAGCGCTTCATGGCGCTGGAGTTCGTCGATGGTGGCTCGGTGCGCGACTGGCTGAAGGCGCAGAGCCGCGGCGCCTCCGACGTCGTGAGCGTCTTCATTCAGGCAGGCCGAGGGCTCGCTGCAGCGCACCAGGCCGGCGTGGTGCATCGCGACTTCAAGCCCGACAACGTGTTGGTCCGCGCCGACGGCCGCGCGCAGGTGACGGACTTCGGGCTCGCCTCCGAATCGGCGGGACGGGTCGTCGACGGCCCGGTGCTGGAGCACGGTGTCTCGCTCACCGGCACCGGCGCGTTGCTCGGCACGCCCGCGTACATGGCGCCAGCGCAGCTCGACGGAGAGCCCGCCACCGCCGCGTCGGACCAGTTCGGGTTCTGCGTCGCGCTGTTCGAGGCCCTCACCGGCCAGCGCCCCTGGAGCGGCTCGACCGTCGAGGCGCTTCGTCGCGCGATGAGAGACGGTCCTTCCCCCTCCTTTCCATCGTCGTCCGACGTGCCCTCGCCGGTCCGCAGAGTGGTGCTGCGGGGCCTCTCGGTGCAGGAGGCCGCGCGCTGGCCGTCGATGGTGGCCCTGCTCGACGCGCTCGAGGCCGGTGGTGCCGTGCGGCGTTCGTCTCGCGCGCTCATCGGCGTCGTGGTGCTGGGGCTGCTCGTCGCAGCGTCGGTGGTGCTCTCGAGTCGGAGCCGTCTCCCTCAGGCCTGCGCCCTGGGCCAGGCGCGGCTGTCGACGGTGTGGGGCGAGCCGCGGCGCGCGCAGGTGAGCGAGGCGTTCAAGGCGACGGGCCTCTCGTGGGCGCCGAACGCTGCGGCCGCGGTGACGGTGGCCCTCGACGACCGCATGTCGGCGTGGAAGCAGCAGCACCTCGAGGCGTGCCTGGCCTCTGACACGGCGCGCGTCGACGCCGAGGTCTGGCGCTCGCGGCTGGGGTGCCTCGAGGAGCGCGTCGCCGAGCTCGACGCCGTCATCGGTGTGCTTCAGAGCGGCGGCGCGCCCGCTGTGAACAAAGCGGTGCGCATCGTCGACCGGCTCCCTGCCGCCAACGCCTGTCTGAAGACCGACACCCTCGAGCGCGTGCCGCTCGACGAGCCATCGCGGGTGACGTTTCGCGACGCACGCCAGCTCGGCGCTCGAATCGGCGCGCTCTACGAAGCCGGCGCCTTCGAAGAGGCGGAGCGGCGCTCGAACCCCGGCGACGCGGGCGTGCCGCCCATCGTGCAGTCGGTGGTGCACTACGAGCGCGGCCGCGTGCTGCACAAGCTTGGGCGGCTGGACGAGGCGAAGGCGACGTTGAAGGCGAGCGCGCTGGCGTCGACGGGGCTGCGCGACGACGAGCTCGCCGGCGCCGCGTGGTCGGAGCTCGCGTTCCTCGTCGGCTTCCTGCAGGTGAAACCCGAAGAAGGGCTGAGCTACGTCGACCTCGCCCGCGCGCACCTGCCGGCCATGAAGACGACGCAGCTCGAGGAGTCCGTCGAGGGCTCCATCGGGAACATCGAGACTCGGCGTGGCCGGCTCGAGGAAGCCGAGGCCCGGTTCGAGCGGGTCGTCGCGTTGGTCGAGGCCCGCACCGGCGCAGGGAGCTTCTTCACCGCGCGCGCGCTCCTCAACCTCGGCAACGCGAAGCTGCGGCGGGGGCGCATCGCCGAGGCGGTGCCGCTCATCGAGCGCGCGAAGGCGAACTTCGAGCGCACCCTCGGCGCGCAGCACCCCGACACTTTTCAGGCGCTCAACTCGCTGGGCGTCGCGCTCGGTGAAGCCGGCCGGCTGGAAGAGTCGGTCGCAGTGTTCGAGCGCGTCGTCGAGGGCTACCTGGCCACACTCGGGCCCACGCACCCCAACGTCGGCACGGCGTGGTTCAACGTCGCTGACGCGCACCTGCGGCTCGGCCACTTCGACAAGGCCCTGCCGCCCTTCGAGCACGCGCTCGAGGTGTGGACGAAGGGGCTCGGCGCGCAGTCGGCTCAGCGGGCTGGCGCGCTGGTGGGCATCGCGAAGTCGGCGCGCGGTCTCCACGATGAGGTGCGCGCGCTCCAGGCGCTGACCGAGGCGCTGTCGCTGTGTGACGGCGCGGAGTGCGACCCTGGTGACGAAGCCGAGGCGGCGTGGCAGCTCGCCGTGGCGCGCCGGGATGCGAAGCGCCCGTGGACCGAGGTCGAGGCCGCGGCGCAGCGTGCGCGGAAGACATGGCTCAAGCTCGGCGACGCAGGGAAAGGCGACGTGGAGAAGGTGGACCAATTCCTCGCCTCGAAGGGAGGCTGAACGCCGTCGGCGAACCAGCCTCCGACGCATCGTGAGGCGCACGCTCAGCGCGCGGCGCTCCAGTGTTCAGGCAGCGCAGGTGCGGTCATCGCGCGCGAGGTGATGGCTCACGGACCCTGGTCGCGCTCGATGCGTCGCAGCGCCGCGCCGGCCGCTGTCTGCCCACAGTCCTGCTCGTCGAGGCCCAGCACGCCGCCGCCCTTCTTGCGCGGCACGTTCATCAGCTTCGTCAGCGCCTCGATGGCCTCGGGGCTGCGCAGCTCTCCCAGTCGCTTCGCCGCGAGCGCGCGCCGCCCACAGTCCTTCGCGCCCAGGGCCTCGAGGTACAGCTCGGTGAGGTTGAGGCCCTGGCCAGCGAACTCGAGGTCGACGAACCGCAGGGCGCCCCACTGCGTCCAGCCTTCTTCGCGCTTCGCCAGCCGCTGAAAGACGGGCAACACCTTCTGCTTCGGCCACGACGCGAGCAGCTTGCGAACCTTCGTTCCATCCGCGCGGCCCTCGAACTGGCCGAACTCGTCAGCGAGCGTCTCGAGCGCTTCCACCTCGAGCGTCGAGTCGACCGGAATCGTCTCGAGCAGCTTGCGCGCCTCGTCGGTGCGGCCCACCTGGTGGAGCGCCGCGGCCTTGAGTTGTTTGAGCGAGCTCGACGGTTTGTCGCCCGAGATGTCGTCGATGATCTGCAGCGCCTCGCTCCCGCGCCGCGCGTCGAGGAGCCGGCGCGCGGTGCGCTCGGGCGCGAAGAACCAGACGAGGCCCGCGATGACGAAGCCAGCGACGAGGGCGGCGCTCCCGATGAGCTTCCACGTGGGCACCGCCCGGGCCCGCTCCACCAGCCGCGTCTGCGCCGCCGCGATGCGCATCGAGCCGCTCACGGTCGAGGTCAACTGAATGGGCTTGAGCGCGAGCCGTTCGAGGAACGCGGCGGCCGTCGGTGGTCGCGCCTCTGGCTCCTTCGCCATGCAGGCCGTCACGACGTCGACGAGGGCTTGCGCCGAGACGAGGTGCGGCGCGAGGTCGAGGAGCCGCGGCGGCGCCTGGTGAATCTGCTGCGACACCAGCTCGCGCGGTGACGGGCCGGGGAAGGGCGCCTTGCCGGTTAAAAGCCGGAACGCGATGAGGCCGAGCGCGTAGAGGTCGCTGCGCGGGTCGAGCGGCTGCCCCATCGCCTGCTCCGGCGACATGTACTCGGGCGTGCCCACCACGAAGCCCGACTGCGTCACCTGCTGGCGCTCATCGGGCTCGGCGAGGCGGGCGATGCCGAA
This sequence comes from Myxococcales bacterium, assembly GCA_030681895.1. Lineage (GTDB taxonomy): Bacteria > Myxococcota > Myxococcia > Myxococcales > Myxococcaceae > Xiheimicrobium. The sequence goes on along the minus strand of JAUXRI010000281.1, from coordinate 21,307 downwards.
GTCGAGCACGCGGGCCTGTTCCCGGCCGTCTGGCGTGGTGGTGAGCACCACGTTGTCGGGCTTGAGGTCGCGGTGAACGATGCCCTTGCCGTGAATCGCCGCGAGGCCCTGCGCGAGCTGCCCGAGAATTCGCTCGGCCCGGTCGACGGCGATGGGCGCCTCGCGGTCGATGAGCTGCTGCAGCGACTGGCCCTCGACGTACTCCATGACGAGACACATCGAGTGCCCGTGCTCTCCGAAGTCGATGACGCGCACGACGGACGGGTGCTCGACGCTCGAGAGCAGCAGCGCCTCACGCCGGAACCGCTCGCCCATGCCCTGGGTCGCGAGCAGGTCGTCTCGCAGCACCTTGAGGGCGACCTTGCGGCCGAGCGACACCTGTTCGGCAACGTAGACGAGGCCCATGCCGCCGCCGCCGAGCAGACGCTCGACGCGAAACCGGTCTCCCAGCACCAGCGCGCCGGGCGTGAAGGCGCCGCCACCAGCGAGGTGGGTGTCAGCGACCGCGACTGGCTCGGGCTCCATCGCCATGGCGTGACTCGTATCTACCGGCCTGCCGAAAGCCGAGGGCAGGAAAAGCACGCCGCGCCGAATTTCGTGGCGACGCACCCACAACCGTCCACGACAGCACACCAGCCGGCGGGCATCATCGTCGCGTGGCCCGCCCCCGCCCTCCCCAGCTGGATGACGTTCGCCGCGCAGCCATCACCCGAACGTTCTTCACGCCCACCACGCTGCCGCGTGCGCTCGCGCGACTGGGCTTCGTGCAGGCAGACCCGATTCGAGCGCCCGCGCGTGCGCAGGACCTGACGTTGCGTCACCGCGTCACCGGCTATCGCGCGGGCGACCTCGAGCGCCGCTACCCGACGCTCCCCATCGAAGAGGACTTCTTCGTCAACGCAGGCTTCGTGACGAGCGCGTTGCATCGGCTGATGCATCCACGAACGCCGCGGCAGGCGTGGACGAAGGCGCAGTGGAAGCAGGCGAACGTGGTGCTCGAGGCGGTGCGAGCGCGTGGGGTCGTTCACCCTCGCGACGTCGAGGCCGCGCTGCAGCTGGGCACGGCGACCAACTGGTTCGGTGGCCGCTCGAACGTCAGCACGCAGCTGCTCGATGGGCTGCACTACCGCGGGCTGCTCCGCGTCGCGCGACGGGAGGGCGGCATTCGGCTGTATGCGGTGCGGGAGCCGACGGCGCCGCCAGAGAATCCACTCGCTGCGCATGACGCGCTCATCGACGCGGTGGTGGCGAAGTACGCGCCGCTGCCGGCGGTGACGCTGGGCAAGTTGGTGAGCTACCTGCGCGGCGGCGTTCCGCAGTGGAGTCATGTTCGCGCCGCGGCCCTGGCTCGCGCGAAGGCGCGTCTTCCCAGTCAGCGCATCGGCGGCGTCGATTGGTATTGGCCTGAAGGTGAACGGCTGCGCGCCGGTGAGGTGGAGGACGTCGTGCGCCTGCTCGCGCCGTTCGACCCGCTGGTGTGGGACCGGCAGCGCTTCGAGGTGTTGTTCGGCTGGGTGTACCGCTTCGAGGCGTACACGCCGGCGCCGAAGCGGAAGCTCGGGTACTACGCGTTGCCGCTGGTGTGGCGCGACCAGGTCATCGGGTGGGCGAACGCGAAGGTGAACGACGGCGCGCTCGACGTGCAGACCGGCTTCGTCTCGGGGAAGGCGCCGGGCGAGGCTGCGTTCCGTCGGGCGTTCGAGGACGAGGTGGAGCGCTTACGCGTGTTCCTCGGAGTGCCGTCAGCCGCCGTCACGCGGAAGGCCGCCATCGACCAATAGACCGCAGCGCGTACACGGTGAGTCCGTCGGCCCCTCGCGGACGAAGCGGACGGCTTGAGCGCGCCACTTCGGGCCCCAGCGTGGCGCGGACTCGACGGGCTCCGTGTCATCGTGCGGAGGGTCCTCTACGGGAAGTCGACACGCCAGGTGGCGTCGGTCGCAGCGCCGCTGAGCACCACGCCGAGCACGACGTCTCCGGCCCACGCCGCCGGCGCGTGGGTCGCGAGGGTGAGCGTTCGGTTTGCGCCAGTCAGGTCGGTCGGGACCTCAGTGGCGCCTGCGACGACGGGCCACTCGAACTGCGACCACGTCGCGGTCGCCGTGGTCCAGCGGTTGTCGCGGAAGAAGACAGTCTTGATGGGGACCTTGTTGACGTCGAGGTAGTCGACACGAAGGCCTGCGACCGTCGAAGGGCTCGGGGCGCCCATCGACGCGAACCGGGTCGAGAACGTCAACGTGTTGGGTACGTTCCTGAGCGTCAGTCGTTCGGCCGCGTCGCCTCCGCTTCGAATCGCGACCGTGACGCTGCCAGTCCGAGGGTCGAAGTGCGACAGGCTCAGGGGGTCGGCCGCGGTGCCGTCGCGCTTCACGAAGTCAGCCGAGCGGACGTAGTGGGTGTCGAAGAGCACCGAGCCGAACGGGGGCGGAGCTCCAGCGAAGACCATCACGGCCTCGTCGGGCGCGATCGAGAAGGTGACCTTCACGGTCGACCCCGAGATGGCGACGGGCGCGGTCGCGTCTTGCCAGCACGTCACGACGTGGCTTGCGTTCATGACGTCGGCGGGGTTCGGACAGTTCGCGTCGCGAATCTGCTTGCTGAACTTCTTCACCGACACGAGCTGCGCGTTGAGCGAGACGGGCACGTTTCGAAGCTCGAGTGGAATCGTGCGGGTCACCGAGCCCTCGTTCCACATCAGAATCCGGAGCTGGTCGTCGTCGCCCGTCGCGATGATCGGCACGGTGCCGTAGCCAGTGCGTGCCGGCCGACGGAACTCACTCATCGAGGCCAGGAAGAGAATGGGCACCTGGGTCCACGGGTAGCTCCGCGCCCCCGTGCTGCCGTCCTTGTCCTGGAGGACCGTCTCCCGCAGCAACACGTGGGAGACGTCGGGGCGGTCGATGGAGTCAACGAGCCAGCGCAGCGCCGTCAGAGAACCTGCCGCGTCATACCGTTGCGTGACGCCCCCGGCGCCGGCGCAGCCATCGCCCATGCGCGTGTTCACGCAGTAGTCCCACTCGTTCATCATCACGGGCGTCCAGGGGAAGCGCGTGCCGAGGGCGAGCCGGCTGTTGGCGATGATGTTGTCGTTCCACTGCGCCGAGTAGTTCTGGATCGTGAAGTGGTCGAGCGGCATCTCCATGGTGGGGCTCGCGGCTCTCCGCGCGAGGAGCGCGTCGATGAAGAGCTTGTACCTCCCCCCATCGGTCGGGATGAAGTCACCGTCGTTCGAGTTGAGCTGTGCTCCGGCCATCGGGCAGCGTTGCCAGCGGCACTGCGTGAACAGCTCGTTGCTGACTTGTGAGTAGAAGCTCGTGTAGCGGTTGATACTCACCGCGGCCGACACGTTCTCGTCGAGGGTGTGGCTGGGCTCCTGCCAGAACGCATAGATGGTCGGTGCTGCGTAGCCGAGCGCGTCGGGCAGGGTTCCGAAGGCGCGCGCCAACGCAGGGATCTCCCCGGCGATCGGGAGCGGGTACCAGTTCCCACCCGTGGTGGCTGCTCCGTCGAGGGTAAAGAGCCCGTTGAAGCGAGTCGTCCGCGGGATGGCTGTCGGCAGCCCAGGCGTGCCGGAGATCTGCAGGAAGGTGATCAGTCCCTCGGACTGCGCGAGGGCTCGAATGGACAACAGATCAGGATCGGACGGGGTGCGAGCCTGAACCACCCCTGCGTCGGCGGTGAACAGCGCGCTCGCAAAGCCTGGCTGCCAGAGCGAACAGCTTTCCGCGTCGAGCTGCGCGGCTGAACGGTCTCCGCCCCACTCTTCGTACGAGTCGGGTCCTGCATCTGGAAGATTGAGCAGGCTCTTGGGCTCGATCAGCCCGGCGATCATCGGAGCGCGATGCGCGGCGCTTCTGCGAATCGTCCAGGCGTCGAGGTTGTTGTCGTTGCTGGTCGAGTTCCAGAAGCTGTTGAAGCCGATCTTGTTGACCGAGGGTGGGAACACCGAGCTGGTCGCCTGAAAATCGATGAGCACCGGCGGCCCGGCGTCGACAAGCCCCGCATCGACGAGACCTGCGTCGGTTCTGCCCGCATCGACGACGCCCGCATCGACGATGCCCGCATCGACGACGCCCGCATCGACGACGCCCGCATCGTCGACGCCCGCATCGATGACGCCCGCATCGACGGCGCCCGCATCGACGGCGCCTGCGTCGATTCTGCCCGCATCGACGACCACACCCGCGTCCTCATCGACGGCCGGGCTGGGGCAGCCCATCGTCATCAGGCTCACTGCACCTAGCCACAGCGTCAGCCTTCGGATGGTCACCTGCTGCGTGTACCACGACGTCTTCGGAGCCGGGTCGACACCACCGAGCAGCAGCCGGTCGCTCCACCGCGACACGAGTCATCGAAGTGGTCTGCGGACCAGTGGACGAAGCTCGGGTGATGAGCTCCGGTCCTACGTCGCCGGCGGCGCAGCGATCGTCGGAGCAGGCGCGGCCGCGAGTGGCGCCGGTGTCGGAGGCTGTGACGGAGGCGCGGGGTGCCGCCCGATGCCCGACTGGTCGGCGTACTGCAGCAGCGCCGCGACGAGCGTGAGCAGCACCGGCCCCAGGAAGATGCCCGCGAAGCCGAACGCGCTCACGCCACCGAGCACCCCCACGAAGACGAGCAGCGTCGACACGTTCGACGATGACGACACCACGATCGGGCGAATCAGGTTGTCGCTGCCCGCGACGAGAATGATGCTCCACAGCGTCAGGAAGAGGGCCCAGCCCGATTGACCGAGCGCGAGCAGCGACAGCACCGCCGGCACCCAGACGAGCGCGGTGCCCACGATGGGAATGAGCGACGCCACCGCGCCGATGGCTCCGAAGACGAGCGGCGAAGGAAGGCCTGCGATGGCGAAGCCGATGCCGATGAGCGTGCCTTGCACCACGGCCGTCACCAGCGTTCCCACCACCACGCCTCGGGTGACGCCACCCAGCGACTTCGACAGCTCGTCTTTTCGCTCCTGCGACAGCGGCACCAGGCGAATGCCGCGCTCGAGCATCTCGCGCCCGTCACGAATGAAGAAGAACAGCAGGAACATGGTGAGGCCGAACTGCGACACCACCGAGAAGGCGCCCAGCACCACCGTGCCGCCGAGCGAGGCGACCTGCTGCAGCACCGCCTGCGCCGCGTCGTTGGCCTGCTCGAGGATCTGGTCCTTGCTGAGCGAGGTGAACTCCCCCGCGCTCGCGAGCACGCTCTGCACCGGCTTGAACTCGAGCACCAGCTGCAGCGCCGGAAGCTTGCGGTCGTGGGCCTCGTTCTGGAACGTCGTCAGCAGCTGCGAGGCCTGACGCAGGAACGCGAAGACGAACAACGTCACGGGCCCACCGACCAGCACCACCATGCCCGAGGTCAACAGGCCGGCGCGCAAGCCCGGCTTCGTCGGCCACTTCACCGTCAGGCGCCGGTTCAACGGCTGGAGCATGAACGCCAGCAGCGTCGCCCAGATGATGGGCACCACGAACGGCGTCAGCGTACGAAAGAGCAGCCCACCGAGGACCGCGATGGTGCCGAGCGCGAAGGCGCGCGTGTAGAAGCGAGACGGCGGCATCGTCAGAAGGCCGCGAGGGTGAAGAGCCGAGGGCTCGACTCGAAGGAGCGGTCGACGCCCGGCGGTGAGCCCCCTTGCCTGAGTCCCTTGAGCTCGCGCTCCAGCTCGCCTCGTTGCTGAATCAGCTCGTCTCGCTCCGCCTTCGCGGCGTTCTGGCCCGCGATGCCGGTGACGACGCCGATGATGCCGAGGGCCACGCCGCCGAGGCCGATGACGAGCATCACCACGCCGACGAGCGTGATGACGCCGACGCCAGTACCCGCCCCGAGGGCGAGCACGAGCAGGCCGATGAGGGCGATGGGCGAGACGCTCCAGCCCAGGTACGCCATCACCACCGAGGCCGTGGGCCAGTCGGCCTTCAGCCCGCGCAGCTGCGTGTTGATGCCGTCAATCTCGCTCTGAAGCTGCGCCTCTCGGGCTCCGACGGGAGTCGACTCCATCGGCCGCACCGGCAGCGGCGGCGGCGCCTGCGCGATGAGGCGCGCGCTCATCGACCCGGTGACACTCGAGAGGTGAATGCCCTCGGACGTGGCGGGAATCGAAGCGAGCGAGACGGTCAACACGAACGCAGTGAGCATGGCGCTATTCCAGCACAGCGCCGTATCGATGCAGAGAAAACCACCAGCGCCGGCTCAGTCTCTGCGACGCCGCATGAACATCAGCAGCGCCAGCACCGCCGCCGAGCCTTCGAACGAGGAGCAGCCGCAGCCCTTCTTCGGGTTCACCAGGATGGTGACGCGCTGAGGCGGCGCCGCGGCGGGGCCGTCACTCACGTTCAGCTCGAGGTTCACCTGACTCGGCGTGGTGACGGTCGGCGCGACGAAGGTAGCGGAGAGCGCGTCGATGCTCGAGAGCGTCACCTCGGGGCCGCCGAGCTGCGACCACCGCGTGACGAGCGTGTCGCCATCGACGTCTTCGGCCGTGCCTGCGAGCGTCACGGTCTGCCCGCTCTCGACGGTCTGTGGCTCGCCCGCGCTCGAGGTCGGCACGCGGTTGACGTTGCGAACCACCACCACCGCCGTCTGTGACGAGGCGCCGCCGCGGCCATCCTCCGCCGTGACGGTGAAGAGCAGCTGGGTGTTGACGCGAACTTCGGGCGCGTCGAACTGGTCGCCCGCCACCACCACCGTCGGCCCGCTCGTCTGCGTCCACCGGAAGGTGATGGGGTCCATGTTCGGGTCGGTCGCAGGCGGCGGCAGGAACGTCACGCGCGTGCGCTCGTCCACCATCTGCGGGAACCCGGGCTGCAACACCGGCGGCTTGTTCACGCACTGGGTGCGGTGCGTCACCACCGTGTTGAACGGCGGCGTGCCGAGGCCCGTGACGTCGACGTCGTCGATGGACCACCCCGAGGCGCTGCCGCCCGTGTCGGTGCCGATGAGGAACTGCAGGCGCACCATGCGGTTGGCGTACTGCGTGCCGAGCGACACGGTGACGCGCTGGTTCGAGCCTGCGCCACGAAACGCCTGCTGGCCCGAGAGCGGGTTCGACGCGGTCACCTCGAGCGCGCCGTCGTAGCCGGTGACGGTCATGCCTCCGACGACGCGCGTGATGGCCGTGCCGGGGATGAGCGTGAAGGGCCCGCCGTCGACCGAGATGCGCAGCTGCGCGCCGTCCCACCCGCGCATCGTCGCGCCGTCGAACTCGAACGCGTAGGTCTGCTGGAAGGTGAACGAGAGCGGCGTCGCGCCCACCGCGAGCGCGGGCGTCGTGGCGGAGCTCGAGCCAGCGACCGGCGCATTGGGGCCGACCAGCGTGTTCTCGAGCAGCCGGTTGAGCGGGCTGTTCACGCGGAACTGGTACTCCCAGGGCACGTCGGTGCGCTCGAAGCTCCACGCCGAGACGTCGGCCTCGAAGCTCTCTTTTCCACCGCGCACCACGTCGGTGTTGAAGCGCAGCGCGCGCGTCACCGGTGACTGCTCGATGAACGCGTCGGGCGAGGTGAGGAAGATGCGCGCCTGCGCGACGCCCGTCAGGTCCATGCGCAGCTCGGCGGGCACCGACACCTGCAACGGCGTGAAGGGCTCGGCCGAGGCCACCGTCGTCATCGCCTGGCCCAGCAGCAACACCTGCTCGTCAGAGGCGAGGTTGATGCGTGAACCGGTGAGCGCTCGTGCGCCGACGTTCATCAGCGTCAGCTGCAGCCGGCCCGTCTCGCCGATGTCGAGCACGCCGTCGTTGTCACAGGCGTCGGTGTCGTCGACGACGCGCGCGTCGAGCAGCGCCCAGCGCGCACCCGTGGTGGTGAAGTCCTCTGCGACGGGCGCGTTGGTGATGGAGCGCCGGTTCGGCGTCTGCGCCGACAACCCCATGCCGCGCACCGCGAAGCCGTCGAGGTAGGCCTGGAACTCGCCGCTCCCCATCGCCCGCGCCACCATCAACACCGCGTCGCGTGCCTCCAGAAAGGTCGGGTTGACGGGGGTGGCCTTGAGAGACGCGACGAGAATCTGCTGGGCGCGCAGCTTGCCGGCGTCGAACGTCGCGAAGCGCGGGTCTCGGAGCACGCGCGTGGTGCCTTCCCACAAGGCCGAGGCCCACACTTCGCCGGTGTTGTGCACCTGGGCGTTGTCGGGGCCGCCACCACCGGCGGGGCTGATGGGGGCGGTCGTCGGCAACGGCACGTTGCTCACGATGTGCTTCAGCGTCAGCGCGTTGCGCGTGAAGTCGGTGGAGTAGGGGAAGCGGCGAACACCGAAGTAGTGCGCGTTGAGCGATGCGCCGTCGTAGCCGGTGGGGCTCACCATGTGCCCGCCGATGACGTACGCGCCATGCCAGTCGGTGTTGCCGGGCCGCTGCAGGTCCGCCGCCTCGAGCGTGGTGAGGATGGCGATGAAGTCGCTCCAGCCTTCGCCGAGCCCGCGGCTCTGGTTCGACAACAGGCCGTTGCCGTCGCCGATGAGGCGCTGCGTCACCAGGTGGCCGAACTCGTGACTGACGATGGTGGTGTCGAAGGCGGTGGAGCGGCCGATGGCGGTCGCGCGCTCGAGCGTCGCGGTGAAGGCCGTGCCTGCGTCGAGCGCCACCCGGAGCGCTGCCGCACGTTCAGCCGAGAGCACCTGCGTCGGCACGGTGATGCCGTCTTCTCGCGCGTCGAAGCCGTTGAGCAGCAGCAGGCCCACTGCGCCGGCATCCGCCGCGAGGTCGTCGAGCCCCGCGACCGAGCCGCACGGACCGCTGGCCTGCGCGAAGACCACCGCGCCCGCGAGCGCGGCTGCGTTGGTGTACGGACCGCAGACGTCGAGCCCGCCGTCGATGCTCTGCACCTGCACCACTGGCGCCGTCACGTTCCACGCGCCGGGGCGCATTGGTGGTGCACCGACACCTGCGTCGACGGCCAGTGCCGGCACGAACGTCACCACCGAGCGGCCTGCGAGCCGCGCAGGGAACAGCTGCAGCTTCGGCGACGTGCCATCGGCACCCGGCAGCAGGCTCGCGCTGCTCACGCCGGCGAAGTCGTTCACCTCGACGAGGAGCGGATCTCCACCCCGGCCACCTCGGCCCTTGTTGTCGACCTGCGCGTTGCCGGCCGCCTCGTTGAACCCAAGCCCGTAGAAGACGTCGTGCAGCCAGTTGGTGACGAAGAAGGCATGCGTCGCCGCTGCGAAGCTCTGCGTGTCGTTCGCCGTCGGCTCGAGGGCTGGGTTCCACGCGAAGTCGAAGGTGGCCGAGGTCGGCGCAGGGAACGGGTCGACCTGGCCTGCATCGGCGCCGTTGCGGCCATCGGGCGCGAAGAGGTCGGCGTACGCGATGACGTTGTTGCCCGAGAGCCCGGTCGCGCCCGCGGGCAGCCACGGGTCCATCGACGACGTGCCGGCCTGGTCGTCGAGCGCGACGAGCTGCGCGGGCTCCAGCATCGCGGGCGCCCACCCATCAGGCGTGCCGGTGGGGTGCGGCGTGGTGTCGCCTTCAGGGCTGTCGAACGGCGTGAAGGGCGGCAGCGACTTCGCCCACACCCGGTACGAGTGCAGGGCGTCGAGGCTGCGGGGCGCGCGGCTCAGAATCCGTCCATCTCTCGCCGACACGACGACGCCATACGCGCCACCTCGGGTGTCGAGCTCGAGCTGCCACGCCGGCACCAGCTCACTGTCGGTCGCGAACAGCACCTGCCGTGAGCGCAGCCCCGCCGCTCCGTGAAGCGACCAGCCATTCCCCTGAGTCCTGTTTCGGGCGAGCTCAGCGGGCGCGACGAAGAGGCCCGCGACGTCCTCGAGCGCGAGCGCGATGGCCGTCTCGGCTGACAACCCGAAGCGCATCGCGGGCGCAGCGTGCGGCGGCAACGCGCCCATCACCGCGACGGGCTCGAGCCCATGCGTCAGCACCACGCTGAGGCGGTCGCGAAACACGGGCACCTCACCGACGCGCCGCTCGAAGGTGACGATGACGGCGCCTGCTCCGAGGTCGTGCACGCCCGCGACGGACTGCTTCACGAGGTCGAGCGGCGAAGCCTTGTAGAGCGGCGCGAGGTCGAACAGCACGCGGCGCGCCATCTCTTCCGCCGTCAGCCCGAGCTCGCGCGGCGTCCGCGCTCCCACAGGGGCCGACGGGAGCCACACCGACGTCGGCACGCCGAGCCTCGGCTCCCACTGCGAGACGAAGACGCGCCTGGCGACGTCTCGTGCGCGCGCGTCGACCTCGGTGGACTTCGGCGACGTCGTGTCGCCGTCGAGGAAGACGTCGAGGGTGGGCAAGGGTTCAGCAGCGGCGACGAGCGCGGCGACGACGACGGACCACATGTGAGGACTCCCTCGAGGGCGCTTAAGGCTTCCCGGCCAACTTCAGCAGCAGCAGGCTGGCTACGACGATGATGACGATGAGCAGCCCGATGATGATGAAGGGCGCCTTCGACTTCGACGCGGCGTCATTCTCGGCGGTCTGCACGTTGCCTCGGCCGGTGTCTTCTCCCGGGCTCACCACGGGGAACTCGACGGGCGGCACCGGCTGGGTGCGGTTGATGTCTGGAATGGGCGAGGTGTCTGTGAACGGCGAGCGCATCGGCCCGTCTGTGGGCTCGGCCAGAATCGTCTCGTTGCCGGGCTTCGGCCCGAGCGCGTCCTTCAAGGGGTCGGTGCTCGAGACGCTCGAGTCAGAGAGGCTGGGCAGCGGGCCCACCGCCACCGGGTCGACCAGCACCGTCTTCGCCTCGGCCCACTGGCGCTTGGGAACGACGCCGACACCAGGCGCGGGCGGCAGGTGCACTGGCCCCGTGGGAGGCCGCTTGCCGCCGGGGTTGAAAGGAGGCTGGCTTCCCGATGAGCGGCGCGGCGCTGGCGTGCTCGACGAGACGTGCGCGGGCGCCGCCGGAGTCGATGCCGACGACACGAGGTTGGTCGCGACCTCGACGCGATTGCTCGTCTTCGGCTCGACCGGCTTGACGCGCTGCTCGTCGGAGCGCGTGCGGCCATCCATCAAGCGTCGCAGCATGCGCCGGGCGTCGTCGGCGCTCTCGGGCCGGCGGTCGGGTTCACGCTCGAGCAGCATCATCACCCAGCTGTCGACGTCTTCGTCGATGGACGGCACCCATTGCCGCGGCGGCACCGGGTCGAACTTCATCTTCTGGCTGATGACCTCGATGGCGCTCGGCGCTTCGTGCGGAATGCGGCCGGTCAGCATCTGGTACGCGATGCCGCCGACGGCGTAGAGGTCGGTCGCGGGGAAGACCTTGGTGCCGAGCACCTGCTCCGGCGCCATGAAGGCGGGTGTGCCGATGAGCGTGCCCGGGTTCGTCGGGCGCACCGAACCGCCAGCGCGGTCGGCCTGACGGGCCAGGCCGAAGTCGATGATCTTCACCGGGTTCCGGCCTTCGGGGTGCGACTCGTAGAAGACGTTGCCGGGCTTGAGGTCGCGATGAATGACGCCGACGAGGTGGGCCGCGTGGAGCGCGCCGAGCATCTCTTCGAGAATCGGCGCGACCTTCTTGAACGGCGCTGGCGCCTCGCGCTTCACCCACGCGTCGAGCGGCTCGCCCTCGAGCAGGTCCATCACGATGTACGGCTGACCGTTGGGCAGGGTGCCGAAGCCGAAGATGTCGACGATGCCCGGGTGGCGAATGGCGTTGACGGTGCGGGCCTCACGAATGAGCCGCTGCACCATGTCGGGGTCGTCGGCGTAGTCGGGCTTGAGCACCTTGAGCGCCGCGGGCTTGCCGATGACGGCGTGCTGCACGCGATACACGATGCCCATCGCGCCCGTGCCGATGATCGACTGCACCTCGTAGTCGTCGATGCGCGAGCCCAACAGCGGGTCACGCCCCATCGGACCCCGGAAGTCGTTGATGGTCTCGTCGTTGGGCTTCACGGACCGGGCGACGCTAGCGCGGGCGCGGGCCCGGTACACCTTTCAGGGCGCCCGTGGATCAGCCGGGCGCTCGGGCGGGGGACGGGGTATCCGCCGTCGGCATGAAGACGATTCTGGTGACGGGCGCGACCAGCGGTATCGGCCTCGAAGCCTCGGTGCAGCTCGCGACGCAGGGGCATCGCGTCGTGATGGTGGGCCGTGACGAGCAGAAGACGCGCGCGTGCGTCGAGGACGTGAAGCGCCGCTCGAGCTCGGGCAGCGTCGAGTTCCTGCTGGCTGACTTCTCGTCTCAGGCGTCGGTGCGCGCGCTCGCCGACGCGTATCGCGCGAAGTTCGATCGCCTCGACGTGCTGGTGAACAACGCGGGCAGCGTCTTCAAGGACCGCGGCGTCACGAAGGACGGCATCGAGAACACCTTCGCGCTGAATCACCTCGGGTACTTCCTGCTCACCAACCTGCTGCTCGACCTGGTGGTGAAGAGCGCGCCCTCGCGCATCGTCATCGTCTCGTCGGCCAACCACTACCGCGGCACGATGGACCTCGACGACCTGGGCTACGAGAAGGGCGGCTACAGCATCATGGCCGCCTATGGGCGCTCGAAGCTGGGCAACGTGCTGATGATGCGAGGGCTGGTGAAGCGGCTCGAGGGGAAGGGCGTGACGGTCAACGCACTCCACCCCGGAGGCGTCGCGACGAACATCTATTCCGGCGCGCCGGGTTGGGCGAAGCCGATCCTCGCGGTGGTGAAGGCGCTGTTCTTGATCAGCCCCGAAGAAGGCGGCCAGACCATCACGTACCTGGCGAGCTCGCCCGAGGTCGAAGGGAAGACCGGGCTGTACTTCGAGAAGAACCGGCCGAAGACGTGCGCTCCGCTCGGCAGAGATGACGCACTCGCGGAAAAGCTGTGGGCGAAGAGCGCGGAGTTGGTGAAGCTCTGAAGCCGTGAACCAGCCAGAGAACAGTGAGCGGGGGTTGAGCATCGTCGCGGGCGTCGTCATGGCGCTCGCGGTGAGTGGGCTCTGTGCCGGCGGCGGGTATCTCTTCGCGCAGCGGAGGATGGCGCAGGTCAAGCGCGGCTGGGTGCTCGAGGCGGTCGCGGTCGGCGCCCGAGACCTTCCCGCAGGCGCGGTGCTCACGGCGAGTGACGTGGTGGCTGGCGAGGTGCCCGAGCAGTTCGTCACGGGCCACACGGTGCTCGCGTCCGAGCAGAGCACCCTCGTCGGCAAACCGTTGGTGGCGCCACTCGCGCGCGGAGAGCTCGTCGACCGAGGTCACTTCGTCGCCCACGTCCAGCCTCCGGTGGATGTCGAGTGTTCGGAGAGAGCGAAGGCGACGGCGAGTTCGCTCGGGCTCGACGGCGACGAGTCGGTGAAGGCCTTCGTGAAGCGGCTCGGGGCCTCGCAGTGAGCGCGCCAGCTCGCTCGTCGATGGTGCTGGGCCTCGTGCTTGGCGCCGTCGTGGGCCTCGTCGTCGGTCCTCCCGTGGCGTTCCTCGTGGCGTGGAAGCTCTCGCAGCCCACGGTCGACGCGTGGCGCCTCGTGCCGGTCGTGGTCGTGGCGGTCGACATCCTCCCGGGCGCGCCGCTGACGATGGAGGTCATCTCTCAGCGCAGCGTTCCCGTTCGTTTCGCCAGCACCGCGTATGTGAAGCCAGACTCGGTCTCGGCGGTCGTCGACGGGCGCGTGACGACGCCACTCGAGGCGGGGGCTCCGCTGTCGTGGTGGATGGTCGAGGACCCTCGCAACACGCCAGCTGCCGAGGTGCCGGTGCCTCGCCGCTGTGGTGCGAGGGCCCGCTCGATTGCAGACGACTCCACCACGCGCGAGGTCTGGCGCGTCATCGATGCGCTCGAACGACAAGACACGGGCTCGCGACGCTGACGGCCGACGTCACTCCGCCGGGATGACCGCGAGCAGAATGCCGCCGACGATGGCGACGACGGCGCCGACGCCGATACCAACGCCGCCGAAGAGCACCTTGTCTTCGCCGAGCCTCCGAAGGTCCATCACGTCATCGGGAGAGAGCCCGAACTCCGCTGGCCGTCGTGTGCGGTCGAGGTCGAGCAGCCCCCAGCCCACGGCGCCTCCACCAGCGAGCGCGACGAGAATGCCGGCGCTCAGCAACACCCAGCCAGCGATGCGGCCCAGCAGCGCGGGCTTGACGATGGGGAGCGCGCGACGATTGAGCACGTCATCGAACACGGTGCTGCTCTTTGCACGCGGGCTCGTGGGCGTCGTGGCGACCGCGGGCCGTTCGGCTGAGGGCAGCGCTGGTGGTGCGTTGACCGACGGAGGCGTCCCTGGCGCTGGCGCAGGAGGACCAGCGAACGGCTCGAGCTCCGACCCCACCTGCGCGAACACCGCGCCGTCGGCACCCGTCGCGCGGACATAGAACCGAGAGCCCGGCGTGAGGGTGGCGACGGCGACCTGTCGGTCGTCGAGGCATCGTCGTCGGCGAGAACGCGCCCGTCGTCGCCGTCATCAGCTGGAGCGTGAGCTCGGTCCTCCACGGGTTGATCACGTGCACCTCGACGACGTCGGCCGCGCGAGGGCGTCGCTCCAGCAGCACGGTGCCTCGTGGGCAGCGCCGCTCCTTCGCGCGCAGGAACGCGGCGACCAGCTTCGGAGCGCCTCGCGGCTCGGCGGCCATCGGGTCGAGCGTGAGCATCGCGTCGTAGGCAGCCTCGGCCTTCGTCGTGTCGCCCATCGCCAGGTGAGCGCGGGCGAGCAGCTCGTTGGCCTCGATGCGTTCAGCCACCGGGAGCTGCGTCGAAGCGGCGACCTTCGAGAGCGTCGGCACCGCGGCCTTGTAGCGGAGCCCCGACATCTGCAGCCGCCCCTCGTCGAGCTCGGGCGAGACCGTCAGCACCAGGGCGAGCACCACGTTCATGCGCTCAGCGTACGCGAGGCGCGTCGTCTCGACAGAGTCCGTCGGCGGTGGCGCGTCCTCGCGCCGGCCAGTGTCCTGTCGAGTGGACACAGCCTGTGGGGAGTTCGCGATCTTGGGAAGCGGGAGGCCCGTGGCCTTCAGCGTGCACTGAGCTCTCGCTTCTCACCGAAAGGGACTCACATGCGCCGCTCCTCGTTCGTCATCGCCTTCCTCGTCACTGCTGCGTGCGGTCCAGCACCGTCGAACACGGGGGCGGGAGGCGGCGCAGCGGGAGGTTCTGCAGCGGGAGGTTCTGCTGCGGGCGGCTCTGCAGCGGGCGGTTCTGCAGCGGGAGGTTCTGCAGCAGGTGGTTCTGCAGCAGGTGGTTCTGCGGCGGGCGGCTCTGCAGCAGGCGGTTCTGCAGCGGGCGGTTCTGCCGCCACGCCCGTCGCCATCACCTTCTCAGCGTCCTGCCCCGCACTGGTCCCGTGCGCGAGCAGCCCCATCGGCCGATGGCGCTACACCTCGGCGTGCGTCGACAGTCGAAACCCGTTCCCGCTGCTCTCTGCGGCGTGCACCGGGCTCGTCTTCTCGAACCTCGTGGGCACGACGACGGGCCTGGTCACCATCTCGGCCACGAGCGTCGCGCGGAACATCACCACACGCGTCACCGGCAACGCCGCCGTGCCCACCACGTGTGCGGTCGCGCTCGGCGGCTGCCCTGGTGTGCAGAACATGCTCCGCAACGCCTTCACCACCGCGAGCTGCACCGGCACCACCAGCTGCGACTGCACCTTCACCGATGACAGCGCGGTGACCACGCCTTCTCCCGCGACGATTGCTGGCACGACCGTGACCACCGACCCCGGCACCGCGGCCGCGCGCACGTGGGGCTTCTGCAACGCGAACGGCTCACTGACCTACAAAGAGACGACCGCCCAGGCGCGCGACACGTGGCTGTACACGATGGCGCCGTGAGGTCGACGGTGCCTCGAAATGATGCAGACGTGTTGTCGAGAACTGCGGCGTTTTCTCTGAAGGCGAGACGACGGTGTTCTGCGCTGGGGCAGAGTGAACGAACACAATTTCAATTTGAAGGAGTCACGCTGGCTCAGGCGAAATCAGGCTCGTGCGTTGGGTGGAAAGCGGGGTGGCCAGAGGTGTGCATGGGTATTGAACTCACTTGCTCCGGTCCTTTCTCCTCTTCGTGGCAGTCGCCTTCTTCGCGCCCCTCGCGCGCGCGGAATCGCTGACGCTCGAACTCGAACTCGATGCAGATCTCGATGCCGGAGCCGTCGTCGCTGAGGCCGATGCTGGAGTCGAAGCGGCGCTCGCTTCGTACGCAGACGCAGTCGACGAGTCCGATCCCGCCGACGAGCTCATGCAGCAGTTGCTCCTCGACGCCGGCTACCGCTCCACGCTCGATCTCTCCGACGCCGAGCTCAACCGCCTCTGGCTCGAAGACCCCGCGGCCCTCGGCTCCATCTCGGTCGGCCACTGGGTCGAGGGGCGGTTGATCAACGCCATCCCCTTCCCGGAACCGCTCGACGGAGGCGCGTGGTCGGTCATCGTTCCTCAGTCCTGCTGGACGACCGAGGAGACCGCCGAGGCGGTCATCAACGCGGCGAACCAGCTCCGTGCCTGGTTTCCGTCTGGAGCGCCCGTGCGGGTCGGCCAGGTGAGCGGCCCCAAGGGTGGCCTTCTGTCGCCCCACCGCACGCATCAGAGCGGCCGCGACGTCGACATCGGCCTCTTCTATCCAGAGGGTGAGCCCTACCGGGTCATCGAGCGTGAGCGGGTGATGGACGTCGCGATGAACTGGGCCTTCGTGAAGGCCCTGCTGATTCACGGCGACGTTCACTACGTGCTCCTCGACTGGCGCGTGCAGAACGTCCTCTACGCGTACGCGCGCAGGCAGGGCGAAGACCGTGCGTGGCTCGACTCGTTGTTCAAGGCCGGCCCGTATGCCGTCTTCCACCACGCGCCCATGCATCGAGATCATTTCCACGTTCGGTACTGGAACCCACGCGCGCAGGAGCTGGCCTTCCGACTGTCGCAGCTGCTGGCCTTCCATCGCGTCGAGCTCGGCGACACCTTGACTGGGATTGCGGTGAAGTACGGCAGCTCGGTCTCGAACCTGAAGACCAGGAACCGGCTGGCGAACCACCTCGTCCGCCTCGGGCAGGTGCTGCGCGTGCCCCTCGCTGGTCCCTGTTTCCACTGCCCGGCCGCCCCGATTCCCACCGTGCCTCCACGGCGGCTGCCGCCAGAGCGCCCGAGCGGCTGACCTCGCTCTCCGAAGGAAGGGCCGCCGCGGCGCTCCCCTCGGCTTCGTCACCTGCGCTCATCGAGCTCGATGGCTACACGGCGTCACGGCCGAGCTGGTGTCTCGCGGGCGCCGAGGTTCGTGACTGCGAAGAAGACCGCGTGATGGACGACGAGCGCCTGCGCGGGCTGCGCACCGGCCGCCGTCGACTACTTCGCCGCCGCGCCCGGAGCCGCCGCCGGGAGTTCGAGCGAGCCGAAGACGATTCGCTCGAAGGTGCGCTTGAGGGTGGGGCTCTGGAAGCCATCCATCGACTGCGGGTTCTTGATTCGAACCTGCATGCCGACCGGCAGCTCGGCGCGAGTCACGGCGGCCCACGTCTCTCCGTTCTTCGTCTTCAGGCGCACGTACGTGTAGACGCCCGCGTCGATGCGCTCGAGGACGGTCCCGTCGAGGGACGGCGTCGAGACGGTCTTGGGAAGGCCGGCGGCGTGCGGGTTCTCCATCGGCATCGGCGCCTTGCCCGTCGCGGCGGGCTGTCCTGCCGGCGCTGCCATCGTTCCGAACGTGATGACGGGCCAGGTGCGCTTGAGCGTCTTGCTCTCGAAGTTCGCCATCTTCGCCTGAACGTCGACGGTGACCGCGGCGCCCTTCGCGACGTCGACCTGCGGCACCGCCGCCCACTCGTCACCGGCCGTGGTGGTGAGGCGCAGGTATGAATAGCCAGCCGCATCGAGCTTCTCGGCGACCGTGCCCTTGAGCTGCGTCGCTGGCTGCGCGACGGCGAAGACGCTGATCAACGAGCACGACACCATGAGAGTTCGCATGGCGCGCAAGGTGCCTCATGGCGCGAGAACCGTAAAGCCGGATGCGCGAGCGAATCGCATCGGGCCCATGACGGTGCTTCATCGCGCAGGACGCGCGCGCACGAAGTGACGAGCTACCAGTTCGACGCAGGTGAGAACTCGACGGCGCCCGCGCAGATGCCGCCGTTCGCGCCGCCGGGAGGACACGAGTCGTCGCCGTTCGGCAACAGGTTGACGGTGTTGAAGTAGTACGTGCGGCCCGGCGCGAGGGTCGGCGGCGAGGCGGGCGTGTCGACCGAGAAGAGAATGGTCGTCTGCGCGCCGAACGACCTCGAGAGGCCCGGACCGGTGTCACACGGGCGCGTCGAGAGCGTCGTCTGCCGAGCGGTCGGCGGCCCACGGAACTCGTAGAACGACATTCGGGAAACGCCAGCGGGGTGGGTCGGCGTCCTGAGGGGCTGCACGATGATGCCGCCAGAGCCGAACAAGGGCACCTCGGTGCGAGCGCTCACGGGCGGAGGGGGAAGGCTGAAGGTAGAGGTGAAGCCGGGGCAGGTGAACGGACCCATGCCGTAGTCGACCCAGCCGCCATCAGTGCTGCCCGCGTCGGGCGTCGCACGGCCTGCGTCCGCACCGGCGTCGGTGGGTCCCGCGTCGACGGCCTCACCAGCGTCGCGGCCGGCGTCACTGGCACCACCCGCAGCGCCGCCACCTGCAGCGCCGCCACCCGCAACGCCACCACCCGCAACGCCACCACCCGCATCGAGGGGACGCCCTGCGTCAGCCGCCGGTTGCGCGCCGCAGCCGATGACGGCCAGCGAGCTCAGAACCACCACCCACGAAGTGCGTGCCGTCGTCATCGTCGGAACGGTAGCCGACTCGAGCGACGCGCGAAGCAGCCGAGAGTGTGCGTCGCATCATTCGTGCGACGGCGTGCTGGGGTGCCTCAGGCTGCCGACGATGCCGGAACGCCGCTCGCGACGCGCACGGTGAACGTCGGCTGCGCGGCGATGGCCTTCTTCACGGAGCACTGCTCGATGACGCGCAAGAGCGGCTCGCGGTACTTCTCGGGGAACGCGGCGGGCAGCTCGACGTCGAGCGACACGTCTTTCAGCGTGCCCTGCTCGTCGTAGACAGGCCGCTCGACGATGCGCACGCCGCTCGAGTCGATGTTCCGTTTGGCACAGAAGCCCTGCACGAAGATGCCGGCGCACGTGCCAATCGACGCGAGGAACATCTGAAACGGCGATGGGGCCGTGTCGTCACCCCCGTTGTCGAGGGGTTGGTCGGTGCGCACCACGTGATTCCCGAAGTGGGCGTCGACACGGCGGTTTCCAGGCAGGGTGATGATCAGCTCGCGGGTCTCTGACATGGCAACCACAGGAGCCGGGGACGCGTGGCAAAGGTTCACACATCCAGCGCGGGGCCAGGGCCGTAAGGCGGGCGCGAGCGCGGCGCGGATGCCGAACGTTCTGGCGTCTGATAGGGGTGTGGGCATCGTGACTCGCAGTGAACGCCGAGACGCTGCCTTCCTGGGCCTGCTGCTGCTGGCCTTTGGGCTCGTCGTCGCGCCGCTGCTGCATCGCTTCGAGCATGGCGACGGGCATGGGCATCACCACGGCTCCAGCACGCCCGACGAGTCGCGCCACGGCGAAGGCGCACTCGAACACCAGCTCGCCTCGTTCACCGCGCCGACCCTCGCGGTCGAGCCCATCTTCTTTGCCGTCGCGCTCACGCAGCCTCGAGCGCACCAGCAGGGCGCCCCACACCTGACCGCTCGCTGGACCGTCGAACAACCGCAGGGCCCGTAGCGCGACGCCGCAGCACGCGTCCCGGTCCGCAGTCCCGTCTCCTTCGCGTTCGCGAGGTGAGGCCTTCGTTCGAACCAACGAGGTCGCTCGTGCGGTGGCATCGCCACATCGTCGTCTTCGTCTGCGCACTGAGCGCGACGGTGGCGTTCGCCCACGAAGACGATGACGGCGGCGTCGACGACGACGAGTTCGTGATGGACGCCGGAGTCTTCGACGGCGGCGTACTCGCCTCGCCAGTCCGTGAGACGGTCGTCCGCTCGGGGAAGCTCACGCGAAGTGCGTCCGAGGTCGTCATCTCTCAGGACGTCATCCAGTCGGCGCCGCGCACCAGCGCGACCGACCTGCTGCGGCTCGTGCCTGGCCTCGTCGCGTCGCAGCACTCGGGAGAAGGCAAGGCGCACCAGCTCTTCCTGCGCGGCTTCGACGCCGTGCACGGGCAAGACGTCGAACTCAACGTCGCGGGCCTGCCGGTGAACGAGGTCTCGCATGTGCACGCGCTCGGCTACGCCGACCTGAACTGGCTCATCGCCGACGCCGTGCGCGAGGTGCGCGTCACCGAGGGCAGCTACCGCGCGTGGCAAGGCGACTTTGCCGTCGCGGGCACCGTTCGCTACGAGCTGGGTCTCGAAGAAGAAGGCCTGACCGTCGCGGCGAGTTACGGCTCGTTCAATCGCGCGCGGCTCTTCGCGGGTTTTCGGCCCTCGCAGTCTCCCGAGACGTTCGCGGCGCTCGAGTTGGTGCGCGGCGACGGCTTCGGCGCCCAGCGTGCGTTCGGTCGCGCCTCGATGTTGGGACAGCTGGTGATTCCACTGGAGTCCGTGAAGCTGCGCGCCGTCATCGGCAGCGCGGTGGGGCGCTTCGATTCTCCCGGCGTCGTTCGTGAAGACGCGTTCGTCGCCGGCCGCGCGGGCTTCTTCGACGCGTTCGGCGCCAATCAAGGCGGTGCGTCGTCACGGCACCAGGTGCTGCTCGGCGCAGAGCTGAAGGGTGACGCCTCGAAGACGAACGTCGAGGTGTTCGGCGTGTTGTCCGACCTGCGCCTGAAGAACAACTTCACCGGCTTCGCTTCGGGTCCCGACGGCGACGGGCTGGAGCAGACGCAGCATGACGCCTTCGTCGGCGCGCGGCTCGAGCACCATCGTCACTTCTCCGTCTTCGGAGAGACCCTCTCCATCGACCTCGGCCTCGGCGGGCGTCGCGACGGCATCGAGCAGACGCAGCGTCGGTACCGCGACACCGACTCGCAGCAGGCCGCGCCGTCCATCGACTCACAGGTGATTCAGAGCGCCGCGTCGGCGTGGACCGAGGTGTCGATGGCGCCCGGGAAGTGGCGCTTCATGCTCGGTGGCCGGGCTGACGCGCTCGGCTTCGAGGTCGTCGACCGGCTCGGTGTTCGTGCGCCACGCGCGTCGTTCGGCGTGCACTGGGGCCTCAAGGCGGGCGTGGAGCGTCAACTCGGTCAGCACCTGCGCCTGTACGGGAACTACGGCGACGGCTTTCGTTCGCCTCAGGCCCGCTCGCTCGCTGATGGAGAGATTGCGCCGTTCATCAACGTGCGTGGCGCCGAGCTGGGCGCGTCGGTGGAGTTCTCGCGCGTGGTGACGAAGCTCGCGCTCTTCGGCTCGCACGTCGCGAACGACGTCTTCTTCGACCACACCGTCAACACGACGGTGAGCCTCGGCCCGTCGTTGCGAGGCGGCGCGAGCGTGGTGGT
>JAUXRI010000275.1 GCA_030681895.1 Myxococcales bacterium | reverse complement strand
CCTCGTCGAGGAACAGCGTGCCTTCATGCGCGAGCTCGAACTTGCCGCGACGCGCCGCCAGCGCTCCGGTGAACGCACCCTTCTCGTGCCCGAACAGCTCCGACTCGATCAGCTCGTGCGGCACCGCGGCGCAGTTCAACTTCACGAACGGCTTGCTCCGGCGCTTCGACTGCTGGTGAATCGCGCGCGCGATCAGCTCCTTGCCCGAGCCGTTCTCACCCGTGATGAGCACCCGCCCCTCTGACGGCGCCGCGCGCTGAATCACGCCGTAGATGCGCTGCATCGCCGTGCTCTGGCCGAGCATGTCGAAGCGGCCGCTGTCGGCTTTGAGCTCCTTCAACTCCTCCACCACCCGCGACAGCTCGAGCGCGTTGCGCAGCGCCAGCAACAGTCGATCGCGCGAGATGGGCTTCTCGAGGAAGTCACGCGCGCCGAGGTGCGTCGCCTTCACCGCCGTCTCGATCGTCCCGTGACCGCTCATCATGATCACCGGCAGGTCGGGCCGGAGCACCTTGATCCGCTCCAGCGCGGTCAGCCCGTCGAGGTCGGGCATCTTCACGTCCATCAGCACCACGTCGACCGGCTTGTTCGCGATGACGTCGAGCGCCAGCTGCCCGCCGGCCGCGAGCTCGGTCTTGTAGCCCTCGAGCTGCAGCGCCTGGTTCAGCGTGAGGAGGATGTTCTTTTCGTCGTCGACGATGAGGGCGGTGGCGGGCATGCGGTCTCCGAACAACAGGGTGTGGTCATTCTGCCGCGCTTTGGGTGCGGGCAGGGGTTACCTGTGCAACGTGGCTGCCGACGCACGTTGCACTGGTTTTTCCGGGAAGAACCGAAGGTTGAAGATCGTTGCTCCGCTTGATCCGTCACTGTAGGAACGGAACGCTTTTGGGCCCACAGCCACCCTTGGGAGATGACGCCATGCGCAACCTGACCGTTCTGTTGTTCGTCGCTGCGACGCTCGCGCTGACGGGATGCCCTCCCACGTACCCGAACTGCAAGAGCGACGAGAACTGCAACGAGAAGGGCGAGGTCTGCGTTCAGGGCCAGTGCCGCGAGTGCGCCGCCGACGAGAACTGCAAGCCGGGCTTCGTCTGCGACACCAACAAGTGCGTGCCCAAGCCCGAGTGCGGCCCCGGCACCGGCCCCTGTGGCACCGGCAAGAAGTGCTCGTCGGGCAAGTGCGTCGTCGACCCGAACTACAAGGCCGAAGGCACCTGCACCGCGAACGAAGACTGCCCCTCGGGCCAGGAGTGCAAGGCCGGCCGCTGCGCGTCCGTCGAAGTGAAGGGCGCTGCGTGCACCTTCGAGCCCGTGCGGTTCGAGTTCAACGAGTTCAACCTGACCGGATCGGCGCAGTCGACGCTGGCGCAGTACGCCGACTGCATCAAGAAGGGCGCGCTCCGCTTCACGCTCGAAGGCCACGCCGACGAGCGCGGCACCGAAGAGTTCAACATGGTGCTCTCGCAGAAGCGCGCGGCCTCGACCCGCAAGTACCTCATCGACCTGGGCGTGCCCGCTGGCTCGCTCGACACGGTCGGCTACGGCGAGAACAAGCCGGTCTCGCCGGGCTCGAGCGAAGACGCGTGGGCCGCGAACCGCCGCGTCGAGTTCAAGAAGAAGTAGGCCTCACGTCACGGGCACGTCGTCACCGACGTGATCCACTGATCGATCAACGTGACGCCATCGCCGTGCACGACCGAGCTCCCGAGCGGCGGCATGCGGAAGGCGTTGCTCGCCTTCATGCGCAGCGAGATGAGCGACTGCCCCGCGTTCATCGGCGTCAACAGCCGCGCGCCGCGAACGCCGAGGTCTCCGTTGAGCGGGGTCGTGTTGCACACGCCCATCTGCATCAGTGACAACGAGTACCGGAAGTCCTGCGGGCCCTGGCCCATCGCGTTGCGGTGACAGACGGAGCAGTTGCTGTGCAGGTACGCGCGGGCCTTCGCCTCGATCGAGCCGGAGCCGGTCGGCGACGCGAGCCGCGGGAGTTGAGCCACCGGCATGCCGAGCGGGGCTGCCAACAACCCGATCGTCTCGTACGTCTCGAGCTGGTTCGCGATGACGTTGCGTGGGTAGACGAGATCCCGATTGAGCTGCGCCACCTCGGGCCCGAGCGAGCGCCCTGCCGAGGCGGTGTGACACGACAGGCACTGGGCGCGGCTAGGGTACTGCCAGGTCTGCGTTCCGACGACCTTCGACTTGCCGGCCGGGAGCAGGTCGGCGTCGGACTCGTCATCTCTCCACTCGTAGCTGTAGCCAGCCCATTGCCCGTCGGGGTGGCGCATCAAGAGCCGCGTCTCGATTCGTTTTCCTCCGAGCGAGAACGTCTTCACCGTCACCGTGCCGTTGGGGAACTCGAAGTCCCCGTCGGCCTGCACGCGAATCGTGGTGCCGTCGGGAATGGCGAAGAAGCGCTCTTTCTCGGCGCCGTCGCTCCAGAGCGGTGAGTTGAGATCGTACGGAATGAGCATCGGGCCAGGCTTCTTCACGTCCATCGCGTCGAAGCAGCCCGTCTGCGACAGCCGCTGTGGGAAGGTCGACGGCATCGGCATGCCCATCGGCGCCAGCGTGTGGATCTGCCCGTTGAACAGGCCGAGCACGAAGACCTCTCCATCGAGCGTCTGGCCGAAGGACGAGATCGCGAGGTTGGTGTCAGCCAGCTCCTCGATGGTGCGCTCGCCCGTAATCGGGTTCTCGGCGACGGCCATCACGCGGCCCGTCTGGTAGTCGCCGAAGATGAAGCGGCCGACGAGCCCGGGGACCGTGGTGCCTCGGTACACGTAGCCGCCGGTGATCGACTGGCCGACGGCGCGGCCGTACGCGACGATCGGATCGATGAAGCCAGGTGTCGCGCAGCGCTGCGACGTCGAGCCCTGCCGGTAGAAGCCCTCGCAGGTGCGCCAGCCGTAGTTACCGCCGTTGGTGACGACGTCGACCTCCTCCCAGGTGCCCTGGCCGACGTCGCCAGCCCAGAGATCTCCCGTGGCCGTGTCGAAGCTCCAGCGGAAGGGGTTGCGCAGGCCCAGCGCGTAGATCTCGGAGCACCGGGTCATCCCCGCGCCGGCGTCGACGATGGTGTCGGCGCGACCGTTGTTGCAGACCGTGCCGTTCGCGAAGGGGTTGGTAGGCGGAATCGCGTAGCGCTGCGCCGCGGGCACGTTGATGTCGATGCGAATGAACTTCCCGAGCGTCGTATCGGTGCGTTGACCGGCGCCGAGCGGGTCGCCACCGGAGCCGCCGTCACCGAGCCCGAAGTAGAGGAAGCCGTCTCGGCCGAACGCGATGCCGCCGCCGTTGTGGTTCGAGTACGGCTGGTTCACCTCGAAGAGGCGCTCCTCCGACGCCGGGTTGAACGTCACGCCGTTGTCGGTGCTGCGAAAGCGCGAGATGACGCTGACGAGTGGGTTGCCGGCGCGCGTGTACGAGAGGAACAGCTCCTTGCGGGTCGCCCACTCGGGGTGAAACGCCATGCCAAGCAGACCGCCTTCACCCTGATCATCGACGGGCCCCGTGAGGTCGATCACCTGCCGCACGTCGGCGGTCATCGCGGTGGCGCGGTTCGGGAAGGACTTGATGATGCCGGCGCGCTCCATCACGTAGATGCGATCGGGCGTCGCTGGCGCCTGGAGCAGCAGCATCGGCAGCGAGAAGGTCAGGTTCGGGAAGGCGCGCACCACCTGCACGCCCGAGGCGATCATCGGCCTCGCCGGGGCGACACACGTCGGGTTCGCAGGGCGCGCCAGCAGGCCGGGACCCGCGTCGGCGAACGGGCCCATGAACACCGTGCCGCCGCCCGCGCCACCATCGGCGTCAGTCGTCGTTCCACCTCCAGCGCTCCCGCCTCCGACAGCACCGCCGTCGACCGAGGGGACGCCGGGACAGGCACAGAACACCACACACCACGCCGCGAGCGCGGGTCGAAGAGCCTTCACCATGGGACACCTCAGGGGCAGGTCGTGATGCTGTTGATCCACGCGTCGATGAGCGCGGTGCCCTGCGCGTCGACGATCGACGAACCGAGCGGGGGCATGCGGGAGCTGGTCAACGAGTGCATGCGCACCGACAGCAGCGACAGCGACGGGTTGGCCGGCGCCAGGATGAGCGCGCCTGGGATGCCGAGGTTGCCGTTCGTCGGTGCGACGCCGCAGGTGTTCGTGTTGCGGAACGTCAGGCTGTACCGGAGATCGTGCGGTCCCTGAACGGCTCCGTTGCGATGACAGTTGGAGCAGTTGCTGTGCAGATACGCGCGCGCGCGGAGCTCGAGGGCTCCCGCGCCTGCCGGGTTCTCCAGCCGGGGCAGGTTGGCGGTGACGTTGGCGAGCGGCGACGAGAAGAAGCCGAGGCC
The DNA here is from genome assembly GCA_030681895.1 of Myxococcales bacterium. Classification (GTDB taxonomy): domain Bacteria; phylum Myxococcota; class Myxococcia; order Myxococcales; family Myxococcaceae; genus Xiheimicrobium. The sequence goes on along the minus strand of JAUXRI010000275.1, from coordinate 39,066 downwards.
CGCCAGCGTCTCGACCTGGTTTGCGGTGACGCCGCGCGGGTACACGAGGGTTCGATTCAGCTGGGCGATCTCAGGCCCCAGCGTGCGGCCGGCCGTCGCCGTGTGACAGGTCATGCATTCGCCGCGGCTGGGGTATTGCCAGGTCTGGGTGCCGACGATCTTGCTCTTGCCCGCCAGGAGCAGATCGGCGTCGGTCTGATCGGTTCGCCACTCGTACGTGTATCCAGCCCACTGCCCATCGGAGTGCCGAACGAGGAGCCGCGTCTCGATCTTCTGGCCTCCGAGCGAGAACGTCTTGACGGTGACGGTCCCGTTCGGGAAGTCGAAGTCGCCGTCGGCCTGCACGGTGATGGAGGTCCCGTCGGGAATCGCGAAGAAGCGCTCCTTCGCTGCGCCATCGCTCCACAGCGGCGCGATGAGATCGTACGGAATCAGCGCGGCGACGGGTTGCATCGAGGCGTTGAAGCAGCCCGTGGCGGAGAGGGTCGCCGGGAACGGGACGCCAGCGTCGGTCGGTGTCTGCGGCGTGAAGCGGCTCAGCGCGCCGCTGCCGATATCGATGATGAAGACCTCACCATCGAGGGTCTGACCGAACGAGCCGATGCTGATGTTCGTGTCGGCGATCTGCACCATCGTGCGGGCGCCAGTCGAGACGTTCTCGTCGACGTACCAGACGCGGCCAGAGCCGTAGTCGCCGAACACGTAGCGGCCCACCAGCGCAGGCACCGCGGTTCCCCGGTAGACGTAGCCGCCGGTCACCGAGAACCCCAGCGATCGCGGGTAGGCGACCACCGGGTCGATGCGCCCCACCAGCGAACAGCCGCCGTCGGCCGTCGTCGAGCCACCGCGATTCGTGAAGCCCTCACAGGTGCGCCACCCGTAGTTGCCGCCGGCCGTGATGACGTCGATCTCCTCGTACGCGCCCTGGCCGACGTCGCCGGCCCACAAGACGCCGGAGCCCTGGTCGAAGCTCCACCGCCACGGGTTGCGCAGCCCGTACGCCCAGATCTCGGAGCAGCGGGTGACGCCGCCATCGACCTGCCGGGCCTGACTCGTCTGGTTGCAGGCGACGCCGGTGGCCGCGAACGGATTGGTTGGAGGAATCGCGTAGCCGACGCCGCCGTCGTACGGAATGTTGACGTCGATCCTGAGCATCTTGCCGAGGTTGGTGTTGAGGCTCTGACCTGCGTTGTTCGGGTCGTCGCCAGAGCCGCCGTCGCCGAAGCCGACGTAGAGGAAGCCATCAGGGCCGAACCCGATGCCGCCGCCGTTGTGGTTACCGAAGGGCTGGTCGACCTGAAGCAGACGCTCTTCGCTCGCGGGATCGAAGGTCACGCCGTTGTCGGTGCTCCGGAAGCGGGAGATCACGCTGATGATCGGAACGCCGCCACCACGTCCTGCGCGCGTGTACGAGAGGAAGAGCTCTTTTCGCGTCGCCCACTGTGGGTGAAGTGCGAGACCGAGCGCGCCGCCTTCGCCCTGCGTGTTGTCGACCCGCGTCGCGACGTCCAGCACCGTGGTGATCTGGCCCGTCATGACGTTCGCCTGGTTGGGGAACGCGCGCACGCGGCCGGCCTTCTCCAGAATGAGAATGCGGCTCGGGTCGCCGGTGGCCTGCGCCATGGCGATGGGGTTGGAGAAGGTGATGTTCGGGAACGCGCGGACGATCTGGACGCCCGAGTTGATGACCGGCCGGGGAGGCGCAATGCAGGTCGGGTTTGCCGGGCGGGTGAGGTAGCCGAGGCCGCCGTCATTCACGACGACGTAGCCTCCGCCCGTCGCGGAGCCGCCGGCTGCGGAGCCGCCCGCTGCAGCGCCTCCCGCCGCAGAGCCACCTGCTGCAGCGCCACCTGCCGCGGAGCCACCTGCCGCGGAACCACCTGCCGCGGAGCCACCTGCTGCCGAACCACCTGCCGCGGAGCCACCTGCTGCGGAACCGCCTGCTGCCGAGCCACCTGCTGCGGAGCCACCTGCCGCGGAACCACCTGCTGCAGAGCCACCTGCTGCCGAGCCACCTGCCGCCGAGCCACCTGCCGCGGAACCACCTGCTGCGGAGCCACCTGCCGCGGAGCCACCTGCCGCGGAGCCACCTGCCGCGGCGCCACCTGCGTCACCGCCTGCCGCCGAACCGCCTGCCGCCGAACCTCCAGCAGCGGAGCCACCTGCGTCGCCACCAGCCGAGCTTCCGCCCGCGCTCCCGCCGCCCGTGCCGCCAGCGGTACCGCCACCCGCTCCGCTCGTTCCGCCAGCGATGCCACCGGCAGCTCCACCGTCGCCTTCCACCGCCGTGATGCCGTCGCAGGCTGACAGCGCAAAGATAAAGACGAGGCTTCCGAGGGCGTTTCTCATGAGGCCGGGAGTGTCCTCGACCGCCACGCCTGATTCAAATCAACGTTGCGAGAGGGTGTGCACGTGAGTGTTCAGGTGCGCTGGAGCGACGGCCAGGGGGCGGCGAGGGTTCGTTCGACCTGCGCGACGAAGGTGGGCTGACCGGGGCTCCCGGAGACGAACTCGGCAGTCGACGACGACGCGGCCGAGACGGCGATGAGCGCGTGCTCGTACCGCTCCCGTGCCGAGTCGCCACGAACGATCACCGTGAACTCCGAATCACGCTCGAGGAAGGGGAGGTCGGGCACCTCGAACGACTTCGACTTTACGTGGAGGCGCAGCGGGCCGTCGGGCAGCGGCGCAGCAGGGCGGGGCGGATCCAGCGCGGCGCGAAGCAGGGCCTCCTCGACCTCTTGCAGCGGCATCGACTGCGCGGTCGTCGAGGTGAGCACACGCTTGGTCGTCACCGACGCGGTGCCGGAAGGGAGCGATCGCACGAGGGCGTCATCGCCGGTCACGAACAGGAACGGCGTCATCGACGCGGCGCAGAGATCGAGCAGGAAGTCGGTCTCCGAGACGAATCGCCCGCCGAGCTCCCAGGCCAGCCCGATATCGAGCGCATGGCTGATGAAGCCGGGAACACCGCCCGCAGCATGCATGCCGAGCGCTGCGACCGCCGACACGCCGGAGAAGAGCTTCCGATCGAACGCGTCGTCTCTGAAGTCGTGACGGGCGCGCGGGTCGAGCGCCGAGAGCACCAGGTTGGGTTCGTCGGTGCCGTTGCGGTGACTGTCCGAGACGATGAACTCGGTGAAGCCCTGCTTCGACAGCCCGACGATCGCCAGGTTCACCTCGTGCGTCGCCCTCAACCTCGCGCGCTGCCACGCCGCCTCACCACCGATGAGACTGTCGACGGCGTCAGCACCATGAACGCCTTCGAGATCGGTGACGAGGAGCGCGCGCACGCCGCGACTGTACTCGCGCTCGCCTCAGTTGGGGTTCACGACGCGGCCGGAGAAGAGCGGCACTCCGGTCTTCACGTCGCGAATGAAGAACAGGAACGGCCGGTCGATGGTGACGGGCCTGGGCTGGGGAGGCGCTGAGGTGGCGAAGGTCCCGAAGCCCGTCGCCGCGGCGGCCTCGGTGCCGCTCTCGTCGAGGATGATGATCGCCTGGTGCACGGCCACGCCGACGAAGAGCGATTGGTCGCCCGTCATGCCGGAGAAGTCGGCCTTCGACGGCTCGAACGCGTCCTTCATGCCGAGGGCCTTCAGGTCTTCGGTCAGGTCGAAGCGGGTGTCGAACTTGAACTTCGGCATCTTGAGATCGAGTTGCTCGGCCGTGAGCGCGTCAGTCAGCCTCTTCAGCTTCCCGGCATCGAGGCCCTGCACGACCGCGCCGAACTTCCCCTCGGGTGGAGCGACGATGAGGAGCGAGACGTCTTGCCCATCGTAGAGGAGCTCGACGACATCGGTGCCGTCGACGACCGCGGCTTTCGCGCCGAGCTGCGAGTTGCGCATCATGGAGACGGTGGGCTTCGTGCCGTCGAGCAGCGTGAAGGGCGCAGGGGCGGTGCTGGCCTTCGGGAACGCCTGGTCCCACGCGGCGTTGAAGTACAGCGTGTTCACGACCGCGAGCCTCGCCCCGAGCAGCGAGTTGGGCGCGAAGAGATCGGTGATCTTCCCCTCCGTGCGCTGGCTCACCCACGAGTTGATCGACGCGCGCGCAGCGTCGGACGAGAAGTCGAGCAGGCGAAGGCCGGAGCCGTACTCCTGCGCGAGGGTGTCGAGGTAGGCCGGCTCGAGGTGTTGCCCCTTCTGCGCGAACAGCTGGTTCGTCACCACGAGGCGAAACGGCTTGCCGTCCTTGCCCATCGCGGTGGCGCCCCGCGTCTCGAGCGCTGCCTCGAGGGTGTTCATGGCCCGGTGATGCCGTTCCTCAGAGAGGGTCTGCTGGAGCGCCTTCTTGATGCCCGACAGCGTGTCGTTGCGCGCGCCAGCCTCGAGCATCGAAGCGGCAGAGGTGACGCTATACGCCGAGAAGATGAAGTTGCCGTCTGGGTGCCGGGCCAGGAGCGCCAGGCTGAGGGCGTTGTTGCTCGAGGCCGTATCGGAGACGTCGGCGTCGGGCGCAGGTTGGGTGATGCGCTGCGCCTTCGACGCAACTTCTTCGCCCGGGGGCGCGAACTCGCGTGGGTCGGAGCACGCAACGAACAGCGGAAACACCAGCGCGAGTGCGGTTCGGTTCATGGGCGATCGGAATTGCAAAGCCGTGGCCACGCTGCCGCTGGGCCTGACCGCCGTGAAAAACTGAGGAGCGCCGGGCGCTCGCGTCGCGCCGCAGAGGGCCAGCTATTTCAGAAGACCCAGAAATTCGGCCTCGTTCAGCACCCTCACGCCGAGCTCCTTCGCTTTGGTGAGCTTCGAGCCGGCCTCTTCGCCTGCGACAAGAAAGTCGGTCTTCTTCGAGACGCTGCCCGACACTTTTCCTCCGCGCCGCTCGATGGCTTCCTTCGCTTCGTCACGGCCCATGCCCGCGAGGGTGCCGGTGATGACGACCGTCTTTCCGCTGAACGCTCCGGCCTCGACGATCTCGGGCGGCTTCGGCTTCACGCCCTCTTTCAGCAGCGCGTCGACGACGGCGCGGTTCTCGGGCTCGTCGAAGTAGGAGCGAATCGACGACGCCATCTCGGGCCCGATGTCCTTCACCCGCTGCAGATCTTCGAGGCTCGCGTTCATCAGCGCCGGCACTTCGCGGAAGTGCTCGGCCAGGGCCTTCGCGGTCGCTTCGCCCACGTCGGGAATGCCGAGCGCGTAGATGAAGCGGCGCAGCGTGGTGTCCTTCGAGCGGGTGATCGCTTCCAACAGGTTCTGCGCGCTCTTTTCGCCCATGCGCTCGAGGCCGGTGAGGGTGTCGAGATTGAGCTCGTAGAGATCGGCGACGGAAGCGACGAGCGCCTTCTCGACCATCGCCTCGCACAGCTTCTCGCCGAGGCCGTCGATGTCCATCGCGGTTCGGGTCGCGAAGTGGCGCAGGCGGCCCGCGAGCTGAGCCGGGCACGCGCGGTTGGTGCAGCGCGCGATCGCGCCGTCTTCTTCCTTCTTCACGGTCGCCTCGCAGACGGGGCACTTCGAAGGAAAGACGAACTCCTTCTCGGCGCCGGTGCGCTTCGAGGTGATGACCTTCACGATCTCGGGAATGACGTCGCCGGCGCGGCGCACGAAGACCCAGTCACCTTCACGCACGTCTTTGCGGCGCAGCTCGTCTTCGTTGTGGAGCGTCGCGCGAGACACGGTGACGCCGCCGACGAAGACCGGCGTGAGCTCGGCCAGCGGCGTGATGGCTCCGGTGCGGCCGACCTGCACGAGAATGCGCTCGACCTGCGTCTCCATCTCTTCGGGCGGGAACTTCCACGCGACGGCCCAGCGCGGGCTCTTCGACACCTGCCCGAGCCGGGTGCGCAGGTCGGTGCTGTCGACCTTCACCACGAGCCCGTCGATCTCGTAGGGCAGGGCGTGGCGTTCGCCGAGCAGGTTGCTCCACGCGCCCTTCACGCCGTCGAAGCCCTTCACCTGATACCGGCGAGGGTTCACCGGGAGCCCCCACGACGCCATCGCGTCGAGCTTCTCGACGTGCGTCTCGAACTCCCGGCCGTCGACCGCGCCGACCTCGTAGACGTAGAGCGAGAGCGGCCGCGACGCGGTGATGCGCGAGTCGAGCTGACGCAGCGAACCGGCGGCGCTGTTGCGTGGGTTGACGAAGGCCTCTTCTCCGCGCGCGAGCAGCGTGTCGTTCATGCGCTTGAAGTCGGCCTTGCGGATGAATACCTCGCCGCGCACCTCGAGCAGCTTGGGGATCTTCTTGCCCGAGAGCGTGATCGGCAGGTTGCGAATGGTCTTCAGGTTCTCGGTGACGTCTTCGCCGATGACGCCGTCACCGCGCGTGGAGCCGCCGATGAAGTGGCCCTTCTCGTAGACGAGCTCGATGGCGAGCCCGTCCATCTTGGGTTCGCAGACGTAGTCAACCTGCTCGGCCGTCATCGCCTTGCGGATGCGATCGTCGAACTCGGTGAACTCGCCGTCGTCGAAGACGTTGCCGAGCGAGAGCATCTGCTGGCGGTGCGTCACCTTCTCGAACTTCTCGAGCACCGCGCCGCCGACGCGCTGGGTGGGAGAGTCGGGCGTGATGAGCTCGGGGTTCGCGGCCTCGAGCTGCTGCAGCTCGCGCATGAGCTTGTCGTAGGCCGAGTCCGAGATCTCGGGCGCGTCGAGCGTGTAGTAGCGGTGGTTGTGGTGCGCGAGCTCCGCGCGGAGCGTGGCGACGCGTTCAGCTGGCTTCATGTCAGCCCTCCCGGCAGGCCGCGGGTTGAACCCGAGTCGGCGCTCGCTGTCTACGAGAAGACCACGTCGGTGACGGAGTCCTCAGACCGTGCAGTCAGGTCCATGGGAACTCGATCGCTCACGAAGCCGATCGTCGCGTCGCGATGGTGTTCGATGCGATCCGGAGCTGATACGCGCGGCAGATGAGACTGTTCTGGTTCGCGGCCCTGTTGACCTTCGCCGCGCCAGCGCGGGCTCAAGACGACCGCCTCTTCCGCGGCACGACGTTGCTCGGGGGCACGTACTACCAGGGTGGCTTTGCCTACGGGTCGGGCGGGCTGATTCACCGTCCTGGCCACGCCCCGGTGTCACTGACGGGTCTGCGGTTTCAGGAACGCCATGGCGTGGTCTCGTACGGCATCACCGCGATTCTGGGCGCGATGGCGATCGTCTCGAGCGCCGTCGAGAGCAACTCGACGCGGGAGGTCTTCGAGACGAAGGAGTACGTCAACGGCCGGGAGCAGGTCACCTCACGCACCACGGTCACCACCACGACGTACACCGTGGTGAAGACCCAGGAACAGGTCAACGAAGAGCTGCGGCAGCTCGAGGAAGGGCTCTCGGGTGGCACCTGGCTCGACCTCACCGTCTACAGCGCAGCGCACCTCGGCCTGCAGCGGGGGAGTCCCGGTGGCGGCGGCTTCGATGCCTCGCTGGGTCTCGACGCCGTGTTGGGGTACCTCGGCAGCGACCCGATCGTGCTCGACGTCGGCGTGCAGTTCGCGAGCATCTCGAGCCCTGCGCCCGCGGGCCTCGACACGAAGGAGCTGACCTACGCGTCCGTTGGCGCCATCGGCCGGCTCTACGTCCCGGTGACGCGCTTCTTCACGGTCACTGCCGAGTTCATCTTGAACTTCCTGTCGCTCGAGTACCTCCTCGACGGCTTCGCGGCGCTCGAGGCCCAGGGGCGCAACGTGACGAGCCCGATCAAGCTGGGCGTGCAGACGGCGCTGACCGACTACGTCTACCTGCGCGCGCAGGGAACGCTGGGAGGGCTGGGCTTCACGGACGGCAAGCTCGGGTTCCAGCTCGAAGCAGGAGTGCGGTTGTGAGGCGCCTTGCGTTGCTGGTCCTGCTGTCGGCGACCGCTGAAGCCACCGAGGTCTCGAAACAGTTGAGGGGCCGCTTCGGCGCAGAGCGCTACGGCTTCGTCGGCGCGACCGGCAGCTACACCTTCGGGCTCTCAGGACCCTCGACCGTGGCGTTCTCTCAGTTCGGCGGCAGCGCGCTGGTGGAAGCAGGCGTCGACAGCGTCGTCACTTCGCTCGGAAGTCTCATCGGCCTCGAGGGAGATCTCGCGCTCGGCGTCGCGCGCTCCGAGCTGTCGGCCGATGGCGCCTCACGCGACCAACGAGATCCGAGAGAGAATGAACCGCCCGACCCGAAGATCTGGTTGCGGCTGCAGATGAGCCTGCGCGCGAAGGCGTCACCCTTTCATCTGATGCTGGGCGACCTCGGGCTGCGAATCGGCGTGGTGGGTGGTGGGGCGCTCGACATCGACGGGAGCCGGTCGTTCGAGGTGCCCGCCCTCTGGAACTTCGGCGCCCAGGCGCTGTTGACGGGGGAGGGCTTCTCGGTGATGGGGACGTGGGTGTGGGCTCCGCCGCAGGGCAAAGAGGCGGTGCTTTCTCGACACGTCACCACGCTGCATGTCGCGCTCGGCTCCGTGATGCTCGGGGCCCGGTGGAGCTTCGACGCCCTTGCGATCGTCGCGGTCAAGGCGCCGCAGTCTCAGGTCCCTCAGTCGTCGCACGCGCTGGGTGTCTTTGCGGGTCTGATCCTCTGAGCGGTCCTCGCGTCGACGGGCGGTGACGCGTCAATCGGCCCGGCGACGGCGAAGCGGCCACACGGCCAACACGAGCAACGGCCACGGGAGCGCGCCGCCGTTGCAGCCGCAGCCCATCGGGTTCGTGTCCATCGCATTGCCACCTGCGGATCCGCCGGCCGTCGAGGAGCCGCCAGCCGTTGCGGAACCGCCAGCTGTCGCGGAGCCGCCAGCCGTCGCGGAACCGCCAGCCGTCGCGGAGCCGCCTGCTGATCCGCCACCTGCCGATCCTCCTCCCGTCGCGATCGCCGTCTTGAACCCCGAGACGATCGTCCATCCCGGGTTGCTCGCCGCGAACTGGTACGCGCCCACCGTCGTCGGAGCCGTGCGCGCGGTGCCGTTGAAGTCCTCCGTCGGTGCGGACGTCGCCTGGCCTGCACCGATCAGCGCCGAGCCGGTCTTCGGGAACACGTCGTTCGGCACCGTGCCTCCGAAGTTCGCCGACACGAAGTCGGTGGCGAGGTTCCCCGCGACCAGCATCGAGCCCGTGCCCGTCCCCACGTTGTTCGTGAACGTGACGTTACTGCCAGAGCTGTTCACGAAGAGCGCCGCGCCCGTCGAGGTGTAGACCGCATTGTTCGCGACGAGCACCGGCGTCATGGCGCCGCGCACTGCGATCGCCGCGCCGTTGGAGTCGATGATCGTGTTGTTGACCAACCGCACGTCGCCGGTCCCGCCCGTCACCTGTGCGTGGGTCTGCACCGAGATGCCGTCGTTCACCGCGCTCAAGATGATGTTGTTGCGAATCACCGCGTCCTGGCTCACCTGAATGCCGTGATCGCCGCAGCGCCACAGCACGTTGCGCTCGACGATGTTCGGTGTGCTCGAACGCGCGGCCGCGCTGTACAGCGTGATGCACGGGTAGTTCGTGTCGTGGATCACGTTGTCGCGAATGACGTTGTTGTAGCTGCCCTCCTTGAGCTCGATGCCGTCACCCTGAACGATGGTCGGGCCGTTCATGTGGTGCACCCAGTTGCCCTCGATGATCGAGTTGGCGAACTGGCACGCGTTGCTGTTGCACCCCAGGTACATGCCCTCGCCGGTGTCGTTGGTGTGGTGCACCTCGTTTCGCAGAATGCGAAAGCCGTCGTAGGTGCCGCCGCTGTCGTTCGCGCGGATCGCCACGTCGCCAGTGTCGTGCACGTTGCAGCCTTCGATGGTGACGAACGAGGCGGCGGTGAGGAAGCGCAGGCCGGCTGAGCCTCCGGAGAACTCGAGGTTGCGCAAGACGAGGTAGCGGCTCGAGATGTCGGCGATGTTCTGGCTCGCGTTGGGGCGGGTGATGTGGGCCCGCTCTCCGGTCTTGCTGCGAATGATGATGGGCATCGCCGCCGTGCCGCTGCGGTCGATGCGCAGCTGCGACGTGCCGAGCGTGTACGTGCCGCCCTGGAGCACCAGCTCGTCACCGGGGTTGAGCGTCGAGATCTCGGTCGAGAGGTTGGCGGTCGGCCCGATCTCCCGGGTCGCCGCGACGACGGGAAATGACACCAGCGCCAGCAGCAGAAGAATTCTCATGGCGCGCGAACCTAGGGTGATTCGTCTCGAAAAGCGCGCCGGGCGCCGTGTTCACCTTGACACCTGAAAACCCTGCCCGTACCTTGCTTGGGCTGTCGGAGCGCATCAGGACTTCCCGCCGCGCCCCGCATTCCCAACACCGTCACATCGATCCGGGTGAGTAGCACGCAGCACTCCTCCCCGGGCGACCCCGAGTACGACCGTCATGGCCCGAGCACCCGCCAAGTCCGACAAGAAGCGCGCCCCTTCCAAGAAGGAAGACGAGAAGAAGAAGAAGGTCGTCAAGCGCGCCGCGCCTGCCGAGGCCGAGGTCGAAGAGATCCCCGACCCGGTGGAGGCTGACGACGAGGAGCGCGACGAAGAGGGCGACGCCGACGAAGGCGAAGAGACCGACGAAGACGGCCGGCCGCGCGTCAAGCCGGTGATGACGCCGATGAACCGCGCCGTGCGCGACGACGACATTCGTGAAGGGCAGATCTCGGGCGAACAGGTCGTCAAGAGCGAGGCGGAGCAAGACGCCGCGGCTCAGGTCGAAGAGAACGCCCCGCACGCCCAGCTCCAGGAACTCAAGCTCAACGACCTGAAGCGGATGAAGATCACCGAGCTCTCGAAGATGGCCCACAACCTGGGCATCGAGGGCACGCAGGGCCTCAAGAAGCAGGAGCTCCTCGTCGCCGTTCTCTCGAACGTCACCGAGAAGAAGTTCGAGGTGCAGGCCGAAGGCGTGATGGAGATGATGAGCGACGGGTACGGCTTCCTGCGCTCCGCCGACTCCGACTACCAGCCCAGCCCCGACGACATCTACGTCTCACCCTCGCAGGTGCGCCGCTTCAACCTGCGCCCGGGCGACACCATCACCGGCCCCATTCGCCAGCCGCGTGAAGGGGAGCGGTACTTCGCGCTCCAGCGCGTCGAGAAGATCAACTTCGCCGACCCGTTCTCGGCCGACGTCAAAGAGCGCATCCTCTTCGACAACCTCACGGCGCTGTACCCGACGAAGAAGCTGACCCTCGAGCACGACGCGAACGACTACACGACGCGCATCATCGATCTGTTCTGCCCGATCGGTCTTGGCCAGCGCTGCCTCATCGTCGCGCCTCCCAAGGCCGGCAAGACGGTCATGCTGCAGAACATCGCGCACGCCATCTCGAAGAATCACCCCGAGATTCACCTCATCGTGTTGCTCGTCGACGAGCGCCCCGAAGAAGTGACCGACATGCAGCGCAGCGTTCGCGGAGAGGTCGTCTCGTCGACGTTCGATGAGCCCGCCACGCGTCACGTGCAGGTCGCCGAGATGGTGATCGACAAGGCCAAGCGCCTCGCGGAGCAGAAGCAGCACGTCTGCATTCTGCTCGACTCGATCACCCGCCTCGCGCGCGCCTACAACACCGTCGTTCCGGCCTCGGGCAAGATCCTCTCGGGTGGTGTCGACGCCAACGCGCTCCACCGTCCCAAGCGCTTCTTCGGCGCTGCGCGAAACATCGAAGAGGGTGGCTCGCTCACCATCATCGGCACCGCGCTCATCGACACCGGCAGCCGAATGGACGAGGTGATCTTCGAAGAGTTCAAGGGCACGGGAAACAGTGAGATCGTGCTCGACCGCAAGCTCTTCGAGAAGCGCATCTTCCCGTGTCTCGACATCAACAAGTCGGGCACGCGCAAGGAAGAGCTGCTGCTGCCGCCGTCCGATCTCGTGCGCATCACGGCGCTGCGGCAGGTGCTGCACCCGTTCACGCCGATCGACGCGATGGAGTTCGTGCTCAAGCACATGCGCCCCAGCAAGGGGAACGCGGACTTCCTGGGTGGCATGAACAGGTGATTCGGACGCTCGTGCTGACCGTGGGGGTGCTGGTCGCCCTCCACGCCGGAGTCGCTGAGGCAGTGTGCCGGGTGACGTGCGGCTGCGGGACTCCGAGTGGCTGGGTCGTCGTTGGCCTTGCAGCACCTCAGACGAACCCCGATGGAGGCGAGGGCCAGATCGCGCTCCGCGTGCAGCAGGTCTTCGGCCAGCCCGACGCCTCGGTGCCAGCCATCGGGAGCCTCATTTCCACCAGCCAGTTCCCCGGCCAGCACATCATCGGCCAGAACACGGACTGGGCAGAGCTCGTCACCGACGGTGGCGTCGTCTGCGGCACGGTGCGAGTGCCCGTCGAGGAGTACGCGGCGATGCAGCTCCAGGGCAGCTGTGCCGCGCTCGACGAGCGGCGCTTCGTTCAACCGCCGTGCAACGACAACGGCGGCGGCTGCCGATGCAGTTCGGTCTCAGGCCCGTTCATCGGGCTTGCGATGACGCTCGCCGTGGCCCTGCGTCGTCGTGCGTCGAGACGCTGATCCCGGGGCGTCGCCCGTTGCGCCCCTCCCAGCACAGGGCTAAGCCCCGCCCACTCATGTCGCGGGTCGCCCTCTTCCTCCTCAGCCTTCTCGTCCTCGGCTGCCCCACCACGAACATGCCGCCCCCGCTCCCACCGGACGCGGGCACCGCTGACTTCGTCGGTCGCGCCTGTAACGTCGACGCCGAGTGCGGAACGCTTCGCTGCGACAAGGTGCGCCGTCAGTGCATCTGCTTGTCCGACGACTCGTGCCGCATGGGCTCGATGCTCGGGGCGGTGCCGAAGTACTGCAACAACTTCACCGGCCAGTGCGTGGAAGAGATCGCCGGCTGCCGCAACGACACCGAGTGCGCGACGGGCGAGTACTGCGACCCCAGCATTCGTGCGTGCCGCTCGCTGAAGAGCTTCTGTGAGACCTGCGCCAGCAACAACGAGTGCGGCGGTCAGACTGACAACTGCGTGCTCGACACGACGCTCAACCAGAAGTTCTGCGGCAAGGCCTGCATGGACACCGCCGACTGTCCGCGCGGCTCGACGTGCCAGCAGAAAGACGGCGCCGCTCAGTGCTGGCCCGACAAGACGCCGCAAGGGACTCCCGCGACGTGCCGCAACTTCCAGGGCTGCGTGCCGGACAGCCAGCGCAGCTGCAACGTGACGGCCGACTGCATGGACTCGACGCAGCGCTGCGATCCCCGGCAGGGCAAGTGCGTCTCGTCGCAGCAGGTCTGCCCGTTCGGCACCACGTGCGATCCTCGCGCCCGGCTGTGTGTCGCCGAGTGCGCGCGTGACGCCGACTGTGGAGACGCCCGGCTGCGCTGCATCAGCCGTGTCTGTGAGCCACTCAACGAGTGCATGACCGACATGGAGTGCGCCGAGAACCGCGTGTGCACGAAGGCTCCGGGCGAGCCCACGGGCCGCTGCCAGCCCTTCTGCACCTCGGACACGCAGTGCCCCATCGGCCAGGTCTGTGCGCGTACGGCCACCAACCGCTTCGGCTGCGCGCCGGGCTGCTCGTCGAACGCCGGCTGTGGGCTCGACCAGCGCTGCAACACCCGCACGAAGATCTGCGAAGGCCCCGTCATCGGCACCGCGCGCGCGTGTCAGGCCACCAGCGCCTGCAGCAGCTGCGAGGTGTGCGAGGGCTCGACCAACCTCTGCCGGAGCTCCAAGACGGACTTCCCGTCGTGCCAGACGTGCGCCACCTCGGCCGAGTGCCCGGGCGGATCGTGCGTCGCGCTCCCGAGCGGTACGAGCGTCTGTGCGCGCTTCTGCGGCGGCGGCCAGGAGTGCCCCCAGGGGTTTGCCTGTCTCACCCTCACCACCGGTGGCTCGGCCTGCGTGCCTGCTGACCGAAGCTGCACCGGAAAGTGCCCATGACCCGTCTCGTCCTCGCTGCCGTCGCCTGCGCCGCCACGATGTTCATCTCGGTGAGCGCGTGCTCCGTGATGCCCAACGGCCCGCGCGAGACGTGCGGAAACCAGATCGACGACGACAACAACGGGCTGATCGACTGCGCCGACCCGGACTGCAAAGGGAAGTCGGAGTGCGCCTACGACGGCGGCTTCTTCGGCACCTGCGGCAAGTGCGGGTCGAGCTGCACCAACCAGGTGCAGTGCCTGACGACCGGCTACTTCAACGACGTGCCGTTGCCGTACTGCGAGAACCCCGACGGCGGCTCGGAGAAGAAGTGCAGCGCGTTCCAGAAGAACGTGCAGATCGACGTCATCCTCAACGCGCAGGGTGCCTGGGGCACGCTCATCGGGCCCACGCGCAGCATCGCGACCCGCTTCATCAAGCGGAAGGCTGCCGACGGTTCGCCCGTGACGTGCGCCACCATCGAAGCCGCGGCGCCGGGCCGGCTCACCGTCAACGCCAAGCAGCTCGAAGACAGCGGCAAGTTCACCTACCAGGGCATCGACGTGCGCCCCATCACCAATGCCTCGGGGAGCATTCCGATTCGGTTCTTGAACGTGCTCACCGGCGCCGACTTCCTCATCTGGATGGAGATGTGGGGCGGCACGCCAGACAGCGCGACCAAGTTCCCCACCGGGAACCGGCTCGGCTTCGAGTGCTTCGACGGGCCCGCGCTCGGCATGCAGTGGGCGCCGATCACCGAGACCGACAACTGCGTCACGCCCGGCGCAGACGCCGGCTCGATGATGACGGTGTGCAAGCAGCTCCAGGTGCAGGCCACGCGCGGCCCGCAGCCCTGAGTGTCGAGCCCCGTGCTCCCCGCCCGCCAGCTCCTCCTCGACGGGCACTTCGTCGACGGTGACGCCACCCTCGGGCTGCGCGCGCCGTTCGATGGGAGAGCTCTGCAGCCGGTCTCGCAGGCCTCGTCGACGCAGGTTGAGCGAGCGCTGACGGTCGCGTTCGACGGGCGCGCCAGGCTCGCTCGGCTGTCGGCAGGGCAACGACGCGCGGTGCTCCACGGCATCGTCTCGGGGCTCGGCCGGCGTCGCAGCGACTTCGTCGACCTCATCGTCCACGAGGCCGGGAAGCCGGTGGTGGCCGCGCGCGCCGAGGTCGACCGCGCGATCGAGACGTTCACCCTCGCGGCCGCCGAGCTCGCTCGTTTCGGCGGCGAGCTGGTGCCGGTCGATCTCATGCCGGGCGCGGAGGGAACGTTCGCCGAGGTGCGGCGCGTGCCGGCCGGCGTGGTGGTCGGCATCGTGCCGTTCAACTTCCCGCTCAACCTCGGGGCGCACAAGGTCGCGCCCGCGCTCGCGGTGGGAGCGCCAATCATCGTGAAGCCACCGCCTCAGGCGCCTGGCGCGATGCTGCTCCTTGGCTCGCTGGCCCTCGAAGCTGGCGCCGACCCTGCGGCGATGCAGGTGTTGCCGTGCGCAGTCGACGTCGCCGAGGCGCTCGCGACCGATGCGCGGGTCCGGGTGATGAGCTTCACCGGCAGCGCGACGGTCGGCTGGCACCTCAAAGCGAAGGTGAAGGGCAGGGCGGTGCTCGAGCTGGGCGGCAACGCGGCGGCGATCGTTCGTCATGACGCCGACCTCGCGCGGGCGGCGAAACGACTGGCCCAGGGCGCCTTCGCCTACGCAGGGCAGGTCTGCATCAAGGTGCAGCGCATCGTCGTCGAGGCGCCCGTGTGGGACCGCTTCGTCGCTGCCTTCCTCTCCGAGGTCGACGCGCTCGGCGTGGGAGACCCGTCACTCGAGTCGACCACCATCGGTCCAGTCATCGACGCGGCCTCGGCCGAGCGCATCGAGACGTGGGTGAACGAGGCCATGGCGCGAGGCGCGACCTCGCTCCGGCGTGGAGCCCGGACCGGCACGCTCCTGGGGCCCACCGTGCTCACCGACGTTCCCAGAGACACGCGCGCCTTCGCGGAAGAGATCTTCGGGCCGGTGGTCGTGCTGGAGCGTGCCGTGTCGTTCGACGCCGCGCTCGAGTCGGTGAACGCGAGCCGGTACGGGCTCCAGGCGGCGCTCTTCACCAACGAGCTCTCAGCGGTGCGGCGCGCGTTCCACGAGCTCGAGGTTGGCGGCCTGATCGTGAACGACGCCACCTCGTTCCGCAGCGACAACATGCCGTACGGCGGCGTGAAGGACTCGGGCCTCGGCCGCGAAGGCGTGCGCTACGCGATGGCCGACTTCACCGAGGAGCGGGTGCTCGTCTTGCGGCCGTGACGGCGAGGTCGAAACGAAGCCGTTGAAGGGTTCAGCCGGTCGGAGTCTGACAGGGGCGAGTCCGAAACAGCTCGAGTCCTCAGCGCGCGCGGTTCGACGACGCACTGGACGCGAGGGCGGTGTTCACTTCGCCCAGCTTCCCCATCATCTTCTGCCGCTCGATGGAGCGCTGGCGCCGCTCGCGGGCGTCTTGCAGGCTCTGCGCGACCAGTTCGAGCGACTTGAACGGCTTGCCGATGTAGCCGTCGAGCGAGGCGAGCCGGCCGAGCGCCCCTTCCGGGTACGCCGTCATCAGCACGACCGCAGTGGCAGGCGCCCGAAGCGTGAGCGCGTCGATCAACTCGAGCCCGGTCGCGCCCTTCAGGTTCTTGTCGGTGAGCACCACGTCGTAGGCAGTCGAGTCGATCAGCGACATCGCCTCGGGCAACGTCGTGACGCCTTCGACAACGTAGCCGCGCGAGCGCATGGCCAGCGTCACCAGCCTGACGATGTCGGCATCGTCATCGACGACCAGCAGTCTGGGAGGGAGCTCGGTGGCCATTCGCGACAGAGGTGTATCAACTTCTGAGCACATGACTCAATGGCTCACGTCCACTTCAGTCCGGTGCGTTCTCGCCAGTAGGTTTCGGCCGTCAACGACATCCCGGCCAGCTCGTCCGGGCCGACGGTGAGCTCGCGCGCCGACAGGTTCTGGCGAAGGTGAGCCGGCGTCGCGGCCCCGCTGAGCACCACGTCGGCGAACGGTTGTGCGGCGGCGATGGCCAACGAGAGCGCGTCGGCCGTCGTCCCGCGCCTGACGGCCTCGGTGAGCAGCGGCTGCAGGTCGCCGCGGGGTGACAGCCGGCCGTTGGCGAGCGCTTCTTTGATGATGACGTGCAGGCCAGCGTCGTGTGCGGCCGAGAGCGCAGGGCCTGCCGAGCGCTCCAGCAGGTTCCAGGTCGCCTGCACCCACCCGAAGAGCGGCGTGCCGTTGCGGCGAACCGAGGCCACCTGTTCGATCAGCTCGGCCTGACGGGGGCCAGAGACCGAGACGCCCATGGCGAGGCCCTCGTCTCGCAGCTGCTCCAGGCGATCGAGCACGCGCGCGTCGTCGAGGGCCGGGCTGTCGGGCGTGAGGGAGTGGAGCTGGTACACGTGAAGCGACGACCCGAGCAGCGCGCGGCTCTCGGCGAGCTGGGACTCGAGGTGGGTGAACGAGTGATCCTTCACCTCGTGAACGTCTGCCACCCGTTGCCAGTTCGCGGTGTAGCGATAGCCCCACTTCGACGACACGACGGCGTCGCGATGGCCACGGGCCTCGATCCAGGTCGCCAGAAACGACTCCGCGAGGCCGTACGAGCGCGCGGCGTCGAAGTGCCGCACTCCGAGTCGCCACGCTTCGTCGAACGTCTGGAAGGCCGCCCTGCGCATCCCCGGCTCGGTGGCGTCGGGAAGATCGTCGCGGTGGCCCACCGTCATGTAGCCGGGCCGTCCGAGCGCGGCGAGCCCGAGGCCGAAGGTCGCAGTCACTGCTCGATCACTCTCGGGTGAGGATCTCGCCGGCCGTCTCGGTCACGAGAATCGTGTGCTCGAACTGGGCCGTCCGCCGAAGGTCTTTCGTCACGACCGTCCAATCGTCGTTCCAGTGTGATTCTTCCCACGTGCCCAGGGTGATCATCGGCTCGATGGTGAACGTCATGCCGGGCTCCATGCGCGTGTTGGAGCGGGCGTCGAAGTAGTGGGGGATCTGCAGGTTGGTGTGAAAGACGTCGCCGATGCCGTGGCCGCAGTAGCTGCGCACGACCCCGTAGCCGTGCTGATCGGCGTGCACCTCGATGGCGCGGCCGATGTCGCTGATGGGCCGGCCCGGCTTCACGGCCTCGATGCCCTTCATCAGGCACTCGTGCGTCACCCGCACCAGCTGCCGTGACTCGTCGTCGACCGAATCGCCGACGAGGAAGGTGGCGTTGCAGTCACCGTGCATACCGTCGAGGTAGACGGTGATGTCGAGGTTGACGATGTCGCCGTCCTTCAGCGTTCGGTTGTCGGGGATGCCGTGGCAGATGACCTCGTTGACCGACGAGCAGATCGACTTGGGAAAGCCGCGGTAGTTCAGCGGGCTGGGGTAGCCGCCCAGTGAGACGATCAGATCGTGCGAGAAGGCATCGATGGCGTCGGTGGTGACGCCCGGCTTCACCTGCGCGCCTGACTTTCTCAAGACCTCGGCGGCGGCCCTGCACGCGCGGCGCATGCGCACGAGCTCTTCGGCGGTGCGCACGTTTCGGCCCGACCCTCGGCTGGGCACGCCCGAGTCGGCGTAGTCGGGCCGGCGGATCATGATGGGCACGTCTCGTTTCGGAGAGACGTCGCCCGGCAGCACCTTGTTCGCCTCGAGCTGCTTGCGCTCTTCCTTCAAGAAGGCCTGGTCAGCGTCCTTGTGGCACTTCTTGTATTTCTCGCCGCTGCCGCACCAGCACACGTCGGCGGGCCTCGGCAGCTTGTTGGGCGGCCTCCTGGCGGCGGCCGTGGCCTTCGAAGAGTCAGGGACAGTCACGTTCACGGGGCATCCTTCACGGCCAGGTGTCGCTCGACCCTCGTGAGCGCGTCGAGCATGCGCGCACGGGTGACGCGGCCTTCGGTGGCCTCGCCCAGGGCGAGCAGCTGCTCGGTGATGAAACGGCTCAAGAAGAGGATCATCGGCTTGTCAGCGGCGGTCAGACCCGCCTCGAGGTGTCGCTGGTTCCGCCAGTAGTCGTCGGTGGCCGCGATGTCACGCGACAGGTCCCAGCGGACCAGCCGGAAGGACTCCCCGTAGACGGCCGGGTCGGGGCGCGCCGGTCGTTCGGCCAGCATGCGCTCGAGGCTCTGCCCGGTCTGAGGGTCGAACTCGCTCACCTCGGGCGGCCACGCGGCCAGGTCCTTCGCGAACAGGCGCGAGGCCTCTTCGAGCAGGTGCTCGATCACCGGAATCGGCTTCTGCTCGAGAATGAGATCCCACCGGGACGGGTGCACGGAGCGCTCTTCTGCCCACGACCCACCGCGTGGAGCAAGCCCCACCCGTCAGCGCAGGGAGACCAGGCGGCCGGGCCGTCGCTCCGCCGGCACTTCGAGGCCGTAGCCGGTGAAGAGCTCTCGCCGGAGCACCTGGTACACGCCGCGGCTGGTCACGAACTCTCGGTGCTTCACGTCGGCGATCTCGATGTTGGTGACGTTCGGCGCGCCGTGCTCGTTCTCGGCCAGACAGCTGGGGAAGGGGTTCACCCGATCGGCCTTCGAGAAGACGCTGGTGAAGCGCACGTCGCGGGGGAAGGCGCCCATCTTGAGCCGGCGGATGAAGGGCGACATCGGCGTCAGCTGCCAGATGCTGCGCGAGATGAGGCCGTGGGTGACGACGCCGAAGTACGCGGTGGGTGAGCCGTTGTGCGGGCTGCCGAGGGTGACGAGGTTCTTCACGCGCCGATCGCCGCCGAGGCGCTTGACGTAATACGTGCCGATGATGCCGCCCTTGGAGTGCCCGACGATCGAGAGCGGGCCCATGTTCGGGTAGCGCTGGTAGAGGCGATCGATCTTCGCGCGCACCTTCTCGGCGGTGTCGTCGATGGCGTTGGTGTTGAACGCGTCCTTCCAGCCGCCGAGGTTCATGCTCCAGACGCAGAAGCCGTCGCGGCGCAGGCGGTGCTCGAGGACCTCGAAGACGCGGCGGGTCGACATGAAGCCGTAGAGGAGGAGGACTGGGCGCGGGCAGTTCGTGAAGTCGGTGCGTCGGCGCACTGTGTTCGTCGCGTCGAGGTCGAAGTACCCCTTGAGGTACTCGGCTTGTCGCTTGAGCTGTCGAATGCGTCGTCGAAGGCCCAACATGCAGCACCCATTTCCAGGACCGGCCGGTCACGACAAGTGTAGCGGTGGCGCAGGAGCCACGCGACTCGACGGCCGACTCGGTGCGGCGCCTACATGTCGGGCGTTTCAGGCCTCGCCGGGATCCACGCGCTTCGCCTTGCCGACCAGCACCTCGGCGAGCGCCTCGACGATGGGAAGGCCGGGCGTGCGTTGGAGCCAGAAGAACTCTCCGCCAGCGTTGATCTCGAGGAAGACGTGCCGGCCCTCGGGCGTCACCACGAAATCGGCGGCGGCGTAGTTGAGGCCGAACCACTTCGTCAGCTTCAGCAGCGCGCGCTCCACGGGCTTCGGCAGCTCGTACTTCCACCACGCGTCCAGCAGCGTCATGCCCTCCTTGCGCCAGTCGAGCTTCGCGCCATCGAGCGCCTGCGAGTCGACCGCGGCCGTGAAGACGCGGTTGCCCACCACCGTCGCGCGCAGCTCGACCTTCTTCTCGAGCTTCTCCTGGAACGTCATCGGCGACAGCGCCA
Source organism: Myxococcales bacterium (assembly GCA_030681895.1). GTDB lineage: Bacteria > Myxococcota > Myxococcia > Myxococcales > Myxococcaceae > Xiheimicrobium. The sequence goes on along the minus strand of JAUXRI010000275.1, from coordinate 18,699 downwards.
GCCCGTCGAGGTTCTCGAGATCGTCGTCGGAGATCGTGTTGGTGAACACCACGTTCTCGACGTCGCCGCGCCAGATGGCGAACGAGTGTTGCATCTTGGTGATCACGGGGCCTTTGAGGCTCTTCGCGAACCGGCGCACGTCGTCGGGCACGTTGCTGAAGAGCGTTCGCGGAACGTCGAGGCCGAACTCGCGCGCTTTCCTCAGCTGCAGCTCCTTGTGATCGCAGCGCCGCACGGCCCGCAAGGTGTCGAGGTGAAAACACCGGCACGCGGCGATGGTTCCGTAGAGCTGGCGGCGGCTCTCGTCGACGCAGGCGGCGCGCATATCGCCGAGCGTCTCAGGCAGTTGCCCGCCAGCGAGGAAGCGCCGGTACCAGATGGAGCGCAGCTTCTCGAGATCGACGGCGCCGTCCTCCGTGTGCAGCACCCGGCGCGTCTTCGCGCGGTTGAACTCGGTCGAGAGGCCCACCGAGCTCGGGTAGCGATCGGTGTCGAGCCGGATGCCCTTCGCGCCGTGCTTCTTCAGCGCATGTCGCACCAGCTCGACGCTCTCGTTGTCGTCGCTCCGCGTCACCAGCAGCACGTTCACGGTCATCGTCCTTTGCGGATAAGGGCGCGAACGATCGCGCCAGAGATGTCGTAGCCCAGGTCGCGCTCCAGCCAGCCCCATTCGCCCGCGGGGTTCACCTCGAGGAACACGTGACGGCCATCGGGCGTGACGATGAAGTCGAGCGCGCCGCTGACGAGCCCGAGACGGTTCAGGAGCTGGAAGACCTGCCGTTTCACGCCGGCCGGGAGCGTCGCCTTCGTCCATCGCACGGCGTCTCGTTGGTCCAGCATGCGCCAGTCGATCCGCCCGCGCTCGGTCTTCGAGGCGTCGATGGCTCCGGCGAACACTTCTGTGCCCACCACGATGACGCGCAGCTCGCGGGCCTTTTCGATCAACGGCTGGAAGATCTGTGGCGCGTAGCGGAGCTGCCCCAGCCGGCCATACGCCGCCTCGTCGAGTGTCGAGGTGTAGAAGAACCGCTCGTGGGCCTGCATCGCGTAACTCAAGGGGACGAGGAGCTTGGTGATGAGGTGCGGTTCTCGCCGCCTGAGTCGCTCGACCCAGGCCGGACTGTTCGTCACCGTCGTCTCGGGCAGGTCGAAGCCGAGCTCGTGCGCGACTCGCAGCTGGAGCACCTTCGACTCGGCGCGCATCGAGGCCTCGAGCGGATTCACCCAGCGGCAGTCGGTGAGATGCACCAGGGCGTCTTGCAGCGCCGTGCGTGACGCCTCGGCGCACGCCTCGCGGTCAGCCGGCGCCATCTCGTCTGGCAGCGTTGGTGCCCAGAGCCGGCGAAGCCACACGGCCTTCACGTCAGAGAGCCGGATGGAGCGATCAGCCAGCTCCAGCACGCCCTCGACGCCTTCCGCGGTGCGCTCGATGGCGAGGCCCACCTGAAGGGGAAACGTATCGGTGTCGAAGCGCACGGCGTCCCACCCGCTGCGTCGCAGGGCGCGCTGAACTCGATCGATGGTGAAGAAGTCACCCGAGTGCGTGAGCAGCAACGCAAGAGGGCGCCGGACAGGTGTCCGACGCCCTCGCGTGCCACTGACGGAACGGGCCCGTCGAGGCTTCGTCATCTGCTGGACGTCACTCGTCGTTGTCGGAGGGCGCCTTCATCGTGGTGACACGGCCGCCACCACCGGTGCGTCCGCCACCGCCGTCTTCGTTGTCCGAGGGCGCCTTCATCGTGGTGACGCGACCGCCGCCACCACCAACGCCGCCGCCTCCGCCACCGCCGTCTTCGTTGTCAGAGGGCGCCTTCATCGTGGTGACGCGACCGCCGCCACCACCGACGCGCCCGCCTCCGCCACCGCCGTCTTCGTTGTCAGAGGGGTACTTCTCGGTCGTGACGCGACCACCACCGCCGACGCGTCCGCCACCGCCGTCTTCGTTGTCCGAGGGCGCCTTCATCGTCGTGACGCGACCGCCGCCACCGACGCCGCCGCCACCGCCGTCTTCGTTGTCCGACGGGTACTTCGCGGTCGTCGCGCCGCCACCACCGCCGACGCCGCCACCGCCGTCCTCATTGTCCGAGGGGTACTTGGCCGTCGTCGCGCCGCCACCACCGACGCCGCCACCACCGCCGTCTTCGTTGTCCGACGGGTACTTCATGGTCTGCATGCCGCCGCCGCCACCGACGCCACCAGCACCGCCGTCTTCGTGATCAGAGGGCGCCTTGCGCGTGGTGCGAATCGGGCCTCCGCCACCGCCATCTTCATTGTCAGACGGGGCCTTCATGGTGACGGCTCCACCACCGCCGCCCACGCCGCCGCCGCCTTCTTCGTGATCAGACGGGGCCTTCTTGGTGACCGCACCGCCGCCACCGCCGTCTTCGTTGTCAGACGGAGCCTTCATCGTGACCGCGCCGCCGCCCTCTTCGTGATCCGACGGCGCCTTCTTGGTGACCGCTCCCGCGCCGCCGTTCTGCCCTTCGAGGAACCGGCTGAAGAAGGGCTCGACCGAGACCTTGCCCTTCGCGCCCATCGTCACCGGGCCCGCCACCATCGTGATGCCGGCGAAGCCACCCGAGCGCTCGATGAAGAACGACTTCACCTTGTTCGGATCCGACGGCTTCACGCCGGGAGCGAGCGCTCCGACGGGGATCAGCGCGGTGTACGAGTACTGATCAGCGCCCTTGCCGGCCTTCAACGGCACGCGCACGAAGCGCTGGCCCAGCGGCATGCCGCCCGCGTGGAACTCGAGCTGGCCGCCCTTGCTGGCCGAATCGAAGGCCGCCTTGAGCGCCTTCTTCGTCTCGGCCTTCACGGCTGGCGGGTTCACGACCTTCGGAGCTGCAGGAATGATGGGGCGTCGCGCGTCGATACGGGCCATGTGGGGGATTCCTCGAGAAGGAAAACGACTCGCGAACCCTACCGCAATCCATGGGTGGAGAAAGAGGGCGGGCGCGGTTAGTCACCCGAGCGTTTCCACTTCTTCTGGGAGAATCCATCGATGAACTACCGGCGACTCGGGCGTGCGGGCCTCAAGGTGAGCGAGCTGTCCTTGGGCTCGTGGGTGACGTTCGGCGGGCAGGTCGGCGACGGCCCCACCGAGGCGTGCATGAAGGCTGCGTACGACGCCGGGGTGAATTTCTTCGACGGCGCCGAGGTGTACGCGAAGGGCCAGGCCGAGCTCGCCATGGGCCGGGTGCTCAAGAAGATGGGCTGGCGACGTGAAGGCCTCGTGCTCTCGACCAAGCTCTTCTGGGGCGGCGATGGGCCCAACGACACCGGCCTCTCGCACAAGCACATCATCGAGGGCTTCCACGCGTCGCTGAAGCGCTGGCAGGTCGACACGCTCGATCTGTGCTTCTGCCATCGGCCTGATCCGAACACGCCGATCGAAGAGACGGTGCGCGCGATGGACGTGCTGATCCGCCAGGGCAAGCTCTTCTACTGGGGCACCAGCGAGTGGAGCGCGGCGGACCTCTCGACGGCGTTCAAGGTCGCGAAGGAGCACCACCTCACGCCGCCCACCATGGAGCAGCCGCAGTACAACATGCTGGTCCGCGACCGCGTCGAGAAGGAGTACGCGCCGCTGTTCGCCGAACACGGCCTCGGCACCACCATCTGGAGCCCGCTCGCGTCAGGCGTGCTCTCTGGCAAGTACAACGACGGCGCGCCGGCCGACTCGCGGCTGTCGCTCTCGAACTACGACTGGCTCAAAGAGGCGGTGCTCAAGCCCGAGAACCTCTCGAAGGCGAAGGCGCTGGCGCCCATCGCGAAGGACGTCGGCTGCACGCAGGCGCAGCTCGCGATCGCGTGGTGCCTCAAGAACCCGAACGTCAGCACGGTCATCACCGGCGCGACGCGGGCCGAGCAGGTCGTCGAGAACATGAAGGCCCTCGACGTGGTGCCGAAGCTGACGCCTGAGGTGATGACTCGAATCGAAGGCGCGCTGCGCTGACGGTTACGAAGCGACCTTGGGCCGCAGCACGTAGACGTCGTTGCCGTTCACGTTGAAGCACTTCTTCGACGGATCCCACACGGCGTCTTTCAGCCAGTCGTTGGTGTTCTGCGCGTAGGCGCCGTCGTGGTGCGCGCCGATCGACGCGAAGGGAGAGGTGCCGCTGATCACCTCGATGTGCGCCGTCGACTCGCCCGAGCCCGGGTAGTCCTTCACGATCACGTCGCCCGGCTTGATCTGTGACGGGTCGCTGATGCGATCGAAGAGGTTGGTGAAGGTCGGCCACTTCTCGGCGCTGGCGTAGTGGAGCGTGCCATCGCGCATCGGCCAGGTCGGCGCCTTGACGCCTGCCTGCGTGAGCGTGTCGCCGACGAACTGGTTGCACTTGTTGTTGTTGGCCAGCCACGAGGGCTGCGAGACGCCAGGGCGCTTGTTGCCCGACAGCATCGTCAGTGGGCTCGTCGGCGCCTTGTCGTAGGCGTAGTTCGGGCCCTGCTTCGCGACGCGATCGGCAGCGGCGTCGACGATCTGCTGCGCGAAGCGGCCTTCACGAGGGCCGGCGATCGGCACCGTGCCTCCAGCCGCGTTCACCAGCGCGGTGAACTCCTGGCCCGCCTTCCCCGTGTTGTTGAAGCTGGCGCTCGAGCCGTTTCGATCGAACGCGTCGACGTGTTTGAAGAGCTTCTCGAGCTCGGGCCCGCCCTTGATCCACCCATCGGCATCGACGTCGGCTTTCGCCTTGAGCTCCGCGACGTTGACGCCGGCGCGGGTGAGCTTCGAGACGGTGTCGGCGTCGTTGAGGTTGATGCCCTTCTGAAGTGCCTGGTTGAACTGGGGCTTGTCGATGCGGGCCATGCGGGGAAGACCTCAGGAGTGTGGGGACAGGTAGGTTCTCGGCCGGTGACAGCGGAAAGTTGCGGGAGCGCTGCAGCCTACTGCGGAGCGACCTCGTTGCACGTCAGGCCTGCCGTCGGGGTGCAGTTCTGGCCAATCTGACAGGCGCCGATGCCATCGAAGTCGACGCAGCGAATCTGCCGGCAGTCGGGATCATTCACGCAGCGCTTCTTCGAGACGCTGCACTCGCCGCGGGTGCACGACTGACCTGGGCAGTCTTCGTCGACCTGACAGGAGCAGTAGCCGAACGACGAGCCCTCACGCAGCACGCACTGGCCGGAGCAGAAGCCGCTCGTCGCGCCCGGCGCCTTCAGACACGAGCCTCCGAGGCGGCACTGGGCGTCGTTCTCGCAGGGCAGGCTCGGGTCTCCACGACAGGGGTTGTTCGCGCTGCACATCCACCGGGTGAAGACGATGCGGATGTCGCGACACCCGTACCCGCGCGGGCACTGTTGCCCCTCGGAGCAGTCGGCGCCGCAGTAGGTCGAGGCGGTGCGGGTGTCGATGATGCAGTAGTTCGCGCCGAAGCCGCAGGTGTCGGTGCCGCCGCCATTGGTGCAGAGCGAGCAGTAGGGCCGCACGTCGATGTCGTAGTCCGAGTAGCACTGGTTGCGCGGGCGTCCCCCGTCTTCGGTGACGCCAGCATCGGGCGGTTGACCGCAGAGCTCTCCGAAGTTGCAGAAGGTACTGTCGGCGCAGAACGTCGAGTCGCACACGCCCACCTGGCAGCGCGCGCGTTCGGCCGGCGTCGTCCCGGTGCACGAGCAGGGGCCCTCGCCACAGCGGCACGAGATGCCGTTGCAATCACCGTTGCTGCGGCAGCCCAGCTTGCACTGGCCTTTGTCGCAGACCTCTCCGAGGCCACACTGCAGATCGGTCGTGCAGCGGCCGCGTGGCACGCAGGCGCCGGCGGTGGTGTCGCAGAACAACGAGGTGTCGCCACAGTCGGAGTTCGACGCGCAACCCGAGCGGTCCTGGCAGAAGCCCAGCCCGTTGCAGAGCTGGTTGGGCGGGCACGCTTCGTCGGTGCGGCAGTAGCAGATGCCCGTGCGGTCCTCGCAGCGGAAGGCGCCCGCGGGCTGGCCACAGTCGGCGTCGACGGCGCACTTGCCGCCCATGATGCGATCCTTCGGGCAGCCCGCGAGTGAGAGCGAGAGGCAGAGCAGGGTGAAGCGCTTCATTCGTGCCTCTTCGGATGACGTCGGTTCGAATCGGCCGGAGGCGCAGCCGGCGGCTCCTCGGGCTCGTCGAGCGGGGCTGCGTCGCGGCCAGACTTCTTTCCGGTGCCTCGCTCGAGCGCGTCCTTGAAGAGCGCGCCGTCGTTGAACGGAGCGACCTCGACGCGCATCACCTTCCCGCGCGTGTCGGTGATGGTGAAGACGTCACCCGTCAGCGGCACCTCCTCGTGCGTGAAGTTCACGACGTCGTCGAGCGGCACGTCGGTGACCTCGTCACCCTTCCAATAGATGACGCGGTGGTTGGTGATGACGGCGCACTCGCTCGCGTCGACGGCAATCGTGGTGTCGTAGAAGACGACGACCTCTTCACCGTCAGCCAGCTTCGCCTTCTTCTCGATGGTCTTCTTCGTCTTGCTGTCGAGCTGGTTGCCAGCCCGCACGCCAGACTCGGGCAGCGCCGCGGCCCAGCCGACGAACGCGGCGGGCACCCCACACAGACAACACAGCGCAGCGACGACCCCCGCGATGATCAGCGGCGTGCGGTTGGGCTTCGGGGTCGGAGCGCCGGCGGGGGCGGCGTACGGGTTCGGCGTCATCGGCGGCGGTACACCACGATCTGCGGCGTTTCGTCCACGTACAGCCCGGCCACCGGCTTCGTGGTGCCGAACGCCTGCCAGACCTGGAACTCCGTCTCACGGAACTCCTGGTGGTACTGGTACGCGACGATGTCGGCGTCGCCCGGGCCACCGGTGAAGCCGAGGTCTTTCCGCAGCATGCCGTTGCGCTGATAGTCGCGAATCTGCCCGCCGTGACACTCGTGCAGGTACACGCGCTCCCCGGGCCGCGCGTTCTGGTTGATCCACTCGAGCACGCCGGTGACGTTGTTCGCCCAGAACTGCCGCTGCATGCCCATGGTGGCCGCGCCCGGCAGCCCGCCCGCGAGCTCGGAGTAGTGGCTGGTGCCGTACGGGTACACGCGCACCGACGCGATGAAGGCGGGAATGAAGAGCAGCGCGCTGACGGCGATGAAGACGGTGCGAGCCTCGAGCTTCGGCTTCAGCCACTCCACGAGCCCATCGACGCCACGAACGACCGAGCCCGCCGCCAGCAAGGCGAGGAACGGCATCGAGGGGAACCAGTGCTTCACGCCGCCGAAGTGCGGAACGCTCGGCTGGCTGAGCACGATGATCGAGGTCGCCGCGTTGGCGATGACGAGCAGCTCGAACGCCGTCACCTGCTTCTTCACGGTGCGCACCACCACCCACGCGACGCCGAACACCATCGGCAGGAAGAGCGACGTCGGCACCGTCAGCGCCGTCTTGACCAACACGTAGTCGAGGGGGAAGGGCGGCTGGCGGAGCAGCTCTCCCAGGTAGAACCACGTGTAGTGCTCGTGGTTGAGGTGGAAGCCCAGGTACCAGGCGAAGCGGTCGACAGGGTGGTGCCAGAGGTAGGGCCAGTGCAGGTAGAAGAGCGCGGGCCCGATCGCCACCATCGCCACCAGCGGAGCGATCGCCCTGAACGTCGGCACGTGCGTCTTGAAGAGCACCCGCAATAGCCAGCCACCGACGGCGCACGCGAGCACGTACAGGCCGAGCTGCGGGCTGATGGCGAAGAAGGTGCGCTGAAACGCCTCGGGCCCACCGAGCGCGACGACCATCAGCCCGTAGAGGACCGCCATCGCGACGAACACGCCGTTGATGGCGAGGAACAGCGTGCGCGCCTCCGCCGAGTCCTTCGAGCGTTTCCAGCCCTCCCACAGCGCGAAGGGAATGAGGACCACGGGGATGAAGTAGGCGTTGTGCTTGGTGCCCATCGCGGCGCCGAACGCGAGGCCGGTGTAGAGCCACCAGCGCGGGCGCTCCATGGCCTCGACGAAGCAGTAGACGACGAGCAGCCACGCGGTCGCCATCGGCACGTCGAAGCACGATAGGTGCGCCTCGAAGAACTGGCGCGGCACGAGCAAGAACGAGAGCGCCGCCATGAGGCCCGCAGCCCGGCCGAAGACGCGCCTCGTGAGCGAGAAGAGGAGCGGGAGAATGAGCGCCGCCGCGAGGAACGCGGGAAACCGGAACGCCGCCGCCGGGCGAAGCAGCTCGAGCTTTTCGTGCAGGAACAGGAACGAGAGCCCGTACAGGTTCTTCATCAGCGCCGGGTGCTCGTGGTTGAACTCGAACGACTGGCTGATGGCGGCGTCGGTGAAGGCCTGCGTCGGCGACGAGGCGAGCAGCTGGAACCAGCGCGCGTGTTGCTCCGCCGAGGCGAAGTAGACGCTCTCGTCGCGCACGAAGCCGGCGGGCTTCTCAGTGACGAGCAGCAGCACGGTGGCCGCGATGAAGAGTCCCCAGCCGATGCGGCGATCGAGCTTCAGGTCTGCAGGCGTCCGGCCATCCGACGAAGCGGGTGGTGCGGGCGCGCTCGGCGTCTCGGGTGTCGCTGGCACCTCGGGCAACGGGCCCGTCTCGGCGGCCTCGCGCTTCTTGCGAGTCATGCGCCCTCCGGGCCGAAGCCGAGCAGCTCGAAGCAGACTTCACGATTTCTCGGGTTGTCGGCCTGCACCCACGCGCGCACGGTGCCTGCTGCGGTGTTCTGGCGATCGACGCGGTACACCTTCTCGACCCCGGGGAGCAGCTTCGTCACCTGCGCGTCGCCGTTCACCTCGACGCCAAAATCCGACGGGCCCTCGTTGCGGTAGTAGCCGCGCTCCCACGCGTAGCCGGTGATCAGCTGCAGCGTGTCGGTCGCGGGGACGTTCGAGAACTCCGCCACCAGCTTCGCGGGCCCGCCGGGCGGGTAGAACCGCAAGCACCGGTGCGGCTCGAAGTGCAGCTCACGCCACTCCTCGACCACCTCGCCACCGTTCGGGCACCGCCACGAGCGTCCACCGAAGGTGCAGGGCTGCTGGCCTTGCGGTCCCTCGAGGTACACCCGCGCCTGGCCGAGCGACTGGGCCGCCGAGAAGCGCAGCTCACGGGCGCGGCCATTGGTGAAGAGCTGGAGCGAGAGCGGGCCGAACGATCGCTCCTGGCCCGACTTCGTACGCGCTCGGCCGAACGACTCCATGAAGCCGCTCCACGAGAACTTCGGCAACGACGAGTTGGCGATCAGCCAGATGCGCCTGTGTTGGCGCAGATCGTCGCCGTCGCTGCCGTAGTAGCCGACGACGGGCACCTTCTCAGGCACGAAGAGCCGCGCGCGCTCGATCCACCACGGCGCGAGCAGCACCACGTCGCCTTGCTGGAACTCCGCTTCGATGACGCTCGCGAGGGCCTGGTAGTCGGCGTCGCTTGGCGTGGCAGACGGGAGCTTGAGCTGGAAGACGAGACACGCGAGCGCCACCACCACCAGCGCCAGCCCTTCCCACCGCTTCACCCGCGTGGCCGTCTCGGCCCAGAGGTTCACGACTTCGTCATCCGAATCGCGGCCTCGCTCGTCTCACGGCAGAACACGCAGAAGCTCGCTTCGCCTTGCGGGTACGACGGCGTCCACGTCGGGTACATCGCGCAGCGCGGGTCGAGGCAGTGGTGCAGCCCGAAGGTGTGACCGATCTCCTGCATCGCGTAGCGGGCGAGCGTCTTCACCGTGTCGGGGTTCAGGCTCTTGATGACCGAGCTGGTGACGATGGCGCGCTGGGCCTTGTAGCGGCTCAAGCCGACCGTCGGCGCTTCACCCGAGGGCAGCTTGCGTGGCGACAGCTTGCGCGTGGTGAGGAAGAGCACCTTGTCGTCGGCGAAGGCCTGCACCTTCGGCAGGGTGTCGAGCAGCTTGTTGGCGTCGTACGGCTCGACCTGCCCGTGGGGCACGGTGACGGTGCCGCCGTGTTCGGCGCCGACGGCGAAGGCCGTGTAGAGCAGCTTGGAGAGCGCCTTGAGAATGGGCGCTTCGTATTCGTCCAGGGTGACGATGCGGATCATGAGTCAGAAGTCCTTGGGGTTCACTTCGCCTTGGGCGGACGGCCGCGCTTCTTGGGCGGGGCAGGAGCGGCTTCGACGGGCTTGGGCTTGGGTGGGCGACCGCGCTTCTTGGGCTCGGGAGGAGGGCCGGTGACTTCGGGCTTCGGCTTCGGCGGGCGGCCACGTTTCTTCGGCACGGGCAGGAGCGCGGCGCCCTGCGCGACGGTGACCTCGGTGTCGACGTCGAGCTTCTTCTTCGACGGCGCTGCAGCCGCGGCAGCCTTGGCGGGCTTCTTCTTCGGAGCGGCCTCTTCTTCGCCGTCCTCGTCGCTCTCGGCCTCTTCGCCGTCCTTCTCTTTCTCTTCCGGCTCTTCTTCGACCGCGGTGTCGCCGTCGAGGCCGAGCAGATCGTCGCCAGCCAGCCCGAGCTCTTCTTCGAGGCCCTGGAACTCGGCGATGTCGCGCTTGGGGCGCTCCTTGCCAGGTGGGAACAGCACGATGTCGAGCGCGTCTTCGGCGTCGGCGTCAGACGAGCTCATGGCCGCGGCGAGCTCGGTCACGAAGAGGTGGCGCGCGTCGTTGTACTGCTCACGCTCTTTCGGCGGCAGCGGGCGCAGCTCCGACAGCACCTGCAGGCCCTTCACGACCTCGGCGAGGCCGATGAGGCCGCCGACCGAGAGGCGCTCGGTGTTGGTGCGGGCGCGCTTCTTCCAGTCGAGCGAGGCGCGCTCGGAGTCGGAGCGCAGGAACTCGAAGACGCCCTTCACGTCGTCAGCCGACGAGACGCGGCGCACGCCGTTCTTGGCGAGCTTGTCCTTGGGCACCTTCACCTTCGCGCCCGTCTCGAGGAACGTGAGGCTGACGAAGACCAGCTTCTGGCCTGCGATCTCTTCGGTCTTGATCTCGGTGACCGCGCACAACCCCTGGTTCGGGTAGACGACCCGATCTCCAACGTTCAGGTTCAGGGGTGGCAGCGGCGCAGCGGGGGCCGGCGTGGCGTCGGGCATGGGCTCCTCGGCGAGGCGAAACGAGAGGCTTGCGTAGCACACGGCCCCGGCCGGGGAAGCAATAGACGCCCAGCGCTCGAGGCGCGCTGATGGGGCCCAGACACGACTGGTCAGCGGCCGCGGAGCAGGGCGTGGCGCACCAACACGTAGACGTCTCCATTCGGAGCGACGGCCACGGCTGCAGGCTGATCGCTCAGGCGGCCGATCGTACGCACGTCGCCTGCGAGCGAGACGGTGCGAATCGCGAAGTTCTTCCGGTCGGCGACGTAGAGGAGTTGCTGCGAGGGCGACCAGGCGATGCCGGAAGGGCCGTCGAAGAGGGCCGCCGCGCCGCGCCCATCGGAGGATCCAGCATCGAGGCCACCGGCGAGGGTGACGAACCCGGCGTCGGTCAACAGTCGCACCGCGTTGGCGTCGATGAAGGCCGCGCGTTCCTGGCCGAGCGACACGCCCGCCGTGAGCGACGAGAACGCGGCGGTGCCTGCCGTCGACGTCACCAGTCCGCCGTCGGCGAGGAAGGCTGGCAGAGGACCATCTCGCAACGTGCGCGGGGTCGCCGCGAGGTGTGCGACGAGCTGGGCCTGCGCATCGATGCGCTGGAGCTCCGGGCCGAACAGCCACGAGCCGGTCTCGTCGAGCACGCCGCGCCGCCGCACGTCCGTCGTCGGAGGTGTGAGAACGCTCGAGCCCGTCGCTGGAGAGCCGGGCTCCCAGAAGGTCCACCCGAGCGGCGAACCTCGCGTGCTGAGCAGCCACACCCCTGCGTCGGCTGGTTGGAGCGCGAGCAGGTACGTCGTGGTCGAGGTCGTGGTGTAGGCGAAGTGCGTGATGAGGCCGCCATCGTCACTCCACTCACGCAGGCGGCTGTTGAGGCTCGAGTCGGCGTCGACCAGCGTCACGGTGTTCGCCTTGCGCACCGCGAGCAGGTCGAGCCACTGTGCCTGCTGGAGCCCAGCATTCACGCGCAGCCCCGCATCACGCCCCCGCCCATCGGCGTCGCCAGGCCGCTCGACGAAGCCCACGACACGTCGAACGGCTCCGTCGACGAGGGTGCTCAGTTGGGTGCTCTCGTCGAGGAACCAGAAGGACTCGTCGCGGCCCGCCCAGCCGAGCGTTCGGCGTGCGAGCGTGGTCGAGAGGTAGCAGCTCTTCGACGCGAGCCGCCGGGAGAGCAGGCCGCCGTTCAGGTCTTCGGCCGAGAGCACGCAGCCGCCGTCCGTCTCGGTGGTGACGATCGCCGCTCCCGAGGGGCTGAGCGACGGCGCGGGGCTGTTGTGCGCCACGAGTGAGAGCTGGCCGTGCCACGGACGAAGCGCGGTCGTGCCTCCGTCGCGGCCGAGCCGGGAGATCATCGCGCCCCCGTCGGCCACGTCGACGAACAGCAGCTCGCCACCGGGCGCTTCCTGCAGTGGGCCCCGGCCCGAACGAAGCCGTCGCGACAGGCCCTGTGCACCGAACTCGTAGAGCGAGCCCTCTGACGCGACCACCATGCGGCCATCACGCTCGACCACCAGCGCTTCGAAGTACGTCGAGCCCACCACGCTGCAGGGGTTGCCGGTTCCGAACTCGATGAGCTGGCCGAGCGGCGTCACCTTCCGAAGGCAGCGGCCCTCGTCGAAGTACAGGTTGCCCCGCGCGTCGGTCACGGCGAACGTCGGCAGGAATTGCTCGAGCGGCCCGGCGCGCCTGATCGTGCTCACCACGCCCGCGGTCGTCATCTTGCGAATGGAATGTCGGCTCACCAGCCAGGTGGTGCCCCACGCATCGGTGGCGCCCGTCTGGAGCTGGTCGAAGCGTACGGCATCCCCCTGCCCATCGACGTGCCCGACTCCGGCGGCGACGCCCGCGAGCGTCTCGAAGCACAGCGTGCCTTGAGGGCGTTGCCGCGACACGCAGGTGCCGTTGATGCACACGAACGCCAGGTTGCCCGCACAGTCATCGGGAGCGCACGACACGCCGTCGACGACCGGGTCCGTGATGCAGCCCATCGCCGGGTCGCAACGCGCCGTCAGGCATTGAGACGGCGCGGGGCAGGCGACGGGAACGTGCAGACAGCCTCCGTTCACGGCGCAGGCGTCGACGGTGCAGACGTCGTGGTCGTCACACTGTGCGGCGCCGCCGACGCAACTGCCGTTCACGCACTGGCCCTCGGTGAGACACGAGGTACTGCACGAGGTGCCTTCGGCGACCTGCTGCTCGACGCAGCGCTCAGTCGTGACGTCGAACGACGCCTCGAGGCACGCCGCGCTCGGGCTGCAGAGGGGAACAGGGTTCCCGAGAACCTGAAGCGTGACGGCAGTTCCGTCGATGTCGATGGTGGCCGTCGCGAGCCCGATGGAGGCAGGGCGGGCCGTGACGTCGAACTCGAGTGACTCGCCGGGAGGAACCTCACCGCTGAACGACTCGGCGAACGGCGCCTCGAGCGCCCACGTCACCGCCCGCGACACCCGCGAAGGGTTCCGCATGGTGAGGCGCCGGGTCACGCGCTGGCCGAGGTACGTCGTGCCGAAGTCGAGGGTGGTCGGCGAGACGACCAGCCGTGACGTTTCAATCGGCGTCACCGGCGGCACGCACAAGCAGCCGGCGAAGAGGGCCAGCAGGAGCGGGACTGCCGCGACAACTGCGCTCCCCGAGCGATCGCGGAGCCGTTCGCGCGCCGGGCAGCGTGAGGTCGGGGCGTCGGGCATCGGCTCCTCGGCGGGGGAAGACGTCACGAAGGCCCCCGGCCGGGCAAGACGAGTCGCCCGGGCCTACTGGACGTTGACGGTGACCGAGTAGGTGGCGGCAGCGGCCGAGGCCGTCGAGACCCCGACGAAGATCGTCACCGGCACGGCGTTCGGGTTGGTGACCGCGAGGGCCTCGGTGCCGCTCCCGTTGGCGTCGGCGCCGTTGAGACAGACGGCCGGGCTGGCGACGCACCTCGACTCGAAGTTGTAGGTGTTGATCACGAGGTCGGTCGTCGAGTTGACCGAGAAGTCCATTCGGCCCGGCACGCCGCCGTCAGCGCCGCCTCTCGCGGGAATGGTGACCTGGTAGAGGCGATCGGGGCCCGTGTAGTAGCGGCATGGCGTGACGCTCGAGAAGTTGTCGACGTCCTTCCGGTAGCCCACGAAGTTCTGCCCGGTGAGCGTCTGCGGGAAGGTGCCGGAGACGACGGTGGCCGAGGGGCAATGATCGCCGGTGGTGAAGGCCGTCTGGGCCGAGAACGTGCCGGTCGAAGAACCTGCCGTGTACCCACCCACGACGACGTAGACGTTCTGCGGAGACATGGAGCCGTTGTCCCAGACGGTCGTCTCGGTGCCACTCGCGGTGTTGTCCGCGCTCGCGACACAGACGCGAGGCATCGCGTTGCAGGCCGCGGCGGTGCCGTTGATGAAGTTCACGACGGCGTCGAGGCTGCCCGTCACGGTCGAGACCAGGCGCTGACGGGGCGGCACGGTGACGGCGTAGACGCGCTCCGGGCCGCTGTAGTTCTCGCAGCCGTTCGTCGCGGTCGCCTGCGCGTAGTCGACCGAGTAGCCGGCGAGTGTTTGGGCGGTGAGGGTGCCAGGCGCGGTGATGGGGCCGGTCGTCGTCGCGCAGACGTCGCCGGGCAGGGTGCCGGTGGTGGTGGTGATGGAATAGGAGCCGGTCGCGCCCGCCGGCGTCTCGACGACGAGGTAGACGGTGCGAGCGGCGGTACCGGAGTTCGTCCAGATCAACGTGTCCATCGCTCCGGTGGCGCCGTTGTTCGACGAGGTGATGCAGGTGCGGCTCGCGCACTCTGCGGCGTCTCCGTGCAGGTTGATGGCGGTGTTGAGGCCGGCGCTCGGCGTCACGCTGACGTTGAGCGTCTCGCCCACGCCGACGAGCACGCTGTACGCGCGGTCGGGGCCGTCGCTCGTCGTCGAGCAGGTCGACCCGCTGCTGCGCGAGGTGTTGAAGTAGTCGTTCGCGAACGCGCTCAAGCCCTCGCCCATGCGCGGCGTGCCGCTCATCAACGCGAACGGCGCTTCACACGCATCTCCCTGGGCCGGCGTGTCGACGCTGACGTCGAGACGGAACGCGCCTCCCGGGTCGGTGATGTTCGCCGAATCGGCGATCACGTACACGTTCTCGGTCATCGCGCTGGTGTTGAGGTAGCGCACGGCGTTCACCGCGGGAGCGAGCCCGATATCGTCGGCAGCGATGCACACGCGCGGCGTCGCCGAACACTGCGCCTCGGGCCCGACGACGAGGTTGATGGAGGGATCGTACGCGCCGCTCGAGGACTGGCGGATGTTCGCGAGGATGCGGGCGTTGGGGGCGACAGCGACGGCGTAGATGCGGTCGCGCCCACCGGTGCTGATGCAGCCAGTCTGGTTGGTCGCGGAGTAGTTGTTCGTGTAGCCGACGGTGGTGCCCATCACGGACAGGGGCGAGGTGACCGAGCCGCCGACGATCGTCTCGGCCGTCCCGCAGACGTCTCCGACGGGAGCCATGCCCCCGGCTGATCCGCCTGCCGCAGCACCACCCGCCGCGGAGCCGCCTGCGGCAGAACCACCTGCTGCGGAGCCGCCAGCCGCCGAGCCGCCAGCTGCAGAGCCACCCGCCGCGGAGCCGCCCGCCGCAGAACCTCCAGCCGCGGAGCCGCCAGCCGCCGAACCACCCGCCGCGGAGCCGCCAGCCGCCGAACCACCTGCCGCGGAGCCGCCAGCCGCAGAACCACCAGCCGCTGAGCCGCCTGCTGCTGAACCACCCGCCGCGGAGCCGCCCGCTGCAGAGCCACCGCCCATGTTGGGCATGCACGAGCCAGCCGAGCACTGATCAGCGCCGAAGCACCCGATGCACACGCGACCGGCGGTGCCGCACGCCTGAGTCGTCGTGCCGGGAACGCAGAGCCCATTGATGTCGCAGCAGCCGGTCGCGCAGGTGTTGGGGCCGCAGGTGACCGAGCCTCCGCCCGTGCCGCCGCCAGCGCTGCCGCCGCCGGTGGGGTTGCCGCAGACGCCGCCCTGACAGACCCGGCCGGGGCCGCAGGTGACGCAGAGGGTGCCGCCGATGCCGCACGCGCCGCGCGTCGTTCCACCCTGGCAGACGCCGTTCATGTCGCAGCAGCCGGCCGCGCAGTTCTGCGGGTTGCAGTTGCTCGCGTTGCCGCCGGCCGTCGAGCCGCCGCCCGTGGCCAGCCCTCCGCCGGTGCCTCCGCCTTCACCGCCGTCGGGGAGGAAGAAGCTCCCTCCGCCCGTGCCGCTCCCCGCGTCGAAGATCGGTGTCTGGCAGGTGCCTGCGCTGCAGACCTGGCCTGTCAGACAGTCGACGCTCGACATGCAGCGGGTCGGCTGTTTGCCGCCACACGCGCCTGCGAGCGAGAGGATGAAAAAGGCACTACACGCGGCGACGATGTGGGGATGACGCATCGGCCGGGGGTTCTGCTGCAAAAGGGTCGGTGGGATCAACAGCGGTGGGGCGGTCGAGTCGATGTTCTCAGTGAGTGAGAAACGCGAGCCTGACCGACCTCAAGAGGGCGCGTCGGTCGACGATCGCGACAGCTCAGCGGCGATCGGCGTTCAACTTCACCAGCATCTGATGCAGCCGCGCGTCGATCACCCGCTCGACCTCTTCATTCGTCACGCGCTTCGACTGACCCGCGAACACCGCACCAGCCACCGCAACCACCGCCACCGTCATCACTGCGAAGAGCTTCTTCATGTGCGTTCACCTCGTGGGGAAGATGCACACAAGGTACGCCTGCTCCGGCGCTGATCAATTTTTCGGCTACAGGTCGCCACGTCGCGCGACGTGAATCGGTGCTCAACGACGCGCGCTTTTCTTGACCTGCTTCACCTCGATGATCAGCCGACCTTCCTGATCATCGCTCGCGTCATCGAGCAGGGTGAAGAGCAGCTGCGCCGCGTTCGACACCACCAGCGGCTTGCCGACTTCCGCGACCAACAGGCCGAGCGTCGGGTGGCCAACGACACAACGGGTGACGATCGCTCCCGACGCGCGCAGCCTCGCGGGCGCCGACACCGACTGCCGCATGGTCACCTCGTACGTCGCCTTCGCGTCGAGACCGGTCAGCGTCACCCGCACGTCGGGCGGCATCGCGAGCGACAGCGGCGCCTTGTACGACTTCGGCTTGCCCTTCGCGTCGACGGTCAGCGTGCGCGGCTTCGTCTCTTCCGGCTTCGCGACGCCTGCCAGCACCGACGAGGGCAGGTGAAAGACGAACAGCCGATTCGCGCCCTTGATCTGCTGTGGCGCGGTGGGGAGCGCTCCCGGCGCGGCGCCCGCTGCGTTCACGACGTAGTAGCCCCAGCCGAGCGTCGGCCCTTTGCTCAGCGTCACCCGGTACGTCTGTTTTTCATCGAGCGTCAGCTTGAGCGCGCCGGCCTTCGACAGATCGACCCGGTGGCGAGACGCGTCGAGCTCGAACGTCGACAAGGGCCACGTCACGGCATCAGGCGGCGGGGGGGGAGGCTTCGGCGGCTCGACGATCTTCGGCTCCACCTTCGGCGCGACGACCACGGGTGCCGGCGGCGGCTTCGGCGGAGGAATCAGCTCGAGCGCCGCGTCGACGACCAGGTGCTGGCCTCGCTTCAGGGGCACCTCGTTCGACCACGTCTGGTACCCGCTGCTGATCACCTCGACGCGATAGGTGCGCCCACCCGTCAACGCGCGCACTTCGACCGGCGTCTTGTCTTCGATGGTTCGCCCGTTCACGCGAACGATCGCGCCCGGCGGTGTCGACACGACTTCGAGTGTTCCGCGCGACAACCGCACCGCCAGGAAGACCGCCGCGAAGCCGACCAGCGCCGCAGCGATGCCGAGCCCCAGCGCGCGAACCCACGGCACCTTCGCCGCCGCCTTGAGGGAGTTCCGCGACAGCTCACTCGGGCGCATCGGCCCCGGCACCCGGAGCGGGCGCGTCAGCGCGTCGTCGTCCGAGCGAACGGGCGGATTCGGTGCCGAGGAGAGCTCCGACTTCACGCCCTCGAGATCGACCATCTCGGTCGGAATCTCTTCTTCGGGATCTTCACCCGGCGGCGGCCTCGCTTCGGGCTCCGGCTCTGGAATCGGAGCGCCCCGACGCCAGCGCTGCGCCTTCTCGATGAACTCCCTCGGCAGCTGCACGGGCCGGCCCGTCTTGACCAGCTCGGCCTCGAACAGGAACTCGAGGAAGTGCGAGAGATCGGTCGGCGTGAAGTCCGGGTGATGCACCGCGAGGTAGCGCGTCAGATCCTGCTGGAACGCCTCGGCCGTCTGGTACCGCTCCGAGGCCTCGAGGGCCATCGCCTTGAGGACGATCGTCTCCAGGGCTTTCGGGATGGCGGGGTTCAGCTCCGACGGCCGCGCGAACTGGCCACGCACGATCTTCGTCAGCACCTCCATCATGCGGCCCTGGAACGGCAGCTGCCCGGTGAGCAGCTCGTACAAGACGATGCCTGACGCGAAGACGTCGGTGCGCGCGTCGAGATCCTTCCCGCGCGCCTGCTCGGGCGCGAAGTAGGCGTACTTGCCCTTCACCGCGTTCGACGTCGTGTCCTCGCGGCCGGCGTTGCGAGCGCGGGCGATGCCGAAGTCGACGATCTTGATCTGCCCCTCGTAGCTGACGAGCACGTTCTGCGGGCTGATGTCGCGGTGGACGATCTGCAGCGGCCGGCTCTTCTCGTCGAGCCGCGTGTGCGCGTAGTGCAACCCGCGGAGCATCTCGGCCGCGACGTACGCCGCGATCTCGGACGGGAAGGTGAGAATGCCCATCGCCCGCATGCGCTTGACGACCTTCGAGAGCGGCTGGCCGTCGACCA
>JAUXRI010000271.1 GCA_030681895.1 Myxococcales bacterium | reverse complement strand
CCTCGGTCTCGATGCTGCCCGTCAGCCACTCGTGGAAACGCGGGTCGGCGGCGAGCTGCTCTGCATCGGCGGAGAAGCCGTGCGCGCTCGAGAACCCCGCGAGCTTCTCGGCGTCCAGCGTCACCAGGGCCACCAGGTACGCGCGGTTGTCCCCGATGACGACGGCCTGACCCAGCGGCGCGATGCCCTTGAGCAGGCCCTCGAGCGTGGCTGGAGGCGTCTTCTTGCCGCCCGAGGTGACGATGATCTCCTTCTTTCGCCCCGTGATGCGCAGGTAGCCCTCGGCGTCGAGCTCGCCCACGTCGCCCGAGTGCAGCCACCCGTCGGCGATCAGCTCGGACGTCGCAGCCGTGTCCTTGAAGTAGCCGGCGCAGACGTTCTCGCCCTTCACCAGAATCTCGCCGTCGCCCGCGATGCGCACCGCCACGCCCTGCAGCGGCCGCCCGAGCGAGCCCAGGCGCGTCTGTTCGGCCGTGTTCGTCGACGTCGGCCCCGTCACTTCGGACTGGCCGTAGAGCTCGCGCAAGACGACGTCGATCGACGCGAAGAAGTCGAGCACGTCACGGGCGATGGGCGCGGCGCTGGTGACGTGCACGTGGCAGCGATCGAGCCCGATGCGGCGCTTGAGCGGCTCGAAGACGAGGCGCTGCGCGAGGGCGTACTGAGCGGCGAGCCGAATCGTCGGCTGGCGGTGCTCCATGGTGGTGGTGTGAAAGCGCAACGCGACGCCTCGCGCCCACCTCAGCACGCGCTGCCGCGCCTGCGGGAGCTGCGCCATCGACGCCTCGGCCTTCGCCTTGAACTTCTCCCACACCCGCGGCACGCCGAAGAAGACGGTCGGGCGCACGTCGCGCAGATCGTCACCGAGCTTCTCGAACGACTCGGCGAACGACACCTGCATGCCGCACAAGAGCGGGCCTGAGATCGACGCCGTCTGCTCCGCGATGTGCGACAGCGGTAGGTACGACAGGAGCCGTTCGTCGTCACCGACGTCGAGCGCATCGGCGAGCCGCGCCGCCGTCCAGGTCACGTTGCGGTGGGTCAGCATCACGCCCTTGGGCTGGCCAGTGGTGCCCGAGGTGTAGATGAGCGTCGCGAGATCGTCGGGCCGGGCTGCGTCGAGCCGCTGGTAGTACGGCGCGTCGGGCAGCCTGGCGCCGCCGGTCAGCAAGTCTTCGTAGCGCACCGCGCCAACCGGGAGCGCAGGCACGGGGTCCATCACCACGACGTGCTTGAGCGCCGGCAGCCTCGGGCGAATCGTCTCGATGGTCTCCAGGAACCCGGCGTTCTCGACGACCACGATCGACGCCGCGCAGTGCCCGAGCACGTACGCCACCTGATCGGGCGAAGAGGTCGTGTAGACGCCGACAGGGACACCGCCCGCCGCCGTCGCCGCGAGCGCGCTGACCACCCACTCCTCGCGGTTGAACCCAATGATCCCGACGGCCTGGGTGGGCTCCAGGCCGAGCTCGATGAAGGACAGCGCCAGGTGCCGCACCCTGCTGGCGTAGTCGCGCCACGAGGTCGGCACCCACGTTCCTGCCCGCCGTGTCCACAGTGCCGGCCTGTCTTTCAGCCGTTCTGCTTGGGTCTGGAGCTGGTGAACCATCGTCCGGGGGACGGAACGCATGTGACGACCTTCGTGGAAGGTCGTTGACACGTCAACGCTCCCGAAATTACTTCCGGTCCCGTCATGACCATCGAGTTCACGTGTCAGAAGTGCGAGGGGACGTTCGAGATCGACATGCAGGCGTTGATCGACGGCAGCGAGCCACTCGAATGCCCCCACTGCAGCAACAAGGCGACGAAGGCGATGGGAGAAGATCTCATCGCGGCCCTCGTCGAGCTGCAGGCGCAGATCACCGCGCTCGCGAAGAAGTTCACCCTTACCGTGGAGCTCGATACCGAGGAGCTCGCGTCGGCCAACCTCGAAGAGGAAGAAGAGGACGACGAGGAAGATGATGACGACGACGATGATGACGATGACGACGACGATGATGACGACGATGATGATGATGACGACGACGATGACGAGGAAGACGTCGAAGAAGACGCCTGAGTCGTCGCGCTGCTGAGGCGAAAAAGTCCTTCGACGCACGAAAGCCCGGCCCCCCTCCGAGGGACGCCGGGCTTTCTTGTCTCAGCAACAAACCTGCGACTTCAGAACTTGTCGGCGAGGTCGGCGATCACCGGCACGCGCCAACGCTCTCCGTTGAGGCTCCTCACGAGGCCCATGATGCTGGCGACGAGCCCACCGATGCCGACGATCGGCATCAGGCAGAAGCCGATGACGACGAACGAGAGCACGAACGAGATGATGAAGAGCACCAGCGTCGCGCCGAAGATCACCAGCGCCTGCTTGGCGTGCCACTTGATGAAGTCGTCATCCTTCACCGTGAGCAGCGGGATGAGAGCGAGGGGGATGCCGAAGACGTTGCCGAGGTACGCGAGGAAGAGATGAATCTTGTTCTCTTCCTTCACCGTCTCGCGCGTCGGCACGGATTGAATCGGAGCCTGCTGTTGCTGCTGGTCCTGCGGCGTCATTCACACTCCAACGTAGGGGGAATTCAGCTCGACGACGGTCAGTCGTAGGGCGCGGTCGATGGCTCGTCAAGGCACCAGCGCCTCTCCTCCCATGGTGACGGCCGCACCACGCAGGCGACGCGCGGCTGACTTGATCGCGTAGCGGTGCGCGCGAGTGGGCGTGAGGTGTCTGGGGATCTCGATCGTCACGCTCTCGAGCTCGGCCGGGCCAAGCAACACCAGCACCGAGGCCAGGCGTGAGACGTAGTCGTCGACGTCGCGCATGCCTTCGCCCGCGACGACGATCTCGAGATCAGGCCAGCCGCCTCCGACGCCTCGAAGCAACGTGAGCCGTAGCCCTGGCGCCTCGATGCTGAAGCGAACGCCCCCAGGCCAACGTTCCTTCAGTTCCTGCCGGTGCTCGAAAGGCAACGTCAGCCACGTGGCGACCCCTTCGAACACGCCGTAGGGAACCACCAGGCGCAGCTCAGGCACGTTTCTGAAAGGCGTGAGTGGATCGCGCAGAAGTGCTTCCCAGAGCGCGAACGCCATGAGTGAGGCAAACAAGAGTGGAGAAACCAGCTCCCACCGCGGCGCCGAATGGGCGAGCGGCAAGCCCGCGAACGCCCCGAAGCCGTCCTCCAGCGAGCTGTTGTCACACAGCCCGAGGGCTTCCAGCGAGAACGGCACCGGAGCCCCCGCAAGGGCACTGACCGCTTCCGGACTCACGACGAGCCGGGTGAGCGACGAGAACGCTGGCTGCCGCAGGAACTGGCCAAGGGGCTGCGGCGTGCGCAGCGCAGAGGCATCGAGCGAACGAACCGTGGCCAACCTGGGCTCGTCACTCATCGAGAGCAGGTCTGCAGGCCTCGCGCTGAAGGCGAGCTTCAGAGAGTCGAGGAACCCGGCGCGGTACTGTGACTCGGAGGAATCGGCGATGAGCTTGAGGGGCCCCAGCCAGCGCCGGCCGTGATCCTTGATGATGCCCTTCACGCGGCGGCGCTCTGCCAGCGTCAAGTCGCCACGGGCGCCGAGCGAGATCACCTCGGCGCGTGGATCACCCTGCTCCGCCAGGTAGTCGGCGTAGACGAGGCGAGGCTCGAGCTCGAAGGGCCTGACGGCAATCTGTCGAAGGAGCTCCTCTTCCGTCACCGCGAAGAGGTTACCGCAGTCAGCTCACCTCACGGTGTTGGCGCAGCGGGCGCTGGTGCTGCGACTTCAGCAGCGGGAGCTGGAGGCGCCGGCGTGGGCGCGGGCTCCGGTGGCGCGGCAGCGGCGGCCTCAGCGGCCTTCTTGATCGCGGCCTCGGCCTCGTCGGCGAGCGGGCACGGGCTGATGCCCTCGGCCGCGGCTTCTTTGCGCAGCAGCTCGAGCTTCTCTGCGTTTCGCATCGAGCCGAGCGACAGGAAGACCTTCTTGCCCTTCGGTGAGTGAATGTTGACGAAGAGGTGCGCCTTGATCAGCTCTGCCTCGTCGTCGACCTTCGTCCCAGCCGGGATCTGCGCGCGCGTTCGAGCGTTGCAGACCAGCTCGACGTCGTTCTTGTAACCGCTGCATCCCACCACGAGGAGCATCGTCACCAGCGTCAGGAGAGGTCTCATGAGCGCCCCTTATCAGCGCGCCCCGTCGACGTACGTTCCCTATCCTCGGGGAATCGCGCCCGATGACGCGAGCGCCCTCGACTCGGGGTCGATTCAGGAAGTGCGTTTCGCCTGCACCTGTCACCAGCCGAGCGTCTGAAACGACTCCGACGCGCGTTTCGCGTCGGCGACGGCGCGCGCCGCGGCGGTCTGGTCGTCGGTCAACTCGAAGCGCGTCTCACCATGCGCCATCGGCCCGGTGATGCGCGCGCCCGTCGGCCCATGGCACATCAAACACGTGGAGGCTGAGGGGAGCCTGCTCGTGAAGTCCGGCATGCAGGTCGCTCCGACTGGAATGAGCGCGTCACGGCCGAGGCGCTCCAGGCCACCCGAGTCCCGCGTCAGGGAAACGCGAGAGCCCTCGAGCACGTCGTGATCCAGCGTGCCGATCTGCGTGGGAATGAACCCTTCGGCGCGGGCCTGGCGCGTCTCGAGGAGCGTGATGAACGGCGCGGGCTCGATCGAGCCGTCGGTGAGCAGCGCCATCGGAGCGCCGGTGATCACGAACCGGGTGCCTGCAGGTAGCGGCTCGGGCCAGCGGGTCAGCGCCTGCGAGAGCACCGCCCTGCCCTGCGCGTGATGAATGAAGACGCGGAAGACCGATCGATAGCCGTGGCGCTCGGCGTGTCTGGTGGTGCGTTGCCAGACGGTGGACCCGCGGTGCTCCGTCGATTGCGACACGAGCTCAGCCCAGCCGTCGCGTTCACCGAAACCAGCCAGCAGCTCAGCGTATCGACGCGTGACGGCGCTCTCGTTCGAGGCGATCGTCGCCAACTGCTCCTTCGTGAGCGCGACCCGCTTCATCAGCGTGACGAGCTTTTTCCTCAGGTCCTGGAGCACGGCCCAATCGGCCCCGGGCTCGTTGCGAATGGCGGCGGTGATCGCGTCGACGCGCTCCCAGAGATCGTTCTGAAAGAGCACCGCCGCGAGCGGCGCAGTCGAGGGGTCGATCGTCATCGCCTCTGCGATGGCCTGGTCCAGCCGGGCGCGGCGGTCGGGCGCCTCGAGGAACGTCACCTGCTCTCCGATGAAGGCGAGCGGCTCGTCGCGACCGAGGATGCGCTCTTGCGACACCATCGGCGCCCCGCGCAGCTGCATCGGGTCGACGGCCAGACAGCCTCCATCGACGTGACACGACGGCACACCGATCGAGATCTTCCGTTCGAACGCGAGCGCGAACACCTTCGACCATGCGGGCACGCCGTAGACGTCGTCCGGCACGGCCGCGACCTCGTGCGGCGCCCACGTCGTCGTCACGCGAGGCACCTTCACCACCGCGGGCACCTCGACCGGCGTCGGCTTGCAGCGACACCCACCAAGGGCCAGCAGCACCACGACGAGCACCACGCGCATGAGCAGCCCCCGAAAATGACGAAGCGGAGCGACCCGACCTCCGGAGCGCTCCGCCTCGCACATGTGTTCAACAGGCTTTCAGTTTCAGCCGAGGAAGCCGCGGGCGATCGTCATCAGCTCGACGTTCGCAGCGACCGACTTGCCGAAGGCTTCCTTCTCGCTCGCCGACAGCTCGAACTCGAGGACCTTCTCGGCGCCCTTCGCCGACAGCACCACGGGCACGCCGACGAACGCGTCCTTCACGCCGAACTCACCCTGGAGCTCGACCGAGCACGGCAGCACGCGCTTCTGGTTGCGCACGATCGCCTCGACCATCAGGCACGTGCCTGCACCGGGCGCCAGCCAGGCCGACGTTCCCATGAGCGCGGTCAGCGTGGCGCCGCCCTTCTTGGTGTCGTCGACGACCTTCGTGAGCTGCTCCGGGGTGAGGAACTTCGAGACCGGCACGTTGCCGATGGTGGCCGTCGACAGCACCGGCACCATGTCCTTGTCGGTGTGCGCGCCGAGGACGATCGCGTGCACGTCTTCCACGCTGACGCCGGCGGCCATCGCCAGGTAGGTGCGGAAGCGGGCCGAGTCGAGCACGCCAGCCGAGCCGATCACGCGCTCGCGGGGGAAGCCGGTCATCTGCTTCGCCACGAAGACCATCGCGTCGAGCGGGTTCGAGACGACGATCAGCACCGAGTCAGGCGCGTGCGTCTTCACGTTCTTGCAGATGTCGCGAACGATGCCGGCGTTGATGTTGATGAGCTCTTCACGCGACTGGCCCGGCTTGCGGGGCACGCCGGCCGTCATGACGACGACGTCGGCGCCAGCCATCGCCTCGACCTTGTCGGTCGCGACGAAGTTGGTGTTGTTGAAGCCTTCCCATGCGCCGCACTGGGTGAGGTCGAGCGCACGGCCTTCGGCGGCCGTCGCCTTCAGATCGATCAGGACGAGATCGCCGAGTTCCTTCAGCACTGCCCACTGCGCGACCGCCGCGCCGACGTTTCCACCCGCTCCGACAATCGCAATCTTGGGACGCTTGATCATGGTGTTGGTTCCTTTTCGTTTTCGATGAGCGAAGAGCCGCTCACATGTTGGCGATGATCGCCTTGCCGAACTCGCTGCACTTCACCTCGGTCGGGTTCATGCCTTCCTGCTTCATCAGACGCGCGAAGTCGTACGTCACCGTGCGCTTGCCGATCGCGCCGTCCATGCCCTTGATGATCAGGTCGGCCGCCTCGTTCCACTTCATGTGACGGAGCATCATCTCGGCCGAGAGGATCACGGAGCCCGGGTTGACCTTGTCCTGGTTGGCGTACTTGGGCGCGGTGCCGTGGGTCGCCTCGAAGACGGCGTGGCCGGTCACGTAGTTGATGTTGCCGCCCGGAGCGATGCCGATGCCGCCGACCTGCGCCGCGAGGGCGTCAGAGAGGTAGTCGCCGTTGAGGTTGAGCGTGGCGATGACGTCGAACTCGTCGGGGCGCGTCAGCACCTGCTGCAGCGTGATGTCGGCGATCGAGTCCTTGATGATGAGACCGGCGCCCGGCTTGCCTTCGGGGATCTTGCACCACGGGCCACCGTCGAGCAGCTCGGCACCGAACATCTCGCGCGCGACCTTGTAGCTCCAGTCGCAGAACGCGCCTTCGGTGTACTTCATGATGTTGCCCTTGTGGACGATGGTGACGCTCTTGCGCTTGTTGGCGATCGCGTAGCTCATCGCGCTGTGCATCAGGCGCTCGGTGCCGAGTTGGCTGACGGCCTTGAGGCCGACGCCGACGTTGATGCCGACCTCGCGCTTGCCCATACCGATGCCCTCGAGCGCGCCCTGCCACTCGGTCGACGCCTTCTGGGTGCCGAAGCGGATCTTCGCGAAGTCCTTCGGGAACTCCTTCGCCCAGAACTCGAGCACCTTCTGCGCCTCGGGCGAGCCGGCCGGGTAGTCGATGCCCGCGTAGATGTCCTCGGTGTTCTCGCGGAAGATCACCATGTCGACCTTCTCAGGCGCCTTCACCGGAGACGGCACACCCTTGAAGTAACGAACGGGGCGCAGGCAGACGTACAGGTCGAGCATCTGGCGCAGCGCGACGTTCAGCGACCGAATGCCGCCGCCGATGGGCGTGGTGAGCGGGCCCTTGATGCCGATGAGGTACTCGCGGAACGCGGCGATGGTCTCGTCGGGCAGCCAGTTGTTCGTCTGCTTGAACGCCTTCTCGCCGGCGAGCACTTCTTTCCACTCGATCTTGCGCTCGCCCTTGTAGGCCTTCTCCACCGCGGCATCGACGACCAGCTGCGAGGCGCGCCAGATGTCGGGGCCCGTGCCGTCGCCTTCGATGAACGGGAGGATCGGGTTCTTGGGGACGTTGAGCTTGCCGTTCGAGATCGTGATCTTTTCGCCGGTGGCCATGTGTGTGTTCCTTGGGAAAAAGGTTGGCGCACCATGTCAGCGGCGCAGGAGTTTTCAACGAGAACCGGCGCGCCGACGGGCAGGCCGCTGCGAGGAAAACTGGCTCCGGTCACCTGCGCTGATGGGCGGCGCTTCGACGCGGCCGGACCACCTCGCAACGTCGCGTTGTACCGGTGGCGTGATGCGTTGTAGGCACTCGGTCGATGCCTCAGGCCACCGAACGTCTTCAGACCCCCGGCGCGCTGCTGCGCCTGGATCGATCGTCGAACACCCTCAAAGAGCGCAAGTACCAGGTCACCGTCACGGCAGGGCCCGACGCGGGGAAGACGCGCGCCATCGACGGCCGCGTGGTGGTCGGCTCGCACGAAGACTCCGGGCTGCCGCTGACCGACACGACCGTCTCGCGCTACCACGTCGAGCTCGACGCCCGGCCTGACGGCGTGCTCGTCCGCGACCTGGAATCGACCAACGGCACGTACCTGTCCGGCAACCGCATCACCGAGATGATCGTCGAGGACCAGGCGACGGTGACGATCGGCAAGACGACTTTGCGCATCGGTATGGTCGAGGCTGATCTCGGGCTCCCGCTGGCGCAGGCGTCGTTCGGCCCGGCCATCGGCGCGGCGCAGTCGATGAAGCAGCTGTTCGGCATTCTCGAGAAGGTGTCGCCGACCGAGTCGACGGTGCTGCTGCTGGGCGAGACGGGCACGGGCAAAGAGGTGCTGGCCCGGGCGATCCACACCAAGTCCAAGCGCGGCACGCGGCCGTTCGTGGTCGTCGACTGCGGAGCCGTGGCGCCGACGCTCATCGAGAGCGAGCTGTTCGGTCACGTGCGCGGCTCGTTCACGGGCGCGATCGGCGATCGCAACGGAGCGTTCATCGAGGCTGACGGCGGCACGATCTTCCTCGACGAGATCGGTGAGCTCCCGCTCGAGCTCCAGCCCAAGCTCCTGCGCGTGCTCGAGGCCGGCACTGTTCGGCGCGTCGGCGAAGACAAGTACCGCCGGGTCGACGTTCGGGTCGTCGGCGCCACGCACCGCGATCTCGAGAAGGAAGTCGAAGCCGGCCGCTTCCGCCGCGATCTGTACTACCGCCTGGCCGTCGTCCTCGTGACCGTGCCGCCGCTGCGCGATCGCCTCGACGACATTCCGATGCTCACGCACCACTTCGTGCAGGGCATGGGGCGCGGTGACTTCGAGCTGCCCCGCGGCCTGCTGGCGCGCTTCTCGGCCTACCACTGGCCGGGCAACGTTCGTGAGCTGCGCAACCTCGTGGAGCGCTCGCTCGCCGGCGCCGATCTCGAGACGATGCCGCAGGAGTCGAACGTCGCGGCGCGCACCCTGAGCTCGACCGAGAACATCACCGACCTGCCCTTCAAGGAGGCCAAGGAGCGCCTCGTCGAGTCGTTCACGAAGGAGTACCTCGTGGCGCTGCTCGAGAAGTGCGAGGGCAACATCAGCCAGGCGGCGCGCGAGGCCGGCATCGCGCGCAACTACGTGCATCGGTTGGTGGCGAAGTACGGGCTGAAGGGCCACGACTGAGTCTGGGTTGCCAAAATAGAACGGTCGTGCTATTCAGTGCGACATGGGCAAGGGCGAACAGACCCGGCAGCTGATCGTCGATCGGGCGCTGACGCTGGCCCAGAAGGTCGGGCTCGAGCAGGTGACGCTCGGGGTCCTGGCCCAAGAGCTCGAGCTCTCGAAGAGCGGCCTCTTCGCGCACTTCAAGTCGAAGGAGCAGCTGCAGCTCGAGGTCGTCGCCGAGGTCGTTCACCGCTTCACGAATACCGTCATCATCCCTGCCCTCAAGCAGCCCCGCGGCGTGCCTCGCGTCGAGGCGCTCTTCGGCGGCTACCTGAAGTGGATTCACGGGCCCTCGGCCCACCCGTCTGGCTGCATTCTCATGGCGCTCTCGTACGAGTACGACGATCGCCCGGGCCCGGTGCTCGACGCGCTGCTCGAGTCGCAGCGTGACTGGCTCGACTGCATCGCGCGCGTGGCCAGAGGCGCCATCGACGAGAAGCAGTTCCACAAAGACCTCGACGTGAAGCAGTTCGCCTTCGAGTTCGACGGCCTGCTGATGGCGTTCCAGCGGGCGATCAAGCTGCACCACAACCCGCGCGCCGAACCGATGGCGCGCAAGGCGCTCGCCAACCTGCTGCTCCAGGCCGCGTCACCTTCCTGAAGTCCCACCCCCGAGGAGAGGTCCACCATGTCGGAATCAACAGGCGCACGGAAAAGCACGACCGGTCGCACTGCAGCTCCGTTCTTCCTCCGCTCGACGATGACGGCGATCGGCCTCGTCGCGCCTCCGCTCGCCGCCCGCTTCGCGCGCACCTTGTACTTCCGCCCGCACCGGCTCCGCGCGCGTCCAGCAGAGCGTGAGGTGCTGTGCCGAGGCACGCGCTTCACCCTCGACGACTTCGGAACGCAGGTCACAGGAAGATCAGGGTGCACCGGCCCTGTCATCGCGCGCGTGCCCGGGTGGAGCGGCCATATCGGTCAGATGACGCCGCTCGTCGAGCCGCTGACGAGCGCAGGCTTCAAGGTCGTGGGCTTCGACTGGCCTGGCCACGGCGACTCGGCGGGCGACGCGTCCTCCCTCCTCCATGCGTCACGCGTGTTGAGCTCGCTGCAGCAGCTCTTCGGGCCGTTCCAAGGCGTCGTCGCCCACTCGTTCGGAGCCGCCGCCACCATCGTCGCGTCGACCCGCGGTCTCGAGGCCGGGCGCCTCGTCTTCCACGCTCCGGTCGCGCGGCTCGACGGCTACATCAACCAGTACTCCACGGCGTTCGGCTTCTCGAGCCGTCAGCGCACTGCGTTCGTCGACGCATGCGAGTCGTGGTTGGAAGCGCCGTTCGCGAAGTTCGAGCCGATTGCCCTCGCGCCGAAGGTGGAGCGGCCGGTCCTGGTGATCCACTCCGACGACGATCGGGAGGTCGAGCTCGCCGACGTCGAGGTGCTGTCGCGCGCGCTCGGCGCCGAGCTGCACACCAAAACCTCGCTCGGGCACCGGAAGTCATTGCGCGACGCCGACTGCATTCGCGAGACGATCGAGTTCCTCACCGCCGGAAGTCGCGCGGGCGCCGGTTCGTCCACCGTTTGAAGGCGCGCAAGAACGACGGCATGTCGGCATAGCCGAGCGTGAAGGCGACCTCAGCGAGCGGCGCAGCCGTGTTCTGGACGTAGTGGAGCGCGAGCTGGTGCCGCACGGACTCGAGCACCGACGCGAAGGTGCTGCCCTCCGAGGCAAGGCGGCGCTGCAGCGTTCGCGAGCTCATCTTGAGCCGCAGCGCGATGTCACCCATGCGCGGTGGCCCGGCGTGCAGCGCGTGCCGAATCGCGTGCGCCGTTCGTTCGACGACGTCGTCGCCTCGGGGGAGCGCGGCCAGCTCCTGCTCGGCGTAGCGGTCCATCAGCGCCAGCAACGCGGCGTCTGCGGTCGGCACGGCGCGCGACACGAGCGACAACGGCAGCTCGATGCCGTTGCCGTCGGCGCCGAAGAGCAACTTCGAGGTACCGAGCGCCTTCTGGAGCGCAGCAGTGTCGACCGGCTTCGGGTTCGAGAACCATGCGGCGGCCGGCGCCCAGGCCTCACGCAGGACGGCCCGGCCCATCTGCACGATCGCGACGACGTTGAACTCGTTGCCGTGGCGCCCCAGGCCATCGGCGTACGGCGGGTATCGCTGCGTCAGCCGCCAGGCCGTTCGCCGCTCCTCGAGCTCGTACCGCGCGGCCGGGTTCACCAGGGCGCTCAACCGCACCAGCCGTCGCACCGCATCACCCAGGGTCGGCGCGCTGAAGGTGCCGTACTCGACGAGCCCGTAGCGGCCACGCGGCAGGTTGAGCGCCGTGTGCACGCCGAAGTCGTCATCGCGACAGAGCGCGGCAGCGGCGTCGAAGAGCTGCCGGAGTGAAGCGAGCTCCAGCTCGGTCTGAACCGACGTCAGCGCCGATGACGAGAGACCGAAGCGCTCGAGCAAGCCGTGCACGTCGCCACCCGCCGACTTCACGGTCTGCAGAATCGGCCCAACGGCCTGAGAACGAATGAGCATCGACCCCTCACTGTCTCAAACGCGGCGCTCCTGCGTCAGCCGATTCGCGAGTGGCACGGGCAGACAGTCGTTCTGGCGTGCGGTGCAAGTCGCCCGCCCCCGTGCTTTGACAGAAGCAGCTCCATGTCGACTCCCCGCATCAGCGCCAAGCCCGTCGTCATTCCCACCAGCAGTGCGAAGCCTGCCGCACCTGCGACGTCGGCGCAGACCGACACCGCACCTGCGGCCGCTGGCTGGCAGCCGACCGGACGTGTGTCGGGCGCTCGCCCCACCGCTGCGGAGT
Organism: Myxococcales bacterium; assembly: GCA_030681895.1. Taxonomy (GTDB): domain Bacteria; phylum Myxococcota; class Myxococcia; order Myxococcales; family Myxococcaceae; genus Xiheimicrobium. The sequence continues at coordinate 14,715 of JAUXRI010000271.1, read as the reverse complement.
CTCCCGCGACCGTCGCGGCTGCCTACTTCGACGCGTTCTCCCGCGGCGACGCAGCGACCATGGCGAAGCAGTACGCACCCAACGCGACCTTCGACGATCCCATCTATTCGCTGCGCGGCCAGGCCGACATCGGCCACATGTGGACGTCGCTGCTGAAGACCGGGAAGAACCTGAAGGTCTCGTCGAAGGTGCTCGAGAGCGACGGCGATCAGGTCAAGGTCGCGTGGACCGCCGACTACACCTTGTTCGGCCGCAAGGTGCACAACGAGTCGATCACCACCATGCAGGTGAAGGACGGGAAGATCACCAGCCAGAAGGACGACTGGTCGTGGTCGAAGTGGGCGAAGCAGGCGTTCCCGCTCGGCGGCCTCGTCGACGTCAAGCCGGTGAAGAGCCTGCTGCTCAAGGTCCTGCACGCCATCTGAGGCGGGCTACCGGAAGAGCTTCTTCACCTGCGCTGGCGTGACGGCTTCCCACTCGAACTCGGCCGCGGTCTCGAGTGCGTTCGAGAAGCGCACCTTCGCGGCTTCATCCGACGCAAGGGTCACCACGTTCACCAGCTCACCGAACGAGCTGCCGGCCGTGCCCATCGCAGACCACACGGTGTCGCCGCGCAGCGCGAAGCCTCGAACGATCTTCAGCTTGCCGCGCTTCTCGACGAAGTACTTCGCGTCGGCAGGCAACGGCCCGACGAAGTCACCCGAGTAGCTCGCCAGGGCCTTGGCCTCGTCGCTCGAGATCGGCTTGAAGCCCTCGGCGATCCAGCCCGCGACGAGCGCCTTCGCGAAGTCCGCCGTCCGCGCCGCGTCGGGGAACGCGTGCATGGTGAACTCCTTCACCGTCTTCGACTCGCGATCGATGCTCAAGCCCGTCTCAGCCACCTTGATGGCGCGCGCCTCTCCGTTGCGTCCGAAGACCTCCCACTCGTGTTCAGGCGGAGGCGGGGGTGTCGGCCGGGCGGCGTCGCGCTCCTTGCGCTGTGACGTCGCTGCCTTGAGCTTCGAGCCGTCGAAGAGCTCGAGCTGCTGGCCTGCCGCTTTCACCAGCTTCTTCACCTCGGCCAGCTTCTTCCGGCCGAACAGCACGAGGTTGTACTCGTCAGATGCGGTGTCGAGCGACGCCAGCTGTTTGCCGGCGACTTTGAGTTCTTTGCCGGCCAGCTCGAGGAGCTCTGCCGTCGAGCGGTCATCGATCGCGTCGTCCTTGAGCCACTTCGGCTTCTTCGGGCCGCCCAGCTTGTTGACCGCGTACGCGACGTCTTCCGCAGGCGACTTCCAATCGATGCCGACGCAGCACTTCGCGCGCGCCAGGCCGTCGATCAACGCGAGCCAGGGCAGCAACGGGGTCGGGCCAGTGACGTTCCGCTGGTTCAGCGCCGCTGCGTGCTGCTTCACGTACTCGGCGGGCTTCTCGAAGGCCTGCGTCAGCTCCGGCGCGAGCTTCTTTCCCTTCGCGCCAGCGAAGATCGTCGCGAGCTTGAGAGACGCGGCGAGCTGCTTCGTCACGGCAGAAGACATAGGGCGCTGATGTAGCACCGGCCTCGGCTGGATCACGCGGACTTCGTCAGCCGCGCGATCTCGTCCTTCGTGAAGCCAGCCTCGCGGAGTACGTCGGCGGAGTCGGCGCCGAGCGCCGGAGGAGGCCGCGTCGGAATCGCGCCGAAGTGCAGCGGCGTCTTCACGTGCATCACGTCGCCGGCCTTCACGAACATGCCGCGCGCGACCAGCTGGGGGTCGCTGAGCACGTCATCGCCTTCGTTGACGGGCTCGACGCAGAGATCGTGTTGCCGCAGCAGCGCGACCCAGTGGGCCTGTGGCTTGGACGCGAAGATCGCCTCGAGCTCGCGCCGGGTCTTCGCGCCCTCCTCCCCCGTGTCGTAGCCGCCGGGCATGAGGTCGGGCCGCTCGAGCACCGCACAGAGCCCCGAGAAGAACTTCGGCTCGAGCGAGCCGACGGCCATCCACCGATCGTCCTGCGTTCGGTAGAGCCCGTAGCAGGCGTAGCCACCGTTGAGCGCTTCGGCGCCACGCACGAGCGGGCCACTCTCGGCGCCCAGCATCAGCCGCGACGCGAGGTGCATGTGGAGGAAGGCGAGCGAGCCCTCGGTCATCGAGATGTCGACGTACCGGCCCACGCCCGTGCGCTGTCGCTCATGGAGCGCAGCGAGGACCCCGACGAGCGCGAACAGGCTGCCGCCGCCAATGTCGGCGATCTGCACGCCAGGCATCGCAGGAGCGCCGTCTTTTGCGCCGCCGTACGCCAGCACCCCCGAGCGCGCGATGTAGTTGAGATCGTGCCCGGCCTTGAGCCGGTCAGGGCCGGTCGCGCCGAAGCCCGAGATGGAGCACATGATGAGCGCGGGGTGCTCCTTCGAGAGCACGTCCCAGCCGACGCCGAGCTTGTCCATCACGCCGGGCCGGAAGCTCTCGATCAGCACGTCGTACTGCTTCACCAGCCGCTTCAGCGCCGCGACGCCTTCGACCGACTTCAGATCGAGCGTGAACGATCGCTTGTTGCGGTTGAGGCCCAGGAAGAGCGCCGAGGTCTCGCCCTTCAGCGGCGGCATGTGGCGCGTGTAGTCGCCGCCTTGCGGCTCCTCGAGCTTGTCGACGGTCGCGCCGAGATCGGCCAGCACCAGCGTCGCGTACGGCCCCGGCAACAGCCGCGACAGATCGAGCACCTTCAGACCTTCGAGCGGCAACGCCATGACGAGCCTCCAGACACGACTCGGGGCCCGCGCGCTCCAGATGGAGACACCGGACCCCGAAGAAGTAATGCGACGGTGAGACTCAGCCCATCAGCTTGGCGAGCTTCATCGCCAGCGCCATGTCCATCGGCTTGAACTTCAGCTTGCCCTGCATGGCCGCCATCTGCGCGTTCATCTGCTTGTTGATGATCTTCTCGAAGTCGGCCGAGGCCGCCATGATCGTCATCTTCGACTCGCCGACCTTGCCAGGCGTGACCCAACCCTCGGTCTTGGTGCAGTCGAGCGTCCAATCGCCGCCGCCGTCGCCGCTGATGCTGAAGTGCACGACCGCGTTGATGTCCTTCGCGAGCTCGGGCTTGTCGGTCAGACGCTTGGGGATCTCAGTCTCGAGGATGTCCTTGACGGCCATGGCGGTGTTTCCTTGGTGCGGGTGAGAGTTGACTGCTGAATCAACGAATCGGGGCGGACCGTAACGATCCGCCCCGAGCCGGTCAAACCGAATCACGCAGGCTTCGGGGCAGCGCCCGTGGGCCAGTTCGCCTCTTTACGGAAGAGCGCAGCGAACTCGTCGAAGGGCATCGCCTTGAGGTCGGCCCCGCCATACCGGCGCGGCGCCACGGCGTTCGTCTCGACTTCGCGATCGCCGATCACCAACGTGAAGGGGATCTTCTGGACCTGGGCCTCGGCGATCTTCTTCTGCATCGACAGGCCACGATCATCGACCTCGACGCGGAAGCCCTCGGCCCCAAGCTTCGCCTTGAGCGAGTTCGCGTACTCGAGCTGGCGATCGGCCACCGTGACGATGATGGCCTGCACCGGGGCGAGCCACGTGGGGAATGCGCCAGCGAAGTGCTCGATCAAGATCGCGATGAAGCGCTCGAACGAGCCGTAGATGGCGCGGTGGAGCACCACGGGCCGGTGCTCCTTGTTGTCTTCGCCGATGTACGAGAGCTCGAACCGCTGAGCCGCGTTGTAGTCGAGTTGCACCGTGCCGAGCTGCCACTTGCGGCCGATGGAGTCGGAGACATCGAAGTCGATCTTCGGGCCGTAGAAAGCACCGTCGCCCGGCTTGAGCTCGTACTCGACCCTCATCGTCTCGAGCGCGACCTTCAGGCCGTTCTCGGCCTTGTCCCAGAACTCGTCGGAGCCGATGCGCTTCTCGGGCCGCGTCGACAGCTTGGCCTGGTACGTGAGCCCGAACGCGCCGTAGACCTGATCGAGGAGCTTCACGAAGCGTGAGACCTCCGAGCCGATCTGATCTTCCGTGCAGAAGATGTGCGCGTCGTCCTGCGCGAACTGACGCACCCGCGTGAGGCCAGAGAGCGCGCCCTGCGCCTCGTTGCGGTGGAGCACGTCTTGCGTGTGCAGCCGCATCGGCAGGTCGCGGTACGAGTGCTTCTTCATCGCGAAGTACAGGTAGTGCGACGGGCAGTTCATCGGCTTGAGGCCGTAGGTGAGCTCGCCCGACTCCGAGTCCTTCACCAGGAACATGTTGTCCTGGTACTTGTCCCAGTGGCCGCTGATCTCCCAGAGGCCCTTGTTGAACAACAGCGGCGTCTTGATCTCGACGTAGCCCGAGTCGAGCGCGAGCTTGCGCATGAAGCCCTGCAGCGTCGTGTAGAGCGCCGTGCCCTTGGGCGACCAGAACGCCGAGCCGGGCGCGAACGGGTGGAAGTGGAAGAGATCGAGATCCTTCCCCAGGCGTCGGTGGTCGCGTTTGGCGGCCTCTTCCTTCTGCTTCGACCACGCATCGAGGCCCTTCTGATCGAAGAACGCGATGCCGTAGATGCGCTGCAACATCGGGTTCTTCGCGTCGCCGCGCCAGTACGCGCCTGAGCTCGAGAGGATCTTGATGACGCCGATTTTCCCCGTCGAGGGGCCGTGGGGCCCGAGGCAGAAGTCGACCCAGTCGCCGTGTTTGTAGAGCGTCAACGTCTTCGCGCCCTTGTTCACGATGTCGTGGATGATTTCGATCTTGAACTTCTCGCCCTTGCCTTCGAAGAGCTTCACCGCGGCTTCGGGAGAGACCTCTTCACGAACGAAGGCGACGTCCTTCTGGACGATCTCGTTGGCGCGTTTCTCGATCTGCTCGAGCTCTTCCGGCGTGAACGGCCGGTCGCGGAAGAAGTCGTAGTAAAAGCCCTCTTCGATCGTCGGGCCGATCGTCACCTGCGTGCCGGGGAAGAGCTGCTGCACGGCATCGGCGAGCACGTGGGCCGCGTCATGGCGCGCGACCTCGAGCGCCTCGGGGTTCTTCGACGTGAAGATCTGCAGTGACGCGTCGGCGTCGATGGCGCGCGACAGATCGACCTCGGCGCCGTTCAGCTTCGCGAAGACGGCAGCCTTGGCCAGGCCTGCGCCGATGCTGTTCTTCACGAAGTCGGAGATGAGCGTGCCCTTGGGCGTCTCCTTTTTGTCTCCGTTGGGGAGCGTGACGATGACGTTCGACATGATGGTGTTCTCCGGTTCGCTCACGCACACGAGGCGTGCAGCGCGAGCGGTGTGTAGTGGGGAAATGAGAAGTCAGGAGCCAAAAAGCGAAGGCCGCCGCGCGCCCGGTGCTGCTGGGGCAATCGCGACGGCCATCAAGTCTTCGTGCTGCCTGTGGGTCCTAGTGGTTTCGAACCACTGACCCCTACCGTGTCAAGGTAGTGCTCTACCGCTGAGCTAAGGACCCGTTGTGCAACGGCGGGCGCTTGTATCGGCCGCTGTTCATGACTGTCAAGGACACAGTACACGCCCGCCTCGACGGCCCATGAGTCTCCTCCCTGACGACGCCACCTTTCACGAACGGGTTCAGGACCTGTTCACCGCCTATCGCGGGCGTGGCGTCTCGCTGAGCAGCGACGACGTCGATCTCGTGCAGCAGTGGGCCGACGCCGAGGTGCCCTTCGAGGTGGTGGCGAGGGGTATTCGCACGGCCGCCGAGCGGGCCTTGTTCGACGCTCCCGAGGGTCAGGGCAACCTGCGCTTCCTGCGGGCCTGCAGAAAGTCGGTCGACGTCGAGCTCGCGAAGTACCTGAAGCGCGCGGCAGGAAAGACCGAACCGGCGAGCGCTGAAGAGGCCCTGCACGTCGAGCGGCACAAGAAGTTGGCGAAGGTGGCGAAGAAGCTCGGGCTCGATCGACTCACCCTGCCCGTTCCGCGAGATTTCGCCGAAGCCGACCGGCAGGAGCACCTGGTGCTGGCCGTGCTCGTCCGCACGCTCCCGTTTCCCGAGCGGTTGGGGCTGTTGAAGGAGGCGCGGCGGCTGCGTGGTGGAATGCACATGAGCGCCCAGGCCCGTCGGGAAGCGCTGCGCTTTCATCGTGGCGCGCTGCTGAGACATCGGCTCGACGTGCCTTCGTTCTGGTAGCCCTTGCGCGAAATGCCCACCTCGGAAATGAACGGACCATGACTTCGCCACGCGCCTGCGAGACGTCTGGGTACTCCGTGGAGCGGCGTGGGGACTTCGCCGTCGCGACCGTCACCCAGAAGGTCCAGGACTGCCCTGACTGCGCGGGCACCGGCCTCATTCGTGATCGGGTGACCGAGAACGGGCGCAGCTACGACGTCGTGCAGCCCTGCCCGCGTTCTCGAATGATCACCAGGGCGAGTGCGTTCTCGGCGGCCCACCTTCCAGCGGTGCACGCGCAGGCCAGCTTCGACACCTTTCGGCCGTCGAACGTCGAGCAGGCGCGGGCGGTGCAACTGGCTCGGGAGTTCGCTGGCAAGTACCCCCAGACGCGCGGCTTCGTGCTGAGCGGGCCCGTCGGCACCGGCAAGACGCACCTGCTGTGCGCGACGCTCAAACACCTGGCGCTCGAGCTGGGGGCCCGCGTGGCGTACGTGGAGATCAGCCTGCTTTACGCGCAGATTCGCCGCGGCTTTCAGGACGGCAAGTCGGGCGGAGAGATCATTCAGCCGCTCTCGCAGGTCGACGTGCTGGCGATCGACGAGCTGGGCAAAGGCCGCGGGAGCGCCTTCGAGCTCGACACGCTCGATGAGCTGATCGCCCGTCGCTACAACTCGGGTCGCGTCACGCTGTTCGCGACGAACTACTCGCTGAAGTCACCTGAAGATCGCGCGCAGCGTGGCTATCTCGGCACCGACGCGCTGGTCGACGCGGCGAAAGAATCGAAGATCCTCGCCGACCGTGTGGGCGATCGCATCTACAGCCGGCTCTGCGAGATGTGCGAGTTCGTCGAGTTCCCGGGGAACACGGCTGATCAGCGGCGCACGAAGTCGATCTCTGACCGTGTGCCGAACGGCCCGCCGCGTCGCTGACGCTCAGCGCAGCCACCGATGAAGCGCGTCTGGCACGAGCGCGTTCGCGGGCTTTCCGGCCGCGATGAACTCGAACTGGCGAAAGATCGACGGCACGTTGGCGCGAACGGTGTCGAGCGCTCGATCGCTCAACGACACGGCGAGGTCCTGCGAGAGAAACGAAACCTGCAGCACGCGCTCGCGGCCGAACTCGAAGGTGACGCCGAGGAACGTCTCGACGCTCACCAGCGGCTGCGTGGCGGGCGCGAGGGCGTGAGCAAGCGCGGAGAGGTCGAGCGCTTCTCCGAGGACCGCCCGAAGCCGGAGATGCTGCACGGTCGACAGGAGGTCGGAACGGAAGAGCGCCGGGTTGGTGAACGGCGCCGTCGCGCTGAAGGAGAGTTCGGTCACGTCCGGGAACGTCGTGAGGTGCTCCAGGGCCTCGAGTTCGAGCTCGTGTGACAGATCGACGGCACGCAACGATGGCAGGTTCGACGGGCTGCACCCTCGCAGCGTCTCCGTATCGATGTTCATGAGCCGCTCGAGCGAGGTGAGCCATCGGCTTGAGGCCAGGAACGGCGCGAGGGTGTGGCCCGTCGGAAGTACGAGGACGCCCACGGTGGCCCATTCTGGCTGGTCGCTGGCGGTCGGCGCCTCGACGAGCCACGGAAAGCCACGCGCAAAGCGCACGCGCGAGATGGGGGCCAGGCCTGCCCAGTCGCGCCCAAACCGACGCTCCAGCGCGTAGGCGCGATCGATGTGCTTGAGCACGCCTCGGGCAAGACCCAGCTGGAGCGCGATGAACTCGCCTCTCGGATCGCCCCGCTCCATCAAGGCGTCGGCGACGACCTCTCTGAGCCGATCGTCTCTGGGGTCGTCGAAGACGGCTTGCAGGAGCGGGTCAATCGGGCGCGGCACCGCCTGATGATAGCGCCACCGACGACACCACCACCGAGGGGCCGGTCGCGAACGGATGTCGGGTGGAGGGACGGCAGCGGGTGCCGGAGCGGGCGTTGGCGCCGCGACGCGACGGGTGTGGGAGCAACTGGCGTTGTCGGCGGCTCGAGCGGCGCTGGCGGGCGCGCGGCTGCGAGTGGTCGCGCTACGGGGGATCAGGGGCAGGCAGCAATACGATCGGCGTCGAAGAACCGACAGGCGCAGGAACCAGAGCGCATGGGGGCAATGGCAAGGGGCGGCCGCGCCAATGGCCTGCGTAGGCTGGCGGAGCACCGCTCGTCGCGGGGTGATGGAGTTCGCGCCGCGTCAAGCGCACAGGCGCGCTCATCGAGTCTGAAAAGAAGCACATTGAATGTCGTATTCTTCAGACTCGCTTCGAGCTCGCGCGGTGCAGCGGGTCGTCGAGCGTACGGACGACCCGGTTTGCACACCCTGAGCCCGCTGCTGAATGGAGCGCTGGCGCCGTCAGCCTGCGAGGAGCGTGCGCACCCGGAGCTCAGGGCTCGCGGTAGATCGTCACGCCACCGCGAACGAGATCGCTGGCGCGCCGATCGTAGAAGAACGCCACCGTCACCTTGTTTGGCGCGTGCCCCCACATCGATAGCCAGTCACCAGCGAAGTTGAGCGGCGTGTTCATCGGAGAGCACGTCATGAAGCTCATGCCGTCGTCCGACTTCGCGAGCTTCGGGCCGCCGGCGCAGAGCGTGTTCACCGTGCCGCGCGAGAGGAAAGCGCCGCCGATCGTCATGCTGCCGTTCGGGTGCACGACGAGCCCCTGGTACCACTGGGTCGTGTTGAAGCGCATGGCCTGGAAGTCGCCGTTTCGAGGCACGCCCACCGGCATGCTCCACGTCGAGCCTGACGCGTCGGTGGCCATCGAGGTCCACAGCTCGGCGTTCTGATCGGTCATCATGCCCATCACGACCGGGTCAGCGCGGAGCAGGTGCGCCGCAACGCGCGGCGTGGTGCCCACGAAGACCAGCGTGACAGAAGGCCGACGCTCGACCGGCATCAGCACGTCGGTGCTTCCTGAGTTGGCGATCTCGATCGCCGTCGAGCCAGACGGCCTCCAGAACGCGAGCGTCGCGCGCAGCGAGGCGCCCTTCGTGAAGTACGCGAGGCCGGAGTTCCCATCGGCGTCGAGCGCGAGGGAGATGGGGCCCAGCGCAGAGGCCTGGCCTGCGGTGATCGGCGCGGCGGTCTCGGTGAAGGCGCCAGTCGCGCCAGCGCGCGTGCGATAGAGCACCTGCTCGGTCGACGTGACGTACGCCACGTGCGCGGTGCCGTTGCGAAGCGCGACCTGCGGGAACATCGAGTCACCGGCTCCGGGATCCATACCGACCGTCGCGAGCGAGAAGTTCGCGCCTTCGTCGTCGCTGTACGCGTACCGAATACCCGCGCCGGCCTTCACGTAGGCGATGCCGATACGCCCGGTGACCGAATCGCGAGCGATCGACACCTGCCGGAGCGGCGGCGTCAGATCGATCTCCCCGACGACCTCGACCGTCTTGATCGGCTCGTACTCCTTCTTCTCACCGTTCCACCGGGTGAAGAACACCCGCGTGTCGGCGCGGCTCCCGTCACCGTTCGGGTCGTCCCACACGGCTGCGATGAGCGGCTGATTGAACTGATCGCCGATGGCCGCTACCGACACGCCGAAGCGGGTGCCACCATCAGGGGGAATCTCGACGGCGGTCGAGAAGCCAGACGGCGGATCCATGCCGCGCTGCCGGCCCGCGTCGGGGATCTCCATCACGATGCCGGCGTCCTCCTCGATGACCATCGGCCGGGGACGAGGGCCGCAGGCCGTGGCCACGACGAGGAAGGAGACGACGACGAGGGCGCGTTGCATCACAGGAGGCTCCCAGACTGACGGCTCGCCCGGCGCGAGCCCCGGTGCGCGTCATACAGAATCCCGGTGCAAGTGGCACACCGCTCGCACTGGCCATCGCCACTCTTGGGAGGCGTTCACATGAAGAAACTGCTGATGGGCCTTGGCGTGGCATCGTCACTCGCGGCGTGCGGGCCGTTCTATTGCGTCGCGCGAGGCGCTCGGGTGAAGACGCCGACAGGCCCTCGACCCATCGAAGATCTGGAGGTCGGTGACGAGATCGTCGTGGCTGATCCAGCGACAGGGATGACAGCGGTGTCGCGACTCGAGGCCATCATCAAGAGCACCCGGGAGTGCGGCACGCTCCGGTTCTCAGGCCGAGCGCTCTCGGTGACCTCTGACCATCCGCTCTACGATCCGCAGGCGCGCGGCTTCTTCCCGGCTGGCGATTGGCTGCTCGGGCTTCGCACCCACCTGTTCGAGATCACCGACTCGGGAGCCGTCGTGGTTCCAGTCGAGAACTTCGATGCCTTCACGCGCATCGACGACGTGTTCGATCTCACCGTCGCGCACGAGTGGCACACGTTCATCGCCGAGGGCGTGCTGGTGCACAACAAGCAGCCGCCGGAGGTCACCTGCACGACACCGACAGGCCAGACCGTGAGGAGTTACTCGCCCGGCCCGGCGTGCTCCTGCGCCGACGGAGGTATCGGACAATGGGACTGTGACAGTGCCGGCAGCGCGTCGTGTGAGCGCTGCACTGCGCCGGATGGCGGCTCGTCGGACGGCGGCTCGGCCGATGGCGGTCCCTGACTGCCTACATGTCGAACGAGGCGTAGATCTTCACCGTCTCCCAATCCGGAGTCCCCCGATGCGTCTCGAGGAACTTCACGAGGTCTTCATGATTCGGGAGGCCCGCGAGCAGGTCTTCCTGCACGGCTCGCAGGTACTCCTGTTGCCCTTCGGGCGTGTACGTCAGTGACCAGTCGCCGCCGCGCGGCTGATCGAGCGGAATCGCGACCTGCGTGAGCGGCGTACCGGCGTACCCGAACTCGCCGCGATCGAGCGTCATGTCGAGGAACGTCTTCGTGTCCTGCGGCGAGAGGCCGAAGAGGGCAGCTGTCTTCAAGGCGTATTGGAACTCGGTCGAGTCGAGGTCGACCTTCGGGTTGGTCGCGAGCGCGCGAATCTCTTTGGGCCCGAAGCCCATCGCGCTCAACCGCTGCATGGTGGCGACCGGCGTCTTCACCAGCTCCATCGCCTGATCGGGCGAGATGCCCGTCGCCTTCGCGAGCAGCTCGGCCTGCTCGCCACGGAGCTTGTCGCGCTTGTCGTTGCCCTCGATGATTCCGTCGATGAAGCCGCCGATGGCGTGAATGAGGCTGCCACCGATGGTGAGAATGCCATCGACGAGCGTGCCCGCGATGGGCACGTAGCCTGCGACGTCTCCTCCGAGCTGCAGGAGCGTGCCGACGGCCTTCACGATCTCGCCCGCGTTCGGGTCGTTTCGGAGCTCGTTGATGTCTTCACCCAGCTGAATGGCGTCGAGCACCATGCCGAGCGCCGGCGCGAACTTGCCGAGGAACTTTGCAGCGTCGCCCGATGCGCCAGCTGCATTGGAGTACGCGTTGAGCAGGCCTGCGGTGAGCTCGAGACCGCTGGCAGAAGCGCCGAGGCCCTTCTTGAGCGCCTCGAGATAGTGGCCATCAGAGAGCTCCTTGCCGGTTCCGTACAGGCCCGCGGCGATACTGAAGATGGCGGCCGCTTTTCCGAACTTGCTCTTCTCGGCGAAGCTGCTCGCGATCTGCTCGAGGCGCTGTGGGCTGCCGTTGGCGAAGCGCTCGGTGTCATCGAGGAACGAGGCGATGTCTTTCGCGAGCTTCGGAAGACTCTTCGCGAGTTTGAAGTCGCCGTAGAGCTCCTTCATCTTCGCCAGCAGCAGCTTCTTCCCATCGGGGCTGTCGCCGTACTGAGCGAGCAGCTGGGTCTGCACCGACGTGGTCGCGTCAGTCATCAGGCCGTCAGAGAGCCGGGTCTCGAGCGAACCGTTGGTGAAGCCGTCGATCTTCTCGAACAGGGCTTCGTTCGCGCCGAGCTCCTTGACCCAGGTGATCGCCTGCTCGGCGTATTCCGGAAAGCGCGCGAGCTGCTCATGGGCGTCGAGCAGTTTCTCTCCAGCCAGCTCGTTGCCGCTGATCGCGGCGGCTTCCATGGCGGGCCCGGCGTCAGTGACTGCTTCCGAGAGCCGCTGTGAGAGCTGCTCGGCCTTCGCCTTCACCTCGGCGTGCTCGGGCAGCTTCCAGAACTCTTCCTGGTATCGCTGACGCTCGGCGGGCGTCATCGTGCCGCCGAACTGGGCCATGTCCTGGGCCAGGCGGGCCTCGAGCTCGGCCTTCTGATCGGCGTACTTCTTCACGTCGCCGGTGAGCTGCTCGATGCCGTGGAAGACGGCGTTCTCGATCGACGTGGCGGCGTCGGTCTTGCCGAGCTTCCTGAGCTCGGCGGCCGTCGCGAGCGCCACCTCGGGAGACACGCCGGCCGTCACGAGGTTCTTGAAGCCGTCATCGAAGTCGCCGACGCCTTGCTCCGCGATGGCCTTCGCGGCACGGGTGGCGAAGTCCTGTACCGCTTCGGGGCCCGCGAGCTCGGCGGCGTGACCGAGGGAGACGATGACCTGCGTGCTGTCCTTCTTCGAGAGCGGGCCGAACTTCGCCAGCGCCTGATCGATGGAGGGCAGGTTCGCGTCGTAGATCGCCTTGCGCTGTTCGGGCGGCGCGGCGGCGATCTCCTTCTCGAGCTGAATGGCTGCGGCCTTCGGGCCACCCGAGGTCAGCGCCTTGTTGACGCGCGTCGTCGCTGCGGTGACGGCAGGGTCGGACTGAACCAGCGTGGTGCGAGAGGTGCCGAGGGCAGAGGACGCGCGAAGGGCGCGGCCCATGCCGGTCGAAAACTCGTCGTTCTTCAGCTTCTTCGGGAGCGGCGTCGTCTTCACCAGCGGCTTCGCCAGCGACGTTCCGATGATCGGGCGCGGCGCGCTGGGCTTCGGCTTGATGGGCGGCATGGGGGTCCCTTTGAAAGCGAAACGGCCCATCATTTTCGTCCACGCGGACCGATCGGTCACCACACATCCAGGCGCATGGCTTTACAGAACGAGGCGCATTTCCCGGCGAATTTCCGGGTCAGCCCAGCTGCTTCAAGACCTCTCGCGCGATCACGATGCGCTGAATCTCACTGGTGCCTTCGTAGATCGTCTGCACGCGGGCATCGCGCAGGTACCGCTCGACGGGGAACTCGTCGATGTAGCCGTAGCCGCCGTGAATCTGTACGGCCTTGTCGGCAGCGCGGTTCGAGAGCTCCGACGCGAACAGCTTGGCCATCGATGCCTCGCGCGTGAACGGCACCTTCGCCTCTTTCAAGAACGCGGCCCGAAGCGCCAACAACTCCGCAGCGCTGGTCTGCGTCTGCAGGTCAGCCAACATCCACCGAATCGCCTGGAAGTCGCCGATGGGGCTGCCGAACGCCTTGCGGTCCTTCGCGTACTTCACCGAGGCCTCGATGGCGGCGCGCGCGGTGCCGACGGCCTGCGACGCGATGCCGATGCGGCCTCCGTCGAGCGCGGTCATCGCGAGCTTGAAGCCCTCTCCGAGCTTGCCGAGCAGGTGCTCCTCGGGGAGCGCGCAGTGCGAGCCGGGGAGCGGCACGGTGGTGGAGCCGCGCAGGCCCATCTTGTCTTCGTGTTTGCCCGCGGAGAGCCCCGGCGTGCCCTTCTCGACGATGAAGCACGACAGGCCCTTGTTGCCGTCGTTCGAGGTGCGCGCCCAGACGACGATCACGCCTGCATGCGCGCCTGAGGTGATCCACTGCTTGGTGCCGTTGAGCACCCAGCGATCGCCCTTCTTCACCGCGGTCGTGTAGCCCGCGCCGGGATCGGAGCCAGCGTGCGGCTCGGACAGCGCGAACGCTCCGGCGATCGCTTCACCGCTGACCAGCCTCGTCACGTGCTTCGTCTTCTGCGCCTCGGTGCCGAACTGGGTGATCAGCTCGGCGCACATGTTGGTGACACACATGCCAACCGACGTGGAGCAGCACGCCTGCGAGATCTCCATCACCGCCAGCGCGTAGCTGATGACGCCTGCGCCAGCGCCGCCGTACTCCGCAGGCACGTTGACGCCGAGCAGGCCGAGCTCGCCCATCTGCCGGTACGTCTCGGCAGGGAAGATCTCTTTCCGATCGGTGTCGCGCGCCTTCGGAGCCACCACGTTCTTCGCGAACGTGCGGGCAGTGTCACGAATCAGCTTCTGCGTTTCAGAGAGTTCGAAGTCCACGACGGCCTCAGTGCACGGCCTTGAGGTTGAACGGGAACTCGATCGGGTGCGCCTTGCCATCGGGCGGAGCCGGGAACTGCATCGTCGAGAGCACCGCGATGACGCAGTCGTGCAGGCGGGGATCCTTCAGGCTGCTCCCCTTCTTGTCGACCTTCGAGAACGCCGTCATGCCGTCGCCGGTGATCGAGAACGAGGTCTTGAGCGAGCCCTCGACCGCCTTGTCTTTGCCCGCGAGCGTCTCTTCGTAACAGGCCTGGATCTGCGGCTGGTACGAGAGCACCACCTGCTTGATCGAGTCGGGCGTGAACGGGAGCTTCGAGAGATCGATGCCGTTGACGACCGAGATGGTCGTGCCGCCGTCGGCCGAGGCCGAGGTGCTGGTCCCGATGCCCTTCACCAGGCCCTTCATCGTCGAATTGCCGCCCTTGGGGTCGGCGTGCAGCGTCAGCGCGATCAACGTCGAGAGGAGGATCATTGGGTCAGTCCTTGAGCATGTTGGCGGAAATGACGATGCGCTGAATCTCGCTCGTCCCCTCGTAGATCTCGGTGATGCGGGCGTCGCGCACGTGGCGCTCGGCGTCCATCTCCTTCGAGTAGCCCATGCCGCCGAAGATCTGCAGGGCCTTGTTGGCGACGCGGCTGGCCATCTC
>JAUXRI010000063.1 GCA_030681895.1 Myxococcales bacterium | reverse complement strand
GACCGACGGACCTGCGTCGACTGACGGACCTGCATCGACTGACGGACCTGCATCGACTGACGGACCTGCGTCGACCGACGGACCGGCGTCGACCGACGGACCTGCGTCGACTGACGGACCTGCATCGACTGACGGACCTGCATCGACTGACGGACCTGCATCGACCGAACCTGCATCGACCGAACCTGCATCGACCGAACCTGCATCGACCGAACCTGCGTCGACCGTCGAACCTGCGTCGACTCCGGCGTCGCAGGGCCCCGACGGCTGCACCAGGCAGGAGGTGGTCGAAGGGCCGCAGAACGCGGTCGGCGCGCAGCTGCCCGCTGGTGGGACGAAGCAGGCAATGGGAGGGCCCGAGACGATCGGCCCGCACACCCCATCCACCGCGGCGCCGGCAAGGGTCGCGCAAGCCTGGCAGTCGGTGGGTGACGTTCCGCACGCGGCGTTGCAGCACACCCCGTCGGCGCAGATTCCACTCTGACACTGCGCGCCCGCTGTGCAGTCACTGCCCTGGGCTCTGAGCGCCGAGTACTCCCACGTCGCTCCAGCAGCGGTCTGCAGCACCACGCGTCGTCTCTCGCTGTCGTACGCAAGACGGGGCGTCGGATCGGATGGCGGTGCCGTCGCCGTGGTGACGGTGCTCCAGCCAGCGGCGGTGCGCTCCATCGTCGCGCCTCGCGTCGACACGCCGACGATGACGGCACGGTGGGAGTCGTAGACCAGGTCAGCATCCTCGAAGTCGCGGCCGAAGCTCGCCAACCGGTTCGACCAGCCCCCGTCCCAGATGAACTCGGTGAGGCCGCTCCCGGGTTCGGTGTTCCCGAGGACGACGAGCTCACGCGTCGAGTCGTCGAAGGCGACGGCGAGGCGGCCCCGGTAGAGCGTGGGCCCGCCAACCGGGCTCGCCGCCACCCAGCCCGTTGGCGTCTCGACGTGAAGCGCCGTGCTGCTGTTGAACGTGAAGTCGCGCCCGGCGAGCTGCAGCAGGCGGTCATTGGCGCTGTCGAAGGACAGGCTCACGTCAGCCACGCTGCTCTTCGGGCCCGGGCCGGCGTCGACCCAGCCTGTCGGCGTCAGCAGCGCGATGTTCGGGTCGAAGAAGGCTCCGTAGACGAGCACCTGCTGCCGTCGGGCGTCGAAGGTCATCGCGTGCGAGGCGCGTTGGCCTGGCTGCGTGGCAGCGCGCACGGCCCACGAGATTCCGTCCCACGCCCAGGTGTCTGCGAAGAACTCGTTCGTCGGGGCCCCGGGGTATGGCTTGCCACCGGTGAGCACCGTCACGCCGTTGAGCGGGTCGAACGCCATCGCGGCCGAGAAGCGCGTGCCTGGAGACGGCGTGGCCGGGGTGACGAGCGCCCACCCCGCGTCCGTGCCTCGCCAGAGCTCGTTGACGATGCCCGCCGGGTTGCCGAGGTTGCCACCGAACAGCAGCAGGTCTCGTCGAGCGCCGTGCACGGCCACGTCGAAGCCGCTGCGAGCGCTCATCGGCAGCGTCACTGGCAGCACGCGGCTGCCGTCGTAGAGCAGGCTCTGGTTCGTCGGGTTGCTGCCGTTGAGGCCCATGATGGCGATGAGCTCGCCCGCGCGCGGGTCGAAGACCAGCCGATGCGACATGCGTGGCTGCGTCATCGCGGACCTCTGCGTCCAGCTCGTGCCGTCCCACTCGTAGAGCCCGCTCGTCGCGTTGGTGGTGCCGTCCTTCCCGCCGAAGAGCACGGCGCGCTGGCGGGCCTCGTCCCACGCGAAGCCGGTGAAGGTCAGCGACGGGGGCCGCATCGCGAGGGCCCGGCCCGTCCACCCTGCGTCGTCCCACGTGAAGGTCGACGAGCTCGTCGCCTCGCCGCTGACCAGCACCATCACCCCACGAAGCGGGTCGAACACCATGCGCGAGCCCACGGACGGGGGCGGCTCGACGGGGCCCACGTGGCGCACCCAATCGGCGCCGTTCCACGTGAAGGTGTCTGCGAAGACCGCTCCGTTGAAGACGTTGCCGCCACGCATGAGCACGACGCCGCGAATCGGGTCCCAGGCTGCGGCCATGCTCATTCGGGCCGCTGGCACCGTCGCTGGAGAGCGCTCCCGCCACGTCGTGCCATCGAACTCCCAGGTGTCGGAGAGCACGGCGCCGTTGATGCCGAGCCCGCCGAACAACACGCTGACGCCGCGACGTTGGTCGAAGACGAAGAGGTGGTCGGAGCGGGGCGACGGCGCGGGCTCGAGGCGCTTGAGCCAGAGGGGAACCTCGACCACCGGGTCGAGCACCGCCGGCCAGGCCGAGGGCTCGTCGACGAGGGTGAACTCGAGCGTGTCGCGGGTGTGCTCGAACCGCACCGCCAGCTCTCGGCCCGTCGCGTCGACGGCTTGCGGCCGGGGCACCGCGAGCGCGGCGACGCCACCCAGCATCAACAAGAGCCGCCCGCCAGGCTCGACCTGCCACTCGGCGCCCTCGGGCAGCTCGAGCTTCCACGTGAAGTGGCGAGGCGCCTCGGGGCCGTGCAGCACGTAGTCGACCTCGGCGTAGTGCGCGGCCGCGAAGGCGCGCACGTCGGTCGCGGCGTAGGCGAGCGGCCACACGAGGTCGCGTTCGGTGTGCCGTGCGCTGACGGAGGTCGCGCCCGGGAAAGAGACGAGGAGCGCGGCAGGGCCCTCGGAGTCGGTGAAGCGGAGGCGCTCGGCGAGGCTGGGAGGGAACGTCGCGGTGAGCACGCGGCGGGACGGGTTCGCCAGCGCCGAACGACCGACGCCATGGGTGTTGCCGTCAGCCGAGACCTCGAGCGCGGCGCGGTGCTCGCGGCGCGCGGTCAGGGCCGCGAGCGTCGGGAGCTGGGTGACGGGCTCGGGGGCGCTGCAGCTCAGCGAGAAGACGACGATCACGAGGCCACTGCGCACCAGCGGCACCATACCCAACCCGGCGGATCGCGGCGCCGGCGTGTGGTGACCCTGCTGACGTCGGGCACGACGGGCGAGTTCTGGGCTTGTCGTGGTGGGGCTGCTGCGCAGCAACATGTGGTGAAGGCGGCGCAGTGACCGCAGCGAAGCGCGACCATTCCCTGCTCCCAAACGGACGAGCGCTTCACGGCAGCAGCTGCTCACTCCTTGCAGGTGGAGCTGGCCGCGCGCAGCTGAGCGTTCTCGGCCTCGAGGCGGCGCAGGCGAAGCTCCTGTTCCTGCACCATCTCGAAGAGCGCCTTGATGGACGCGAGCGAGACGCCGTGCGCGTCGATGGAGTGATAGCCCTTGTCGGTGTCCCCGAGGCCGAACGCGGAGCGGAAGTCCTGCGCCATCGGGCCGAGGTGCCGCACCTCGCCCGGGTCGCTCGAGTAGCGCCACGTCGAGAGGGGCAGGGCGGCGACGCGCTCCAGTACCTGGCGCTCATCGACGGGCCGCACGTCCGTCTTGATGTTCCGGTCGCTCTGACAGAGCGGCGCGCAGCCCTGCTCGCAGGTCGGCTGTTGCGTCGTCGGCGTGAAGCAGACCGGTGCGCCCGAGACGGGGCCCTGCCGGTCACAGCACAGCTGGCCCGCGCCGCAGCAGGTCGAGCCGCAGCACGTCTGCCCGCCCTGACAGACGCCGGCGTCGATGGAGCACGGGGCGGCCATGCAGGTGCCTCCGCAGAACGGCGTCGCTCCCGAGCACGTCACGTCGCACGCGCCGCAGTTGAGCGGGTCGTTCGCGGTGTTGCGGCAGGTGCCGTTGCAGCAGGTCCGGCCCGCGCCGCACGCAGGAGTGCATCCCGACGCGCCGCCCGCTGAGCCGCCTGCCGCCGAGCCTCCTCCGGTCGAGCCACCTCCGGTGGAGCCACCTGCTGCGGAGCCGCCCGCTGCCGAGCCTCCTCCGGTCGCGCCACCGTCGGCCGTCGACATCGGTGAACAGGACAACGCGAGACACGAGAGGAGCATCGTCGTTCGTGCGTTCATGCCGCGAAGCGTACCGCGTTTCAGCCCGACGCCTTGCGCGCCAGAGAAGACCGTCGGGCTGTACGGGTGCCAGTGGCCGTTCCTCCTCGCCGCGGTCGGCCGCGCGTGTGACGGCCCGCCGCGCTCGAAGCACGTGTACGCGACGGTGGTGGCTGGCGCCGCTGACGTGCAGACCGGCTACACGCGGCTCGTGCTCGACTTCGACAAGAACACCCGCGCGCTCCTGTCGGCGTCGACGACGCTCGAGGCGTGGAAGTGAGTCAACGCTTCAGCGCACGCTCAGAAGCAGACCGTCGTGCGCGTGCCTCCCGGGACGTCGTCCCGGCAGTGCGTACCGCCGCTGCAGTCCTGGTCCGAGCGGCAGCGGGGCAGGCACCGGCTCTCTCTCGCACCACCATCGACACCGAAGCTCGAGCAGCGGCCGAGAAACGTGGTCGTGGTTTCGCCACACACCCAGCCGAGATGTGAGTTCGCGCACATCGCGCCCAGTGAGGCCGGGTCGGACCACGGCTGGGCCATGCACGTGTGGAGCACGCACTTCTCGACGCCCGGGCACATGGGCGCGTACTCGTCGCAGACCTTCGCGCACGCCTTGGGGAAGGTGATGCCCATCGGCGGCAACGAGAGGCAGTAGCTGCCCGCGGCGCAGGTGTCGGTGACGTCAGTCTGGGAGCACGTCGGGTCGCCCAGCGGCAACGTTCCGGCGCGGTGGCAGAAGCCCCCTGTCTTCGAATACGGCACGCACGTGAAGCCGCCGCGACAGGGCGTCGAGAAGTCACACGTCTCGAACCACGCGCGACCGCCGCCAATCTGATCGCGGCAGAGGCTCCCGCCGTCTTCGGCGTTGGCGGGGCACGAAGACACGCAGCGCCGGGTCGCGGGGTCACAGCCAGCAGTGCCAGCGGCGCCACACTGAGACGCAAACTCGCAGCTCCCCGTCGATGGGCGCGTGTCGAAGGTCACGTCTTCGAGCTCGAGGCAGCCTCCATCGGTTGAGACGACCCACCCGCCATCGATGAAGTCGGTCTGCCGCAGCACCACGTCCCGTAACCCTGCCGAGAGCTCGCTCGTCGCGGCCGATTGCGCCGCGAAGGACTCGATGACGCCCGCGGTCACCGCGAAGTCACTGCCAAGCGGAGGGATTCTGCCCACCACTTCGAGCTGCACACCGCCGTCCCGATGCGCGATGGGGCCGGTGAGCAGGGGTACGACGCCGCGCGGCAGCGCCGAGAAGACGGTGAGCGTGAGCGAGGCGGTGCCTGGCAGCCGCGCGTCGATTCGATTGGTGATGGAGGGTGAGCGGCGAAAGTCGGTGGCTTCGACGAGGAAGCAGCCGCGAGGGGTGATTGGCAGGGTGGTGCCTCCGGCGGCTCCACCGGCCGTGGCCGTTCCACCTCCGCTGCTCGTCCCTCCACCAGTCGCCGTGCCGCCACCGGCACCCCCACCGCCTCCGCCTCCGCCACCGCCGCTCGTCGCGCCTCCGCCGGTCCCGCCGGCTGTGTTCGACGAGCCTCCGCCGACGGCGCACACGCCACACTCGAGCCGGCCACCACAGCCATCATCGAGCTGGCCGCAGCTTCTGCTCTGGGCTTCGCACGAGGTGGGCACGCAGGAAGGGTGAGGCGAACACGCGGTGAGGACCGCCGAGACGCCGGAGACGAGGAGCAACCAGAAGAGACGAACGGTGGGCATGGCTCGGTGGGTGACTGATGGGTGTGGGTGCACTGCCGGGTAGTGGCTTCGCGATGCAGTCAGCTTCACGAAATCGACACGTGCTCACTCACGGCAACCGAGGGAACCAGAAGCCCGACTCGTTCGTGCCCGCGGCCCACCACAACGGGTTCGTGAGGTTGGTCGTGGTGAGCAGCGTGCGGTACCCGCCGATCTGCCCGGGGTCGTTGCGATACGTGAAGTACGTCGTCGGAAAGCTGTCGCCGATGGCCAGCCGCGCTGCCGTGGTGGGCTGGGGCCCGAGCACGTTCGCGGCGTAGTAGGACGACACATACGACCACGCGAGCGACTGGAGCGACGCGCCTGCCGCTGCGCTGACGCCAGAGGGCACCGAAGCGCCCACCGGCGAACGGCCGTACACCGAGGCGAAGACGACGCACGCCACGTAGTAAACGCCAAGCCGCGTGAGGTGCACGTCGTCGGAGAAGATGCCGTTGAGCGTCGCGGTGGTGGTGGCCTGGGTGACGCCCGCGAGCCCGGCCGCCGAGGTGGAGCGAGCGACCAGCTCGGCGAGGGCTCCGTTCGCTGGCAACGTGCGCAGCAGGTCGGTTCGGCCGTTGGCGCGAAGGCTGTCGTTGAGGCGCGCGGTGATGGCTTCCCAGAGGGTGAGCTGGGCCCGCTCGAGCGCCACCCAGCTCGCCGGGTTGGCCTTGTTGGTGACGCTCAGCCACGTGCCATAGAAATATCCGCGGCCCTGCGGCGAGCCTTCGTGGAAGAGCTCGTAGTAGTGGCGCAGGTGTTTCACCGTCGATTCCCAGCGCAGCATGTCGAGCGAGTTGTGGTTCTCGGCCACCACCAGCGCCGTGTACTGGGTTGCGGTGATGCTCGAGGGCACGCGCAGCTCGGTGACCAGGTTCATGCCCATGCCGCTACGGTTCTTCCCGGAGCTGTAGCCGGTCCACGGGAACTGGGTTGGCTGGTAGGGGTCGTTGCCGTGGCCGACCGTGCGCACGCGCAGTGGTGAGCCGATGATGTTCTGCTGCTGGTACTGACCGCTCAGGCCGAGGCTGGCAGCGATGGCCACCACGTCGTCGGGGAGTGGGTTGTCCGTCAGGCTGTGCCCGGTGAACAGGATGGTGGCGGTCGACACCGCGACGAGGCCTCCGTCGATGGCCGTTGCGGAGCCGCCAGCCGTTGCCGAACCGCCAGCTGTTGCCGAACCGCCAGCCGTCGCGGCGCCCCCGCCGACTCCACCGTCCATCAACGCGTCATCTGCGACGCCCGAACACGCGACGGATTGAAGGACGATCGCCACACCCACCAGGTAACGAGAACCGATCATCGCGCGCATTCAGCGGTGAGATTCGCGAGCGCCACACGACGGCTCAGCGAATCTTCAAATGCGGTGCGTATGCGTCAGTGACTGGCCCAGAAGAACACCACCTCACCGCTCGGTCGGATCAACAGGTGGCCTGCACCGAGGTCACCGAGGTTCACGTCGAAGGGTCTGGCGCACTCGAGCTGAAAGAGCTGGCGCGTGAACGAGAGGGTGCACTCCTGGACGAACGTGGGGAAGCCTCCGAGTTTGTGCACGTTGCGGGCGGCGTTCCCCGAGGCCTCCGCCCACACGCGATAAGGCGAGCGGCCATCGTCGTCGGCTCCCTGGAGTAGCGCTTCGATGACCTCAGGCGCTTCGTTCTCGAGGCGCTCCACGAGCGTCGGTTCGAGGTCAGGCGGCAACTCGACGATGCGCGTCCACCCCGTGATGAAGGTCTTCTGCCCGCGGCCGGCCGGGCCCTCGCGCAGCACACCCTCGGGAGCGTGGGTGCGCGCGAGCCACCCGTCGAAGATGCAGGCGCCGCTGGTCGCCTCGTCGCTCGTCCACGCTTCACAGGTGAACAGCTGCACCAGCCCCTTCGAACGGAGCGACGGGTCTGGCAGTCGTGATCGATCGAGCTCGAGCACCGCGTTGAGCGGCCTCCGACATGAGGGACAGGCTGGCCACGTCTCGTGCCCCAGCAACGTCATCGCGCCTCGAACGCGGCCGTGCACCTCGGGCCCGTCACCGAACGTCGGCAGCCACGCCGGCGCCAGAGTCGCGTCGAACCGCTTCCGCCACGCCGCCACCTTCCGGCCCACGGTGGCGTTGGGCTCGTCGGCCACCGGCGCCACCGTGTCGCTCTCGACGTAGCCCTTCGTCACGACCTTGCGCACCTCGGCAGCGATGAAGGCGTCACGCTCGGCGACCGACGAGAAGCTGCGACAGCGCGCCCGGCCAGCCGTGCCCCA
Organism: Myxococcales bacterium; assembly: GCA_030681895.1. Classification (GTDB taxonomy): domain Bacteria; phylum Myxococcota; class Myxococcia; order Myxococcales; family Myxococcaceae; genus Xiheimicrobium. Next base: position 4,275 of record JAUXRI010000063.1, on the reverse strand, counting down.
CGCGCCCGACGAGAGCTCGACCTCGCCTCCGTCCCACGACACGTCCCAGAAGCGCTTCTTGCCTTCCTCTTCGATCACGAAGCTGCGCGTCGGCATGTCGAGAGTCTGGCCCAGCTCGGCGCGAACGGGGAATCGCGACGCGTCTCCCGCCAATCGGCCGCTTCTCAGCGCTGCTCGCGTGCTTTGGGCCGCAGCGGCAACTGAATCACCTGGCACGCCTCATCGCGCGCCTCGACCTCGACGGCCGCTGCGTGGCGCGGGAGGCGGACGATCTCGGCGACGTCATCGGGCTCCGGCTCCAGCTCTGGCTCGTTCGCCGCCTGGAGTGCCCGCTTCGCCATGTCCGACTTGAACCCGGCCCGCATCAGCACCGCGAAGTCCTTCTGCTTCCGCTCCGGGTCGACGCCAAGGCGCTTCTTCTTCACCAACCGGCACGCCGCCTCGAACTCGACCTCCGGGCTCGTGAGCGCCGACTTCTTCGCCAGCGCAGGGTCGATGCCCTTCTCCCTCAGCTTCATCTCGATGACGCGGCTGCTCTTCCCCTGCCGATGGAGCGACGCGGTCTTCGACTCGGCCATGCGCGTGTCATCGAGGTAGCCGTCCTGCTCCATGCGCGCGACGACCTGGTCGATGAGGCCCCGCGCCTCGCTGAGCGGGACGTCACCCTGGAGTTTGACCTTCCGTTCCAGCAGCTGCACCAGCCCCTTGCGGCTCGCGGAGTGCTTGCGCAGGTAGTGCAGCGCTACGTTGGCCAGCGACTTCTCAGAGGGTTTCTTCACGCGGCCTCTCTACTCTGAAAGGCTGACACCAGGCGCCCGCAACCTTCTTCACCAACGCGGGTTGGAGGCTCCATGAGACTCAAGGTCGTCGCGCTCCCTCTGTTGATCTCGATGCTTGCGTGTGGACGATTCGACATGGGCAGCCCCGATGCCTCGACGGCTGTTCCCGATGCGGGCTCGGCCGGATCCGACGCGGGCGTCGATGCAGGTGCCGCTGACGGAGGGGCTCCCGACGCAGGCACGACCGCGACCGTTCGCGTCTTCACCGACCTTCGCCTGCCCGGCCACCCGCACACCATCGACGCCTTCATTCCGACCAACGCCGAACGGGTCGTCGTCTTCCTTCACGGTGGTGGCGGCACGAAAGAGACCGGAGCGTCGCGCGAGTCCGGTGTGCGTCTCGACGATCCCGCCCGCGCCACGCCGGTCATCGACGAGGCCTTCCTCCTCTCGACGCGCACGGCGTGGGTCTTCCCGCAGGGGCAGCACCTTCAGGGCGCGCTGCTGGCGAAGACCTGGAGCAACTACATGATGGTCTCGGGTGTCGACGACGTGGCGTTCTTGAACGCGCTGTCGGCCGCGCTGGGTTCGGGCTCGCTGCAGTCCACCGTCCCCGGCTTCTCTCGCGTCTACCTCGCTGGCCACTCGAACGGTGGCGTGATGGCCAACCGGCAGTGGTGCGAATCGACGACCAGCTTCGAAGCGTATGGCTCGGTGAGTGGTCCTCCGTCGACCGACCTGCTGCCGAGCGGTGCTCACCCGTGTGCGCCGTCAGCCCAACGCCCGTTCATCGGCATCATCGGCTCGTCCGACACCGTCCTTCAGACCGCGAACAACTGGGCCGGCACCTGGTCGGTGAACTCGTGCCTCCAGATGGGCGCCGGCGCCGCGATGCCCAACCCGATGGTGGCGAACGAAGAGACCTTCCACCGGACGTTCCGCGTGCCGCGCATCTGCAACGGCATGGCCTCTGCGCCAGTCAGCACCACGCAGTCGACGACGTGGAGCGACTGCAACGGCCGCGCGAAGTTGATTCGCGTGGAAGGCGCCGATCACTGTGTCGCGGTCACGACGAGCGACGCGTGCGTTGGCGGAACGCGCGGAGGTGGCTGTCCCAACTCGTTGGATGGGCAGCTCGGCACGCGCATGCGTCAGGTGCTGGTCGACTTCTTCGTGTCGACCGAACGTTGAGTCAGCGCACCGCCTCGAACACCCACCGCCGGTACTTCTCGTCGCGCTTCGACACCTTCAGCTTCAGCGCCTGCCCCAGCAGCAACAGCGGCTCGGTCTTTCCCTTCGCGCGGAGCAGAGCCCCGTCGTCGGCCACCTCGAGCCACGCGCCACCGAAGAACGGCGCGAGGTCGAACAGCAGCACCTTCACGTCCATCGGAGGCACATCGAGGCGCACGTGCACCTTCGCGCCTGACAGCCCCATCACCGTGCCGGTGAAGACCGTGCGCTGCGCTTTGGCTTTCGCGAGCTCGGGCTCGAACACCCGGTTCATCACCACTTCGTTGGCGAGGTTCTGCACCTTCTTCTGCGTCTCGCGGGAACGGTTGGCGACCAGCACCACCTGCGCGCGCAGCTTCTCGTCTTCTTCCGCCGTGGGATGAATACCGGTGAGGAGCTCGACCGCCTCTTTGTGCAGGAAGACGCCGATCAACTCTCGCATCGGCGCCGAGAACCGCGCGTACGGCTCTGCGCCGACGCCGACGTGCGGGCCCGGCTCCATCGAGTACTCGGAGCGCAGGTTCACCAGCACTGCCTGCCGCATCAACGCCCTCGCGACCCGGTCCTCCTTCGTGCCCGTGGCCGCGCGCGGCAGGTTGCGCAGGTAGTCCGCCAGCGGGGCGCTCTGCTGCCACCGCCACGGCGTCTCGGGCAACCCGTGCAACGCGCACACGCGCTCCGTCAACTTCGCGAGGCCAGCGAGGCGCTCCGGGTCGGGGCCTCCCTGTACGCGGTAGATGGGCTGCACCGCGGGGTTGTTCGACTCGCGCAGGAGCCGCCCGCCCTCGGCGTTGCACATCAAGCTCACCTGCTCGTTCCACAGCTCGACGTCGTCGCGCACCAGCTCCATCACCGCGAACGCGAGGCCTTCTCCATCGAGCTCGATGCTCACCTCTTCACGGCGGTAGCGAACGAGCCCGCGCTCCGCCGCCAGGTGAATGCGCTTCTCGCCGATGACCTTCAGCAGCTTCAGGCTCTCTTCGAACGGTTTCCCCGCGAGCGGCGACGTCGCAGGCGCATCGATGAGTTGCTGCACCTCGGCGAACGACAGCTTCGCCTTCGAGTGCACGCGCGCGCGCTCGAGCTTCGTGCCGCGGAGCTCTCCGTTCGCGTCGAGCGAGTGCCAGAAGAGCAGGGCGCGGCGGGGCCCATCGGCGTTCAGCGAGACGAGCCCCTCGGACAACGCGCGCGGCAGCATCGGCACCGAGAAGCCGGGGAAGTAGTAGCTCGCGCCGCGTGCCATCGCCTCGGCGAACAGCGCGCTCCCGGGCCGAACGTAGAAGGACGCGTCGGCGATGGCGTAGGCCACCATGAAGCCGTCACCTTCACGCGCGACGTGCACCGCCTGGTCGAGGTCCTTCGAGTACGCGTTGTCGATGGTGACGAAGGGCATCGCGGTGCGGTCGACGAGCAGCGGGTCGTCGATGCCCGGCGCGCGGAGCAGCGCTTCGGTCTCGGCGAGCACTTCGGGTGGAAAAGCGACGCGGAGCTGCAGCGCCGTGGTGACGGCGTCGAGCTCCTGGCGGGCGGTCTGGGCGGGGGTCGGCACGGGCGCATCTTGCGCTCGCCCCGGCGAGTCTGGTGGTGCTTTCGAATCGGCGACGGCGATGCGAGGCTCCGCGCCCATGCCCACGACCATCAGCGGGAAGCGGTACCTGACGGCGCAGCTCACTGAGATCAAGAAGCGCACGAAGGCCGGAGAGCGCGTCGCGGTGTCGTTCGACGTCGACAACACCATCGTCGACACCCGCGGCCGTGCGCTCGCCATCGGCAAGGCCTTCGACAAGGCGAACGGCACCACCTACTTCAAGAGCAAGACCGCGAAGCAGATGGGCAACGACGCGAAAGAGACGGCGGGCCTCGTGCGCATGAGCCCGGAGCACACCAAGAAGTTCAGCTCGCTCTGGTTCCGCATGTTCTTCAAGGGCGAGAACTACAAACACGACCTGAAGATCGCCGCGACGATCGACCTCGCGAAGAAGGCTGCAGCCGCAGGCGCCGACGTCTTCTTCGTCACCGCGCGCACGCAGAGCGAGGAGTCCTTCACCATCGCGCAGCTCGAAGCCGCCGGTCTCGACACCGACGCGCACTTCGTCGTCAGCAAGCCGAAGATGAAGGACAAGACGCCCGAGTACAAAGCGGCGGAGCTGACGAAGATCGCCGAGAGCTACGACCACGTGGGCTGGTTCGTGACCGAGAGCCGGGCCGACATCGCGGGTGTGCAGAAGCTCGACGCGCCGGTGAAGTCGGTGTTGCTCGAGACGAA
>JAUXRI010000254.1 GCA_030681895.1 Myxococcales bacterium | reverse complement strand
GCGCTGTACTGGCTCGACCTGACGCGGGGCTACCGCAACGAGTCGGGGCAGGGCGCGATTCACTTCTACCCCTTCGACTTCCTCAAGTTCGAGCTGGCCGGCGTCTACGGGCAGGAGAACAACCAGAACAACTTCGGCGTGCGCCCCGCGCTGCACTTCACGTGGAAGGACCTGCAGTTCCTCGCGGGCTACGAGACGCTGCTGCTGCGCCCGCAGACGACCGCCGACAAGGTGCAGACGACGACGCACGGCTTCGCGGGGCGGCTGCAGTACACGTTCTTCAAGCGCGCGACGCTCGGCGCCAACTTCGCGCAGGCCTTCGTCAACTCCATCGACATTCAGGGCCTCGTCGACTCGGACCGCTCGCTCGACAAGTACACGGTGGGTGGCTTCGCCGACATCGACTTCTGGAACGGCTCCGTTGGCCTCGGGTACCACCACACCAACCAGCTCAACCAGCAGGGCGAGAACAACCGCCACCACCAGGCCTTCGTCTCGTACCTGTACCGGTTGCCCATTCAGGGTCTCAGCCTGAAGGCGGTGTACGGCTTTGCGCTCGCGCACATCGAAGACCTCGACACCCGCTCGTCCTGGGACAACTACGTCCACTCCTTCCGCCTGCGCATCTCGTACGAATTCAACTGAGGCCGCCCATGGAGATTCACGCTCCGCTCTCGGGACTCTCGGTGCCGCTGGCCGAGGTGCCCGACGAGGTCTTCGCCCGGTTGATGGTCGGCGACGGGCTCGCCATCGACCCCACGTCGAGCGAGGTGCTGGCGCCGTTCGCGGGCACCATCTCGCAGCTGCACCAGGCGCGGCACGCGCTCGCCATCACCTCGGCCGAAGGCGTCGAGGTGTTGATTCACGTGGGGCTCGACACCGTCGCGCTCAAGGGCCACGGCTTCACCGCGCTGGTGAAGCTCGGCGACCAGGTCGTTCAGGGCCAGCCACTCATTCGCTTCGAGGCTGACGTCGTCGGCCGCGCGGCGCGGAGCCTCATCACGGTGGTGGTCGTCACCAACCTCAAGGACGGCCAGCGGCTGGTCGCCACGAAGACGCGCGAGCTGGTGGCGGGTACCTCGGTGCTGCTCACGCTCGAAGGCCCTGCGCTCCGAGGCGCGAGCGCGGCGCTCCCCACCGTCGAGACGGGCACGGCGTTGCGCTCGGCGCCCATCGTGTTGCCCAACCCGAGCGGGCTGCACGCGCGCCCCGCAGCGGTCCTCGCCCAGCAGGCCAAGCGCTTCGTCTCGACGGTGCGCCTCTTCCGCGGCACGGCCTCGGCGAACCTGAAGTCGGTGGTCGGCGTGATGGGCCTGTCGACGCACCAGGGCGACGCCGTGGTGGTGGAGGCGAGCGGCGCCGATGCGGCCGAGGCCATCGCCGCGTTGTCGAAGACGCTGCGCGAGGGCTCGGGCGAAGCGTCGATGGCGCCGCCTCCTGCGCCACCGGCTCCCGTCGTCAAGCGGCCGAGCACGCGCAGCGGCGTCTTCGAGGGCGTCTCGGCGTCACCGGGACTGGTGCTGGGCCGGGTGGTGCTGCTCGGGAACACGGCGCCGAGCGTGCCTGAGGTCGGTGGGCCAGCGCAGGCCGAGCTGCAGAAGCTCGACGCCGCGCTGGCGACGGCCTCCGCGCAGTTGGCGGCGCTCGCGGCCCAGGAGCGTGGACAGCAGGCCGACATCCTGAACGTGCAGCGCGAGCTGCTCGAAGACCCGGAGTTGCTCGCGCACACCCGCGGCGTGGTGTGGCAGGGCAAGAGCGCGGCGTTCGCCTGGAACCAGGCCTTTCGCGCGCAGGCCACCAGCATGGAGCAGCTCGATCAGCCGCTCTTGCGCGAGCGCGCGGTCGACGTGCGCGACGTGGGGCTGCGGCTGCTCAAGGTGTTGACGGGCGACACCACGGGCTTCGGGGAGCTGCCCGAGAACGCCATCGTGATTGCCGCCGAGCTCACCCCCACGCAGCTCGCGTCATTTCCGAAGCAGCGCTTCAAGGGCCTGGTCACCACCACCGGGAGCGCGACCAGCCACGTGGCGATTCTGGCGCGCGGCATGGGCGTGCCTGCGGTGATGGGCGTCGATGAGCGCGTGCTCTCGCTCGCCGAGGGGCTCGAGGTGGTGCTCGACGGCGCGGCCGGACGGCTCGAGCTCGCGCCGGCACCGGGTGACCTCGTCGCGCGCGGCAAGCTCGCCGAACGAATTTCCCTGCTGGCCACCGAACGAAAGCAGGAGCAGGTCGCGGCCTTCACCGTCGGCCAGACTCGCGATGGGCGGCGGCTCGAGGTGGTGGCCAACATCAAGAACCTCGCCGACGCGCGCGAGGCCATCGCCGGTGGGGCCGAGGGCATCGGGCTGCTGCGCTCCGAGTTCCTCTTCTACGACCGCGACAGCGCTCCCGACGAAGCGGAGCAGCGCGCCGTGTACCAGGCCATCGCCGAGGTGGTGGGCCCCGACCGCCCGCTGGTGGTGCGAACGCTCGACGTCGGTGGTGACAAGCCGCTGCCGTACCTGCCGCTGCCTCGCGAGGGGAACCCGTTTCTCGGCCTGCGCGGCATTCGCGTCAGCCTCGACCAGCCGCAGATGTTCCGCGTCCAGCTCCGCGCGATGCTCGCCGCTGCGGGCCTGACGCGATTGCACATCATGTTCCCGATGATCTCTGGCCTCGAGGAGCTGCGCGCCGCTCGCCAGCTCCTCGCCGAAGAGCAGCGCGCGCTCGACGTGCGGGCCGAGGTGAAGGTGGGCATCATGATCGAGGTGCCGTCGGCGGTGGTGCTGGCCGAGGCGCTGGCCCGAGAGGTCGACTTCTTCTCCATCGGCACGAACGACCTCACCCAGTACACGCTGGCGATGGACCGTGGGCACCCGCAGCTCGCCTCGCGCGCCGACGCGTTGCACCCCGCGGTGCTCCGGCTGATCGCGGCCACCGTCGAAGGCGCGCGCGTGCACCAGCGTCCAGTGCACCTGTGTGGCGGCATCGCCTCGGACCCGCTCGCCGCGCCGTTGCTGGTGGGGCTCGGGGTGACGGAGCTGTCGGTGAGCACGCCGTCGGTCGGGCCGGTGAAGGCTGCGCTGGCCCGGTGGTCCTTCGCCGAGTGTGAGGCCCTCGCCACCGACGTGCTCCGGCAGACCACCACCGCCGAGGTGCGTGCGCTGCTGAAGAGCTGGCAACCAGGCCGGCTCCGCGAGGCCGCCGCGCTCGCAGTGGGAGGGTGAACCGATGGCCTCGACCTCGAACCTGTTCGCGTCGCTGCAGAAGATGGGCAGGGCCCTGATGCTGCCGGTGGCGGTGCTGCCCATCGCAGGCCTGCTGCTGGGCATCGGCGCCGCGAACTTCTCGTGGCTCCCCGAGAGCGTGTCGTTGCTGATGCGCCAGTCGGGCGACGTCATCTTCGGGAACATGGCGTTGCTCTTCGCCATCGCCGTCGCGCTCGGGTTCACCAACAACGATGGCGTCTCGGCCGTCGCGGCGACGGTGAGCTACGTGGTGCTGCTGGGGACGATGGGCGTGATGGCGAAGGTCTTCGGCGTGGTGCCCGTGACGGTGATGGGCATTCCCTCGATGCAGACCGGCGTCTTCGGAGGCATCCTGGCGGGCGGGTTGGCCGCGGTGATGTTCAACCGCTTCTACAAAATCTCCCTGCCGACCTGGCTGGGGTTCTTCGCCGGCAAACGTTTCGTGCCCATCGTCACCGCGCTGGCCGCCATTGCGCTGGGGCTGGTGTTGTCGATGGTGTGGCCGCCGGTGCAGGGCGCCATCAACACGTTCTCGCATTGGGCCGCCGTCAGCGACCCGCGCCTGGCCGCCAGCCTCTATGGCTTCGTCGAGCGGTTGCTGGTGCCCTTCGGCCTGCACCACATCTG
>JAUXRI010000236.1 GCA_030681895.1 Myxococcales bacterium | reverse complement strand
GCAGAGCCGCCCGCCGCAGAGCCGCCCGCCGCAGAGCCGCCCGCCGCAGAGCCGCCCGCCGCAGAGCCGCCCGCCGCAGAGCCGCCCGCCGCAGAGCCGCCCGAAAAGACGAATCCACCACCCGCCGCGCTTGTGCACGTGCAGGCAGCGAGCGAGCCATCAGCTTCGCAGACCTGAGCGCCGCTCCTCCCGTCGGTGCAGACGCACGCGACTGAAGATCCCGTAGTGCACCGCGGCGGCGGTGGTGAGCAGGCAAGCGAAACCACCATCGTTGCCGCCATGCAAACGGCAGCTCGGCTCGGTCGGATTGTCATTTGGGCTTTCGGACGGCGGCTTCGAGAAAGAGAGTCGGCTCAACGTGCGGCGTCTACGACGCGGGCGGCGTCCCGCCGCCGCGCTTGGTCGGGCCCTCGAGGAGCGCCTCGAACTCCGCGCGCACCTTCGCGTTCATCGCGAACTCGAGAATCCCGGCGCCGGCGATCTTCTTCACCGCCGCCTTCACGTCCGCGACCAGCTCGTTCCTCTTCTTCGTGCTCAGCGGAGCCGTCGCGCGAACCGTGTCCTCCGTCGTGTCTGCTGCGGCGGCGGCCTGGGTGAGGGCGCCGAGCTGGGTCAGGTCATCCGGGAGAATGCCCAACACCTGCGCCCGGGCCGGCTTCGCGCGCGCCGCACGGAGCACCGCCTCCGCCGCTCCCAGGACCTTCTTCGGGTTGCGCGGGTCGAGGCGCACGCCGAGGCCGTACTCCTTCTTGTCCGCGGCCGTCGCGTCCTCGTCCTGCTTCACGTTCTCGCGAATGGCCGAGAGCAGCAGCACCAGCTTCTCGAACTCCTGCTTCTGCGCTCCCGACGACTGGCCCACGCTGGCGCGCGTTGCGATCTGATTCGGAATCGACGCTCCCAGCTCGGTCAGCTTCGCCGCCAGGTACGCCGTGTGCCCCGCCGGAGTTCGTCGACTCAGCACCGCGTCGTGCTTCGCCGAGAGGTCATGCGCCTTCAAGCCACGTTGAATGTCTGCGTCGAACTTCGCCATGTGAACTGCCCCCCTTGTGAAAGGTGACGGCACCGTACCAAACGCCCCAAACACCTTGAAAGAGGAGCTTTTGCGCACACCGCCCGACAGTGGCAACACCGCTCGCAATCAGAGGGACACCCGTCGCGATCAGAGCAACACCGCTCGAGATCAGAGGGACACCCGTCGCGATCGCACCAACACCGCTCGTGAGCAGCGCGACAGCGGTCGCGCAGAACCCGACACCGCTCGTCGACACGTCGACACCGCTCGCGATCAGCGGAGCAGCGGACGCCTCCGCCTCGACACCGCCTGAGATCAGGGCGACCACGCTCGTGATCAGACCACCACCCGTCGCCACCAACGACTTCCCGCGCCGAACCCTGTACACCGGCCCACGGCTCGACACGCGTGCCTGCGAACTCTTCGCAGCGTGCGTACGGACCGAACGATTCACATCACTGGGCGGTGGGTATGGGCGACATGGTGACGATTCACGACGACGCGCGTTCACGACTCCGGCGCATTCTTGGCGAGATGCAGACGCAGGTGACGGCCGCGAAGGCGGCGGAGCCCCTGCAGGCCGCGCTCACCGCCCTCGTGACGGAGCTCGATCTCGGCGTGGAGCCCGTCCTCCGCGCGTGCCCGAAGTGCGGCGCCATGGGCGTGCACAACGCCACGCTCTGCGGCAGCTGCTGGGCGAAGCTCTCGCCCGTCGCGTAGCCCTTTCGGCGTGCAGAACGGCACGCGCTTGCGGCCGTTCTTGAACGCAACATCAAGACGATCGTGGCGCTCTCTCGTTTTTGAGCGCCTCGGTGTCGTCAACCACTCGCAACCCCGTCAATGCCTACACAGGCGCACCCAATGCACTGACACCGAGCCGGAGGTCCTCATGGGACTCGGCACGTTTCTCTTCATCGGCGTCCTCGTGACGCTCCTCGGGCGCGCGGCCTTCGTGACGCTGCGCAACGCTGGGCCGTGGCTCCCGCTCGCGTGCGGCGTCGGCGGCTCCGTCATCGTCGGCCTGCTGTTCTCCGCGGTGTTTCAAGAGAACGTCATGGACTCGGTGGTCCACCCCATCGGCCCGGTCACGGCTGCCGTCGGCGCGATCGCCTCGCTGCTGCTCCTCAACCAGTACTGGTCGCCACGGCCAGGCCCCCTCGCGCGCCTGCTCCAACGCGACCCCAGCACCGCTCCGACGACGAAGCGCTGACGTTCATCACCAGGAGGCTCACCATGGGACTCATCTCGTTCATCCTCATCGGCGTCATCGCTGCAGGCGCCGGAGAAGTGCTGCTCCTCGGCTTGCGCATGGCCGGCCCCTGGCTCGTCTTCGCCATCGGCGCGACCGGCGGTTTCGTCGGCGGCATGCTCGGCGCGCTGATGTTCGACGAGCCCGTGCTCGGCACGCAGCTCTACCCGCTCGGCCTCGCCTCTGCGTCGGTCGGCGCCGGCGTGCTGCTGCTCTTCCTCGACCGCTTCATGCGCGCCGCTCCGGCCACCAACCTCACGCCCAGAGCGCACTGAAAAGTGACCATTCGTCGAACTGAAATGGCAGGCCGTCACAATGACGGCCGCACCGCGAAAACCTCAGTCAACGCGCCGAGTTCCCTACGAAACGGCATGGCGCGAATCGTGAACTGAGGCTCGTTCCCCACGCTGCACCCCGGAGGTCGTTCCCACATGCCTAGCCAGCAAGTCGCGACGCAGCAGCAGCGCCAACCCCGCCGAACCGCGCCGCCCTCTCCCAGACGAGTCGCCACCACCTTCCAACGGCTGCTCGGCGATGAGATCGCCCTCTCGCTCAAGACCCGCACGCTGCACGCGATCACCTCGGGGCCAGCGCTGGCAGGCGTCAACGGCGTCTTCGCGGACCAGGCCACGCGGCTCGACTCCGTGATGTCCATGGTCGCCAGTCGTGTCGCCCCGAGCGCGCCGAGCGCGACGCTGGCCGACTACATCAGTCTCGCGCCGCCGCCCGCGCCGTCACCTCCGCCCCGCGCCGGCTCCCATCTCGACGACTGGCTGCTCGAAGGCCACGTGCGCCTCATCTCGGAGCTCCGAAACCTCATCGATCTCTTCGCCGAATGGGAAGAGGCGGATCACCAGGCGTTCATCAGCTGGCTGCTCCACGAACACGAAGCCATGTCGTGGGGGCTCTCGACGCTGATCGCGCGTGAGCGCCTCGCCGACCGCGCCATGCCGGCGTTTGCATGACTTCCACACGCGGCGAAGTGCCGCAGAGAGAACTCCTCATGCCTGGCGAACTGGTGCTGATTCATGACGACGCGCGCTCGAGGCTGCGAAAGCTACTCGCGCTCATGCAGGATCAACTCAAGGCCTCGACTGATCTCGTCGGCCGTCCCGGCCTGCAGCGCAGCTTCGACGCCGTCGTGACGGAGCTCGACCTCGGCGACGAACCCCACCTTCGGGCCTGCAACGTCTGTGGAGCCGTCGGCATGCGCGATGCGACGCTCTGCAGCGTGTGCTGGTCGAAGCTTGCGCCGCTGAGCCTCGTTGCCGTTCGCTGACGCAACCGCTGCGCAGGGACGAGCTCGTTTCCGAGCGCGCCGGTTGGTCCAGAACACGCAATGACTGACGTCATGCGTTGGGTTCTTCTGGCGGTGTTGCTGATTCACGGGCTGATCCACCTCATGGGGTTTGCAAAGGCGTTCGGGTTCGCCGAGCTGCCGCAGCTCACGCAGCCGATCTCGAAGCCGATGGGCCTGGTCTGGCTCCTCGCTGGGTTTGTGATGCTCGCGCTCGTCCTCACGCCTCCACGCGCGTTCTGGATCGTCGGACTCGTCGCCATCACGCTCTCGCAGGTGGTCATCGTCTCTTCCTGGAGCGACGCGAAGTTCGGCACGATCGCGAACGTGATCGTCCTGCTGGCCGTCGTCTACGGCTTCGTCTCCCAGGGCCCGACCAGCGCGCGCGCCGCGTACGCCAATGACGCGCGAGCGCTCCTCGCTCCCGGCGCAGCGCAGCTGGTCACCGAGGCCGAGCTCCAATCCCTGCCAACGCCGGTGCAGCAGTATCTGCGCGTCACCGGCTCGGTCGGACAGCCACGCGTCTTCAACTTCCGCGCGACGTGGAAGGGTCGCATTCGCGGCAGCGCGACCGAGCCGTGGATGCCTTTCACTGCACAGCAATTCAATACGTACGGAGCGATGCCGGCCCGGCTGTTTCTCATGGACGCCGTGATGAAGGGCCTGCCGGTCGACGTGTTCCATCGCTTCGTCGGTGAGGCCGCGACGTTCCAGGCGCGCGTGCTCTCGGTCGCCACCGTCGTCGACGCGAAGGGGCCAGAGATGAACCGCTCCGAGACCGTGACGCTGTTCAATGATCTCTGTCTGCTGGCTCCGTCGATGCTCGTCGACCGCTCCATTCGTTGGGAGCCGATCGATTCGAAGTCGGCGCGCGGCTTCTTCACACGCGGCGCCGAGACCGTCTCTGCCGAGCTGCGCTTCGACGAGAAGGGCGAGCTCGTCGACTTCATCTCAGACGATCGCTCCGCCGCGTCGCCCGACGGGAAGGCCTTCACGCGAATGCGGTGGAGCACGCCGGTCAGAGACTTCCGAGCGTTCGGCGAGCGCCGCGTGCCCTCCTTCGGTGAGACGAAGTGGCACGACCCGGCCGGTACGTACGCCTACGGTGAGTTCGAATTGCAGCACATCGCCTTCAACGTCGCGGAGTAGCTCTCACGCGCCGTCTTCGGGAGCCAACAGCCCCAGCCGCTTCATCACCCGGTACAGCTGTGTGCGATGCATGTTGAGCGTCTTCGCCGCGGCCGACACGTTGTTCCCCGACGCACTCAGCGCCGCGACGATCGCCTGCCGATCGGGATCATCCTCCGACGGAACCGGAGGCGCGCCCGGGCGGACCGCAGAGATCGTCGCCGCTCTCGTCGTCACCGGAGCGGGCCCACCATCGACCTGCCGACCGGCCTGTGGGGCCAGGTGCTCCGCGCGCAACACGCCGCCGCCCTCGGCCTGGGCCGTCGCCGCCGCCTTACGCGTCTCGGACAACAGCTCCCGCACGTTCCCCGGCCACGGGCGCAGCAGGGCAGCTTCGACGGCCGCGGCGTGCAGCTCCACCGGCAGCCCCACCAGCGCGTGCCGCATCAACCACGGCAGCTCTTCCTTCCGCTCGCGCAGCGGAGGGAGCGACACCTCGAACTGAGACAGCCGATAGAACAAGTCAGAGCGGAACGTGTTCACCGCGACGGCCGCGCGCAGATCACGATGCGACGCCGCCACCACGTGGAGCGCCACCTTCCTCGGCGTCGACGCTCCCAGCGGCAGGTACTCACCCGACTCGATCGCCCGCAGCAACTTCGCCTGCACCTGCAGATCGAGCTCGGCGATCTCATCGAGAAAGAGCACACCGCCATCCGCCGCCGCGAGGTAGCCATCGGCGTCCGTCTTCGCTTCCGTGTACGCACCCTTCACCGCACCGAAGAGCAGTCGCTCGGCCACCGACGCCGGAATCGCAGCACAGTTCACCGCGACGAACGGGCCGCGCCGCGTGCCGGCTTCATGGAATCGGTGCGCGATCAGCTCCTTGCCCGCGCCGCTCTCACCACGCACCAGCAGATGCGCATCGGTCGACCGCGCAACCACCGCGCGATCGAGCGCCAACTGCAACGTCGGCCCGACGATGAAGTCGTCATGCTTCATCTGACCCGCGAGCCACCGTCGCAGATCGGCCTCGAGCACGATCACCGTCTGAGCCAGCCGCACCACGGCTCCGGTCTTCGCCGTCACCGCGCCTTCGATGCGCACGCCGTCGACGAAGGTGCCGTTGCGGCTGCCGAGCTCCTTCACCGTGAAGAGACCGTCGCTGAACGTCAGCTCGGCGTGTTGCCGTGACACCTTCTCATCGGGCACCGGCAGGCCGCCCATGTCTTCTCTTCCGAGGGCGAGCAGGCCCGCGCGCGGCATCACCAGCGGCCGATACTGCGGCGCACGACTCGAGAAGATGAGCACCGCGCCCGGCACCGGCTCCGACACGGCAGCGGCCTCGACGACACTCTCACTCTGGGTGCTCTGGGCCATGGCGCGGCCACGGTAGCGGAAAACGTGCCATCGCAAAGAGTGACACAGCGTGTGTCACCGTGAGCTGTGCCGCGCTTGACGGAGATCGCGCGTTTGCGGAACGTGTCGATCACTGGCACGTGTGTTGCGAAGTGCCGTGTCGTTCGAGCCTCAAGTGACCGATCCCGCCCTCACGCCGCCTGACTCCGCAGAGCAATCGTTCGCCGAAGCGCGCGCGTCGGGACCCGTGCAGGTGCTCAGCCGCGGTACCTCGCTGGGACGCTACGTCGTGCTCGAGGCGCTCGGCACGGGAGGGCAGGGCGTCGTCTACGCCGCGTACGATCCACAGCTCGATCGCAAGGTGGCGCTCAAGCTCGTGCGCGTGAAGGACGGCGGCGACGCCAACGACGACCAGCGCGCCCGGCTCCTTCGTGAGGCGCAGGTGCTCGCGCGGCTCTCTCACCCGAACGTCGTCACCGTGCACGACGTCGGCCGCTTCGCCGATCAGCTCTTCATCGCCATGGAGTTCATGGGTGGCGGCACCCTGGGCGCGTGGCTCGAGAAGAAGCCCGACGCGGCGGCGATTCTTTCGCGGTTCCGCGAGGCGGGGCGTGGGCTGGCGGCGGCGCACTCCGCGGGCATCGTTCATCGTGACTTCAAGCCCGACAACGTGCTCCTCGACGAGCACGGCACCGCGCACGTCACCGACTTCGGGCTCGCGCGCTCCCTCGATGGCAGCACCGTCATCGTCGGAGGTGGCACGGCCGCGTGGATGTCTCCGGAGCAGCGCGCTCGCCAGGACGTCGGCCCCGCCTCGGACCAGTACTCGTGGTGCGTCGCGCTTTTCAAGGCGCTGACCGGCACGATGCCCTTCGAGCCTGGCGACGATGGTCGCGAGCCCCGGTTCCCTGCCTCCGTCCCCCAGTGGATTCGCCGCGTCCTCGTGCGCGGTCTCTCGCAGGCGCCTTCGAGCCGATTCCCCTCGATGGATGCGCTGTTGGCGGCGCTCGAGAACGACCCTGCCGAGACCCGCCGCCGCTTCCTCAACCTCTCGCTCGCGGTCGCTGGCGTCGTCGGCGTCGGCCTCGTCAGTGGAGCGCTGTTTTTCCGCGAATCACCCGCCCAGCGCATCGAGCGCGAGTGCCTGGCCTCGGTGGACTCGACGTTCAACGCCACCTGGAACCCCACCAGAGTGAAGGCCATGCGCGAGGCGTTCGTCACCAGCGCTGGCGAGCCGGGGCGTGACGCCTTCGAGCGCGTCTGGACGCAACTGGAGCCCGAAGCGAAGGCCTGGGCTGACGCCTCTCGCGCGGTGTGCCGGCTCGATCCCTCCAGCGCGGAGCGACGGGCCCGCACCCTCTGTCTGGGCACCCGTGGCGCCGTGCTCTCGAGCCTCGCCGAGGTGTTCGTCTCGGCCGACGTGCAGGTCGTCGAGAACGCCCAGGCGACGATCACCCTCGAGGTGCAGCCCGCGGCGAGCTGTCAGTCCGACGAGGCCCCGTCGCTCGCGCTCGTGCAGGACAGCGACGCCGATCGGTCGCTCCGCCCCGACTTGAGCCGCGCCAGGGTGTTCCGCGCCGCAGGCCGCTACGGCGACGGCATGAGCGCTGCCCTCGAGGCCGCCGCTGATGCCCACGAAGCGAAGGCCTGGCGGGTCGAGGCCGAGGCACAGCTCCTCGCAGGCCAGCTCTCTGCCGAGCTGCGCCGCCCTGACGCCGAGGCTCTCCTGAAGAGCGCGGTCAGCCTCGCCGAGCGCTCGGGCTCGGACGATGAGCGGGCCCGCGCGTGGATCGGCCTGGTGGGCTGGTATTCGGAGCGCGATCGTTTCGACGCCGCGCACGACGCGCTGAACGCCGCAGACGACGTCACCGTGCGGCTTGGTCGCCCTGAGCTCCTCGAGGCGCTGCGGCTGACTCAGCTCGGCCAGCTCGCCACCCGTGAAGGGGAGCTCGATCAGGCCCGCCAGGCGTTTCAACGGGCCCTCGCTCTTCGCCGCAAGCACTACCCGCCGTCACACCCGCTCGTCACCCGTGCGCTCACCAACCACGCCCTCTCCTTGCCACCTGCCGAGGCGCAGCCCCTGTTGCTCGAGGTGCTCCAGATTCGGCAGCAGCAGCTGGGGCCCAATCATCCCGAGACCGCGGTGGCCGAGCACAACGTCGGCGTGGTGATGCTCGGCAACGGCTCGTGTCAGGGCGCGCGCACCCACGTCGCCCGAGCCCTTGGCATTCGTCAGCAGATGCCTCAGGCGGATCCCGCGCGGCTGGGTCGTGAGTTCGTCGTGCTGGCGCGCGCGCAGGAGTGTCTCGGCGAGCTCGAAGACGCGGCTGCGGGCATGGAGCACGGCGTCGAAGCGATGCGGCAAGGCGGGGCGCCCGATCTCGAGCTGCGCCGGGAGCTCAACCATCTTCGAGATCTGCTGGAACGCCTCGAGCGCCCACAAGCCGAGCTCGATCGCGTGACGGAGGCGCTGCGCCAGCTGGAATAGGTCTGCCCGCCGTCACAGTGTGTCGTGTCACTCCCGGGTCGTGTCACCCGGAGTCCGTCCTGTTCTTGATGGCTTACCGATTGGTTTCGGAGGCGACGCTCCGCGACGGGCGTTGGCAAGACATCTGCACAAGGGAGGTTCATCCAACGCAGTCAACACGGGGAACCTCACATGAACTCGCTCCGCATCGCCGTCATCGCCGCCGTCACCGTTGCCTCCTCCGCCTTCGCGCAGTTCCGCTACGACGTCGCCTCGGGCGAGTGCCGCAACGCCGCGGGTGAGACGGGCCTCAACACCGAGCGCGGTCAGTGCGCAGACCTTCGCAACGCCGAGCTCGAGGGCGTTCGGTTCGAGTCGATGGACCTGCGCGGCGCGCGCTTCGACGGCGCCAACCTCAAGGGTGCCAGCTTCCTCTCGGCCGACCTCGCCGGCGCGTCGTTCAAGGGCGCCAACCTGTCGAAGGCCACGCTGCGGGCCGCGAAGCTGAACGGCGCGAAGTTCGAGAGCGCTCGGTTGACGGGGGCCCACCTCGAGTACGCGCGCCTCGACGGCTCCACTTTCGCCGACGCCGATCTGCGCAACGCCTGCCTCTACAAGGCGCGCTTCGATGGCGCTGACGTGCGCGGCGCCCGCTTCAGCCAGGAGCGCTCGCTCGTCGACAACGCGACGTGGACGGCCGCCATCGCTGACGTGAACACGCTCCCGTTCTCGGCTTCCGAGCTCGCGTCGAAGAACGTCACGTTGAACCAGGTCGCTTCTCGCTGAAACCCTCGCGGGCGCCCGCGCGGACCGGTCGAGACGCAACCTCGTCTCCCATTTCGCCAGGCGTCACCTTCCTCTAGAACGTTTCATCGGGGGTCGCATGGCTCGGGCCAGTGGTGTCTTCATCGTCGCTGTCGCCGCCCTCGCCGGGTGTGTGGAGTGGGTTGCGCCTCGCCCCGGTCTCACCGAGCAGGATCAGGCGCTGCTGTCGTCGATGGTGCTGAAGGGGAAGCCGGTCGACCCCCGCAACGAGTACCTCGACGATGACGCGGTCGCGGAGTTCGGGCAGCAGCTGTTCTTCGACCGTGGCCTGTCGAGGGTCATCGTCAACGACGCTGGGGTCGCCGACGTCCCCTCCGTCTCCATCGGCGCGGGATACGCCCTGGCGACGCAAGGTGTGGCGTGCGTGCACTGTCACGTGCCGGCGGTTGGGTTCTCGGACGATCGCACGGCCCGGAATGTCTCG
>JAUXRI010000232.1 GCA_030681895.1 Myxococcales bacterium | reverse complement strand
CCGAGGTGCAGCGCATCAAGCTGTTGCTCGACACCTCGCGCGCCCATCGCGACGCGTGCCTGTTTCTGCTCGACGAGCTCTTCATGGGCACCAACGCGCGGGAGCGCACGCTGGCCTCGAAGCACCTGATGCGCGAGCTGCTCTCGCTCGGAGCCTCGGGCGCGGTGACGACGCACGATCTCGCCTTGTGTGAGCTCGAGCAGGAGCTGCCCGGCAAGACGCGCAACGTGCACTTCCGCGATCTCATCGTCGGCAGCGAGATGACGTTCGACTACACGCTCCGGCCCGGCATCGTGACGACGACCAACGCGCTCGAGGTGCTCAAGCGCGCCGGCGTCGTCGTTCCCCAGTAGCGCGGCGGCGAATCAGCGTCTCGGGTTGCGCTCGCGCACCGAGCGCCCATCGTTCACCGGCACGGCACTCCCGGCGACTCGGGATCAGCCCGGGCGGACCGGCGGGCTGCGGGTGGGCTCGAGGATCGGCTCGCGCGGCTCGATGCGCACCAGTTGCACGCGCGGCCCGTCGACCTTCACGACGTGAATCTTGAAGGGCTCGTGCGTCCACGCGTCGCCGGTGACGGGCACGCGGCCGAGCTTCGCCATCAGGTAGCCGGCGATGGTGGTGACCTGCGACTTGTCGACGTCGAACTCGATCTCCAGCGTGTGCTCGAGATCGTCGAGCTGCGCGGTGCCGGGGAGCTCGAGCTTGCCCCCGGGGAGCGCGCGCACCGGCTCCACCTTGCGGCCCAGCTCGGCGATGTTGCCGACGAGCTCGGCGACGACGTTGGCGATGGTGACGAGGCCCGAGGTGCCGCCGTGCTCGTCGACGACGATGGCGATCTGCTTGTTGCGCCGTTTGAACTCACTCAAGAGCTGCTCGAGCGTGATCGACTCGGGCACGAACAGCACCGGGCGCTGCACCTGCACGATGCCGCTGAGCTCCTTGCGGGTGAGCAGGAAGAGCAGCTCCTTCATGTTGACGAGACCCTCGACGCGATCGAGCGAGCCGCGAATCACCGGCATCCACGTATGGCCGGCGGCCTGTGCGACCGCGAGGTTCTCTTCCAGCGTGAGCTCGTGATCGAGGCACTTCATCTGCGAACGCGGCACCAGCACCTGGCGGGCTGTCTTCTCCACCATCGCGAGCGCGCGCTCGAGCAGCTTCGCCCGTGACGCGTCGATCGCGCCGGCCTCTGCCGACGACGAGAAGATCAGCTTCAGCTCTTCTTCGCCGAGCGCCTCGCCGTGGCCTTCTTTCGCCGCGCCGATGCCCAGCACCTTGAGCGCGAACCGCGTGCCGATGTTCAAGACCCAGATGATGGGAAAGGCGATCGCGTGAAACGCGCGCATCGGCCACGACAGCGCCAGCGCCGTCCGTTCGGCCTGGGCGATCGCGAACGTCTTGGGCACCTGCTCGCCGACCACGATGTGCAGGAAGGTGATGATCGAGAACGCGATCACCACGCTGATCGTCTTCGCGATGGCCTGCGCGGCGTCGTTGGCCGGCGCGACGCGTGCCAGCAGCGGCTCGATGAGGTGAGAGAACGCGGGCTCACCGACCCAGCCGAGGGCGAGCGACGCGAGCGTGATGCCGACCTGCGAGGCCGAGAGCCAGGTGTCGAGGTGACGCCGCATCTCGAGCGCGGCGGCGGCGCCGGGGCGGCCCTCTTCGACGAGCGCCTCGAGCTGCGTCGGGCGCACCTTCACGAGGGCGAACTCGATCGCGACGAAGAACGCGTTGGCCAGCACCAGGGCCAGCGCACCGACCAGCGCCCAGACCTCCATCAGCGAAGGGCCTCGAACTCGGGCTGCCCCTTCAGCGAGTCGAACATCGGGTCAGCGCGCAGCCACGCCAGCACCTTGTCTTTGTCGATGGTGACCGCGCGGGTGAGCTGCGCGACGGCGTCGGCGGGGCGGCCCCAGAGCGCGAACAGCGCAGCCTGGTTGTAGATGAGCAGCACGTCGTCTTTGTTGAGCTCCGCGGCGCTGTCGTAGGCGCGCTCGGCCTCGGCGTAGAAGCCCTTCTGCGCGTAGCAGATGCCCAGATCGAGCCAGGCCTCGAAGATCTTCGGGTCGAGCCGGGTGACCTCTTTCAAGAACCCGATCGCGCCCCGGTAGTCGCCTTCATCCATCAGGAGCGCGGCGAGCTCGTGCTTCGGGAACGGATCGGCGGCGTCGAGCTCGATGGCGGCGCGCAGCTCTTTCATCGCGTCTTCGAGTCGGCCCGCGTCGGCGTGGGCGAGGCCCAGGTTCAGGTGCGCGTCGGGGTAGTCGGGCTCGAGCGCGATCGCCTCTTGATACTGCGCGACGGCGAAGTCGTTGCCGTGCGTCGAGAGGAAGACGGCGAGGTTGTAGTGGGCGGTGGCTGAGTCGGGCTCGAGCTTGATGGCCGTGAGGTACTCGGCGAGCGCGTCGCGGAACTGCTTCTTCTCGGCGAACACCGTGGCGAGGTTGTCGTGCGCGTGCGCGGAGTTCGGGTCGAGCTCGATCGCCTTCTTGAACTCCTTCACGGCCTCGTCGAGCCAGCCGCGATCGGCAAGCTCGATGCCTCTGGAGTTGTGCTCGTCGGACTGGCCGAGCGGGTCCTTCTCGCGCGCCATAGAGCCAAAGGGGATAGCACCAAGAAAGCGGAACGTCGTGCCAATCGAACGGCGAGGGAATCGCTCGACGCGCCGGGGCTCGAGGCCCGAGGATCGTGCTCATGCTCTCGCTGGCGCTCGTGGTGTTGTCGGCTGCTCCCGATGCGGGGGTCGTGTTGCCCGCCGCTTCCGATGCGGGGGTGGTGTTGCGGGCCGCTCCCGACTCGGGGGTCGTGGCACCACCGATTCGCGTCACCTTCTCTGGCGACGTCACGCTCGGCTACCACGTCGAGGAGTGGGCCGATGAGCTGGTGAAGAAAGGCACGCCGAAGGATCAGGCGCTCACGTGGGGCTTCGAGCGCGTGAAGTCGCTCACCCGCGCGTCAGATCTCTTCGTGGCGAACCTCGAGTGCCCGTTCACGGACAAGGGCAGCAAGCTGCAGAAGAACTTCAACTTCCGCGCACGGCCAGAGCTGGTCGCGGGCCTCGAGGCCGGCGGCGTCGACGTGGTGAGCCTCGCGAACAACCACCTCATGGACTACGGCGCCGAAGGCCTGTTCGACACGCTCAACGTGCTCGACACCGCGAAGATCGCGCGCTTCGGAGCAGGTCGCTCGCTGGCCGACGCGCGCACCCCGGCGATCGTCACGGTGAAGGGCGTGAAGCTCGCGTTCCTGGGGTACTTCTTCCTCGGCGATCGCAACATCGAGCCGCCCGAGGTGATCGCCACCGAGTCGACGCCGGGCGTCGCAGGCCACTTCTCCGACACTGCGGCGATCAAGGCGATGGTGCAGGCCGACGTGCGCGCGGCGAAGAAGAAGGCCGATCACGTCATTCCCTTCTTCCACTGGGGGCGCGAAGGCAGGGGCCAGCCCGAGCCGTACCAGGTCGAGCTGGGCCACGCGGCGATCGCGGCCGGAGCGTCAGCGGTGATCGGCTCACACCCGCACGTGCTGCAGGGCATCGAGGTGTTCCAGGGCAAGCCCATCGTCTACTCGCTGGGCAACTTCGTCTTCGGCGGCAACTGGAACCCCGGCGACAAACGCACGGCGCTGGTCCACCTGCTGCTGACGAAGCGCTCACTCGAGGCGGTGGAGATCGTGCCGGCGCGCAGTGATGCGTACCCCGAGCGCCCGTGCCAGCCGTTCCTCGTCGAGGGGGCGCAGGCCGATGACGTGCTCGATCATCTGGCGACGCTCTCGGCCGGCTTCAAGCAGACGATTCCTGCGCTCACGGGCCGGAAGAAGCCCGACGCCGGAGCGCCCTGACTCGTCTCAGGTGAGCACGACGCGCTCCAGCGGCGCGATGGCGGGGCCGTCCAACACGTCGCCGTCGGTCGAGAACCGGGACCCGTGGCACGGGCAGTCCCACGAGCGCTCGGCGGGGTTGAACTTCACGCCGCAGCCGAGGTGGGTGCAGACACTCGAGAGCGCGTGAAGGGCGCCGGCTTCGTCGCGGAAGACGGCGACGCGCCGACCATCGACCCGCAAGACCTTGCCCTCGGTGGGCGCGATCTCGGCTGACGACGACACTTCGCCGGGAGCGAGCGCGTCGCCGACAAGGTGGATGGGCGTGTCGACGTTCTCTTGAATGAACTGCGCAGCCGCCGCGAGCGGCTTCACGCGCGTCGCCGTGTACAACGCGGCCCACGGGTTCTCTTTGCCCTGAATGGCGTCGGCCAGCACGTGGGCGGCGATGGTGCCAAACGTGATGCCGTTGCCGCTGAAGCCCGTGGCGACGTACGAGTTCGTCGAGAGCGTGTTGCGGCCGATGAAGGGCAGGCCGTCGACTGGCTCGAGCACCTGCGCCGACCATCGGTGCGTGGCGGCGCCCACGTCGAAGCGTCTGGCGACGTAGCGATCGAGCGCCTCGAAGGAAGCATCGGTCTCGGACGTCGTGCCCGTCTTGTGATCGGCACCACCGACGAGGAGCCACGAGCGTGGGCCATCGGCGCCGCGCAAGGAGACGGAGCGGAGGTAGTGGTACGGATCCGCAGTGTCCCAGAAGAGGCCGTCGAGCCGTGCCTTCGTTTCGAAGGCCGCGAGGTACGAGCGATACGACGCCACCTTGGTCTGAAGGAAGACGCGATTGAGGGGCGAGTGCGTGGCGAACACCACCGCCGTCGTGCGCAGCGATTCCCCGCGCTCCAGGTGCACCACCGACGGCTCGCCATCATCGACGGCAGTCACCCGCACGCCTTCTTGAACGACGACCCCGAGCGCGCGCAGGCGCCTGACGAGCATGCTGACGTAGCCAACCGGGTTGAGGGCGCCTTGATTCTCGAAGCGCAGGCCACCGCGGGTCTTGAAGGGAAGCGGCACCTCGCGCACCGATGACACCGGCAGACCCGCGCGCAGGCAGGCGGCAAGCTCCTTCTCGAGATCGACACCTTTGTCGTGCTCCTCGTCTCGAAAGAGATACCCGGGCAGGCGAACGAAGCCGACGCCGACGTCGTCGCCGCTGAGCTCGTTGATGAACTCGATGGCATGCCGGCTCGACGCCGCGACCAGGCGGGCGCCCTCGTGACCGAAGTCAGATTCGATGGTGGCGTAGCGCGTGTCGACGGCCTCGGTGACGTGGGCCGAGGAGCAGCCCGTCACGCCTGCACCGGCATGTCTGGCTTCGACGACCACGACCTTCTTCCCGGCGCGCGCGAGCAGGTAGGCCGTCGTCAGCCCCGTGATGCCAGCCCCGATGATGACGCAGTCGGAGACCTGTTCGCGGGCGATTGGCGTCGCAGGTTCACGCTCCGCCTCGGAACGGGGCGTGAGTGTCCACAGCGGCTCGGTCGATCGAATCGGCGGCATGCGTCGCGTCGGCTGCAACGTTGATACCGGCCGAACCGCGGCGCGACGCAGTGGATTCAAACACTCACGAGCGCTTCAGGGCTGCCAGGGCAGTCAACTTGACTGACCGGCCCCCCGATCGATCAGCACCACCCGCGCCTACCTTCGGCGTAGGAGCGTGTACGAGGCGTGAAGCTCCGACTCGACGGCGGTCCAGTCTTTGGCCCACTCGAGGGCCTTCGCCATCACCTTGCACTTCTCGGTGTCGTCCTGCTCGAACGCGAGCACCTCGAAGCCGGCCGCGATGAGGGCCTCCTTCGAGTACGGGGAACGAATGTCGGTCATCGGCTTGTACGGCTGCTGGGGCGCTCCACCGATGTTGTAGATGAAGAAGAGGCCTCCCTTGTTGAGCTGCGAGTGGATGAGCGCGAGCAGCTTCGCGTCGTCGAGCCCGAGATCGAGCTGGGCCTTCGCGCCAGGTGGCTCGACGGGGTGTACGTAGCCGCGCTTGAGGGTGTTCTTCGAGATCCACAAGTCGTACCCGCCGCCGATCTCCTTCACGACGCGTTCATCGCTGGCGAAGTAGCCGTCGTGCAGCGTGACGCTCCCCTTCCCTCGTTTGCCGACGAGCGCGACGGTGCCCGCGACGAGGAGCGGATCGACCTCGAGGCCGTGAACGTCGGCGCCGAGCGAGGCGAGCATCAGCAGCTGCCCGAGGTTGCCGTAGCCGAAGTCGAGCACGCGTTTGCCGGAAGGCTGGAAGCCCGCTGCGGCTGCGATCTCGAACGCGCGCGCGTAGCCGAGCGGGTCGCTGATGCGCGTGTAGACGAACTCGTCGTCGGCGACCTTCGGCTCGGCGCCGGGGAACGCAGGCGGCGCGACGTAGCACTGCCGGTGCTCCTTCGAGCAGTACCAGGTCTTGGGCGTCACCGACTTGAGCCCCTCGGTGTTGCGCAGCCACTGCTTCACCCAGGGCGACGTGATGGTCGGCTCGAGCTGCTTCGCGAGGCGGCGCAGCTCCGGGAGCACCGGAACCGAGACTCCCGCGTCGGCCACACCGGCATCAGGCGCGACCGATAAGAAAAGCAGCACGAGGCTCGTCATGCCTCTTCCGCCGGAGCTTCCATGTGCTCAGGCGCATCGACCCCGAGGATCAGGAACGCGCTCTTGAGGGTCTGCTTGAGCGCCGCGACCATCGCGAGGCGGCCCTGCGTCTTCTCGGGATCGGTGCCGACGATCGGGTCCGACTTGTACTGCGTGTAGTACGCGTGGAAGTCGCCGATGAGCTCCTGGCAGTAGTAGAGGACGTGGTGCGGCTCGAGGCGATCGGCAGCGCTCGCGACGACGTCTGGCAGCTGCGAGATCTTCTTCAGCATCATCTTCTCTTCCGGCAGCACCAGGCGCGCGAGCTGGGCGTCGGTGATGTTGCCGATGCCGACGAACGGAACGCCCTTCTCTTCCGCCTTCTTCAGCACCTGCGCGCAGCGGGCGTGGCCGTACTGGAAGTAGAAGACAGGGTTGTCTTTCGACTGCTTGGTGACGGCGTCGAGATCGAAGTCGAACTGCGCGTCGCGGGTCTTCATCAGGAAGATGAAGCGGCACACGTCGGCGCCGGCCTCGTCGATGAGATCGGACAGCTCGAACAAGGTGCCCTTGCGCTTGCTGACCTTCACCTCTTCACCGCCGCGGGTGATTCGCACGATCTGCACGAGCGCGAACTCGAGCTTCTTCGTGTCGAAGCCGAGCAGGTGCATGCCGGACTGAATGCGCGGCACGTGGCCGGCGTGATCGGCGCCGAAGACGTCGACCATCAGCTCGTAGCCGCGGTCGTACTTGTCCTTGTGGTACGCGAGATCGGCGGTCAGGTAGACGGGCGTGCCGTCGGCGCGGAGGATGATTCGATCCTCCTCGTCCTTCAGTGGCGTCTTCCCCTTCTCGTCCTGCCAGGTCGCCGTCATCAGGAACGTGCCGCCGAGCTGCTTGTCGGCGTACTTCGAGGCCTTCGAGTCGGCGTCGCGGACCTTCTCTTTGTTGTCCTTCCGCTTGCCCTCGGTCGCCTCGTAGGTGACGCCGCGCGCCTTGTAGACGTCGACGATCGACTTCACCGCGCCAGACGCGTGGAGCGACGCTTCGCTGAAGAAGACGTCGTGGCTGATGTTCGCCTTCGCGAGCGTGGCGCGAATGGCCCTCATGTTCTCGCGAATGCCGACGGCGATGGCGGCGGGAGACCACTCGGCTTCGGGTTTGGTCAGGAACGAGTCTCCGACCTCGGCCTTCCAGGTCTTCGCGATCTCGATCACGTACTCAGCCGGGTATTCGCCGTCGACGAGCTCGATCGTCTCGCCGAAGAGCTCGCGGTAGCGCTTGTAGATCGTGCGGCCGAGCGTCTCGACCTGCTTGCCCGAGTCGTTGATGTAGAACTCGCGGGTGACGTCGTGGCCGGCCGCGTCGAGCAGGCGCGCGATGCCGTCGCCCATGAAGGCGCCGCGGGCGTGGCCGATGTGCACGGGGCCGGTGGGGTTGGCCGAGACGAACTCGACCATCACCTTCTTGCCGGTCGACTTGGGCGCCTTGCGGCCGAACTGGGTGCCCGCCTTGAGCACCTCGCTGGCGACGCGCTGGAAGACGACGTCTTTCAAGCGAATGTTCAAGAAGCCGGGGCCGGCCTTCTCGACGCTGACGATGATCGACTGGCGGTCGACCAGGTTGGCGACGATGGCGTCGGCGAGCTCGATCGGCTTCTTGCCGACGGTCTTCGACATCACCATGCAGACGTTGCAGGCCCAGTCGCCGTGCTCGAGGTTCTTCGGCACTTCGACGGAGTAGTTGGGGATCGCCTCGAACTGCAGCGCGCCCTTCTCTTTCAGCGCGTTCAGCGTGTCGTCGATCACCTGGCGGACGTGTTGTCTCATCGTGACTCCTTGGGACGGGCGGAATCGCATGTCTCTGACGCCGAGTGAAGCGCGCTCCAATCGGGCGAGCGGGTGTGCTCGAGTCGGCCCCATGCGCACGAACCGGCTGGCACTGCTGGCGTTGGCACTCACGGCGCTGGAGGCGAGTACGAGCGAACGTCACGACCAGATCGAACTGAGTGACCTCGTGCGGCAGAGCAGCCTGATCGCGCTCGTCGAGCCGGCGAGCCCGCCGATGAAGAAGACCGAGATCTCGATCGCTCCGAAGGGCGGCTCGAAGGAGAAGTACCCGCCGTTCACGCGCGTGCAGCACCGGTACGTGGTGAAGGCCGTGTTGAAGAACCAGACCGGGAAGCTCGCCGAGGGCGCGATCATCGAGGTCGACGTCGGCGACTTCGACACGCGGCTGACGGTGCACCGCCGATACTACCTCGAGGGTGTTCGGAAGATTCCGATCTACTCGTTCTACACGCCGTCACCGGCGCCTGACGGAGGGGCCGCGGGCTCCATCGTCTTCGTTCAGCACAGTGGAGCCGGCTGGGAGTTCACGGCGAGCGGAGCGGTCGAGCACGCGGGAATGCGCTCGGCGATCGAGGCGCTGCTCACGCCTGGTCGGTGAAGCGGGCTCGAAGCGAGGTGGTCGTGAAAGTGGCCTCCAAAGCCTCGAGTCACGAGGGCCGGCAGGAATCGGCAACGCGCGTGGACGATGCAGTGGCTCTTGATGAGGGCGGCTGCGATTGCACCTTCGCTTCGAGAGCCGAGGGCCAGTTCGAATCGGCAGCGCGTGTCGACGATGCAGCCTCCGCAGGGCGAGGTCGCTTTCCAGGCAAGTCAGGTTGCCGACGGTCTGAGTCAGGCACCTGACGTCAGTTGCCTTACGCCCGCCGTCGCTGGCCTGACATGGCTGGGAAGCGCCCCCGCTCCCTCGACCCGGCTGGCCAGATGACCACGGAGCGAGGCGCTTTTCTTCGCAACCACCGAGACTCGAGGCTTCGGAGCGCCCTTCTTCGTCACTCGCGCTCGTTTCCTGCAACCGGCTCAATACCCGCGCAGGCGAACCAGCAGCGGCGCGAGGATGTTCGGCGGAATCGGCGAGTACGTGCCGAAGTGCATCGAGTAATTCCCGCGCCCCTGCGTCAGCGTGCGCAGCGAATCGACGTACCCGAACATCTCCGACAGCGGCACCTCGACGTCGACCACCTGCAGTGACCCGCGTGAGCCCATGCCCCGAATCGTCCCGCGCCGACGGTTGAGATCGCCCGTCACCGCGCCGTAGTAGTCGGCCGGCGTCGTCACCTCGACGCGCATCACCGGCTCGAGCAGCGCAGGGCTCGCCGCCTTGCACGCCTCGGAGAACGCCATCGACGCGGCGATCGTGAAGCTGATCTCATCGGAGTCGACGTCGTGCGCGCTCCCGTCGAACACCTCGACCTTCAAGTCGAGCATCGGGTAGCCCGCCACCACGCCGCGGTTGAGTGAGTTGGTGACGCCCATCTCGATGGCCGGGAAGAACTCCTTCGGCACCACGCCACCCGCGATGGTGTTCTTGTACTCGAAGCCCTTGCCCTGCTCGTTCGGAGACACGCGCAGCTTCACGTGGCCGTACTGGCCCTTGCCGCCGGTCTGCTTGATGTACTTGCCCTCGCCTTCAGCGACCGCGGTGATCGTCTCGCGCCACGCGACCTGCGGCTTGCCGACGTTCGCCTCGACTTTGTGCTCGCGCTTCAGGCGGTCGACGATGATCTCGAGGTGCAGCTCGCCCATGCCGGCGATGATCATCTGCCCGGTCTCGGCGTCGGTCTTCACGCGGAAGCTCGGATCCTCCACTGACAACTTCGCCAGCGCCCCGACCAGCTTGTCTGCGTCTTCCGTCGACTTCGCCTCGAGCGCGAGCTGAATGACCGGCTCCGGGAACTCGATCTTCTCGAGCAACACCGGGTGCGCCTCGTTGCAGAGCGTGTCGCCAGTGACGGCGAGCTTGAGCCCCACGATCGCGCAGATGTCTCCAGCGCAGGCCTCCAGAATATCGTCGCGCTTGTCGGCGCGCATCTGCACCAGGCGCCCCACCCGCACACGCTTCTTCATCGCGGTAGTCCAGACGGCCGTGCCCGACTCGAGCTTGCCCGAGTACACCCGGATGAACGTCAGCGTGCCGAACGCGTCGTTCATGATCTTGAACGCGAGCGACGAGAACGGCGCCTCGTCATTCGTCTCACGCACCACCGTCTCGCCCTTGGTGTCGAGACCATGAACCGGCGGCCGATCGATCGGCGACGGCAGGTAGTCGATCACCGCGTCGAGCAGCGGCTGCACGCCCTTGTGTTTGTAGGCGGAGCCACAGAACACCGGGAACACCTTCATCGCGATGCAGCCCTTGCGGACGGCGGCACGGATTTCAGGCTCGGTGATGGTGGCGCCTTCGTCTTCCAGGTACCGCTCCATCAACTTGTCATCGAGCTCGGCCACCGTCTCGAGCAGCTGCGTGCGCGCGGCCTTCGCGGCGTCGGCGAACTCGGCGGGGATCTCTTCGATCTCGTAGTGGCTGCCCTTGTCGGCGTCCTGGAAGACGAGCGCCTTCATGCGCACGAGATCGATCACGCCCTTGTGCTCCGACTCCTTGCCGAGCGGGAGCTGCATCAACAACGGCCGCGCGTCGAGGCGCTCCCGAATCGACGCCACCGACATGTCGAAGTCGGCGCCGAGGCTGTCCATCTTGTTGATGAAGCAGATGCGGGGCACGCCGTACTTGTCGGCCTGCCGCCACACCGTCTCTGACTGCGGCTCGACACCGTTCTTCCCGTCGAACACCGCCACCGCGCCGTCCAGCACGCGCAGGCTCCGCTCGACCTCGATGGTGAAGTCCACGTGCCCCGGCGTGTCGATGATGTTGATGCGGTGCTTCAGCTCGTGATGCGTCCAGAAGCAGGTGATCGCGGCCGAGGTGATGGTGATGCCGCGCTCGCGCTCCTGCGGCATCCAGTCGGTCGTCGTGGTGCCTTCGTGCACCTCGCCCATCTTATGAATCGCACCCGCGTAGAAGAGGATGCGCTCGGTCGTCGTCGTCTTGCCGGCGTCGATGTGCGCCATGATGCCGATGTTGCGGTAGCGCTCGAGGGGGTATTCGCGGGCCATGACGTGAGGTTCCTCTGTGCGAAAAAGACGCAGTCGTCTTTCGCACGGTCGCCCGGTTTGTGTCCCCTTTTTTGGGGCGCGGCATACCCGGCGGCATGAACTCGAACGTCATCTCTCTCGTCGGCCTGGTCGGCTTCGTTTCGTGCGGGAGGCCCGAGCTCCCACCGGATCGGGATCAGTCGGTCGGCTCGCCGATCGCGCAAGCGCCAGACGCGGGCACGGTGGACGCCGGCGACCTGCCGTTCGACGCGGGAACGCCCGACGCAGGCCAAAGTGAGCTCGACGCAGGGTCTCGTTCCGATGCGGGGACTGTCACCGACGCGGGAGCACCACTCACCTGGGAGCGCGACACGAAGCCGCTGTTCGATCGCCACTGCACGCGGTGCCACGAGTCGGGCAACTGGGGCATTCCCAGCTTCGCCGATCGGTACCCCGACCTGCTGCTCCCTTCGAAGCTGTGCGTCGGCGAGAACGTCGGCACGTGCGTGAGCCGGGCTGTTCAGGTGCAGCGCACCGAGGGCACCGGGTGCCGCACCTACGAGACGCCGTTTCACCGCGAAGGCTGGTCGTGTCTTTCGCCTGAAGCAGTTGACGTCATCGTGCGTTGGGTCGACGGCGGCATGATCGAGAGGTGACGCGTCAGCGCTCCGCCCAGTGCAGCTTGGTTCGCAACACTCCGAAGTAGTCGAGGTTCGGGTTGCGGACGATCTGCACGCGCGCTGGAGACTTCATCACCTCGAGCCGATCGCCGAGCTTCAGCGCCTGCCCGACCTGCCCGTCGATGGTCAGGAACACGTCGCTCACTTCGCTCGTCAACTGCACGCGCAGCGGCTGATCGGCGGGCACCACGATGGGCCGCTGCGTCAGCGCGTGGGGACAGATCGGCGTGACGACGACACAGTCGACCGATGGGTGAACGATCGGGCCACCAGCGGACAACGAGTACGCCGTAGAGCCGGTCGGGGTCGCGAAGATCACCCCGTCGGCCTTGAAGGTCGCCACGTACGCGCCGTCGAGCCACGTCTCGTGATCGGCGATCTTCGCCAGCGCCGACTTGGCGATCACGATGTCGTTGAGCACCTCGTCTTCGAGCACCGTCTTGCCGTCGCGCACGAGCTTGCACGACAGCTTCATGCGCGAAGTGATCTGCGCCTGGCCCTTGAGCACCGTGTCGAGCACCGTCATCGCGTCGGCGACGGGCACCTCGGTCATGAAGCCGAGGGAGCCGAGGTTGATGCCGAGAATCGGAACGGGTCGGCCCCGGAGCAGCCGCGCCGCGTGAATCAGCGTGCCGTCACCACCGAGCACGATCACCAGCTCCGCGCGTTCTCGAAGCGCGGCGGGCCCGGTCGCGACCCAGCCCAGCTGCTCGGCGAAGTGGCCCTCGACGAGAAAGTCGATCGCCGGGTGGGCCTGCTTGAATTGACGGGCGAGCTGCGCGGCCTCGTCTTTCTTCGGCTTGGCGATGAGGGCGATGGTCTTCACGGTCGCGCGGGAGCGTAGGCGGCTTTCCCGAACGACGTCACGACCTCACGCGGTCGCGCCTTCGAGGCCGACGCGTCGGGCCAGCTCGGGCCTGCGCAGCTTCCAGATCACGCCGTCGAGCCAGTAGTGCGACAGCGTCAGGGTGATCCACACCACGCCGCCCCACGTCGCGAAGTTCCACCCCGACTCGCGGGTCACGAGCGCGAGCGCATAGATGACGCCGTACACCGAGCCGGCCAGCGAGAGCAGGAACGCGACGTAGAGCAGCCCGCGCTTCCAGCCCGGCTGCGAGAGCCACGAGATGATCTTCGCGTTCGGGTCGACGCCGTTCTTCCACGTGTTGCGATGGTAGAACCGCACCATTCCCAGGTACTGAAAGCCGTGCCAGCAGGCCGCCGCCGCGAACGCCGAGGTGTCGTCGGTGGTGATCATCTGGAACGGCACGAAGAACCCGAGGAACGCGCAGAAGAGGAAGCCGAACCGAATCCACGCGGCCTTCGCCCACGGCTGGTTCCGCTCGACGATGCGCTGGCGCAGGTAGACGCCGAAGAGGATGACGATCGGCGCGAGCAGCCCGAGCACGACCTCACGCGGCGGCACCACGTGGAAGATCTCGGTGCCAAACAGCATGCGTGGGCCGGTGTAGAGCCGGTACAGAACGCACCAGAGGACGAAGAGCAGCAACATCGGCCGCTCGAGCTTCATCGCCAGCGACGTCTGCGGCTCGCTCGATTTGCGCTGGTAGATGCGCATGATGCCCCAGTTCTGCGCGACGAAGTGCCAGGTCGCCCAGTAGAGGATCGTCGAGTTGAGCAGGCGCGCACCCGGGTAGCCGGCCTTCCAGGTGATCAACGCGACCGCCACGAAGATGAGGCCCGGCATCACCATCAACGCGACGGGGCGCTCCTTCACCTCGCGGCGATCGAAGTAGACGCGGCTCCACGTCGCGATGAGGTGCGGGCCGTTCGACACCACGCCCACGGTCGCGAGCACGTAGAACGGCTCGACGTGGAAGAGCGCGGTCGCGGCCCAGGCGATCAACACCACCGACGCCGAGAGGAAGAAGAACAGGAAGTCCTGCACGGGAGAGATGATCGAGAGGCGCGGAGCGGCGGCGACGGTCATGGCGGAAAAGGCTCGTAGCAGATGCTAGGCGGCCACGTCATGACGCCTCCGAGGTTGGTGCTCCTGCGGCCGCGAAACGCCGACAACCTGGGCTCGATCGCCCGGGTGATGAAGAACTTCGGCCTCACCGACTGGGTCGTCGTCTCGCCCAACCCGAAGCTGCTCGAGGTGCCGGGGCTCAACCGGCTCGCCGTGAAGGCGGGCGACCTGCTCGAGACCGTTCGCCGCGTCGACACCTTCGAAGAGGCGATCGCCGACTGCTCGTTCGTCGTCGGC
Organism: Myxococcales bacterium; assembly: GCA_030681895.1. Lineage (GTDB taxonomy): Bacteria > Myxococcota > Myxococcia > Myxococcales > Myxococcaceae > Xiheimicrobium. The sequence continues at coordinate 28,231 of JAUXRI010000232.1, read as the reverse complement.
ACCACCATGCGGCTGATCGAAGGGCGCAGGCGGCAGACGCCGCGCGAGTTGGCGAACGAGGTGACGGAGCGCAACGACGAGCGCTGGGCTCTCGTCTTCGGCGACGAGCGCAACGGGCTCACCCAGGACGACGTGCGCCAGTGCCACGCGCTGTCCTTCATTCCGTCGTCCGAGGAGCAGCCCTCGCTCAACCTCGCGCAGGCCGTCGTCGTCTACGCGTACGAGCTGGCGATGGCCGAACGAACGACGGCTCCGGCGCCACCGCGTGCATTCGCCGACGACGCCACGCTGCGCACGGTTCGCACCACGCTGGAGCAGACGTTGCGCGTCTCGGGATTCCTCCAGCACGACGAACGCCACGCGGTCGACGATCTCACGGCGACGCTGGTGCGCGCCCGGCTGTCGAAGAAGGACGCCGGATTGTGGATCGCCGCGCTCAAGTCGATCGCGAAGCGGCTGCCGTCAGACTGACGGCTCTTCACGCACGATGACGCCTCTGCACTTCGGAGCGCCGCACCGGCACGGCTCGGCCAGCTCGGGCGGAAACTCGTAGTCGTAGGTGATCTCTTCGCCAGCCTTGATGTCGCGCCACGCGTAGACCTTCGCCCACGGCTCTCCGTGCTCGTCGACGCCGAGATCGACCTCGGCGTTCGCCTCACAGGAGTGGTTGATCCACCGGGTCTGGTCCACCATGTCGAACGACAACGAGTCGGTGATGCGCAGCGTGTAGGTGTCGTCCCACCACTCGCCCTCGCGCCAGGCGACGCCCTCGACGTCGGCGAGCACATCACCCTCCGCGAAGTCACGGGTAGCCACCACGCCGTACCCATGCATCGGCGACCGCACCACCTTGAGCCCATCGATCAACGGCATGGCCGCCTATACCCCTTCGAACGCCTCTTCTGCCGTCTTCGCTTCCACGGCATGCTGTGACGCACGTGTCACGAATCGGTCTGTTGGCAGTCACGTTGCTCCTCGGGTGTCCTTCGAATCCCACGCCTGATGGCGGCGCCGGTGGCAGCGCTGGAACGGGCGGCGGGAGCGCGGGTGGAGGAACGGCCGCGACCGGCCGCTGCGACGTCGACGATCTCGACGGCTTCGTCAGCGGCAACACCGGCACGCTCCGGCTCAAGCGCATCGAGTCGGCGAACGAGCTGATCGGCGGCCCCAACGCGCACGGCAAGGTCGGCGACTACCTGTTCGAGAACGAGAAGATTCGCGTGATCGTGCAGGGCGACGGCCGGGTCTTCGGGCCACAGCCATTCGGCGGCACCATTCTCGACGCCGATCTGCGTCGGGCCGGCCCGGGAAACGATCAGTTCGGCGAGACGGGGCTGCTCTACAACTTCGGCCGCACGCTCAAGCCCGAGCGCTTCGAGATCCTGCGCGATGGCAGCGACGGGCGCGCGGCGATCCTCGCCGTCACCGGGCTCGACGAAGCCAACGACTACCTCTCGATTCGCAGCCAGCTCGTCGCGTCTCTCGGGCGCGCGCCGCTGGCCGACCCGTACGTGGCCGTGCCGTTGCGCATCACCAACTACTTCGTGCTCAACCCGAACGAGCAGCGCCTCAAGTTCATCTCGAACCTGTGCAACCTGAGCACGACGCAGACGCTGGAGCTGGCAGTCGGCGATCTGACCGACCCGGGCGCGGTGCTCGAGTTCTTCAACCCGCGCGCGTGCACCAACGGCTTCGGCTTCGGAGGGCTGTGCTTCGGCCTCGATCGTATGAGCTGGTACGGCTACCAGGGCAGCGGCGTCGCGTACGGCTACGCGCCGTATCGAGTGGGCTTGCCGACGCAGTCCGAGGGACAGAACGCGGTGCTCACGGTCGCTGGCATCACCGGCTCGATCATCGGCGCCGATGGGCTCAACGGGTTGTTCGCGTGGGTGACGCCGTCTGCCGATCCCCGGCCGGGTGAGCTGCGGCTGCCACCGGGAGGCTACGGCGCCCTCGCGCGTGACTTCTGGGTCGGCGCCGATCTGGGAGAGATCGGCACGCTGATCGATCAGGGCCGCGCTTCGTCGACGTCGCGCATCGGAACGGTGGCCGGGCTGGTGCGCTCCTCGGGCGCGCCGCTCGCCAACGCCCGCGTAGTGCTCAACTCGGGCTCGACGCGGCACGTATTCTTCACCGGCGCCGACGGCCGCTACTCGGGCCTCTTGCCGATCGGCGGGTATGACGCCTCGGCCTGGGCCTCTTCGCGCGTGCCCTCGGCCGTGCAGCGGGCGACGATCACCGCAGACACCGCAGCGGCTTTGAATTTCGACCTCGTCTCGCCACAGACCTTGACGGTCACGGTGCGCGAAGCCAACGGCGGGCCGATGCCGGCGAAGGTGACCGTGCTGTGTCCCAACGGCCCCTGCCCTGCGCCGCAGCGACTGTTGGTGTTGTACGGCGACACGCCGAAGGACCCGATGCCCGACTCGGTGCGCGAGGTCGCCTACGTCCCGGCGAGTGGAACGCTCACCCTGCCCCTGCCTCCAGCGCAGTACCTCGTGCTGGTGAGCCGCGGCCCCGAGTACTCCGTCTTTCCCAACACGTTCCCCACGACTCCGGGAACGGCGATCGATCTGCGCACCGCGCCCGCGACGATCAACGCGGTGCTCGCGAGGGTGATCGACTCGAGCAACTGGATGAGCGGCGACTTCCACGTGCACGCGGTGAACAGCCCCGACAGCATCATCGACAACGCGACGCGGGTGCTGTCGTTCGCGTCCGACGGGCTCGACGTGATCGTCAGCACCGATCACGACGTGGTGACCGACTTCGCTCCCGTGATCTCGCAGACGGGCTTGTCGCCATTCCTCGCGTCGGCGATCGGCGAAGAGGTCAGCCCGATGGAGTACGGCCACTACAACGTCTTCCCGCTGACCCGCGATCCCGCCGACCCGATCACCGGCGGCGCGATCGACTGGGCCGGCGCGATGGGGCCCACGCTCAGCGCCGCAGAGATGTTCGCCGAGGCACGACGCAAGGGCGCCACCACCGTGCAGATCAACCACGCGCGCGGCTCGCTCGGAGGTTTCACCGCCCTCAAGGTCGACACCGATACGTTCGCCACCCGAGTGCACCCCACTGTCTTGCGCATGGCGGTTCAGCCTGGCGCGACCGCGAGCGACTCGAAGCTGCTGTCAGCCGACTTCAACGCGTTCGAGCTGCTCAACAACGCCGAAGACTCGTACGACGTGACGAGCGACCTCGCGCACTCGAAGTTCAACGACTGGTTCGTGATGCTGTCGCGCGGGCTGCGCATCGCGGGCACCGGCGTGTCGGACACGCACTACGGCCGCATCGGCAGCGGCTGGCGCACGTGGGTGAAGGTCGACGGCGATACGCCTGCGACGTTCTCGTCGAGCCGGCTCTCGGAGCGACTCAATGCCCAGCAGGCGACTGTCGGCAACGGGCCGTTCGTCACTGCGCGCGCGTTCCGCATCGATGGCATGGGCGCGATGACGACGATGCCAGTTGGAATCGGAGGCACGGTACCGAGCGGACCGGGAGACGTGACGCTCGAGCTCGACATGCAGGTACCGGAGTACCTCGACGTGACGCGCGCCGAGCTGTTCTCACATCGACCGGAAGATGACGCTGCATGCCCGCTCGATCCGCAGAGCCCAAAGGTCAACACCACGCGCGTCGGCTGTGATGGCCGGTCGCAGACGAACTGGCCGGCGCCGAACGCGACACAGATGATCGCGCTGTCTCCCGCCGATCTCGAGACGGCCACGAGCGAGTCGGCAGTGAACTACCGGCGCTATCGAAAGCGCGTCTCGTTCCGCGTGCCCCGGCCGATGGCTGACACCTGGCTGGTGGCGATGGTGTACGGCTCGAGGAGCCTCGCGCCGCTCTCGTACAACCCGCCGGGGCTGATGGGCGGCGTGACGCCGACGACGCCGTTCGCGCTCATCAACCCGATCTACGTCGACGCTGATGGGAACGGCTTCGACAAGCCGCCGTTCAACGCGATGAGGCCGAAGGTGATGCCGCCGATCGTCCCCGAGGCGCCGGGAGTGCCCGTGAAGTCAGCTGCCGAGATTCTTCCCCGGTGGCGAGACGCCGTGCACTCGCACTGAGCAGCGACGTTCTTCTGCACCTCATCGGCATTGCCGGGGTTGAGAGCGCATGAACGAAACCATCCAGTCCCGTGGGAAACTCGCCGTGATGTTGCTGGGAGCGAGCGCTGCACTCCCCGTCGTGCTCCGCGTGCTGCCGTCGATTCCCTACGCAGGCATGGTCGCCACCCTTCTTCAGTTCGTGGGGGTCATCGTCTTCTTGATGTGGCTGCACGCGACGACCAGGTACCTCGGCACGTCGGTCCCGACCCGCTTCAGTCCCGGCATGGCGGTCGGAGGCTGGTTCATTCCCTTCGCGAACTTCGTGTTGCCCGCGCTGAGCTTTGGTGACGTCTACAAACGAAGCACGGGACGTTCCGCCGGGCTCGTCGGCCTGTGGTGGGCGCTCTATCTCGTAAGCACTGTGCTCACCGGCGTGTCCGGAACGATGGGCGCGCAGTACGCGGGGAGCAGCGGAGCGACCGTGCTGATGGCCGTGAGCTGGCTGAACCTCATCGTGCACACCGGGGCCTTCGGACTCTGGGCGTTTCTCGTGAAGGAGAGCACTCAGCCCTCAGTGGCCGGCAGCGCCGTCACCGCCTGAAGCACGTCAGCGTTCGAGCTGGCGGAGCGCGCTCTGCGCTGCAGCCTTCGAGTTGCAGCCCATGAACAACACCTGCTCACCGTCGTCGTCCCCGCCGTTCTCGGCCAGCCGCTCCAGCGTCCGCTTCGCGCGAGTGAGCTTGAGGTCGCCAACCGTCGACGCCGCGGCCGAGCGCCAGCTGCACTTCGGGTGGCTCAGCAGCTTCACGAGCCGGTCCTCTGCGCGTGAGCTGCCCGCCCTCGCGGCGGCGCGGAAGTAGCCCACCGCCGAGCCGTCGTCTGAGGCGACCGCGAGCTCGCCCAGGTAGAACTGGCGCTTCCCGGCGTCCTTCTCCTTCTCGATCAACCCGCGCGCCGTCTTCTCGGCTGCGGAGCGTTGCTCGCTCGAGGCGTTCGCGACGTCGCGAATCGCGCGCTCGATGGCGTTGCCGCGCAGCAGCAACCAGAGCCCAAGCACCAGCACGAGCGCGACGCCGATCGAGCCGCCGAGCTGCGCCTTCGACCAGCCCAGGGCGCCGCGGCTCGAGGTCATCATCGTGACGGCCTTCGACGCCGCGCTCGAGGCGAACGACGCCGCCTGATTCGCGAGCTCTCCGGCCTTCTGCGTCAACTCCGGCGCGAGCAGCGACGACGACGCGTAGGGATCGTCTTTCAGCTTCGCGAGCGCGATGTTGCCGAACGGCGGTTGCACCGGGTCTGCCGCAGAGATCGCGACGTTCGCCGGCTCCGCTCCGGACGCCTCGAGCCGCCACGGAGCCCGCGGCACTTTGTAGACCTTCACCTTCCCGCGAATGCCCTTGAGCTCGAACTCTCCGACGACCTCGGCAGGCACCTCTGCGCGGTTCATCGCCAGGTGCACGGCCTCGGTGAACGTCACCTCTCCGGCCTCGGCGATGCCCTCGACGCGCGCGGCGATGTTCACCGGGTCGCCGAACACGTCACCGTCTTCGATTCGCACCTCGCCGACGTTGATGGCGACGCGCACGTCGAGGCGCTGGCCTTCGGGCACGCCGCGGTTGTGTTGCCAGAGCTTGTCTTGAATGGCGACGCCAGCGAGCACGGCGGAGGTCGGCGACTCGAAGGTGACGAGGAAGGCGTCACCGATCATCTTCACCACGCGCCCGCCGAAGGCCTTGAAGAGTGGCGCGAGCAGCGCGTTGTGCGTCGCGAGCGACCGTTGGTTCTCTTCGAGGGTCTGCCCTCCGGTGCGCTCGGTGAAGCCTTTGATGTCGGTGAAGACGATGGCCAGGTTCGCGGTCTTCACGGGGACCTCGAGTGTACCGGGGACGACGTCAGCGGCGAGTGAGTTTCAGATCCCTGCGGCCCTACATCGGCGCTTCGGTTGGCGTCACGGTTGACGCGATGACTGGAAGGCGGACCCCGACGACCTTCACGCCCCAGACGCGTTGCAGGGAGAGCACCAGCGCCACCATCAACGACAGACCGACCAACTGGTGGGCGACGCCGAACCAGAGCAGCCGGCCTTCGTAGACCGACTGCACGGTCGTCAAGATTCCGAGCATCGTCTGCGCGACGACGAGGCCGAGCACCACGTGCCGAAGCGTGCCGAGCACCAGGCGCGCGCGCCACCACCACCAGAGCAGTCCAATGACGAGCGCGTAGGCCAGCATGCGGTGCACGACGTGAACCGCGAGGGGATCGTTCCACCACCACCCGCCGCCTCCGAAGATCGCATTCGGCAGCCACTGCCCGTTGATGGTGGGCCACGTCGGCGCCACCAGCGCAGCCTTGAGCCCCGCCATGAACGCGCCCCAGGTCAGTTGCACCGCGAGCACCACCAGCAACACGATTGTCGACCGGGCCATCGGACGGCCAGAGAGGTTCGACGGCCAGACGAGCGCCGCGCCCTGCCATACGAGCGCAGCAAGCAGCACCGCGGCCAACATGAAGTGCGCTGCGAGCCGCAGGTGACTGACATACACGAGGTCCTGCAGGCCGCTGGCGACCATCACCCAGCCCATCACGCCCTGCGCGCCGCCGAGCAGGAGCAGCACCAACAGCCGGCCCTTGAGCCCCTCGAGTCGGCCCTGCTTCCAGAAGACAGCGAGCGGAATCACGAAGAGGAAGCCGAGCATTCGGCCCCAGAGCCGATGGAACCACTCCCAGAAGTAGATGACCTTGAACTCGTCGAGCGTGAGGTGCGACTTGAGCCGCTGGAACTGGGGGATCTGCTGGTACTTCGAGAACGCCACGCTCCACGACTCGTCGTCGGTCGGCGGCACCACGCCCAGAATCGGCTTCCACTCGGTGATCGAGAGGCCTGAGTCAGTGAGGCGCGTGACGCCGCCGAGCATGACCTGCACGACGACGGCGGCGGAGACTCCGAGGAGCCACAGACCGACGGCGCGCTGGCGGGTGGAGCCACTCATCGCGGCGGCTGATAACGCACCCCTTCGGCGTCTGCATCACCCTACGAGGAGGCAAGTCTTCCTCGCCGCGTCTCGGGCGAATGTGAGCCAGCAGCGTTCTCTCTCACTTGCGCCCGTGGACCTTGACCGGAGCCGGGGCACGAGGCTTGCTCTCGCGCGACTCATGGTTCGCCGCCTCGCCTGGCTCCTCCTCGCGCTTCTTCCAGTGTCCGCCTGCAACTGCGGCGCGGGCCGCGTGGTGGGCGCGAACGGCGGCGCGATTCGGGTGACGTTGATCGGTGTCGATCCCAAAGCCGTCACGCTCGGGCTCTCGGCCATCGGCCCCACCGCCACCGTCGAGAAGTTCGCCTTCATCGCGACCATTCCGCTGACCTCGACGGTCGATCAGTTGATGCCGGCCACGTACGTCTTGAGAGCGAGCGCGATCGACGATCAATCGATGACGCTCCAGAGCGTCGACGTGCCCGAGGTGATCGTCAGCATGGGCGGCATCACGGAGCTGACGATCGATCTCTCGCGCTCCGGGATTCAGCCCATGGAGCAATGCGACGGCCTCGACAACGACGGCGATGGACAGATCGACGAGGCGATCGATCTGCCGGCGTGCATCGTGTGTACGGGCGGCCAGCTCTCGGTGCCCGGGGACGACGTGCGCTGTGGGATCATCGCGTGCAGCGGGCTCGACTCCGTCGTGGTGCGAGGCGATCTCTCGGCGGCCGGAGAAGCGACCTGCGTCAGCACGCGGCACAGCCCGATCACGACCGCGCGTTGCGCAGGGCCGCAGTCATGCAAGGCGCCGAACGGGCCAGCGTGTGGTGCGGGTACCGAGGTGGAGCTCGCGAGGAAGGGCCTCTGCCAGACGATGATCGCGTGCGAGAGCGGGCGGCCGGTGATCGATCGTGTCGCCAACGGCACGTCGTGCGGCGCCGAGCGGATCTGCAGTGACGGCACCTGCGTGTTCTTCGATGGAGGCGTGGCGCCAGTCGACGCTGGAGTGGATGCAGGCGTCGACGCGGGCATCGATGCTGGCACGGTCGATCCGTCGGGGTGCTCCGATGGGACGCGTGAAGGGTTTCTCGCGCTGCTCCAGTACCCCGAGATCGCCGGCTGCTCCGGAGCGTGGTCGCTCCCCGGCATCACCGCGAGCACCTCGGCCGCCTGCAACCGCGCCGCGGGAAACACGGGGACCAACCGCGAGGGCCTGGGCTGTGCGTCGGCCGATCTCTGTGCGGTCGGCTGGCATCCGTGCCGCGGTAAAAACGAAGTCGGCATCAAGACGAACGGGAGCTGCGCCGAAGCGACACCGGCCGGAGCTCCGGCGAGCTCGCTCTTCTTCGCGGTCGTGCAGAACAGCGCGAACGACACCACCTGCGACACGAGCACCAGCCACAACGACGTCTTCGGCTGCGGCAACCTGGGCATTCAGCTGACTCCGCAGAAGAACTGCGGGCCGCTCACGCGGGCCCTGGCGAGCACTCAGCCCGGCACGTGTGGCTTCAACGAAGCAGAGCCGTCGCTCGGGCCCTGGCAGTGCGTCGGCGGTGTGCAGAGTCATCTGAATGAAGGCTCAGTGGTGACGAAGCAGGGCTGTCCCAACGCGACGTGCGTGTCGGGTGGCCAGCCGGTCGGCAACACCGACAAGGGCGGCGTCTTGTGTTGCCGTGACTGAGCCTTCGCAGGTGGCGCCCGCGCTATGATTCGAGCCATGCGACAGCTCGCGATGGGGCTCATGCTGGCGGTGGTGGCGGGCCCTGCGTGGGCCGAGACCTGGGGCCTGGCCACCTTCACGCCGCCCGCTGGGTGGACGCGCGAGCAGGCCGGCGAGGCGCTCGGCTTCAAGTACGTCGAGGGAGCGCGCTGGGCCCGCGTCGTCATGTACGGCGCCGTTCCGTCACGTCCGTCCGGTGACCTCGAGCCCGACTGGAGGGACCTCGTGGCGAAGCCGTACCACCCGACCTCGTTCCAGAAGGGCGAGTCGACGCGCGGTCAGGGCTTCACGCTGGCCACGGGCGCCGGCACCTTCCCGTGGAATGACGGCGAGGCGCTCGCGCTCCTCTTCACCTTCACCCTGCAGTCTGGCTACGCGCAGTCGGTGCTCTACATCGGCAGCGGCCGCGACTTCGTCCCCGAGGCGACGAAGGTCGTGGAGTCGATGCGCTTCACGGCAGGCCCGAAAGCAGCCGGGCCAGGTCCTGCGCCTGTCCAGCCGCCAGCGCCGCCCGTGGCGTCGACGAAGGGCGGCTACCAGTTCGTCACCACGACCTTCGACGACGGTTGGCTGGCGACCGCGACGGATGACGGCGTGGCGTTGCGGAAAGGAGCGACGCGCGCGTTCCTCCACTTCCCCGTCGCGTGGACCGACGAGACCCGCCACATGGGCGACCAGGAGCGGGTGCTGCACTTCTGGAACCTGTTGGTGAGTCCCCGCTGGCGCGTGCCGACGGTCGCGACGCGGCCCACCGAAGCAGGCGTCGGGCAGATCTCGTTCGGCGAGGGTGACGGCACCGATCCACAGGGCCAGCCCGTGCACGTGGCGCTCGCGTTCCAGAGCGAGAACGGCAACGCGTACGGCGTCGAGGTGGTGACGCGCGACGCGGCCGGCTTTCGTGCCGAGTTCCCCACGCTCGAGCGCATGATGGTGCTGCGCGCCATGAACAAGTTCGACGTCGCAGCGAAGGACCTCGGCGGTACCTGGTCGGGCGGCGGAGCGGGCTTCGCCGAGTACGTCAACAGCGGCACCGGGCTCTCGGCCGGCTGGTCGGGCGCGAGCGTCAGCGACACGTTCACGTTCTCGGGAGGACGTTTCACCCATGCCTGGTCGGGCTTCTCGCAGCAGGGCGGCGTCGCGCGCGGCTCCACCGGGAAGCGGCAGGGCAAGGCCAACGTCTCGTCGTGGACGGTGACGCTCACCGACGACGAAGGGCACAGCGACACGTACCGCGCTCAGTTCGAGCTGCTGCGCGGGCAGCGGGTGCTGCACCTGGTGCACCAGAAGTTCAGCGGGCAGGCGTACCACCTGGTGCGCCGCTGACGAGAGTGATGGTCGACCTTTCATCCACAGTTGATGGACACGCGAGTGCACGAACTCGACGCCAGTGCTCGACGCAGCCGTGCGGAATGCCGACGCAGGCTGCTTGTTGCGTTGCGGTGACTGAGTGGGCGGACCTGGTGCCGGTGCTGGCGATCGTCGCGATGGCGCTCGCGACTGGCGCAATGGTTGTCGCGCTCCTGCGGACGAAAGAGCCGATCTCGACGGTGCTCCGGCGGTGGGGCTCTCGGTTGATGGATGCGTTCTGGGGCCTCGGCTGAGTGGCTCCAGTTCGCGGTTGCCTCATCGGCCGCGCGCTTCCCAGTCTCTCGCCCGACAAACGAAACATCAGCATCACGCTGCGGATCGAAGAGGGCGAGCCGCAAGATCGGCAAGCTCGTCGGTGAGGGTCCGTCCCCGCTGCGCGGCAGCCCGATCAGCGATACCAGCCGAGCGATCGGGCGACCTCTTCGTCGACGACGCGCACCCACGTGGGCTCGCGCGGTGCCACGGCTGCGAGCACCTTCTCGCCATTCTTCACCGGCTTGCGGCGCCCATCGGCGTTCGCGGTCACGGCCTGCTTCACGTCATCGCGGAAGTAGTGCGCAGCGAAGCTGAACGGCGCTTTCGTCTCGGGAAGCGGCGCGTCGGGCGTCAACCACACCAGGAGCCCGGTGCGCAGCGGCTCGACCTCACGTCGCGTGGCCCGACGGAGCTCGCGAATCAGCACGAGAATCGCTGCGACGATCGCGACGCCGACGATGGGCATGATGAGCGAGCTGCGACCAGCGCGCGCCTCGGCCGTGCCGAGTTCGCGTGGGCGACCGGGATCGTCGGGCCGGACCAGCAGCGAAATCGGAGCACCCTTCCCCAGCGGCTCGGCGAGCGAGGTCTCGAGATCGATGGTGGCGCTGTGCTGCCCCTTGAAGGCGTAGATCACCGCGACCGGGAGCGTCGACGACTCACTCGCGCCCTTCGCCGGACGATCGACACGAACGACGGTGCCGACGATCCGCTCGGCCTCGGCGACGAAGCGGGCGTCGTCGGTCAACCAGCGCACGGCGAGCCGCGACCCGAGGCCGACGACGAGCACGCCAAGCAGACACGCGAGGGCGACGATCGAGACGCGGCGCATTGCTCCCGGGACTTGTCGGAGCGTGACCGGTCTGGGCGCATGGGGAATGGCGAGCTGCACGACGCGCAGCTTGGTGGAAGCGTCGATCGTCTTCCAGCGTGGTGGCGACGCTGTCTCGGGCGCTTCACGAACTCTGAGTTGTCAACACGAGGCGCGAGTTCGTTGACCGCGAGGCGCTGTCCCTTTTTCATCACGCGCGACGCGCTCCGTCCGAGTCGGCTCGCGCTCGCAGATCGTGGGCGCGACCTCCGCAACCGCACACGGTTCGCGTTCGCAGGCGCATCCGGCGGTCGAGGCAACCGCTCGGCGACGTTCGCGAAGACGTTCGACCCGCACAGCCGCGCACCTCGAAGCGAGTCTGAAGAAGACGACATCCAATGTGCTTTTTTTCAGACTCGATGAGCCAGTGCGGTCCACGCAGGGCGAAGACCGTTCCACAAGCGGCCCGCGTTCACCGACATGGCGATGCCGAGGACCCGCACGGGAATGTCGCTCACCGCGTCGCTTACCGCCGACGGGCGGCGCTCGCGTGCTTCACGATCACTCCGCGCATCGCAGCCTCGACGCCGAGGAACTCGAACGTCCGCTCCAACAGTCGTCGATCGGACAGCGCCGCCAGAATGGCCTCGAGCGCATCGACGCGCACGGCGACCGGGCCGAGCCACTCGTAGCCGAACGCTCTCGCATCGAACTCGCCCACCTCACGCCCCACCACCGCTGAACCTGGAACGCCGGCCGGGCGGGCTCGTCCTTCGAACAACGCGGTCAGCATCGCGCGCCGCTCGAACGCGGTAGCCGTCATGGCGCCTTCGACGGCGAGGAACCGCGCGCCCTGTCGCACGCCGAGCTCGTCGAGCCGTCGGTGGGACTCCGGGTCCAGCAAGCGCACCTGCTCGAGGAACGCGGCATCTGCCGGCACGATGCCCAGCCCGCGCGCGAACCGCCACGCGATGGCCCGCAGGGGAGCCGCGCGACCTTCCGAGGTCAGCGCCTCGGCGGGGAAACCGCCCATCGCCTCGGACACGACGTCACGTGCGCAGGCCGCGAGCCGACGCTCGAGTCGCGCACGCTGGCCGCCATTCCACACGTCGCCATCGACCAGGGCGACGCCAGGCGCTCGACGATCGCTACCTCGCACCAGCTTCCCGAGCGCCTCACCTTCCAGCGAGATGTGGCCCCACCCGTCGACGTGGAACTCGCCACTGCGCGCATCGACGACTCGCTGCACGAACGCATCGAGGTCGGGCCCGGTCTCGACGAAGCGCGCGAGCTGCGCAAACGGGCCGCTCGCGTTGGGCACCACCACGGCGCCTCGACGTCTCGCACTCTGCGCCGACCGCGCCACGAAGCGCTCGACCAGCCTCTGGTGGAGCGCGTCTCCGAGCGCGTCTTCGATGGAGCGCGTCTTCTGCTGCCAGTGCGTGGCGTCGCTCACCCACTCCGACCGATGCGAGATGTACGTCCACGTTCGAATGGCCTCGAGGCGGGCGGTGAGGCTGTGCAGGTCGCCCTTCAAGTCGTCGAGCGGAGCGACCTTCTGGTGCAGCCAGTCTTCCTGGAGCCGGCCGTCGCCTTTCGCCAACTGCAGGAACACGTCCTTCACGAGCCGCGAGTGCTCGCCCAGCAGCCCCTTGCGAAAATCGGGAATGCGACAGACCTCCCACAAGAGGGCGACACGCTCTCGGGTGGTGGCGAGCGCAGCCACCGCGTCGTCCGAGGCCATGGCCTTGAGGGCGTCGAAGTCGTCGGCGCGCTCGACGCGGGAGAACAGTGCACGGCCCGGCGCCACCGAGAGTGAGTCGAGGAGCGCGTGCGGGCTCGCGAAGTCGAGGTCGACGCTCCGCCACACCAGCCGCTGCACCTCGGGGAACCGGTGGTCTTCGATGGCTGACACATCGCGAGGGTCGATCGCCGGCGTCGAGGTCAGCGTGCCGAACTGTCCGTCTTGCAGGTGTCGGCCAGCGCGGCCGGCGATCTGACCGAGTTCGTCGACGCTGAGCGCGCGTTGCTCGAAGCCGTCGAACTTCGAGAGCGACGCGAAGGCGATGCGCTCGAGATCGAGGTTGAGCCCCATGCCGATGGCGTCGGTGGCGACGAGGTATTGCACCGCGCCGGCCTGGTACATCGCGACCTGGGCGTTGCGGGTGCGTGGAGAGAGGCCGCCGAGGACGACCGCGACGCCGCCTCGGAGTTCCCTCAACGCCTGCGCCAGCTCGTAGACGCGGTCGGTAGAGAACGCGACGACGGCCGAGCGCGGCGGCAGCCCTTTCAGGGAACGCGCCCCGAAGCTGGTGAGCCGGGAGAGGCGTTCACTGCGTCGAAACGTCACCTCGGGAAGCAGCGCGCGCAACGCGGGCCGCATGGACTCGGAGCCGAGGAACCAGGTCTCGCGCCGCCCGCGCGCGTGGAGCAGACGATCGGAGAAGACGTGCCCGCGCTCGCGATGGGCGCAGAGCTGGATTTCGTCGACAGCGAGGAAGTCGACAGGCTGGCCGACCGGCATCGCCTCGACGGTGCAGACCCAATAGGACGGGTGCGGCGGCACGCGTTTCTCTTCGCCAGTCACGAGCGCGACCCGTGCTTCACCGACGCGCGCACTCACCCGATCGAAGACCTCGCGCGCGAGCAGGCGCAACGGGAGCCCGATCATTCCGCTGTCGTGCTCGAGCATGCGCTCGATGGCGCGCCAGGTTTTCCCGGTGTTGGTCGGGCCGAGCTCGGCAACGAGAAGTGAGGTCGAGGCCATGACTGCCGGCTTTCAGATAGCACCCACACGTCCGCCCGGCCGGAAACCGATCAGGAGGCCCAGGCGACCGGGCCGGAGCACGCGCACTCGGGTCAGGCGTGTTGTTGTCGGGGTACGCGATCACTTGATGGGAACGCCCTTCCGCGATGACGCACGCCCAACTTCGAGTCGCAGTACGGGACCATCTCTCGCGACTCTCCGGCATCGCCTGGCCGCACCTCGTCTACCTGCTCCCAATATGTGGAGTTCGACCTTGGGCGTGTTCCGCCCACCAGTCTTGCTGAAGTTGAAGCTGACTCAATCGGTCAGACGGAGCATCAGGAAACCACCATGGCTACCTACGGCTTGAGCGACTGCTTCCACTTCGCGATCGCCGCGAGCGCTTCGAGCGGCGTGGTGGTGTCGACGCTGAACGACTCGAGCGCGGCGATCACCGCGTCTGCGCCCGGCCGGCTCGGAGCCTTCGCTGCTCCACCGAACAGGCCCATCTGATTCACGTCGAGCACCGGCTTCGGAGCGTCCTTCTCTTTCGTCGCCGTCGCCCGCCGCGCCAGCCTCGGCCGCCCTGCTTCGTCGAACTCACCGGCCTCGAGGTTGGCCAACAACTCCCGTGCGCGCGCGAGCACTTCCGGCGGCAGCCCAGCCAACCGCGCCACCTCGATGCCGTACGAGCGGCTCGCCGCACCGTCGATCAGCTTGCGCAGGAAGATGATGCGCCCCTGATCCTCCCGCACGGCGATGGAGCAGTTCTTCACCCGGGCCTTCTCGCGGCCGAGGTCCGTGAGCTCGTGGTAATGGGTCGCGAACAAGGTGCGCGCGCCGACGCGATCGTGCAGGTGCTCCGCGACGGCCCAGGCGATCGACAGACCGTCGAACGTGCTGGTGCCGCGGCCGATCTCATCGAGCACCACCAGGCTCTTCCGCGTCGCGTGGTGAAGAATGTTCGCCGTCTCGGTCATCTCGACCATGAACGTCGACTGGCCCTTCGCGAGGTTGTCGGAGGCTCCGACGCGCGTGAAGACGCGATCACACAGCCCGATGCGCGCCCGCTTCGCCGCGACGAAACACCCGGCCTGCGCCATTACCACCGCCAGCGCCACCTGCCGCATCACGGTGCTCTTTCCGGCCATGTTCGGGCCGGTGATGATCAGCACCTGGCGCTCCTGCCGGTTCACCATCACGTCGTTCGGGACGAACGAGTCTTCGCGCAGCGCCTTCTCGACGACGGGATGCCGGCCACCGACGATCTCGATCACGCCTGACTCGTCGAGCTCGGGCCGCACGTAGCCGTTCTCGGCCGCGACCCGCCCGAACGCGACCAGCGCATCGAGCGTCGACACCGCCTCGGCGGCAGCACGCAGCGGCCCGGCACACGCGACGACCTTCTTCCGCAGGTCCTCGAACAGCTCGAGCTCGATGGCGACGCGCTTCTCGTCGGCCGTCAGCACCTTCTCTTCGTACGTCTTCAGCTCTTCCGTGACGTACCGCTCACCGCCGACCGTCGTCTGTTTCCGGATCCACCCCTTCGGCACCAGGTGCAGGTTCGATTTGGTGACCTCGAGGTAGTACCCGAACACGCGGTTGTAGCGGACCTTCAGCGAGCCGATGCCGGTGGCCTCACGCTCCCGGGTCTCGAGCTTGTGGAGGTAGTCCTTCCCGCTCGTCGCGAGGTCGGAATACTCGTCGAGCTGCGCGTGAAAGCCGCGGGCGATGAAACCGCCGTCACCGATCACCGCGGGAGGATCCTCGACCAGCGCCTTCGACAGCACCGCCGACAACGCGCGCACGTCGGAGTGATCGAGCGGTCCCGCGAGCGCTTGAAGGAGCGGCGCCTTGCCCGTCGCGACGACCTTCGCGAGCCCCGGGAGCACCTCGAGCGATCGCGCCATCGCCTTCATGTCGCGCGGCCCACCAGACGCCAGCGAGAGCCGGCCGCAGAGGCGCTCCACGTCGGCGACCTGTTTGAGCGATTCGATCAGCGTCTCTCGAAACGACGCGCCGTCGAGCAACACCTGCACGGCGTCATGTCGGGCCGCGATGGCCTCGACGTCGGCGAGCGGCGCAGTAATCCACCGGGCGATCCGACGAGCTCCAAGTGGAGTCACCGATCGATCGATCACGCCCAACA
The DNA here is from genome assembly GCA_030681895.1 of Myxococcales bacterium. Lineage (GTDB taxonomy): Bacteria > Myxococcota > Myxococcia > Myxococcales > Myxococcaceae > Xiheimicrobium. Next base: position 12,146 of record JAUXRI010000232.1, on the reverse strand, counting down.
GCGAGCCAACCCGTGAGTTGTCCTTCAACGTGCGCAACAGCTCGAGATTGGCGCGCGAGGCCTCGTCGATGATCAGACTGCCACCACGCGTCGCCACCGTGATGCGATCGACGTGGCCCGCCTGGCTCTTCTGCGTCTCCTTCAAGTACCGCAGCGCCGCGCCAGCCGCCCCGAGCGACGCCGAACCGTCGGAGAGCCCGAACCCTTCGAGCGACTTCACCTGAAAGTGCGAGGCCAGCAACGCCCGCGCGCGTTTATTCTCGAACGCGTCCTGGCCCAGCGTCGCGACGGTCGGCCTTCGCGAGAACGCTCCGAGCACGTTCTCGAGCGCGGCGTCTCCGAAGCCTTCAGGCACCAGCAGCTCCCGCGGCGACGCGCGTGACACCTCATCGAGCAGCGCCTCGAGCGGCCCGGGCTGGAGCGCGAAGAACTCTCCGGTGCTGGCGTCGAGCAGCGCAGCGCCCCACGGATCGTCACCCTCAGCCGGAGCGAGCGCCGCGAGGAAATTGTTCTCTCTCGCCTCGAGCACGTCGTCGTCGAGCACCATGCCCGGCGTCACCACGCGCACCACCTCGCGCTTGACGATGCCCTTGCCGGGCGGCTCGAGCTGCTCGCAGATCGCGACCTTCTGCCCCGCCTCGACCAGGCGCGCGATGTACCGCTTCGCCGCATGGTGCGGCACGCCCGCCATCGGCACCCGATCGAGCCCCTTGGCGCGTGAGGTGAGCGTGATCTGCAGCAGCTCCGACGCCTTCACCGCGTCTTCGAAGAACAGCTCGTAGAAGTCACCGAGGCGGAAGAACAGCAGCGCGCCGGGGTACTGGGCCTTCACCTCGAGGTACTGCTTCATCATCGGCGTCAGGGTGGCGACGTCGACGATCTCAGGCGGCTGAGGCGTGGCAGTAGGCGTGGGAGCTGGTTCCATGTCGCGTTCTGGGGCCTCTAGCTGGTTTTCGAGGCCCCGGGCGAGACGGTGTAGCGCACCGATCTGACACGACCCTACGGGTTGTAGACGTCGACGCGGGTCGAGAGCGCGCTCGTGCCGGTGTGGCCACCGATGACAAAGACGCGGCCCTGCGCGTCGATGGCCACCGTGTGGTTACAGCGCGGCACCGGCATCGCAGGAATCGTGTCCCACGAGTCAGTCGCCGGATCGTACCGTTCGACGCTGGACTCGACGACACCCGCGCCAATGCCCGCGAAGATGTCGGCGCTGCCACCCACCACATAGAAGCGGCCCTGCGGGTCGGTCACGGAGTTGCCGAAGCGGCCCTTCGCCACTGGCATGGGAGCGACCTGCGTCCACGCACCGGCATCAGGCGCGAGCTGGAAGTTGAGCACCGTGGCGCCATTGACATCCGGGTAGCCGCCGAAGGCGTACAGCCGGCCCTGCGAGTCAGCGCCTCCGCCCGGGGTGCTGAGACCGAACGGGAGCGACGGCAGCGGACTCCAAGCGCCTCGTGCCGGGGAATAGCGCTCGGCCGTCAGCTTGAATCCGCCACCACCCGCGACGTACCAGTCGCCGTTCGGCGTCATCGAGAACGCAGCCAGCTCGCGGTCGTTCAGCCCCTCGGGGCCCGTCGTCCACTGGCCGGTGAAGACGTTGAAGAACAGCATCGGCATGCGCCCGGCGTTGCTCCCGCCCATGACGACGATGCCGCCGTCAGCGAGGGTCAACGCCATCGCGCCACTGCGCGGCATCGGCATGATCGGGGCCGGGACCCACGTGTTGGCCGGGGGTGGGAAATAGACCTCGACGGAGTCCAGGTCGCCGGTGCTGGCTGCGCGCCCGCCGAAGACGAACAGGCGGCCGTCGAGCGAGAACGTCGCTGCGGGGTAGTAGCGGGGGTCGGGGAAATCAGCGAGCCGGGTCCACGTGCCCGATGGCCCGTAGCCGCCGTCGATCGCGGTGCCGCCCGCTGCGTTTCCACCGGCTGCGTTTCCACCCGCTGCGTTTCCTCCTGCTGCATTTCCACCTGCGGCGTTTCCACCCGCTGCGTTTCCACCCGCTGCGTTTCCACCGGCTGCGTTCCCGCCCGCTGCGTTTCCGCCTGCGTTCCCACCAGCAGCAGCGCCTCCGCCGACGCTTCCTGAGCTACCGCCCCCAAAGAGCGAGGCAATACAGCTCCCGGATGCAGAGCAGATCTGCGCACCGGAACACGCGACACAGACCAGGCCTGCGCGGCCACACGCCGTACTCGCCGGCGGGTCGACACATTGCCCGGTGACCGGACTGCAACAGCCGGAGCAGCTCTGCGGCCCACACGGACGGTCACACCCTGCCAACACCGCCACACATCCGATCACGGCCACGACAACGAGCTGTTTCACCCGCTGAGGACACCACGAGGTTTCCGCCGATGCACGATTCAGCTCGATTCGCGTTTCCCCGCCCTTGCCTTGTGCGTCCGCCAGCGAAAAGAAGCCGCATGCGGACGGTCCTCTCGTGTCTGGTCGTGCTGTTGCTCGGCTGCCCTCCTCCTCCACCGGGAGCCGAAGACGGTGGCTCGACCATCGACGCGGGAATGAACGTCGCTGCCGACGCGGGTGAGCTCGACGCTGGGCTGCTCACCTCTGACGCGGGCGCCATCGCCGATGCAGGCACCACCGATGCCGGCAGCGTCATGAAAGGGCCCTTCGACGCGGGCACGCGGCCGGCTGGCCCATCACCCGGCGAGCTGACGTACTGGCAGCTCGAGCTCCCGCCTGGCGTGCTCCCCTTTCCCCGCACCGGCGAAGCGGCGCTGCTCGTCGGCGCCGATGGAACGATCGTCGTGATCGACGTCGGCAACTCGAACCACGACGACGAGCTGCGCGCCGCGATTCGGGAGCTCAACACCCAGTGGCTGACGGCGGCGCGGGGCTTCCGGGCGCGGGCTCCGCTCGAGGTCGACTGGGTGATCCTCACGCACTTCCACGCCGATCACGTCGCGGCGTTCGACGCGCTGACGTCAGGCGCTGATGCGCTCGTCATCACGCGAGGCGTCGTGCACCGCGGCTTCGTCGACGTCGGCCCGGGCGTGAACGAGTCTGACTTTCAGCAGGTCTGCACGAAGCTCCGCGGCGCGTTGGCGGCGAAGAACGTCTCGTTGTGCACCGCGAGTCCGGAGTCGGCCTGCACCGTGTCGGTCCGTGCGCCCGCGACGGGCTGTCCCGGTCTGCTGCTCGGCGATCTCTCGCGCACCGACGACGACGCCGCGCTGCAGCCGTCGTTCATTCCGCTGGGTGCAGGTGCGCGGCTCGACCTGCTCGGCGTCAACGGGTTCTCACTCGAGGGCGCTGCCGTCGTCGCGGCTCCGAGCTTCGGCGTCACCGACGTGAACGAAGAGAACGCGCGCTCGGTCGTGGGCCTCGTTCGGCACGGCGCGTTCAGGCTGCTGTTCGCGGGCGATCTCAGCGGCTCCGGAGCGGCGGGCGAGCCCGATCTCGAGGGCTTCATGATGCAGCGCCACACCTCAACCTTCGGAGCGCTCGGCGTCGACGTCGCCCACGCGAATCACCACGCGCGCAAGACGAGCAGCAACGCGACGTGGGTGCAGACGGCCGCGCCGATGGACGGCCGCTCGCGCAACGTCATCGCGGGCATCAACACCGCCTACGTGAACTCGCCACATCAGGAGACACTCGACGCGTGGCTGACGGGCGGCCGGCTCGGCAACGGCAGGTTCGTGGTGACGAAGCGCGCTCCGGCTGCGGGAACCAGCCCGTTGCTCGTCGATGCCGACGGCCGGGTCGTCGTGCAGACCGTGCAGCAGGGTGATGGCTACTGGCTCCAGGCCACGCCGTGGCCGTCGGTGCGCCGCTGATTTTCAGGCCAGCGCGCGAATGAACGCCTCGAGGTGCTGAGCGCTCTCGACGGGCCGCGACTGCACGATGAGATGCCCGGTGTCGACGTCGATCAGGGTTCGGCGGGCTCCAGTCGCGATGATGCGCTCGCCACACGTCGGAGGCACGAGCCGGTCTCGCCGAGCCCGGAGGTAGAGGAGCGGGCAGTGCAGCTGCGCCAGCTCTGGCCGAACGTCGACGACACCCAGCTGACGAAGTCGAAAGGTCAACACGTCGGGCCGAACGCTCGCGATGGCGTCGCGGACCTCGTCGACCAGCGCGTCGTCTCCTCCACCGAGCAGCACCTCACGAACGATCAGCCGTGGTGGCGGCCTGCGAAAGAGCAGCGGGCCAAGCGTCGCGAGGGTCGACAGAAACGTCCGGGGCGGTTGCACGAACGACGCGATCAGCACCACGCCACGCACGTTGGCGTTCCCCACGGCGCACCGCACGGCGAGCGGGCCCGAGAACGATTCCCCGACGATGACGTGGGGTTCATCGAGACGCGGCAGCTGCCCGAGGAGTTCGTCGGCGCTCGTGCACGTCTGCGGATCGTACGAGGCCACCACCGCCGTCAGGTGCGAAGGGAGCACCTCGACGAAGCGCCGAAAGAGACGACCTGTTCCATCCATTCCCGGAAGGAGCAGGAGCTTCATCAGGCCATCACGGCAGAATCGGCTCTGAAAACACGGAGGCGATCGTCGTCAGCTTGTCCCCGCCCACGAAGTCGACCCCCGACTTCCTCGCGGCGCGCCACCAGGCCTCGGTCTCGGGGGTTGCGTAGAGACGCACCTGCCGGCCCGCCTGATGCGCTCCTGCGACGAGGTTGTCGAGCTGTCGCTGCTGCGCCGCGGGAATCGCGCCCTGCCCGTCCCACTGCATGAACGCGCTGTAGTTCAGGGCATACGCGCCCCACTTGCTGTCCGACGGCGGGTCCATCGGGGAATACGAGTTGCTGTCGCGAATGTACGGCCGCGGCGACGGCTTCTCGACCAGTGCCTTCTTGCCCGAGTCACTGCCGGTGAGGATGACGGTGACGGCGCCTGAAAGGGCCGCCTGATCGTCCTGGAAGCGGGTCAACATCGGGTACTCGGCGAGCTGGGTCGCGATCAGATCGAGCAGCTTCTGATCGCCCTGCTTCAAGTCGAGCCAGAGAAAGAACGGCCCTCCATTCCGGTTGACGCGGCCCTGGGTGCGGACGAGCTGCGCGAGCGGGTCGAGGTACAGCGCCTTGAGCGAGCCTTTGAAGGGCGCGCCGTTGTGCGAGACGCCGATGTCGTCGCCGTTGAGCCAGACGTCGGCCTCGACGCTCTCGAAGCCAGAATCCAGCGCGTCGAACAGCGGCCGCGGGTGCTCGTAGTCGTTGTGCGCGTGTTTGAAGACGAGGTTGCGAATGCCGCCGTCCGACTTCGGCACGTCAGGCAACACGGGCTGACACGCGGCCAGCAGGCAGAGAGCGCTCAGGATCGATCGGTTCACGGGCCGGAGGATGCCCTGTTCCGCGACGAACGTCCCGTCTCAGGGCTTCGGGTGCGCCAGCAGGAAACCGACGATCGAGGCGCTCCAGGTGGCCGTGTTGAACGACGGCGTGTGGGTGCCGCCTTGAATCGTCCAGAGCTCGACCGCGCCGGCGGTGCAGCCCGAGTAGCGCTCTCGAGTCGTCTCATCGCCTGCGAGCGTGCTGATCAGATCGACCGTACCCACGGCAGCCTTCGCGCCACAGCCGTTGCGCTGGGCCCACTGCGCGGCGATCTCGACCGCTCCGGGGAACTCGATGCCCTGCAGATTGCCGCCGCCGTACGCGATCGTCTCATCCATCGTGCCGTGCACCTGGAGCACCGAGACGCCGGGCTGCGCTGGACAGCGCGCCGCGTTCTTCCAGCCGACGCCCGCGAAGCTGACGATCGCCGCGATACGAGACGAGGCGTCACACGCCATGCGGTACGACATGAAGCCGCCGTTCGAGTGACCGATGAGGAAGACCCGCTTCGCGTCGACGGCGTACCGGCGCTGGGCGTCGTCGATGATCGCGTGCAGGTACTCGACGTCGTCGACGGTCGACGCGGCGAAGTTGCAACACGCGTCGGTGGCGTTCCAGAACCTGCGGTTGCTCGCGTCCATCGTCCCGTCTGGCGTCGCGAGGAGGAAACCGGAACGATCGCTCTGCGCGTTCAGCCCGAAGTACAGGTTCTGGATCTGCCCCGTCGCGCCGTAGCCGTGCAGCAGGATGACCAGCGGCATCGGCCCCGTGACGGTCCCCGTTGGAGCCTTCAGCGTGTACGGCCGCGCCCGGAGCAGCGCCGCGCGGAGCGGATCGAGGCCGCCGTCTCCCTGCCCTGCGTCGACCGCGACGGAGCCGGCGTCGCTGGTCGACCCCGCGTCGGTGGGCTGAGTGCCGGCGTCGTCACCCGCGCCGATGACGATCATCGAGCCCGAGTCCGAGGGCGCCGAAGCCATCGGCCCGGAACAGCCGAACACGAACAGCGAAGTGAGCAGCAACGTCGTCTTCATGGCGTTCCTTCGTTCTCGAGACCCGGCCGTGCCCTGCCCACGTCTCATGAATCGCCACTCAGAAACAATAGGGTTTCTGAAACCGGGGCCGGCCAGCACCTCGTCGGCTGGGCGGCGAGCCACGCCCTCGACCACGCAAGCAACTGGAATCACTGAGCCATCGACGTCCACCAGGCCGCGGGCACACACGGCTGTGTCGACCTGTAGCAGAAAATTTGAGGCACCGATCGCGACGCACTACACCTCTCGACTGCAGCCTCCTGCCTCGGAGCACCAACACCCATGGTCGACAGCACCGATTTCGCCAGCGCGATGTCCGAAGCAGAAGACATCGCCGCGACGGTCAACCAACGCGTGACGACTGCGCACGTGTTGCTCGCGATGTTCACGATCGAGAACCGCGGCGCGCTGCTGCTCAAGGAGCGCAACGTCGACGAAGACAAGCTGCTCGAGCTGCTCACGCACGCGCCGAGCGAGCCCGACGGTCTGGTGAAGGAGCTGCGCGAGAAGACGCGTGAGATCGCCACCAGCTGTGGCTCGAGCGAGGCCGACTGTCTGCACGCCGTCATCGCGATGACGCGGGTTCGCTGCGCCGCGCAGGATCTGCTGCACAAGACGGGTCTCGATCTCACGGCCCTGCGCAACACCGCCCTCTCGTACTTCACGTCGGGCCGCATGCCGCGAAGGCTGCTGCTCCAGCGCGAGCTGCCGCCTGGCATTCCCCGCGCGCCCACCGGCCGGCCCGTCGGCGCGCCCCCGCTCGGCTACGCGCCGCCCATGCGCACGGCGACCGTGACACCGCCCCCGCCGGCGCCGGTCGCGACGAAGAGCTTCAACGTGCGCGATCTCGTCGACGACATCTCGGACGAAGAGGTCGCCGAGCTCGAAGCCGTGGCCCTCGCCGTGCCGCCGCTCGTCGCGCCCCCGGCCCCGGCGCCTCGCACCGCTCCGGCCACCAGCTCCAGCACCTCGAAGTTCGCCCTCGACGCGCGCCAGTTCCCGCTGCTGGCCTCGTTGTCGAAGAACCTCACCGAGCTCGCCCGCCACGGAAAGCTCGACCCGGTCGTGGGGCGCGCGAAAGAGATCGACGAGGTCATCGACATTCTCGGCAAACGCCGCACGAACAACCCGTGCCTCATCGGAGAGCCCGGCGTCGGCAAGACGGCCGTGGTGGAAGGCGTGGCGCAGCAGCTGGCGACCCTCAAAGGCCCGCTCGGCGATCGCATCGTGCTCGAGCTCGACATGGCGACGCTGGTGGCCGGCACCCAGCTGCGCGGCTCGTTCTCGGAGCGCCTCAACGGCCTCAAGGACGAGGTGAAGAAGGCCGACGGTCGCGTGGTGGTGTTCATCGACGAGATCCACACGCTGGTCGGCGCAGGCTCGACGGGCGATGGCCCGCAAGACGCGTCGAACGAGCTCAAGGCGGCGATGTCGCGCGGTGAGTTCCCCTGCATCGGAGCCACCACGCACGACGAGTACCGCAAACACATCGTCAGCGACCCGGCGCTCGAGCGGCGCTTCACGCCCGTCGTCGTCACCGAGCCCTCGGTGCCCGACACCGTCTACATCTTGAACGGCGTCATCGGCCGCTACGAGCAGCACCACCACCTCAAGTACGAGCCCGAGTCGCTGCAGGCCGCGGCGTCGCTGTCGTCGAAGTACATCACCGACCGCTTTCTGCCCGACAAGGCCATCAGCGTGATCGATCTCGCCGGCTCCCGCGCCCGGCGTGAGGGTAAACGCGTCGTCGAGCCGTCGGACATCGCCCGCGTGATCGCGAAGATCGCGCAGCTGCCCGAAGATCGGCTGCTCCTCGACGACTCGGCCCGCCTGCTCGACCTCGAGCGAGACCTCGGCAAGAAGGTCATCGGCCACCACGACGTCATCGAGCGCGTGGCGAAGGTGATTCGGCGCAACTACGCCGGCTTCGCCTCACGCCGCCCGATGGGCAGCTTCCTGTTCCTCGGCCCCACCGGCGTCGGCAAGACCGAGATGGCGCGCGCCGTCGCCGAGGTGCTCTTCAACAACCGCGACGCGCTGGTGCGCATCGACATGTCCGAGATGAGCGAAGGCCACGGAGTGTCGCGCCTCATCGGCTCTCCTGCCGGCTACGTCGGCTTCGGAGAAGGTGGCCAGCTGACCGAGCCCGTGCGCCGCCGCCCCTCGTCCGTCGTGGTGCTCGACGAGATCGACAAGGCCCACCGCGAGGTGTTGCTGCTGCTGCTCCAGGTGCTCGAAGAGGGCCGCCTCACCGACGGCAAGGGCCGCCACGTCGACTTCTCGAACACCGTCGTCATCCTCACCACCAACCTCGGCGCCGAGGCCTTCAACGCGAAGGGCAAGGCCATGGGGTTCGGCGCCGCCGCCGCTGCGCCTTCGGAAGAGGTGCAGGCCGCCGACGTCGCCCGCAAGGCGCTCCCGCCCGAGCTGTGGAACCGCATCGACGAGCGCTGCGCCTTCCGCCCGCTGAAGGAGATCGAGGTCGCGAAGATCGCGCACCTGCTCCTCGCCGAGAGCAGCCAGCGGCTGTCGACCGAGAAGGGCATCACCTACAAGGCCAGCGACGACGTGATCGAGCACCTGCTCAAGTCGGGCGGGTTCGATCCTTCACTCGGAGCGAGGCCGATGCGGCAGACGGTGCAGCGGCTCGTCGAGGGCCCGCTCGCGGAGCGCATTCTCGCGGGTGACTTCGCCCACGGCGATCTGGTGAAGGTCGAGTTCGCAGGCGGGCAGCTGCACTTCGTCCGCCAGGGCGAAGCCTGACGGTGGTGAGGGGGAAGCGGCGATGGGCAGGCGCGTGACGACGAAGAAGAAGACGAAGGTGGCGAAGACGCTCCGGGTGGTGATCGTCGGCTACGGCCGCGTCGGCGGCGCGCTGGCGAGGGCCCTGAACAAGGCCCGCTGGAGCGTCAGCGTGCTCCCCCGCTCCCAGGACTCGGTGCGACGCGCCGCGCTCGCGGGCGTTCGCCTGGCCGATCACGACGATCTACGGGCCGCGCAGCTCTGCCTGCTCGCGGTGCCCGACGCCCAGGTGGCCAATGCCGCCGAGCTGGTGCTCGAAGATCTGAGCGCGCAGACGCCGCTCGTCCACCTGTCGGGAGCACTGACCCTGGCTGCGTTCGGCCGCACCGTCATCGAGTCAGGCCGGCCCCTCGGCTCGTTCCACCCGCTGGCGGCGATCTCCGATCCTGCCGACTCGTTCGCGGGCCACACCGCCTCGCTCGCCGCGACCAAAGAGAGCCTGCTCGAGACGCTTCGGGTGCTGGCCACGACGCTCTCGATGCGCACCATCGAGGTGCCCGAGACCGGCCGCGCCGCCTACCACGCGGGCGCCGTCCTGAGCGCAGGGCTCCTCGTCGCCCTCGCCGACGCCGCGGTGGCGTCGCTCCAGCACGCAGGCCTCGGTCGCGAGCAGTCGCTCGACGCGCTGCTGCCGCTCATGCGCTCGGCCCTCGATGGCCTGGCGACGCGTGGCTTCTCGAAGGGCCTCACCGGGCCCGTGGTGCGCGGTGACGTCGGCGTCGTGCAGTCGCACCTCGACGCGCTACCGCCCGAGGTGGGCAGCGTCTACCGGCTCCTGTCGCGCAGAACGCTGGCCCTCATCGGAGAGAGCCTGCCGGCCGAGACCCTGCTGGCCCTCAAGCGCATTCTCGCCTGATCGTCAGGGCGCTTCGTACCGGAGCACGAGCGAGCCGCCACCGGCGACGTTCTGGAACGAGACGTTGTCGATGGTGCCCATGCTCATCGCGTCGTTCTCGAAGCGCAGACGCCAGCGCACGTACGCGGGAATGGGCTGGGCTCGCGCGAGCCGCACCTGACCGGTCGCGTTGCCCGTCTTGCGGCCGAGCGTGCTCTCGGTCGCCAGGACGACCGCGTTCGGGTTGTCGCGCGTCGACGCGATCGCCGCAGACGAGTAGTTGCCGGCGCCGACGCTCGGCCCCATGTCGACGACCTCTGACACCACGTTCCCCAGGTTCAGCGGCCCGTAGGGGCTGTTGTTGACGCCCGTCTGCTCGAGCACCAGCGAGGCCGAGGTGACGCAGTAGGTGTTGGAGGGAATCGACGAGAGATCGAAGGTGACGAAGCCGCGGCTGCGAGCGGTCGCGTTGAACTCTCCGACGCGAATGGCGACGTTGCTGGCGACCGTCGACTGCCCCAGCACCGCCCCGGACAAGATGCGCCCCGAGACCGTCGGCGTGTTCGTGATGATGCGGTTGAGCTCACGCAGCGTCGTGAAGCTGTAGCTCACGTTGGCGATGGGGTTGCGCTGCAGGTCGAGCGCGATGTTCGAGCCGTCGTTCAACTGCACCGTGTAGGTGGTGGCGAAGGCGAACGCCGACGACGGCGTGAACGTGACGGTGGTGCCCGCCGAGTTGAAGCTGATGCTGCCCGCGACCGCCGTGGTGCCGCTGAGCACCTTGAACGCCGCGGCGACCGAGACCGGGTCGACGGGGCCGCTGAAGGTGAGCGTCACCACGTTCAGGAACCGGAAGAACGCGGAACAGCCCAGGCGCGTCGGAACCCCGGTCGCGCTCGTGGCGGGCGATCGGCCGGGGACGGTGACCGCCGTGTTGTCGGTGAGAATGCCCGTGGTGAAGGACAACGAGACGGCGCCCAGCGCGTTGCCGGCGACGTCGGTCGGGGGCGTGGCGAAAGCGACCGTGTAGGCGGTGCTGGCAGTCCACGTGGCCGTGGGCACGAAGCGCACCGTCGTGTTGGTGGCGTTCCAGGTGAACGTTCCCGTCCGCGCGTTGGCGTTGAGGCGCAACCGGCTCTCGACGGTCGTGGGGTTCATCGGCTCGCTGAACGTCATCACGATGGCCGAGTTCACCGGAACGCCCGTCGACGAATCAGCAGGCAGCATGCTCACCAGCGTGGGCGCGGTCATGTCGGGCGGCGACGCGGTGGTGAAGTTGAACTGATGCGGCGAGCCCATCGCGTTGCCCGCGGTGTCAGACGCTTCGACCGTCAGCACGTAGTTCGTCGCCGGCTGGTAGGTGGCCACGCCGCCGTCGTCGAAGGTGGGCATCGACCAGGTCGCCACCGTGTTGGTGCCGTTCATCGTGGCCGCGCCGAGATCGAGCGGGCCGCTGATGGTCGCGACGACCGAGGCGGGCGTGACGGCCTCGCTGAAGGTCGCCGAGATCGTCAGGCCGGCTGTCGCCACGTTGACGGCGTTGTTGGCGGGCACCGTCGAGACGACCGTCGGAGGCGTGTTGTCGGCCACCGCCGCCGTCGTGAAGCCGAACATCGACGGAGGCGCGAGGGCGTTGTTGGCGAGGTCGCGCGAGGCCACGCTGACCGTGTAGGTCGCGTTCGGGGTGAGGCTCGTCGCGGTGGTGACCGAGGCGCTGGCGTTGCCGTTGGAGAACGACGGGGTGCCCAGCAACGCGACGGGAGGTGAGAGGGTCGCCGTGAAGGCCGCCGGGTCGATGGGCTCCGAGAAGTCGATGGTGATGGTGATGCCGGCGTCACCGGAGCTGCCGGGAACGCCCGACGCGCCGGCGGCCGGCGTCGTCGAGAGAATGGTGGGAGGCGTCGTGTCGGCGCCCGAACCACCGGCCGAGCCGCCAGCCGCGGCCCCGCCTGCCGTCATGCCACCGGCGCTGCCACCCGCGCTGCTCCCGCCCGCGTCCCCGCCGGCGCTGCCACCCGCGTCGCCACCCGCCGCTGCGCCACCGGCCGCCGAGCCACCCGCCGCCGAGCCGCCACCTGCGATCCCGCCGCCGGTCGCGTTGCCGCCGCCGGAGCTCGTCGTGATGCAGGCGTTCGCGACGCACGACTGGCCGAAGCTGCACGAGGAGCACATC
>JAUXRI010000229.1 GCA_030681895.1 Myxococcales bacterium | reverse complement strand
GCAGAGGCGATCGCGCAGGCGCTCGTCACGCACCCCGCGCCACTCGGAGGCACCCTCTTCATCGAACGGGGCGAGGCGCCCGATCTCGATCTCGGCGAGGCCAAGCGCGTCGTCGTCACGGCCGTCTCGGAGCGCTCGGAGCTGTCCATCAAGGATCGCGACGTCTTCGCAGCCGCCGACGCCGTGGTGCTGAACAAGATCGACCTGGTCTCGACGCTGGGCTTCGACGCCGTGGCCCTCGAGCGCAACGTGCGCAGCGTCAACCCGACCGCGCGCGTCTTTCAGGTCTCGGGCCGCACCGGCGCTGGGCTCGACGCGTGGGTGTCGTGGCTCGAAGAATCACGGACGCGCGAGTTCACGGCGATGGCCAGCCCGGTCTGACGTCACAGCGACCAGTCGATCGGCCCGCGCCCCGCCGACGTCAGGAGCGCGTTCGCCTTCGAGAACGGCTTGTCCTTCGTGATCGCGTCGACGAACGCAGTGCCGTTGAGCGGTGATGGGTGTGGCGTCACCAGCACGTGATGCTTCGTCGCGTCGACGAGCCTGGTCACCATCGCCTCGGCCGGCTTGCCGAAGCAGAAGAAGACGATGGGCCCGGGCAGCGCCGCGACGTGGCGGACCACCGACTCGGTGAACGGCTCCCAGCCCTGCTTCTTGTGCGAGTTCGCTTCGCCTTCGCGGACCGTGAGCACGGTGTTGAGCAACAGCACGCCTCGGTCGGCCCACGGTGACAGATCGCCCGTCGTCGGCGCCGTGATGCCCACGTCGATGACGAGCCCCTTGAAGAGGTTGCGCAGCGACGCCGGCGTCTTCACGCCTGGGCTCACCGAGAACGCGAGACCGTTCGCGTCGCCAGCCTTCGGGTACGGATCCTGCCCGAGGATGACGGCCTTCACGTTCGACGGCGGCGTACGGGTGAGCGCCTCGAAGACCTTCTCGCGTGCAGGAAAGACCGACGCGGTCTGCCACTGCGAGGTGAGGAACGTGTCGAGCGCGGCGAAGCTCTCGGCGGTCATCGCGGTGCCGAGCGCGTCGCGCCACGCTGGAGGAACGAGGTCGGCGAGTGACGACATGGCGCGGACCGTAGCAGGCTGCGCCGCATGGCTCGCGTCGCCCGGCTCTTCAGTGTCGCCTGGCTGCTCGTGATGCTCGGCCCCGGGTTGCTCGCGGTGTTGCTGCTCGTCGTCGCCGCGACGTGGCGAGGTCACCTGTTCGCGGTGGTGGCGATTGGGATCGTCGCGACTCCGCTCGTGGCCTTTCGGTTCGTCGTCACGCGCACGCGGGCCTGGCGAGTCGGGGCGCTGGTGATGTTCGTCGCGACGATCACGGGACTCGTTGCGCTCATCGCGGCCGTGCCGACGCCGCGAGCTCCTGCCGAGACCGGCGCGTTCTCGGTGTTCCCGTCAGGCACGCCGCGCCTCGCCCTCACCACCTTGCTGCCCGAGTTCGATCAGCTCGTGCTCGGCTCGCACCTCGTCGCCTTCACCGATCCGTACTTGACGGCGACGAGCGCAGCGCACCTGCGACAGCTCTTCGTGAACGTGTACCGGCCCATGCTCGAGGACCCGCAGTTCGCGACGCTCCCGACGCAGCTGGGCGAGGCGTTCTCGGTGTCGTCGACGGGCCAACGTTTCGTCTACGTGCCAGCCCACGCCGCTGGAGAACGGTTGCCGTGCGTCGTCTTCCTTCATGGGAGCGGCGGCAATTTCCAGGGCTACCTCTGGGTGTGGAAGTCGCTCGCCGACGCGGGCCACTTCGTCGTCGTCGCGCCCGGCTTCGGGTTCGGCAACTGGCACCGGCCCGGCGGCGTCGAGGCGGTCGAGGCCGCGCGACGAGAGGCGCTCGCGACGCTCCCGGTCGATCCTGAGCGCTTCGTCCTCGCGGGCCTCTCGAACGGCGGCCGAGGTGTGATGCGCGCCGTCGAGAACGACGAGGCTCGGGTGTGGAAAGCGGTGGTGTTGCTCTCAGCCGTCGTTGACGTCGACCCGACCGAAGCGAGGTGGAGAGATCGGCCGGTGCTGCTGGTGCACGGGCTCAGGGACGACCGCATCTCTGAGAAGTGGTTCCGCCTCGCCGAGGCCTCGTTCACCGAGGTCGGCGCGAAGCTCACTGCGAAGGCCGACCCCGACGAAGATCACTTCCTCATCTTCTCGCGGCGCGACGAGCTGGCTGACTGGGTGCTCGCGTTCCTACGCCTACAGCCGGGCTTCGACCCCGAGCACGGGAATCGGGAAGCCGATCGGTGACGAGGCCGGCTTCGTCGTCAGCGTGAGCGCGCCGCGCGCCTGCTCCTCGAGGGTGGCTGGACCGATGCCGTACGAGGTGCCGGTCGGCTGCGCCCAGATCGACAGGTTCTGCACGTCGAGGAACGCTTCGATCTCCAGTGCTCCCGGCTTCCAGGTCTTCGAGACCCGCCCGTCGACGCGCAGCCAGGGTGAGGCGTTACCGGCGAGGTCACGATCGAGCGGAACCCAACGGCGGAAGCCAGTGATCGGATCGACGCCTTCACGTTGGCCCTGTGCGTACAGCCCACCAACCATCGGCGCTCCGGACTGCAGCGTGACCGTCGTGCCGAGCGACCAGCCGTGACTCAGCCGAATTCCCGCGGCGCCCTGCAGTTGGTGCGTCTGCTCGAAGGCCCAGGGCACGGTCGCCTGCGCGTCACCGGTGGGCAGCCCGTTGCTGCCGAAGCGGGTGATGGTGAGCGTGCGAGACGACGCGACGAGGCTGTACGAGGCGCGGATCCAGAGGTCGTTCGACGGCTCGAAGGCCCACGCGATCGATCCACCGGCTGCGAAGCCAGTCCCGGTTCGGCGCGCCACGTCTTCGGCTGACAAGTTCACCTGAGGCAGAAACGTGTCGTCGAACGGTGAGAGTTCGACCGAGCGGCGCAGCGAGGTGCCGAAGGCGCGTGCCTCGAGCCGATGCGCCGCAGCGGGCCTGAAGCGCGCCGACACGTCACCGACGACCGCCTGCTGCAACCCGAAGCGCCACGAGGCGGTGTCGAGCACAGGCACGGGCACCAGCCAGCTCGCCGGTTGATGACGAAGGCCTGCGCTGGCGCCGATCGTCCACGCGTCACCGAGGTCGCGCTCGAACGAGATGCGCGGGTCGATCGCCGCCATCGCGTCGGCGTCGAGTGGCTTCCACACATCGCCGCGAAGCCCGGCGCTCCAGCGGAACGGGCCGACGGTGTCTTTCGCCTCGACGAAGAGCCCGGCTGTGAACGCGGCGCCGAGGTCCTGCCTTGACGAGCTCGACACGATGGTCGGGTCGACTCCCGGCAGTGGCGGGAGCGCCGTTTCGGACGCGCGGCTCACCACGACGCGACGCACCGACGCATCACCGCCGACCGCGAGGTGAATCTCGTCGGCGACCTTCGGACGGAACGCTGCACGTGCGGTGAGCGCCTGCTCCCCGCCGATGATGTCGTTGCGCGTTTGCGTGCCGCGAATCGCGAGCGCGATGGAGTCGTGACTCCCCGTGAGGCCGAGTTCGAGCGCGCCGTTGGTCCACCGGGCGTCGGCGAGCTGGCTCACGATGCGTGCGGTGAGTGGAATTCCAGAGACGGTGAGCGCGACGTCGTTCGCTGCACCGAGGGCAAGCACGCGCAGCTCACCGTCGGCGATCGGCTGCGCGACCCTCAGCTGCCAGTCACCCAACAACGCGCGCACCTTGAAGAGCGAGGCACCGATCGCCGGAAGCGTGAAGAAGCGCGCCGCGGCCAGCACCTGCGTCTTCGTCTCAGGCACCACGCCTGACACCGAGAGTCCGGTCGAGAGCACGTCGAGGCGAACGTTCCCGTGCCAGCCCGACGACGGCGCGGCGCGGGGCAGCAGGGTGAGTGAGCGGCCCAGCGTACGGCCCTGTTCTGCCGACCCAGCGGCCTGACTGACGTGCACGCCGTCGAGCCACGACGCAGGGAGCGACGTCGGGCCGAAGAAGCCATGCGCGGGAAAACGGAGCAGCACGCCATCGAACGACACCGCTGACGCTGCCGGTTGAAGCCCATCGAACGAGACTGGGCTGAAGCCAGACAGGATCGACCGCGCGCCAGGCACGAGGAAGGCGGTTCGTGCCGGGTCTGCCCACGTTCCCGCTGCGTCGCGAGGCACGTCAGCCTGTGAGAGCAGGAGCGCGACGAGCACGGAGGTCATGCGCGCCTCCGCGACAGGAAGAACGCGAGCGCGAGCACTCCGAGCACCGCGCCATTGGCTTCACTGCAGCCCTGACAGCCCTTCGCCTCGGGCCGGGCCACCGTCACCGGCGGCCCCGGAGGAGAATCTGCCGCCAGCCACAGATGCGACGTCACCGTTCGTGGCGATGCGCCGACTCGCAGCTCTGCGCGCAGTCGAGCCGAGCGGCCGTCCGGCGCCGTCAACGTTCGTTCGTTCGTGAACGGATCGCTCGTCACCACGACTTCTTGAACGGGCACGCCGTTCTCGACCCAGACCAGCGTCGTCCCACCACCGCCCGTCACCAGCGCCTGCACCGTCGATGACGAGCCGACGAGCGTGTCGCCGACGCGCGGCAATGTGGTGAGTGAGCTGATCGAGACGAAGGGATCTTCCGGCCCACGCAGCTTCACCACCGAACGGCCCTCCCGAAGCGCTCGCGTGAGACCCGCGACGGACAGTTCGGTGGAATAGAGCAGGGTGGTCGGCGACCCGATCGGGCTCTGCGTCTGATTGAGGCCAACGCCGGCGCGGTGATCGTCGCTGCCTCCGACGGCAGTCAGGTGCACGCCTTGATCGGCCAGCGCTTCCCAGTACGCGATCGCCGACTCGTCGAAGAGCGCGCCCGTCTCGTCCCAACCGCCGACGCCGATCTCGATCGCCCGCATCAGGCTCGGCACCACCGGCTGCTGCCACGCGCACCCGATGCAGAAGCTGCCGAGATCGAGGGTCGGGTGGTTGATGGTCGCGATCGCGCCTTGTCGATCGAAGGCCTGCAGCGCGTTTTGCAGCGTGACGCCATCACGGCCGAGCCAGAAGGGGACGAACTGCGACGCGCCGAAGGCGTTGAGGTGGCCCGCGTAGGTCGTGAACTCGACGGATGGCACGAGCAGCACGCGCGGGTGGCGGCCCTGTGCAGCGCCGATGAAGTCGTAGTGCGAGCTGGTGTTGTGATCGCTCAACGCGACGAAGTCGAGGCCGCGCGACTGGGCGAAGGTGGCTATTTCGTCGAGGCCCGGCCGTGCGTCGCCGCTCTCGATCGAGTGCACGTGCAGGTCGCCCGAGTACCACCGCGCCGTGGCGTCGAGTGGCGCAGCCGGGGTGTAGGTCGAACGATCCTGCGCGCTCAGCGTCGAGCTGGTGCGGAGCTCAACCTCGATTCGAAACTTCGCGGGCCGCGAGCTGATCTGCGCCTTGCCGACCAGCACCTGCCACTGTCCGACGGGCAGCGCGCCGGTGGGCCGGTAGCTGCGGCTCGCGGCGGTGCGACCGATGACGATCGGCTCGGAGTTGCCGCCGCCCCACCCACGGAAGTCGTCGCCCGAGTCGATGAGCCCCCAGTCGAGGATGTTGCTGCTCGAGAGATCGTCGTGGCGAACCGAGAGCTCGACGGTGCCGCGCGTGACGGTGAACGGCACGGTGAAGAACACGCCGCCGTCTTCGGGAACCTCGCCTTCGAGGATCAGCGGAGCGGCCCGGGCCGACGTGACGAAGAGCGTGCCGAGGAGGACGACGAGTCGCGCGAGGCCGTGCGGCATGCGGGCGTGGATACCATGAGCTGCGCTGCATCGGCTGCGACCGGCATGACGAACGTCGACGCAGAACGGCGAGCGGTCGCGCTACAACCGCGCTGCTCATGTCCTTCAAGGCCCACTTCAGCCGCGTCCTCGATGCAGCGCCCGGCCGGCTCCACTTCGCGGCGCACAGCCACCACCCGTGGCCTGACGTCACGTTCGAGGCGCACCAGCAGGCGTGGCTCGATGCCGCGAAGCACGTCGACGACAAGTGGGATGTCGTGTTCGGTCACGTGATCCCCGACGTGCAGCGCCGCGTCGCCAGCGAGCTCGGGCTGTCGTCACCGAACAGCCTCGTCTTCGCGCCGAACACGCACGAGTTCGTACTGCGCCTGCTCTCGTGTCTTCCCGAGCGGCCGCGCATCGTCACCACCGACTCAGAGTTCCACTCGCTGGAGCGCCAGCTCCGACGCCTCGAGGAAGACGGCCTCGTGCAGGTGACGCGCGTGCCGAGCGAGCCGTTCGCCTCGTTCCATGAGCGCTTCGTCGAGGCTTCGAACGCACACCCGGCGCACCTCGTCTTCGTCAGTCACGTCTTCTTCAACTCAGGCGCGGTGCTCCGTGACGTCGACGCGCTGGTGAAGGCGTTGCCAGCCGAGGCGATGGTGGTGCTCGACGGGTACCACGGGTTCTGCGCCGTCCCGGGCTCACTCGCCGCCATCGAAGACCGCTGCTTCTACGTCTCGGGTGGCTACAAGTACGCGATGGCGGGGGAGGGCGCGTGTTTCCTCCACGTGCCGAAGACGACGTCACACCGGCCACGCAACACCGGCTGGTTCGCGGCCTTCGGGGCGCTCCAGGAGAAGCACGCAGGCCGGGTTCCGTACGCGCAAGGCGCAGGAGCCTTCTGGGGCGCGACGTTCGATCCCTCGGGCCTCTACCGTCTTGCGGCGGCGCTGCGGTGGCGCGAGTCCATCGGCCTCACTACGCAGCTGACGCGTTCGCACGCGCGTGGACTCCAGCAGCGCTTCGTCTCAGGGCTCACCCCGGCGCATCCCATTCGCGCCGACCAGCTCGTCGTCCCCCTCGCCGATGAACAACGAGGCCAGTTCCTCACCTTCCGCACGCCCGACGCGAAGCGCATCTCGGCCGAGCTCAAGCAGCGTCACGTCATCACCGACGCGAGAGACGACCGCTTGCGCTTCGGCTTCGGGCCCTACCAGGACGAGGCCGACGTCGACGCGCTGCTGGAGCGTTTCGGCCAACGCTGAGAAGGCCCGTCCGCGGCCGCCTGGCAACTGCCTTTTCCGACGGTGACACGTGGCCGTTCTCCCACGGCGGAAAAGAGCGCCGGGCACCCTCGGTTTGCTATGTGGACAGCATGCTTCGTCGTCTCGTCGCGGTGCTCTTTCTGCTGGTCCTCGCGGGCTGCCCCAAAACGGGCGGAACGACTGGCGGCAGCAAACCCGGTCCCCGAGAGGTGAAGGCCCAGCCGGCGGCTGATGAGGCCCTGCAGAAGGCCATCGTCGTCGCCGACACCCGCACCCGCAAAGAGGGCATCGAGGCGCTGTTCGCGGTTCGCAAGACGTACCCCGACTCCACCGCGGGGCAGGAAGCGCTCTACCGCGCTGGCGTGCTGGCCTTCGAAGAGGGCGACTTCGTCACCGCGCGCAAGGCCTTCACCGAGCTCGTCTTCGAGAACCCGCTCTACCCGCAGGCGAACCAGGCGCGGCTCAAGGCGGGCCTCGCGGCCGTCGAGCTCAAGGCGTGGCGCGACGCGTACCAGACGCTCTCTCCGCTGGTCGACTCGCTCCAGGGCGCGGACAAGGCGCTGGCGGAAGAGGGCCTGCAGAAGGCCGCGGCCGGCACGCAGCAGTTCGGCGAAGCGCTCAAGCTCGCCATGAAGGCCATCGACGCCGCGCAATCCGACGACGAGAAGAAGACCGCCCTCGCCCGGCTCGAAGACGTGGTGGAGACGAAGACGACGTTCCTCGCCATCACCGAGGTCTGGCACGGGCTGTCGGCGACGCACCCGGCGTGGCCGCTGCTCACCTTCAAGATGGCGCGCGTCTACTACCACCTGCGTGACTGGACGAACCTCGACTCGACGCTCAAGTCGCTGCTGCAGAACGCGCCTGACTCGACGTACGCGCCCGAGGCGAAGCTGCTGCTGGCCCGCGTCTCTCGTCGCGCCGAGACCAAGCCGAAGGTCGTCGGCGTCGTGCTGCCGCTCTCGAGCAAGAAGTACAAAGCCTTCGCCGACACCGCGCTGCGGAGCCTGCAGCTGGGCTTCAAGGGCAGTGACATCGAGCTCGTGGTGAAGGACTCCGCTGACGACCCGGCGCTCGCCGCGAAGCTGGTGGAGCAGCTCGCGTTCGACGATGGCGCCATCGCCGTCATCGGCCCGCTGCTCACCGACGACTCCCGCCGCGCCGCGCTCGTCGCCGAGGAGCTCCAGATTCCGCTCATCACCATGAGCCGCGCCGAGGGCCTCACCGAGATTGGGCCCCACATCTTCCGCACCATGGTGACGAACTCGCAGCAGGCCGAGGCGCTCGCCGAGTATTCGATGCGCACGCTCGGCTACAAGAACTTCGCCGTCCTCTTCCCCAACACCCCGTTCGGCACCGAGTTCTCCAACGCCTTCTGGGACGCCGTCGAGACGCGCGGAGGCACCATTCGCGGCGCCGAGACGTACCCGCACGACGCGACCACGTTCACCGACGAGGCCAAGAAGGTCGTCGGCCGCTACTACCTGGAGGATCGCGCCGACTATATCGAGAAGCTCCGCGACATTCGCGAGAACGAGACCGACGCGTTCCGCAAACGCAAGGCGCTCGAGAAGGCCAAGGCCGGCCTCAACCCGGTCATTGATTTTGAGGCGCTCTTGCTCCCCGACAGCTGGCAGAAGGTCTCGCTCGTCGCACCCGCGCTTGCCGTCGAAGAGATGGTGACCAACGCGTGCGACAAGCGCGATCTCGAGCGCATTCAGAAGACGACCGGCAAGGACAAGCTCAAGACGGTGACGCTGCTCGGGCCCAGCACCTGGACCAGCCCCAAGGGCCCGTCGGGAGACCCACAGCTCATCGAGCGCGGCGGCAAATACGTGCTGTGCAGCGTCTTCGTCGATGGCTTCTACGAGAACAGCGATCGCCCCAGCACCAAGGCCTTCGTGAACACCTTCCGCGAGGCGTTCCAGGGGCAGTCGATGACGCTGCTCGACGCCGTCTCGTTCGACACGGCCGGCGTGGTGCGCAAGGTCATCGACGGCTCGGCGCCGAAGACGCGCGCGGCCTTCCGTGAGGCGCTCCAGTCGCTCAAGGGTTACGAGGGCGCGACGGGCGCGATGTCGTTCACCGACAAACGAGAGGCGAAGCGCGAGCTCTTCATCCTCAACATCACCACCAAGGGCGTGCGCGAAGTCCTCGTGACGAAGAAGCCGGAGGGCTGAGTGATGCGAGCTGCAGTGGTGATGGCACTGGTGCTCGTCGCCAGCTGCAAGACGTTGCCGAAGACGCCGCCCGAGGCCCTTGCGGCGCTCCAGGCGAAGCCCGGCGGTCATCTGCGCGGCACGGTCGCGGCGCTCGGGTCGCCCCAGGTGTTCAACCGCGAAGACTTCGTGTGGGACACGAAGGTCTCGCCTGACTCGAAGTCGGTGGCCGTCTCACGCCTCGGCATGAAGTCGTTCCACCTGACGGTGTTCGGCCTCGAAGATCCAAAGAAGGCGCGCGCCGACGTGGTGGTGAACCCGCTCGAGTTCAACGTCGAGGGGCTCGACTGGTCGTCCGATGGAGCCCTGATCGCGGCAGTCAGTCGCGATCGCTCGGTGCGGTTGTTCGACGCCGTCAATGGCGCGCAGAAGGGCGCGTGGCTCACCGACGAGGCGCTCACGGCCGTCGCGTTCCACCCGAAGGCGCCGCTGCTTGCCGTCGCCAGCACGAAGGGCCTCATCACGGTGCTGACCTGGCCCGAGCTGGGCTTCGTCGCCGAGCAGCGCGGGCACACCGATGAGATCACCGGCCTCGCGTGGGCCCCGACGGGCGAGCTGTTCTCCTCGAGCTGGGATCGTTCGGTCTCGGTGTGGAAGGTGGAGGAGACGAGCTCGTCGGCGAAGGAGTCACGCGCGCGCTACGAGAAGAAGGCGGGCGTGCAGGTCTTCCGCGCGGTGTTCGATGGCAAAGCGTCTGCCTCGTTCGTCGTCGACACGCGCCTGCCCATCGTCGTGGTGCGCAGCTCACTCGCGCAGACCGCCGGCATCGACGTGTTGTCGCTGACGGAGTCCGTGTCGATTCCTTCGGCGATGGGCGCGCAGATGTCGCGGGTCGTGAAGGGCAAGAGCCTGGCGTTCAAGGGCCTCACCGTGCGCAACCTCGACGTCGCCGTCTGTGACGCGTGCCTGCCGCAAGACGCTCAGGCCGCGCTGGGGCAGGCCTTCTTCGACCGCGTCGCCATCGCCACCGACGAGTCCACCCAGGAGTTCGTGTTCACCCCGAAGGCCGATGCCGGCGAAGTCAGCGCGACGTCTCCTCAATCGCTGGTGCGGGCGCGCCGCTTCACCTTCGAGGGCTCGGTCAACGACGTCTCGGTCGATGCCTCGGGAACGGTGCTGGCGGTGGCGCTGAGCGAGCTGAAGGGCGAGCGCACCCGCGACGTGTACGAGCGCGAGAAGCGCAAAGAGGTCGAGCCGGAGCGCCCGTGGGACTGCGCGGCCCGTGTCGACGCGCAGAGCGGCAAGGTGCTCGAGAACCTCAAAGGCCACCGCGGCGTGGTGTCGAGCGCCGCCATCAGCCCCGACGGGAAGACGGTGGTGAGCGGCGGGTGGGACAAGAAGGTCGTGCTGCACGGCGCGGTGGAGTCGCAGGTCGAATCGTTCGGCTGGTCGATTCGCCGCGTGCGCTTCTCGCGTGACGGCCGCCTGCTCACCGTCGCCGCGTGGACGCCGCAGAACCCGCTGAGCGATCACCAGAGCGACCCCGCCGCCGTCGTCTACGAGGTCGTCTACTCCGAGGCGTCCGTCTCGCCGTGACGCGGTTCGCGAAGACGTCGACCGCTGATCTCCTCGACCTGCTCCGCTACGCCGCGCGCAAGAAGACGAACCCCTTCGCCGTGATGGACGGGCTGCGTGAGGTGCTCTCCCGTGACGTGACGCCGCCCGAACTCGGTGAGGCGGTGTTGACCTTCGACGCCACGCTCGCCGGTGAGGCCCGAGACGCGCTCGAAGGGCTCCGCGTGCCCATCGCCAGGTTCCTGCAGGCGTGCGTGCCGGTGGATGTCGATGGGCTGCGGGTCGAGTCGGCGTGGCAGTCGGCGGCGCACGCGCTGACGAGGCTGGTGCGGCTCGAGAAGAAGCCGAAGAAGGCCGAGCTGGCGGCGCTCAAGAAGCTCGCGGTGGATGACGTGTTTCTGGAAGGCGCGCAGGTGGCGCTGGCGACCGCGAACCCGGCCGAGGTGGAAGCGAACCGCTGGTTCCTGCCGCTCTTGATGATCGACGGGAGTGAGGTGTCGGTCGACGCGCTGCTCCCGCACGTCGACGCAGCGCTCTCGGCGGGTGGACCGGCGTTGGAGGCCTTCAAGCCCCTTCGGGCGCTGGCGCCTCAAACGCACGCGATCGCGCGACTCGTCGAGCGACTCTGAGGTTCACTCACCAACTGCCACGTAGCGCTCGTCGTCGTCTCGTTGAGCGTCGGTGACGACCTCGGCGCACAGCCCATCGACGAGCTCGAGCCCATGGTCCGTCAGCAGGCTCTTCGACACGTCCAACACCTCGAGGTGAGCGAAGGCCTGCGCGTGCGTCACGAGCTGAGCCGCGCCGTCGTCTGTCAGAGCGCCGAGACCCAGGCCGAGCCGCTTCACGCGAGGCAGCACGCGCGCCTTCGCCAGCCGCGCCGGGAGCTCGTTGGCGAAGGTCGCGTTCAAGAGCTGCAGACTCTGGAGCATCGGAAACCGCGCGCCGTCGAAGAGCGGCTCGAGCTCGTCGATGGTGGCAGAGGCGCCGTAGTCAGGGCTCCCGAACCACAGCTCCAGTGACTCGAGCCGCGGCCACGAGGCCTGCATGATCGCCCGAACGTTGGCCGCCGACACGCCGCCGCTCACGATGGTGAGGTGCCGGAGCGTCGGCACGTCGATGCCCGCGAGCTCTTCACCGTCGAGCAGGCCCTGAAGGGTGAGCGACTCGAGGCGGGGCAGGGCGCGCCACAGCTCGCGCATCGGCTCGAAGTGCACCCACGAGATCTCGTACTCCACGTCGCCGTCGTCGCGATCGCGGCCACCGAGGAACGAGAACGCCCCGACGCGCAGGTGGCGCAGCGCCGGAGCTCCGACGCGCGCGAGCACGGCCAGCGGCGGCCCGAAATACATCCCGTCACCGGTGAGGTTGGTGGCGAGGGTCAGCTCGTTGAGCAGCGCTCCCGAGGGGTGCTGGAGCAACGCCTTCAAACCGGCCTCGAGCGACAGACCATCGGCCTCCGAGATGGAGCCTGCGGTCGCGACGTCGTAGCCGAGCCGGGCCCGATGAATGAAGCCACGACGCCACTCGAAGACGCGGCGGCGATCTCCGTCGAGGCAGCGGGTGTACGAGGTCAGCGCCCCCAGGAAGTGCTCCGGGTACCGCGCGATGAGCGCGTCGGCCTCGGCGGTCTTGCCCGCGTCCTGCAACAGCGCGAGCTCTCCGCGAGGGTCGCCGTTCGTCTGCAACGCATCGGCGTACACGAGCGCCGCGTCACGATGGTCCGGGTCGGCGATGAGCGGTGCCTCGAGTGACGCCGAGCGCGCGACGCGCGGAGGTGGACGGGCGTCGAGCTGAACGGGGGCGCCGGGGAATGACGCGAGGACCCGCTCGGCCAGCGCGTGCGCGCGTGGCTTCGCGCTGGGGTCGGAGGCGAACACGAGCGGCGCGAGGATCACGATCGTTCGTGCATCGTCGAGCTCTGGAACGTCGGTCAGCGCCAGCGCCGCGAACTCCTGCGCCTCGGCGTGATGCCCGTCGCGCGAGAGGGCCATCGCCAGCTGCGCGATCGTACTTCGCGCCTCCCATCGCGGCTGCGCCACGCGGGCCGCCTCGAGCGCCCGGCCGGGGTACCAGGTCAGCGCCCGGAGCGCGTCCTCGCCCAGCGGGCCGAGCGTCGCCTCGAGCAGATCGATGGCCTCCTTCGCCAACTCGACGAAGCCCGCCTCGCCAGCGTGCTCGATGTGGAAGAGCGCTCGTCCGGGCCGGGGCGGGCTCTCGGCGAGCCCTTCCGTGACGTACCGGAGGACTCGAGCTCGACGTGAGGCCGGGGCCGTGCGCGTGACTGGCGTCTCACCGAGACGGTCGAGCCAGGTTCGCGCCGTGGCGTGCGCCTCTGTCAGCGCCGTGGTCGTCATCAGCTCGAGCGCCTCGACACCCTGGGACGAGGCCCAGGCCCACTGAATCGCGGCGAGCTCTCCCTCGGTGATGAGCCCCTCGTCGTACTGCTCCTGTCCCGACTGATGCGCTCGCTCGATCGACGGGCGCCACGCTGGTGGAATGTCGGTCATCGCGACGGCCGCGCTGGCGAAGACCGCGCCTCTTTGGCCGTCAGTCGGCGGTTCGGCAGCACGACTGAAGAGCGTGGGGATCGACTCCGGGTCTCGAGTGAGGGCGAGGAGTCGGGCGGCCGAGCCCCACGCGGCATCTGGCACGAGGGGCCAGAGCCGCAGTGCGCGCGTGGCGAGCAGGAGCGCAGCGTCGGAGTGCAGCCCATGGACTCGCCTCGCCCAGGCACGCTCGAGCAACGGCGCGCCGACCGTTGGCTCCAGCCGGGTGGCCGCCCACGCGACGAGCTCTGGCGACTCGTCTACGCACGCCTCGAGCTCCTCGAGTGAGGGCAGTTCGAGGTTCGGGTTGCGAACGCGCACCCAGCTGACCGAGCGCGAGGCGGTGCTCCGAGCCACGCGTCGGCTCGCCTCCGACGCCACCTGCAGCACCTGGACGTCCGCGACCGGAACAGTGAGGAGCACCTGCTGAAGGCCGGCTCCTGACGCGAGGGCCTCGCGGGCCAGGCGCGCCGAATGGCTCAGGTCGCCATCGATGGCGGCGTACCAGGCCAGCATGGGTCCACGGCCGGCGCCGAGCGCGCGAACCCACGTCAACACCCGCTCGTGTTGTCCTCGCGCCCACCAGGCGTCGAGCAACTCCGACGCCACAGACCACTGCGCCCGCAGCGCATCAGGGAGCTTCGAGAGCCATCGCTCGGTGAGCGTCATGCGCGGTCGACGCTACCTGACCGCCGCGAGCTACACGTTCAGGAAGATCCGCGACGCCGGCACTCCATGACGCGCGAGGAGGGCCGTCACGTCGTCGGTCATCTCCTTCTGCCCGACGAGGAAGGCGACGGTGTCGGCCGTCGCGACCTGGGGAATGACCGACTGCACCACGCCGACAGGCCCAGCCCAGCCCGAAGCCCCTTCGTTCACCACGGTGTGCACGGCGATCCGGGGCACCTCGAGCAGCTCCTCCAGCCACGGGAGCTGTCGTGGGCTGCGCTGCCCCTGCACCAGCGTCACCGTCTTGAAGTCCTGCCGCGCCTTCATCACGAGGCCCACCACCGAACGAATCGGCGCGAGCGCGGTGCCCGTGCAGACGAGGAGCAGATCGTGCCCCCGCGCGGCGTCGAGCGGAAAGCCCGGCCCCTCGGGCTGCGTCACCTCGAAGCGGGTGCCGAGGGCGACGGTGGCCAGCGCCTCTGACACGCCCGTACCCCGACGAATCAGGTAGTCGAACGTCGTGGTGCCCGGCGCCGAGGCGATGGCGAACATCGACTCGGCCTTGCCCTCATGCCTGATGCGGTGGAACTGGCCCGGGCGGGCGAAGGCGGTCGACACCGGCGCCGGCACCTCGAGGCGCAGCTGCACGAGGCCCTCATCGACGATCTGCCGTGAAGTGATGCTGCCGAAGTGCCACGAACTCATCGGAGCGTGGCATAACGGCGCAACCTCGACTCCGGCAGGGAAAACGTGCGCGCGCTCCGAAGCATGGTGCTCATCAGCTTGTTGCTCTTCTCACTGCTCGCCATTCTCGGCTCGGGCTGGTGGCTCTACACCGCCAACACGCTCGCCAACCCGGTCGAAGGCGAGATGGATCTCGAGACCTTCCTCAAGCAGTCCATCGAGAGCGATCGCCAGAGCCTGCAGTTCAACAAGCGCCTCTCGGAGCGCGAAGACGTGACCTGGCCGAGGCCCGACTTCGCGCGGCTGCCGAAGAACCTCGTCGCGCTCTACATCACCGAGTGGGGCTGCCCGACGTACTTCCAGACGCCTCGCGAAGACGGCTGGCCGTGGACGAAGCGGGTGCTCAACAGCGCGCGGGGCGTCTACAGCGAAGGCGACGGCGGCTGTGAGCTCATCTTCGCGCGAAGGCTCGGGTCGCGCCTCGGAGCGGCGACGCCGTCACAGCTCGCCGTCATGAGCGATCGCATTCACAAGTTCCTCAAGAAGGACCAGCTCGTCGCGTACGACCTGCACTCGATGCAGTTCGATCAGGCGCTCATCGGCGTCGAGGCGGCCTCTCGCTACCTCATGCAGAAGGAACTGCTCGACCTCTCGCTCGCCGAGCTCGCCGAGTTCCAGCTGGGCATTCCGCCGTACAACCTGTGGAACGAGGTGAAGCTCTGCTCCAACGCCGCGCAGCTGAAGCTCGGCCGCGACTCGTTGCTGCAGAACCTCATCAACGTCGCGCTCATCTCGGAAGAGCAGGGCAAGGCCGCGATGGCGCAGCCGGTGCGGTGCATGGCCGTGAAGCGTTAGCCCTGAATTTCGGCGCCGTCGGCCCGTCTCTGCCCGCCGCCGTCATGACAATTCGTCCCTGGTTCCTCGTTTCGCTCCTCGCGCTCGCGTGCGACGTGCCCTCGTCGGCGTTCGATGGGCGCGTTCGGCCTGTCACCCGTGACGAGCGCCCCGACAGCTTCGATGCCTCGGTCGGCTGCCAGTCGAGCCCGCCCCGCTTCCTCACCGACCTGCCCGGCGCCGCTCAGGCGCGCGTCGCCTTCGTGGGTGAGGCGGTCGCGGTGGCGTTCGTGACCGACGCGGGCAGTGTCGCGGTGCGAGTCGTCGACCCGACGACGGGCGCCGAGCGGGTGCGTGAGACGTTTCGAGACCCGGCAGCGGCCAACCTGGCCCTGGGGACGAGCGGAGGCGTGCTCGGGGTCGCGTGGGACAGCTGGCCTTCGGGAGAGTCGAACCACGTTCGGTTCGCGACGGTCGATACGGTCAGCGGCGCAGCGTCGGCGCCGAGCCGGCTCAGCCCACGGCTCGGCGACAGCCAGGAGCCCGTGCGCGGCCGGACGCCGCGAGTCTCGTCGCACGACGCAGGGTTCTTCGTCGTCTGGGACGACGGCCGCTACGCCGAACCTCGTCGGGGTGGCGCCAACCTCTTCGGGTGGCAGGGCCTGTACGGCCACGCGGTCGACCTCGCCGGCGAGCCTGAAGGCAGCGACAAACAGATCGTTCAGACCGCCGATGGCACTCGCAGCTTCGCCCTCGCGTGGACCGGGACGGATTGGTTGACGGTGTGGAGCGCTGGCGACTCGCCCGTCTCGGTCTCGGGCCGTTTCAGCGGTCAGGGCTACACACCAGCAGGTGAGCCACCGCCGCTCGCCGTCGTCGCCGAGCGGAAGGCGTCGGGGGTCATTCACCTCGCGACGGGCGGTGACGGTCGAGTCCTCGCCGCGGTGCCCTTCGCCTCGCCCCTCGGCGCCAGGCGGCTTGGGACGCTCGTCGTTTCGCGAACGGGCACAGGGGCTTTCACGGCCTGGCCCGAGCTCGGCGTCGGCGTGTCGGCCCTGGCGGGAGGCCCCACCGGGTACGTCGCGCTCACAATCGACGTGCTCTGGCAGCTCGACCTCGACGGACGGCGGCTGGGTTCGCAGCAGCTCTCGCTCGAAGCGCTCAGGCCCGGGTTCATCAGCGACACCGCGTTGTCCGTCGAAGGAAAGCGCGCGCGCCTGCTCTTCACTTCTGAGACGGCCGCGGGCGTCTCGATCTGGTCGGCCGTCGCCTGCCTTCCTTGAGTCGGGCGCTCAGTCTTCGAGCGCGCTGACGGGCAGCCGCGTGGCTTCGAGCCGCGCGCCGATGCGCAGGTGCACCACGCCTGAGGCGACCTCGAAGAACTGGGCGAGCTGAAACTGCGCGTCGCGTCCGAAGCGGGCCTTTGCCTTGCCAGCCTTCACGCGCGTCGACAGCACGCCGTCGTCATCGAGCCTCAGCGCGTCGACGTCGAGCCACTCACCAGTGCGATCCGACAGGCGAACACTGAGCCGCTCACCGTCCGAGACGTCGACCGCGACGATCTTGAACGGCGCGTCCGCCACCTCGAAGAAGCACCAGTCGTTCCCGAAGTGCAGCGTCACCTTGCCGTCGTCGGCGACACGAACGCCCTTGTTGAAGGCCTCGATGATGTTCGGGTGCTCGATCAGCTCGCCGTCGTGCCACCAGCGAAACTGGCGGTCGAGCGTGATGCCGCTGTCTTCCCGGGTGTGCCAGCGCGCGGGCATGCGTCACCAGCCGCGCACGAGCTCGGTGTAGCCCTTGAAGCCGAGCGCACCCCAGAAGTTCACCAGCACTCCGAGCGTCAGCAGCGCGACCGGGAGCGGCTTCTTCAAGTTCCACCCACCGACGGCCAGCAGCGCGAGCAGGTACGGCGTGTAGTCGAGCGAGAACCGGAAGCCGAACTGGGCGTAGCCGGTGTTCTGGTAGAAAAAGCCCGGCAGCGCGCACGCGGCGACGGTCACCCAGAGCGGCCAGTGCAGGCGCGGCTTCTCCTTCGGCATCACCAGCAAGACGAGCGCCGGCAGCGTCAGGAACAACGACATGCCCCACGGCGAGTACTCCAGGCGGCCGTTGGCGTACTTCGGGAAGAGCAGGAACGCCGCCTCGAGGTTGCGTGACAGGTAGCTCGGGTGGAACAGGCCGAGGGTGTCGATGTCCTGGTTGACGCGGTTCTCGAAGAAGTAGCGGTGCCCGAACTCGGCGATGGAGCCGAAGCGCGTCTGGTTCATCGCCATCGCGATGATGGCCAGCGGCGCGGCGCCCATCAGAAAGGGCTGCAGCTTCGTCTTGAAGAGCTCACCGGGCTTCGCGAAGAACGCCTTGAGCTCCTCCATGCGTTTGCCGGGCGTTGGCGCGAGGGCCTCGATGAAGAAGAAGACGCCCGTGAAGAGGAGCGGCGTGCGCGTCAGCACCGCCATCGACCAGAAGATGCCCGCCCACAGCGGCTTGCGCGCGCCGACCGCGTTGCGCAGGTACGCGCACGTCAACGCGATGCCCATCACCTCGGCCGAGAACCAGACCTCTCCACGAATCGCCGCGTAGAAGAACAGCGTGCCGAACCCGAGGATGAGCGCGAGCGCGGCGTTCTCGAGCTCCTTGCGCGCCGTGCCCTCGTACTCCGAGAGCATGCGGAGCACCGAATAGAAGAGCGCGATGGCGAGCGCGCCGATGACGACGCCGAAGCTGGTGTCGTTGAGCTGGTACCCGTTCACCGCGACGAACGGCAGCATCACCGCCGACGGGAACATTGGGAACGACGAGTACCACTTGTCCGTCGCCATCAGCGGACGGGTGCAGCGCTGCTTCACGCCGCCCACGTCGCGCACGCACGCCCAGTCTTCGAAGTTGGGGAGCACCTCGGGGTCGATGTCCTGCCGGCCGTCGAGCCAGGCCTTCGACTGGTAGACGAAATGCGGCGCCGCGCTCTGCCGCAGGAAGCGCTGGCCCGAGAACATGGCGAGGGTGAAGAAGGACACCACGAAGAGCACCAGCTCGATCCGGTAGGCCAGCGCCCAGACCTTCAGCGCCGTCATCGTGGCCCCGGGCGCTTGCGGCGCTTCGGGAGTGGCGTTGGCCGGCTCGCTCATGGGGCGCGCTTTTTGCGCTGTTTTCCCCCTCGCACAACCGTCATTCCCACGCGCGAGAAGGTGGTGCGTCTGGGGCGCTCAGCCGCTATGAGCCGCGCGCTCCCATGAGCAGCGCATTCATCATCGGCATGAAGGTCAAATACCTGCCCCAGGCGGAATGGGGCACGGGTCATCTGCTGAGCCTCGAAGACGAGGGCATGCGCGCAGTCGTGGCGTTCCCCGCGCGAGAGAACGGCGCTCCGATTCTCGTCAGCACCCGCGGTGGTGCCCTCGTGCACGCAGCGTTGAACGCTGGCGAAGGCGTTCGCACCGCGAAGGGCAAGACCGGCATCGTCGTTCGTGAGGAAGAGGGTGGCCGCGGGCTCAAGCGGTACGTCATCACGCTCGACGACGACGGCTCCGAGACCGAGCTGCCCGAGACCGAAGTGCGCGCCCTGCCGCCGAAGCCCGACCTCATCGCAATGATGAAGGAAGGCCGCATCGCCGATGGGAAGAGCTTTCTGCTGCGCAAGGCGACGCTGAAGCTCGACGACGAACGCCGCAGCGACGCGTTCGGAGCGCTCCTGGCTTCACGCGTGATGGTCAAGCCTCACCAGGTCGGCGTGGTGCAGCGCGTGCTGTCGTCGCGGCGGCCCCGGTTCGTGCTCGCCGACGAGGTCGGCCTCGGGAAGACCATCGAAGCCGGCATGATCTTCTCGGCGCTGAGGCTGGCCGGCCTCGCCAAGCGTGTGCTCGTCGTCGCGCCCTCGCACCTCACCGTGCAGTGGCTCGTCGAGCTCTTCCACAAGTTCAACCACCTCTTCACCCTGATGGACTCGGAGCGGCACGAGAGCTCGCTCGACCAACAGCCGACGCTCAACCCGTGGGCCCGGTTCGATCTCGTCGTCACCAGCCTCGAGCTGCTCCAGCGCTCGGAGCAGTTCCGCGACGAGGCCGGCTCGAAAGAGGCCGCGTGGGATCTGGTGATCATCGACGAGGCGCACCACCTCAAGGGCGAGAAGGCCTACGAGGCTGCTGCGGCGCTCGCGAAGAACTCGTACGGCCTGCTGCTGCTCACCGCGACGCCGATGCAGCTCGATCCGGCGGAGTACCAGTCGCTGCTGTCACTGATCGACCCCGTCACGGCGCCGTCGGTGGCCGAGTTCGAGGCGCGGCTGACCCGGCAGGAAGAGCTCTCGAAGGCGGTGCGCGCGCTGCTGGAGGGGAAGAAGACGGCCACCGCGGTGAAGGAGCTCGTCGCCCGGTTCCCGAACGATCCGTCGCTGAAGGAGATCGAGCACCCCGACGAGATGCTGATGCACCTCGCCGAGACGTACTCGTTGTCGGATCGCCTCATTCGCAACCGCCGCGTGCGGGTCGGTGGCTTCAGCGCGCGCAGGCTGCACGTGCACCCGGTGACGTTGCTCCCTGAAGAGCTGGCGGCGCGGCAGGCGGTGCTCGACGTGCTGGCCGAAGACGGCTCGGTGCGCGGCGCAGCCCTGGCGAACCTCGTGCGGCGTCTGGAGTCATCGCCAGCGTCGTTCCAGGCGGCGCTCGCCAGCAACAAGGTGCTGCAGGGCCTCAAGGTGCAGGTGCCCGACAAGGACGCAAAGTTCGCGGCCTTCGTGAAGGTGCTCAAGGACGTCTGGGCGAAGGAGAAGAACGCCAAGGTGCTCGTCTTCACCGAGGCGCGCGACACCCTCGAGCGGCTACAGACGCGCCTGCGTCACGAGCACGTCGAGGCGCTCGGGTACCACGGCGAGCTCCCGATGGTGGAGCGTGACCGCCAGGTGGCCCGCTTCCGCGACCCCGACGGCCCGAAGCTGCTCATCTGCACCGAGGTCGGTGGCGAAGGCCGCAACTTCCAGTTCGCGCATCACCTCGTCCACTACGACTTGCCGTGGAGCCCCGCGACGGTCGAGCAGCGCATCGGCCGGCTCGATCGCATCGGCCAGACGCAGAACGTCGAGATTCACGTCTTCGACGTCGAGAAGACCTTCAGCGCCGACGTACTGGCCGTGCTCCGCGACGCGGTCGGCGTCTTCGGCGAGACGGTCGGCGGCCTCGACGCGGTGTTGGAAGAGGTCGAGCCCCGGCTCACCGAGCTCGCCCTCGCGCCCGTGAAGGACCGCGCGGCCTACGTGAAGGAGCTCACCCGCAGGGTCACCGCGGCGCGGGAGCAGGTGAAGAAGGCGTACGATCCGCTCCTCGATCTGCGCAGCTTCGACGAGCTCGCCGTCACCGAGCTGGTGGAGCGCGCCGAGCGGCGCATCGATCACGAAGCCGACGACGAAGACACGCTCGACGATCGCCTCTGGGGCCTGGCGCGCGATCTCGACGAGCGGCTCGAAGAGAACATCACCGAGCTCGCCGATCGCCTCGGCATCAAGGTCGACACCGATCAAGAGGTCGACGCCTTCCAGGCTGCCTTCCACTTCGGTCACGCGCTGTCGATCGAGGCGCTTCCGGGCTTCGACATCGCCGAGGAGCGCACGGTGCTCGGCACCTTCTGGCGCGACACGGCCGTCGAACAGGAAGAGATCGAGTACTTCGCCACCGGCCACCCGTTGGTCGAGGCGCTGTTCGGCTTCGTGAAGGACGGCCCCTTCGGTCGCAACGGCGCGCGGTACCTCGAGGTGCGTGGCCCGGTGAAGGCGCGTGGCGTCGAGGTGCTCTTCCACGTCAACCCGCCCGAGTCTGCCGACACCACGCTGGGCGCGAAGGTGCCGTCACGGCAGCTCGCCCGGTTCCTCGACTCGTCGCTGGTGCAGGTCGCGGTCGCGCACGGCACCGACGGCAAGCCGAAGGTCGACCCGAAGCTGGTCGAGCTCCTCAACGGCGCCGATGGCAAGTCGCTCAAAGGCAACGAAGCGCTCGCCGCGTTCCCCGAGCTCCCCGGTTTCCTCGACGAGGCCATCGCGCTGGCGACGAAGACGGCTCAGGCGCGCCTCGAGAAGATGAAGGTCAACGCGCAGCAGAGCATCGAAGACGAGCGCGACCTGGCGATGATTCGAATCAAGCTGGCGCTCGAGCATCAGGGCGTGCCGGCAGACCGCGTGGAGAAGGCGCTCCTCACCGAGCTGACCGCGTACGATCAGCTGCTCGACGCGTTGATGCGGGTGAAGGTGACGATCGACTCGGCCTGCGTGTTCGTCATCAACCGCTGAGCCGAAAGAAGTTGTCCCCGCTTCGGGGCCTCGGGCGACTCACGAGCTCACCATGCTCGCCTTCGCCCAGCCGCGCGGTGTCCCCGTACGCTTCGACGCGCTACGAGGAACCACCTTGTCCGGAGTCACCATGTCACTTCGCGTCGCTGCCCTCGTGCTCCTGTCGATCTGCGTGCAGGCGTGTCCGCCGCCGCCGACATCGACCTCGTGCGGACCCTCGACGTGCTCCGGGTGCTGCGCGGGCGATCAATGCCTGGGCGGGACGGCGGCCACCGCGTGCGGGCAAGGTGGCTTCAGCTGCCTCGAGTGCGGCGCCGGAACCACCTGTGTCGCCGGCACCTGCGTGAACGGCGCGGGCGGTGGCTCGGCAGGCGGCGGCTTGACAGCAGGTGGCAGCGCGGGAGGAAACGAGGGCGGTGGCAGCACGATGGGTGGAGGCTCTGCGGGTGGCGGCACCGCTGGTGGCACCGCGAGCTGCTTCGCCTGCGCGGGCTGCTGTGACGCGACGGGCGCCTGTCTGCCGGGGAACGCCGCGAGCGCGTGCGGCCTCGGCGGAGCGAGCTGTCAGTCCTGCATGGCGAGCACCTGCGTCACGGGCACCTGCACCGTGCCGCTCCCAGGAGGAGACGACTGCGGGACGGCTTCGACGCTCACCTTCAACGGGCAGAACCTCGCGCAGGTCACCATCGACCCGACGGGCTTCGCCGATCACACCAGCGCCAGCTGTGGCCAGAGCGGCATCGACGCGGTCGCCGCCTTCGACGTGGCGAGCGCCAACACCTTCGTCACCATCGACGTCACGAGCGCCGCTGGCCCCGTCCCCACGGTGTCGTTGCGGTCCAACTGCACCAGCAGCTCGAGTGAACTCAGCTGCTCGGCTACGGGGAGCCTCGCGCGTCGGCTGGCGGCGGGTCGGTTCTTCGTGTGGATCGAGACGACTGCAGCCGCGGGACCCTTGACGCTCACCGTGCGGCGCACGCCGGTGCAGCCCGGTGACTCCTGTTCCAACCCGCAAGATCTGACCTTCTCGAACGGCGTGGCGACGGCGAGCGGCACGCTCCTCGACTTCGGTCCCGACGGCGCGGCCTGCGCAGCGAGTGGCCGAGACGCCGTCTATCGCTTCACGCTTCCCACCGCTGGTCCCGTCACCGTTCGCCTCGAGCCGCTGTCGTCACAGTTCGATCCGTCGCTCACGCTCGGTGGCGCGTGTGGCTCGTCGGTGATGTGTGGCGGCGCGGGGCCCGGCGTCGTCGAACAGGTGAGCCAGAACCTCAGCGCTGGTACCCACCTCGTGCAGGTCGAGAGCTCCAACGGGAGCGCCGGCCCGTACAGTTTGAGCGTGCTCACCTCAGCGCCCGACGGTGGCGGTGCGCCCTCGGCATGTCTGTCTCCCTTGTCACTCACCTTCAACGCGGCCGGAGCCGCCACTGCGTTCGTCACCACCAGCGGACGCCCAGACACCATTCAGACCTGTCTCTCGGGTGCGTCGAGCGGGCCGGACACGGTCTTCAATTTCCGGGTGAATTCCCTGAGCGATCTGCAGGCCTCGTTCTCGGGCTCGGTCGCGGCGGTGGCGCTGCGTTCGACCTGCAACGGCCCCGACCTCGCGTGCGGCTCTGCCATCAACGTCGCCGACCTCGCGCCCGGAGACTACGTCCTCATCACCGACTCCTACCGGACCGAGACGTCGTCGCAGACGCTCCGCGCCAGCCTCACGCCGCCCCGGCCCATCGGAGAGACGTGTGCGCGCCCCGAGCCGCTCACCCTCTCGGCCGGTGCCGACGGCGGCTCCGTCACCGTGACGGTCGACCTCGCCAGCGCGACCGACGACATCCCCAACGGCTTCGCCAACGCGGGGTGCAACGGCATCACCAACGCGCCGGACCGGTTCTATTCCTTCACCATCGGGCGCCCCCTCGTCGTCACCGTCTCGGCCACGCGCACTTCGGCGACGGGCGCTGTCGAGGTCGGGCTCGTGTCGACGGCCGGCTGCGCAGCGGGGCAAGCGTCTCCGTGCGCGTCTGGAACGGCGCCGGGGTTCAGCAAGCTCCTGATGGCGGGAACGCACCAGGTGCGAGTGCAGGGCACGGTCGGCAGTCAGGCGACGCTCAGCCTCACGGCAGTGGAGCCTCCGGCAGGGGAGTTCTGCGGCAACGTCGTAC
Source organism: Myxococcales bacterium (assembly GCA_030681895.1). Classification (GTDB taxonomy): domain Bacteria; phylum Myxococcota; class Myxococcia; order Myxococcales; family Myxococcaceae; genus Xiheimicrobium. Next base: position 44,999 of record JAUXRI010000229.1, on the reverse strand, counting down.
CCATCACGTTGCCAGCCGGCGGCGGCACCCAGAGCCACACCGCCACCACCCGGGGCAGCACGCAGGAGAACTTCAACAACGCCTGCGTCGGCTACGACATGCCTGACCGGGTCTACTCCGTGACGCTGGCCGATCCGGTGTCGAACCTGAACATCACGACGACGGCCATCGGCTCGACCAACGCGCCGGCGTTCATCGTGGTGAGCGCGTGCAACGAGATCGTCCCTGACTGGCAGCGCTGCGGGACGACCGCCGCCGCGAGCAAATCGCTCGACGTCTCAGGCATTCCCGCCGGCACCTGGTTCGTCTGGGTGAAGGGGCCGGTGGTGGCGGGCACGGACTATCGCATCGACTTCACCAGCCGGCCGTCGCCTGCCGGAGAGACCTGCAGCGCCCCCATTGCCATCACGCTCTCGGACGGCCTCGATGGTGGCTCGGCGACGGTGACGGGCACGACGGTCGGCGCGAACGACGACTACACGGCGTGCAGTCAGGTGGCTCCGGCCTTCCCAGACGTCGTGTACTCCATCACCCTCGGCCGCCCGCTCGACGTGCGTGTGACGATGACGCCGACGGGAACGGGCGCGGGAGCGCTGACGGAGCTCGACTCGACCTGCCGAACGACCAGCCTCACCTGCGCGCGCGGCGTGGCGGGCCAACCCGTCACCTTCAAGGCCAGCCTCGACGCGGGCACGTCGCTCCTCTCGGTCGATCATCTCTCTGGAGGGCCTGGGCCGTTCACGCTCGACGTCAGGGCTGCGCCGCCGATTCCTGGAGACGCCTGCGGTCAGCCTCTTTCGCTCGTCTTCCCAGCGCAGGGAGGCACCCAACAGGTCGTCGTCGACTCGCGAAGCGTCATCTCTTCACCCGAAGGCTGTGGACGTTCAGGCGACCAGTTCTACGCCCTCTCGCTCACCCAACCGATGGACGTGCGCGTGACGAGGGTCGGCACCACTGGCTCCCCGCGGGTCGGCATCGGCGCCACGTGCGCGTCGCTCACCTGTCAGTTCGGAGGCACCCTCGCCGCGGGCAGTGTGCCCAACGGAACGCTGCTGGTCTTCGACGCCGATGACTTCACCGAGCAGCAGCACACCTACGACGTGACGGTGAGCCCGCCGACGCCCGGCGACACCTGCGCGAACCCCATCGCGCTCTCGCTGCCGCCCACTGGTGGCACGCAGTCGCTGAGCGGCTCGCTCGCCAACGCCTTCGACCAGGTCAACGGCACGGCCTGCTCGACCTTCTACGCCGACCGCGTCTACCAGTTCACCACCACGCAGCCGCTGGCCTTCGTCGCGCAGGCCACTCCGTCACCGCTCGATGGAGGCGCTCCGGTGTTGTCGCTCCGAAGCACGACCTGCGATTCGACGACGGCCCCGATCGCCTGCGGAGCCACCGCGCCGTACGGCAGCAGCCTGCGTGTCGCGAGCCTTCCGGCGGGCACCCACTTTCTCACCGTCGATCGCGCTGGCTTCTCGACGCCTGAGGCCTACTCGCTCGACCTCTCGCTCGGCAGCCGGCCGGTCGGAGACACCTGCACGACGTCACTTCCGCTCGCGCTTCCCTCGACGGGCCCGGGCGAAGTCACCGTGCGTGGCGACACGCGGTCCGCGTTCCACGACGTCACGCCGAGCTGTGGCTCTTCGACTGGCACGCGCGACGCCCCCGATGTCGCGTACTCGTTCACCCTGTCGAACCCGATGAACGTGCGGCTCTTCACGCACGCCGTGACGCCCGGCTTCCGCCCGACGGTGGCCCTCAAGCGCGGCTGCGCGACGACAGACGCGGACCAGGCGTGCGGGTGGACGCCGACGTTCTCGGCTGACACCTGGTCGACCGCGCGAAATCTCGCGGCTGGCACCTGGTACGTGGTGGTCGACGGGTACGACGCGCTTCAGGCGGGCGCGTTCGATCTCACCGTGCGCACCTCGACCGTCAACCCCTTGGGAGAGTCGTGCGCCAACCCAGCGCCCATCGCGCTCTCGAGCGGCTCCTTCGGCCGGGCGACAGTGACGGGCACCTTCGCGGATTACTTCGAGGAGCTCTCCGACTGCTGGAATTCCAGCGGCTCCGATGCGGTGTTCTCGATCAGCTCGACCCAGGCACGGAGGATTCACGTGCGCGCAACGCCGTCGGTGCAGACCGCGCAGCCGACGCTCTCGTTGCGCACGACGTGTACCTCGTCGACCTCACAGCTCGCGTGTGAGCGCTCGTCGTTCGATGGCACCGGGCGCCTGGCCGCAAACCTGCCCGCGGGTACCACGTCGCTCATCGTCAAGTCGGGGCTCGCCGTGCCGCAGGGCACCTTCTCGCTCGACGTGCGGGTTGACGACTTCGATCCCGGAGACGTGTGTAGCGGCGCGCGCCCGCTCACCCTCGGAGGCATCACCACCGGCGACTCGTATCCCTTCGGCGCCGACGCGACCTTGAGCTGCGACACCTCCCGCGCGCCTGACGCCTATTTCACCTTCACGAATCCCAGCCCGCAGACCTTCACCGCCACGCTCACCCGGCAGAACACCTCGGAGCCCTTCTCGATGGCGCTCTTCCCCGGCTGTGCAGGTGCCGAGCGGGTGTGCCGGTCGAGCTCGTTCTCCTCGGCGCCGCTGGTGCTGACGCAGAGCGCGCTGCCTGCCGGCACGTGGGTGCTCGTCGTGCGCGGGGGAACGACGACTCCGTCTGGCTTCAGCATCAACGCCACGCTCACCCCGTAGTCGTCAGGCCAGCTCGAACACTTCCTGCTCGCCCGCGACGCCCTTCAGCTCGAAGCGGCCGACCGAGCGCGTGGGAAAGTCCGAGGCGGCCGCCAGCGCAGCGCTCAGGAGCACCCGCTTCTCGAGCTTGCCCGTCAGCCCTTCGATGCGGCTGGCGAGGTTGACCGCGGGCCCGATGGCGGTGAAGTCGAGCCGGCCCGCGCCACCGATGTTCCCGTAGGCCACGTCGCCGACGTGCAGCGCGACGCCGAAGCGGAGCCCGGGCTGGTTCGTCTTCGCGCGCGTGAGGTTGAGCGCGTCCAACGACGAGAACGCGTCTCGTGCGGCCTTCGCGGCGCCCGACGCTGCGGCCTTGACGGTGTCGGTGATGGGGAAGATGGCCAGCATGCCGTCGCCCATGAACTTGAGCACCTCACCGCCGTTGGTCTCGATGTGCGGCACCTGACAGTCGAAGACGGTGTTCAGCATCGCGATGATCTCGGTCGGCGTGTGCTGGCCCGACATCGAGGTGAATCCGCGCAGGTCCGAGAACCAGATGACGCAGCGAATGCTCTCGGTGTCACCGCGTTGAATGTTGCCCTTGAGGATTCGATCGCCGGCGTCGCGGCCCACGTAGGTGTTGAGCAGGTTCACCGCGGTGCGCATCAACGCGAACGTCTCGGCCACGCGTGAGAGCGGGCGCACGATCGCGCGAATCCACCCGGCCTGTTCGTCAGAGAACCCGCCTGGCGCCTTCGTGGCGAACGAGATCGAGTGCGTCGAGCCGCCCATGAACTTCAGCGGCGTCATCAGGTAGTCCGTGAAGCCCTCGCGCGTCAGCCCGTCGAGCCCGCTGTACGTCGACGTCTCGCGGAAAAGGCGCACTCGCACCTCGCACGCCTCCGCCTGCACCTTCGCGCTCGCGCTCTGCTTGAATTCCTCCGTCTGCAGGCCCGACCAGGGGTTCTCACGCACCTGCACCTCCTGGCCCGGCTCCCAGAAGAACCCGCGGCCCACGAACGAGGGGTGCAGCGTCCTCACGAACGCCGAGATGCGCTCGACCGGAACGCCGCCGGTGCGCAGGTCGGCGCCGATGCGCGCGATGACGGCCATCGGCGTGGGGCCTCCGGGAGCGCCGTCGACGAGCCAGTCGAACAACCCCTGCACCGTGTCTGGCAGCATGCCGTGAACGCTAGCCCAGCCCTGACAGCCAGCGGCCTTTCTGCTTCGGTGCGCACTCATGCTCCCGCTCCTGGCGCTGCTCGCCGCCGCTCCGAACCTCACCACCGTCGCCGAACGCTCGGGGTTCACCGAGACCGGCCGCCTCGATGAGGTGCAGGCGCTGTGCGCTGCGTTCCCCAGGGCGTTCCCCGGCAAGGTGAAGTGCGAGCCGTTCGGCACCACGCCGCTCGGCCGGCCGATGCTCGTGTTCGTCGCGAGCGGCGATGGCACGCTCACTCCGGAGACCGCGCAGAAGAAGAACAAGCCGGTGCTGTTCCTCCAGGGCGGCATTCACGCTGGAGAGATCGACGGCAAAGACGCCGGCTTCTGGCTCTTGCGCGACGTGCTCGAGGGCAAGGTGCTGCCCGGCGTGCTCGCGAAGGTCACGCTCGTCTTCGTGCCGATCTTCAACGTCGATGGCCACGAGCGCTTCGGGCCCAACCAGCGGCCCAACCAGAACGGGCCGAAGGCGATGGGCTGGCGCGTCACCTCACAGAACCTGAACCTGAACCGCGACTACGCGAAGGCCGACGCGCCCGAGATGCAGGCGATGCTCAAGCTCCTCCATCGGTGGGATCCGGTGCTCCTCGCCGACCTGCACGTCACCGACGGCGCGAAGTTTCAGCACGACGTGTCCATCACCTTCGAGCCGTCGAACATCGGCCCCGATGGCCTGAGGAGCCTCGGCCGCAGCCTGCAGGTCTCGCTCTTCGCCGAGCTGGAGTCGAAGGGGCACCTGCCGGTGAACTTCTACCCGTCGTTCATGAAGGACGATGATCCCTCGAGCGGCTTCGCGTACGGCTGGCCGCCACCGCGCTTCGGCAACGCGTATTGGACGGCGAACAACCGGTACGGCCTGCTCGTCGAGACGCACTCCTGGAAGGACTACCGCACGCGCGTCGCCACCACGTACGACGTGTGCCTGGGGCTCTTGCGGCTGACCTCGGAGGACGGCGCCCGTTGGCTCAAGGCTGCAAAGGAAGCCGACGTCGCCGAGTCGAAGCGCGCGGGCTCGGACGTGGTGATGCTGTGGGAGCCGAAGAAGACGTCGCGGCCGCTCGAGTTCAAGGGCTACGCGTACACGCGCGAGCCCTCGGAGGTCTCCGGTCAGCCCTGGGTTCGTTACGACGAGACGAAACCCGAGGTGTGGACCGTGCCGTACCTCGACGAGCTCGTTCCTTCTTTGACGGTGAAGACGCCGGCCGCGGGCTGGGTGGTGCCGGTGCCGTACGCCGGGTGGGTGGCCGAAAAGCTCGCGCTCCATGGCGTCAGGTTCACCACGCTGAAAGAGGAGCGGCGTAGTGTCGCGGTCGAGGCCTACCGGCTGGTCGCGCCGAAGTTCCGCAACGTGCCGTACGAAGGGCGCCTCGTCGTGACGGCGCGCGACGGCGAGTGGTTGCCGCGCACGATCGAGCTACCGAAGGGCTCGCTCTTCGTGCCCTCCGCGCAGGCGAAGCTCTTCCTCGCGATGCACCTGCTCGATCCGACGTCGCCCGACTCGTTCCTCGCCTGGGGCTTCTTCAACGCGAACCTCGAGCAGAAGGAGTACCTCGAGGACTACCTCTCTGAGGCGTACGCGCGCGAGCTGCTCAAGGACCCCGCAGTGAAGGCTGAGTTCGACGCGAAGCTCAAAGACGAGGCGTTCGCGAAGGACCCCGAGGCGCGCCTTCGGTTCTTCTCGTCGCGGCACCCGTCGGCCGACCCGATGTTGAACGTGCTGCCGGTGTACCGGGTCGCAAAAGCGCCCTGAGTTCACGACTCAGGCGTTCACTTCACACACCCCCAGACGCCCATTCGTTCGAGCCACTCGGGCAACCCTTCCACCTCGTCGCGCAGCTGCTCGACGACGGCCTTCTGTCGGGCCAGCGGCACGTCACAGCTCGGCGGTCGTTGGCGGCATTCACGCTCCCAGGTGGGCCGCGCCAGGTTCCGGCTCCAGCAGATGTCGAGGTACCGCTGGCACGGCTCCGAGGCGCGCGTCAGCTCGATGAGCTTCGACTCGGCCGTGTGGAGTGATTGGCGCCGCTCGTCGGCGTGCTTCAGCGCCTTCGCGCACGCTGGCACCTCGGTTCTCCAGTGCGCGCGATCGAAGCTGCGAAGGAGCGATGACTCCGTCGACTTCACCTTCGAAAGGGGCGCGTCGATGAGGGCGCTCGGCTTCGCGGTCTTCGGCACCGACGAGACCGTGTCGGTGTAGTGCACGACGCCGTCGTCATCGGTCCACGAGTAGATCGTCTGCGCGAGGGTGGTCGAGGCGATCAACACGAGTGGCAACGCACGCATGAGCGCGCTCCAGACGAAGCGACCGCAGGAAGATTCACGTCAGGTCGTCGAGAACAGCTGCGCGATCGATCCATTCACCTCGCCGAGCGTCTCGGTCGGAGCCCCCACCGCTTTCATCGCCGAGATGACGACGTTCGCGGGGTGACGGCCGGCGGCGACGACGTGCTGCCCGGGTGAGAGGCCACCGGCGCGACCCGCGATGAGGCACGCCATGTTCTCGGTCGAGTGCGACGAGTTCTGCTTCACGCCTTCGGGGTCGTACCCGTGGCCGCCTTCGAAGACGTACACCATTGCGCTCGAGTCGAGCATCGTGCCGTTGCCCTCGGGCGTGTCTTTGAACTTCTGCACCAGGCGCGCGAAGTGCTTCACGTGCCACGCGATGCCCTGTGACATCGCCATCGTCCCGCCCGGTGCTCCGCCGTGGCCGAGCTCGTGGCAGTCGGTCGCCTGGCCGGTGAGGGGGAACATGTTGAGGTGCGACTGGAACATCGTCATCTGGAGCGTCGCGACGCGCGTGAGATCGCACACCATCGCCATGTGGATGAGGTCGACGAAGAGCAGGGCCCGCTGCTCCTCATTCGAGTAGCCGAGGTTTTGCGCGTAGGTGTTCTCGGTGCCGTTGTTGGCCTGCGGCGAGCCGATCATCGGGTCGGCGCCGGGGTCCATCGGCTTCACGCAGCTGGTCGTCTCGGGAGGCGCGATGGCGTCGACGCGGCGCTCGAGATCGCGAAACGCGTCGAGGTGCCGCTGCATGCGAATCTTGTCGGCCGCGCCCAGCTTCGGCACGAGCCGCTCGGTGTCGCCGCGGACGATGTCGAGAATGCTCTTGCGGGACCGCTTGTCGAAGTCGATCTGCGCGCGCGTGGCGGCGTCGACGCCCGGCGGCGTGAAGTTGCTGAAGAGCGCGTTGAACGCCTGTCGTGGGCTGACCTGCCCGGGGATGGCGGTGATGCGGTTCGAGCTGTCGCGGCGGTACGAGATGAAGTCGCGGCCGTACGGCGCCGACACCGAGAGGTACCAGTCGGCCTGCACCCGGTACGCGAGCGAGGGGAACGCGGTGCTCCCGGCGAGGAACCCGGCGACGAGCTGATCCGACGTGGGGCCCATCGCCGCGGTGGTGCTGGCCGACGAACGAACGCCGGCGAGCAGCGGAGAGATGGTCGAGACGTGAAACCCGTCACGGCGCCCGCCAGCGGGAATCACGCCACCGTTCTCGGCCGCCCAGGGAATCTTCAGGCCCGAGACGACGCTGACTTCGCCCTTCAAGGCGCCGAGCGGCGTCAGCGCGCTCTTCAGGTCGTAGTTGCGGCCCACCGTGTTGGGCACCAGATCGTTGTGGCGTGTGTCGTTGTCGGCGCCGAGCGACTGGCCATCGAAGAAGACCAGGTAGCGCTTGGGCGGCGTCGCGGCGTTCTGCGCGAAGGCCTTCGTGTCCAACATGATCTCGAGCAGCGGCAGGCCCACCGAGACACCACCAAGGCCACGCAGCATGAAGCGTCGGGAGAGTCGGGTCTTCATGTCAGAGCGCCTCTTCGTCACGGCGGAAGGCGAACGCGTCGTCGCTCACCAGCTCGACCATCAAGTCGAGGAACTTGCGATCACTCGCGATGAACTGCTTCGAGACGCGTCGAATGAACGCCCGGTCGCGCGACTCTTCTCGACGGCCCGCGGCGTAGCGGAAGACCTGAGTCGTGATGCACTCCTCGAACTGGCCTGAGGCGATGAGCGCGTCAGCCAGGCCCGTCGGTCCGTTGAACTTCGTCCCGCCGACGTCACCTTCGCCATCGATCGTGCACTGCGGGAGCCCATCATCCGTCGTGCGGTAACGGCCCTGACGATCGTACCGCTCGAGCCCGAACCCGATCGGGTCGATGGAGTCGTGACATCCCTTACAGCCACCAACGGACGCGTGCGCCGAGTACCGGTTCTTCTTGCACGGCGACGTCGAGGTCGGCTGCTCGTCGACGTTCACGCCGGGCGGAGGCGGGGGGATCTCCTGACAGAAGAGCCGATTGCGAATGAAGATGCCGCGCTGGGTCGGCGAGGAGTCGGCGAACTTCACACCCTGTGAGAGCACCGAGCCGTGGCTCAAGAGGCCCTTGCGAGGGGCGTTGCCGTACGCCGTCCACGCGGTCGCCGTGCCGTTCGCGGTGAGGCCGTAGTGGGTCGCGAGCGTGCCGTCGATGAAGGTGTCGCTCGCCGTGAAGAGCGTGAAGTAGTCGGCGCTGCGGTCGAACACCACGCGGTCGACGAGCGCGTCACTCTCGGCCTGCATGGCCGCGGTCAGCTGCGCCGCGTGCGGGAGCCGGTGGTAGCCAAGCCACAGCGCGTGAAAACGTTCGACCTGGTTCCTCGAGCGGGGGTCGTCGAGCAGCCGCTGCGCTGCGGTGCGCACGCCGTCACGGCTCGAGAGGTCTCCTGCGGCCGCGCTGTCGAGCAGCCAGTCTGGAGGCGTCGAGCCCACCAGCAGATACGAGAGCCGTGTCGCGCGGTGATAGCCGTTGAGGCCTTGAACGCCGGTCTGGCCCGTCGGGGTGCCGAGCTCGACGCGATAGATGAACTCGGGGTGCTGCAGGAACGCGCGCAGCGCGAGCGTCACGCCAGTGTCGAACGCGTTCTTTTCGACGCCCAGCGCGTGCAGCGGCATGAAGCGCTCGACCTCGTCGTCCACCATCGGCCTGCGCAGCGCCTTGCGGCCGAAGGTGCGTACGAACAGCCTGAAGCACGTCGCGTCGTTCGCGCCGGTCGGCATGCACGGCAACACCTGCGCGCGGCGAACCGGGTCCGCGACGGTTCGCTCCGCGGTCTGCTTCGCGAGCTCCTCGAGCGAGTCGACCAGCGTCGTCGACGCCAGCTGCAGCCGGTAGTCGTTGTCGAACGGATCGGTCGGGTCGGGCGGGAGCAGGGTGCGGGCGAGCGGCTGCGTTTCGCCGACCAGGTCGGTCAGCGTCGCTTCGAGCTCCACGCGAGTCAGCCGGCGCAAGCCCGAGACGCCCACCGCCTCGGCCTCTTCCATCGAGATGCTTCCAGGCCCATCGCTGATGATGCCGGTGCACCCGAGCACAGGAACCAGGCACCACACGAGTCGTCTGAGCATCAGCATCGTCCTCCGCACGTCAGGAGCCGGGCACACCAACCCCAGTCGCAAAGGCAAACGAGACGCCAACGGCGCGGCGGGGGGAAGCGGAAGAGAATCAAAGGGCTGCGTGGGGATCACAGGGCCGACGTGCTCTGAGGTCGGTCAATGTGTGGGGGCGAGCCCGCGCGTGTGCACTCAAGGGTGCAGGGGCGGGAAGGGCTGGCCCAGCCACTCGGCGTAGTGCTGCTCCATCGCGTGCGCGAACGCGCCATCGTCGGCATCGGGCCCCGGCGGCGCCATCGGCGGCATCACCGTCACCGTGACGTGGCTCTTCACCGCGAAGTGCGGGCCGTCTTCGAAGACGAGCTCCGACGTGCCCTTCACCACCACCGGCACGATGGGCACCTGACACAGCTGCGCGAGCTTGAAGGCGCCACGCTTGAAGCGCAGCCGCTGAGGGCCCGAGGCGTACGTGCCCTCGGGGAAGATGAGCACCGACTCTCCAGCGCGCAGCAACGCCTCGCAGCGCACCATCATCTCCTGCGTCGAGGGCAGCTTGCCGCGCTCGATCGCGACGTAGTGCATGCGCCGCATGATCCACCCGAAGAAGGGAATCGTGAACAGCGAGGCCTTCGCGACGAACTTGAAGTCATGGCCCAGGCCCATCAGCGCGAGAATGTCGGCCATCGACTGGTGGTTGGCGACCAGCACGCACGGCCCGCTCGGCAGGTGTTCGCGGCCCGTGACGGTGAAGCGCCACAGCGGCCAACACGCGCGCAGGTACCTGGAGCACCAGAACGACACCCACCGGTGCACCAGCCTCACGTGGCGATCGAACGGCCACGTCAGCACGAGCAGCACGACCGCCAGCACGTAGCCGACGGGAAGGGTGGTCGCGACCACCGCCCAGAACCAGAGGGTGGTCAGCCGCCTCACAGCTTCGAGGACAGGTACATCTGGTAGTTCACTTCGAGCCCGCCATCGACGTTGAGCGTCGTGCCGTTGACGTAGCGGGAATCGTTCAAGCACAGCCACTCGATGGTCGCGGCGATGTCGTCGGCGCTCGCGATGTACCCGGACGGCACCTGCGTCTTCATCTGCTCCTCGAGCTTCTGCCACTGCTCGCCGACGTAGAAGCGCGACGAGTCGGTGTCGATGTAGCCGGGGTTCACCGCGTTCACGCGAATGGAGTCTCCGGCCAGCTCGGCCGAGAGGTACTTCACCAGAATCTCCATCGCGCCCTTCATCGCGCCGAGCAGCCCGTGGAAGGGCAGGGGAATGCGGGAGTCCATGCCTGAGACGGCGACGATGCGCGCGTTGCGGCCCTTCATCAGCGGCACTGCCTGCTGCGTCGCGAGCAGGAACGACTTCACGGTGACGTTGAACGTCTTGTCCATCTGGTGTGCCTTCACGTCCATCAGCGGCGAGAACTTCGTCGAGGCGGCGTTGGCGACGAAGACGTCGAGGTGGCCGAACTCGGCGGCGATGCGCTCGAAGACGGGGGTGAGCGACTCGGGCTCGAGCTGATCGGCGATGACGGTGACGCAGCGGCGGCCGAGCTTCTCCACATCGGCGGTGAGCGACTTCGCCGCCTCGACGTCGCGGCGGTACGTCGAGACGATGTGGAAGCCCTGCTTCGCGAGCCGAAGAGAGAGCGCGCGGCCGACGCCACGGCTGCCTCCCGTGATGAGCGCTACCTGATCAGGCTTGGCGTTCGGCTGAGTCGAGGTCGTCATGGGGCACACGACCTAGCAGCTTGGGGCTGCCGAAAACACGACGGGCGCGCCGGCTGTGAAATGCTGGACGGCCCATGGCAGAGCCCTCCTGGACACGTCTGTGGCGCGCGGCCGAGAAGGCCCGCCGGCAGGCCCACGCGCCGTACTCGAAGTTCTTCGTCGGCGCGGCCATCGAGTGTGACGACGGCTCGATCATCTCGGGCTGCAACGTCGAGAACGCGAGCTACGGGCTGACGCTGTGTGCCGAGCGCAACGCCATCGGCGCGATGCGGCTCGCGGGACGGACGCCGGTGCGCGTCGCGATCGTGGTCGATCATTCGCGCCCGGTGCCTCCGTGCGGCGCGTGCCGTCAGGTGCTCGCCGAGTTCGCCGCGCCAGGCGTCGAGGTGCGCTCGCGAACCCTCGACGGCCAGGAGCTTCAATCGACCGTCGGTGCCTTGTTGCCGTTCGCCTTCAGCGGCGCCTTCCTCGACGAGCGCAATCCGCGGAAGAAGCGCTGAGCCCTCGTCTTCGCCGGCGACCAGCTCGAGGATGCTGAGGTCGAGCGAGAGCAGGTGCTCCGCTACGGCGAGATCATGTCGGTGCCGACCTTCGTGGCTCAACCGGGCTTTGACCTAGGAGTTGGAGTTCTGTGCTCCGACGGCTTCGCGCCTGGGCGGCATCGGAATGAGCATCGACACGCGCCGCTGATGGTCCGCGTAATGCGGGCGACGCGCGACGCTGCGCTTCTCGGCCATGGGAATGCTGGCGCCCACGAAGAGCGCCACCATCGCCACCCAACCGACCGCGGCCCACCACGGAGCACCCGCCGCGACGCCGAAGAGCCACAGGCCGACCCAGAACGAGATCTCTCCGAAGTAGTTCGGGTGCCGCGACCAGCTCCACAGCCCGACGTTGCAGATGTCGCCGTCGGCGCGCTTGCTTTGGCGAAACCCGCGCAGCTGCTCGTCGGCGATCGTCTCGATGGCGATGGCGACGAGGGTGACGACGGCTGCCAGCACGTCGAGGGCGCCGAATGCAGGCCCCGCGTCGACCAGCGCGGCCTGGAGCGGCACGCAGCCCAGCAGCACCATCACCGTCGGGAAGAAGTGCAGCGCCGCGAAGCTGAACGGCCAATAGAGCTTCCCGGTCTTGGAGCGGAAGTCGACGTAGCGCCAGTCTTCATGGCGCAGGCCAGCCCAGCCACGCGCCCAGTTGTAGGTCAGTCGTGCGCCATAGATCGTGATGAGGGTCACCACGACGAGCTGTCGCAGCTCGATGCCATGCGCCGCGCCAGGCCCGAGCGCGAGCCACGCCGCGATGGCGACCGGCGCGAGCGACCAGTAGGGATCGTAGAAACTCGAGTTGTCGTTCGCGACCGAGAAGATGAACACGGCCACCGTCGCGGCGACGTCGGCCAGCGCGACCTTGACGAGCGGGTGCCACTCGACCGGGACGGCCTTCAACACGCCCGCAGCCACCACCAGCCCGGCGACGTAGGCCAGGGTGACGATCGCGAAACCACTCCAAGGACGCTTCTCGACTGACGGCACGCTCATGAGGTGCGCACCGTAACGGTCGCGTCACATCGAGGCGAGTGTTTGCGTCACGCCCGCTTCTTGGGGGCCGGCTTCTTCTTCTCGTCGGCGATGACGGCCGCCTGCGGCATGTCGCCCAGCATGTCCGCGAGCGCGCGCATGCCGTCGGTGACGGTGAAGACGCCGATCACCTTCTGGTTCGCGTTCACGATGACGGCGCTGCCGAGCTTGTGCTTGGCCATGTGCCGGGCGACGACCTCGAGCGGCGTCGTCGCGGAGATCGTGTACGGCGACTGCGACATCGCCTCTTCGATGGGCACCTCATCGGCGTCGACAGACTCCATCGACCTCACCATCTGCACGTCGCGGTCGCTCACGATGCCCACCAGCGAGTTGCCATCGAGGACGGGCAGGTGCCGAATCTTGTGCGCCTTCATCATGTTCGCCGCGTCGGACAGCGACAGCGACGCGCCGATGGTGTGAGGCGACGGGGTCATGTAGTCCTGCACGAGGATGGTCTGGGGCATGATGTGGGTTTCAGAGCAACCCACGCGCCAACAACTCCCTGCGGAGCGCCCGGCGAACCACGCAACCCCTGCGGCGCTCGCCCGAAATCGACGGCTCGGAGCGAAACGCCTGCGTCAGGCGAACAGCGGCGCGAGCTTCGCCACGAGATCGAGATCCATCGGCACCAGCTCGAGATCGCCCGCAAGCACGGCCATCTGAGCGTCCTTCCGGCCCTTGAGCAGCGCGTTGAAGTCGTTCGCAGAGCAGCGCACCGTCAGGCGTGGACTGCCCGTCAGCCCCTGCGAGATGAAATCTTTGCCGCGCGTCAGATCAGCCGTCCACTGGCCGCCATCGGCACCCGTGATGTCGAGGTGAATGAGGCCGGCGACCGCCTTGCGAACGTCAGGGTGCTTCGCCAACTTCTGGTCGAAGTCCTTCGTGATGAGCTTCTCGACCTTCGACAGCTTCGGCGCGGGCTTCTTCTTGCCGACGGTCTTCTTCGCAGGCGCCGCCTTCTCGTCAGGCTCGGCGACATCCTCTGGCTCGACCTTCGCGGTGCGGCTCTTGCGGAACGCGTCGAAGCGCTCCTTCGAGAACAGCTTCGACCCCTCGGCGCGCGCGGCCTCGTAGACCTTGCGCAGCTGGTCTTTCGGCATGCCGGGGTTCTTGAAGTACTCCATGGCGACGCGGCCGATGGCCCAGTTCATCGCGAACGCGGCGGGCACGGTGAGCAGCGCGCCGACGACGGGCAGCAGCGCCTTGATGCCTTGACGCACCAGCATGCCCGCGCCAGCGACCGTGCCGAGCTCGAGGATGAGCGACTTCGCGTCAGCCTGGGTCACCTTGCGGCCGTAGACGTGGCCGACCGTCATCACCATCGCCGACTGCATGGGCAGGCTGAGCACCGCGTCGGAGAACGGAATCGGAGACACCGCCACCACCGCGCAGCCGTAGCTGGCCATGTTGACGACGTCGCGCGCCGCTTGATCGCGCTTGGCGACCGGCACCTTGCTGAAGTCCTTCTTGCGAATGTCTTCGAGGGTATCGAGCCAGGACATGTGCTGACTCTAACCCCGCCCGCACGGAGCACGTTCCCAACTTCGTCACGCCACCGTCAGCGGCGGAACTTGCGCCCGATGGGGGCCTTGGGTCGCTGCATGCCGTGTGGCACCACGAGCCGGCCCGAGTGCGTGTCCTCACGCAGCTTCAGCCGTCCCTCTTTGACTTCGCGCGCAGCGGCCGGGCCGACATAGGAGCCCTTCGGGTCGCCCTTGCGGTAGGTCTTCGTGAGCCACGCGGTCAGCTCGAGCACGCGCGCCCGAAACGCCGAGGGCGCGGCTTCGCGACGGCCTGTCTGCTGCGTGATGTCGAGCTCGGCCCACAGCTGGCCCCACAGCAGCTCACCGTCGTCGTTGATCGAGCTGCGCTCCCAGTAGACGACGGGGGAGCGCACCTCATCGATGCGCCAGTGCCCCTTGTCCGGGCCGCGCTTGATGGTGTCGACATGGGCGGGGCCCAGGTCGCTCGCCACGAGATAGACCTCGCGCTCCGGCAGTTTTTCGATCGTCTCGAACGAAGCACGAAACGTCGTCCAGTCGGGAGGCACGCGCCGGGGGTAGACCTCGAAGACCGAGCGCTGCAACACGCGCACGAAGGCCTCCTCGTCTTCGCGGTTCATGAAGGTGAAGATCTGGTGGGCCATGGCGCACCAGCCAAAAGCACGTCGAGCCACGCGTCACAAGGAGTGAGGCCGCGCATATGCTCGCCGCCCTCATGAACGACGCGCTCCTCAACCGCCTCCACGAGCTCCGCGACCTGTCGGGAGTCATCAACCTCGCGACGTGGGATCAAGAGACGTACATGCCTCGCAAGGCCGAGGGCTCGAGAGCGGCGCAGCTGGGCACGCTCCAGGGGCTCTACCACGAGCGGCTGGTCGACCCGCGCGTCGGGGAGTGGCTGGCCGAAGCGAGACCCGCGACGCCCGACGAAGTGGCGATGCTGCGCGTCTTTCAGCGTGAGCGCGATCGCGCCGCGAAGCTCCCGTCGCGGCTCGTCAAGGCCATCGCCGAGGCTCAGTCCGTCGCGCTCGGTGCGTGGCGTGACGCGCGGGCCCAGCAGGCATTCTCGGTCTTCGCGCCAAAGCTCGACGTGCTGGTGAACCTGCGGCGCGAGCAGGCCGACGCGCTGGGACATGATGGAGAGCGCTACGACGCGCTGCTGGAGGGCTACGAGCCGGGCATGCGGGTGGCGCGCCTGACTCCGGTGCTGAAGTCGCTCGCCGACAAGCTCGCGCCCCTCATCACGGCCATCGAAGCCAAGGGGCCGCCCCGTGATCCGCTCGCGGGCAAGCGCTTCCCCGTCGACGAGCAGTGGGCCTTCACCATGGAGCTGTTGCCGGCGATGGGCTTCGACCTCGAGGCCGGCCGGCAGGATCGTTCGATTCACCCGTTCTCGAACGGCCTCGCGGCGACCGACGTGCGGCTGACGACGCGGCTGTTCGAAGACCAGCCGTTCTCCGCGATCTTCGGCACGCTTCACGAGTGCGGCCACGGGCTCTACGAGCAGGGCTTCTCGGCCGAGCACTTCCGCACCCCGCTCGCGCAGTCACCCTCGATGGGCCTGCACGAGTCGCAGTCACGCCTGTGGGAGAACCTGGTCGGCCGCAGCCGCGCCTTCTGGACGTTCTTCTTCCCGAAGCTGGCCGCGCGGTTCCCCACGCAGCTCGCCGGGCTCACGCTCGACGACTTCCTCGCCTCGGTGAACAAGGTCGAGCGCAGCCACACACGCGTCGAGGCCGACGAGGTGACGTACAACCTGCACATCGCGCTGCGGTACGAGCTCGAGCTGGGCCTCGTGCGCGGCAGCTTGTCGGTGGCCGACGTCGAGGACGCCTGGAACCAGAAGACGAAGCAGTTGCTGGGCCTCGAGGTGAAGCGGCCCGTCGAAGGCGTGCTCCAGGACATCCACTGGGCGTGGGGCGAGTTCGGCTACTTCCCGACCTATTCGCTGGGGAATCTCTATGGCGCCACGCTCTACGCGACCGCGCTGAAGGAGCTGCCCTCGCTCGAGGCCGACCTCGAAAGAGGCCAGCTGCTCGGGCTGCGGGAGTGGTTGCGGGCGAAGGTGCATCAGCACGGCGCCCGCCTCGACGCGGAGGATCTGATTCGCCAGATCACCGGGCACGGCCTGCGCGACGACGACTTCATCGCGTCATTGAAGGCGCGCTACGGCTGAGCATCGTTCGTGGTGTCGATCTCGTCGCCGATTCGTTCGAGCTCCTCGAGCTGCCGCTCGTTCAGCTTGCCCTTGCTCTTCCAGGCCTGCCGGAGCTTCGAGAGCCGCTCGGCCGCGCGTCGAAGCTTCTTCTTGTCTGGCCCGCTCGCTCCGTTTGCCATCGCTTCGAGCATCTGGCTGGCCATGTCGAGCTGCTCGGCCGTCGGCTGCTCGGGCCCGCCCTGGTTCAGCTGCAGACTGTCGAAGATCTCGGTGCCATTGGGGTCGACCGGCGCGTCGGGCTTCGGCGCCTTCTTCACCTTGAGCTTCTCGAGCCGATCGAGCGTGTCGGCCACCGACGGTGCTTCGTCGACAGGCACCGGGTCGAGGGGCGGAACGATGTCGTCGGTGACGATGGAGTCGCTGCTCGGCGGCACCACGTCGTTCTTCGACGTCTGAAACGAGTCCGACATCGAGCCGACGCCGAGGCACATGCAGCACAGGCCGATGAGCCCGCCGCCGATGATGGCCACCCATTTCAACGCGCTCGAGCCGCCCGAAGGAGGCGGCTGGGTGTACGGCGCCTGCGCGACCGGCATCATCTGCGGCATCGGCTGCACGACGGCCGGCGTGCTGACGGGGAGCGGTTGGTTCTGCCCACCCGGGCCTGTCGGCACCACCCAGCCCTGCGCGGCGGCGGGCGTGGGCTGCCTGGGCGCAGGCGCAGGCGTTGGCGCGGCGACGGGCTTCATCGGCTGCGCGGACGGTCCTGACGGCGCCGGCATCGGTGTCGCGCGCTGCGGCTGGGCCGTGCTCCCCAGCATCATCGACTGGGAGTCGGGGTTGGAGACCGCGGGCGGCACCTTCTGACCCCCGAGCGTGGCGCGGGGTGGAATCGGCGTGCTCCCCGGCAGCGGCAGGCCCATCGCGGCGCGCAGCGCGTGGTTGAACTCCTTCGCCGAACCCCAGCGCTGCTCCTTCTCTTTCGCGAGGCCGACCATCACCGCGTCAGCCAGGGCCCGCGGAACGCTGGGCGCGACCTGCAGCAGCGGCAGCGGTGACTCGGTGCGGACCTTGACGATGAGCTCTGCGTAGCTGCTCGCGTCGAGCGGCAGGCGGCCGGACAGCAGCTCGTACATCATCACCGCCACCGAATAGACGTCGGCGCGAGCATCGACGGAGCGCGCGTCGAAGAACTGCTCCGGCGCCATGTACGACGGCGTGCCCATCGCGACGCCCGTCATGGTGAGGCCGCTGGTGCCGCTCTCGGCGTGCATCTTGGAAATGCCGAAGTCGAGCAGCTTGACGAAGTCCTTGTCGGTGCCGCGATCGTCGACCTTGCGCACGACGAACGCGTTCGCGGGCTTCATGTCGCGGTGAACGATGCCCTTCTTGTGCGCCGCTTCGAGCCCGTCGAGCACCTGCAGACACAGCAGCACCACGCGCATCGCAGGCAGCGGCGCTTCGTTGGTGGCGAGGTCCTTCAAGTCGACGCCTTCGAGCAGCTCGAGCACGAGAAACGGCGTGCCTTCGGTGCTCTGCCCCGCGTCCAACACCCGCACGATGTGATCGCTTCCCACCGCGGCGGCCGCGCGGGCCTCTCGCAGGAAGCGCTCCACCATGCCCGGGTCGGCGCCGAGGTGCTTCTTGAGCACCTTCAGGGCGACGAGCGCGTCGGTGTGCACGTGCCGGGCTTTGTAGACCGAGCCAAACCCTCCGGTGCCGAGCAGCGACTCCACCTGGTAGCGGTCGAGCCGCATGCCGATGGGGCCGGGCTGCGACATCGAGTCGCCCGTGCGCGGGCAGTTCGGCGTGCCGGGCGGGTGGGGCTGTCCACAGTGCTGGCACGGCGTCATCGCGGCGTCCTTGTCGGAGTAACGTTCCCGACCGTACCGTGAGCAGCGACACGGCGCAGGTGTTTCCCGGCGAGCGGAACGTCGCTGATACGGCGCGCACGGGAGCCCATTGCGCGTGACGACAGTGCTAAGCGCCCACGCCCATGACTGGCGCGCCCGCTCCGATCGCCCCGCCTGACGCGCCGCCGGTCGTCGTGCCTGACGCGCCTGCGCCGGTCACCGTGCCCTGGCGGCTCGTGGTGGTGCTGGCCGCGGTGCCGGTGCTCGACGCCGTGTTTCGCATGGGCCGCCTGCACCCCGACGAGGTGTACCAGTCGCTCGACCCCGCGATGAACCGCGCCTTCGGCTACGGCGTGCTCGCGTGGGAGTGGCAGGTCGGCCTGCGCAACTGGTTCGTGCCCGGCGTCTTTTCGTGGTTGTTGCAGCTGGCTGACGTCTTCGGCGTGCGTGACGTGCAGGCCCGGCGCTTCGTGCTGGCGTTGCCGCAGTACGCGCTGCACGTGGCGATGTTGGCAGCGGTGTGGAGGCTCTCGGTGCGCCGCATCGGCGCCATCTTCGCGCCGTGGGCCGTGGTGCTGGTGGCGCTCAACCCGCTCGTCATCTTCTTCGCCGGCCGCAGCATGAGCGAGTCGTTCAGCGCGGCGTTCCTGGTGTGGGGGCTCGAGCGGCTCGACGCGGAAGAGGCGAACTCACGGTGGCAGGTGGCGTTCCTCGGCGGCGTGCTCCTGGGGTTCGCGCAGGTGACGCGCTACGGCTCGGCGGCGTTCATCGCGCCGGCGCTGGTGTTCCTCGCGGCCACGAAGCGGTTCCGCGCGCTGGCCTTCTGCGTCGCCGGAGGCGCCGTCATCGCCCTCGGCCTCGGCGTGCTCGACAAGGTGACGTGGGGCTCGCTGCCGAACGCGCGCCTCGGCGGCTGGTGGCACTCGTTTCAGGAGTACGTCGACTACAACATCCTCAAGGGCAAATCGGCGAGCTTCGGGACGAGCCCGTGGCACTACTATCTGCCGCGCGTGCTGGCGCCGGTCGGGCTCGTGGGCGTGGTGCTGTGGCGCTGGAGCCAGGCGCGCGTGTGGCTCTTCGTGGTGCCGTCGCTCGTCTACCTCGTGTCGGTGAGCGCGACGCCTCACAAGGAAGACCGCTTCCTGTACCCGATGCTGGTGTTGCTCTGCGTCGCCGGTGCGCCGGCCGTGGCCCAGCTCGCTGCCGCGGCGTTCGGGAAGCTCGAGCTCGCTCCCGCTGCGTGGATGAAGGGCGTGTTCGGCAAGGCGCTGACGGTGCTGGTGGTCGCCGCGACGCTCGTGTTGTTGCCGCTCGGGCTGATGCCGAACGTGTCGCAGGAGCTCTTCCAGGGCTTTCGCCCGCAGCGGCCCGAGCTGTTCCGGCTGACGGCCCGCGCCAGTCGTGAAGGCACCGGGCTCGTGGTGATGAACGAAGGCTTGTGGGGCGCGGGCGGCTCGTTCTGGTTCAACGGCAGCAACGCGTTCTTCCGTGGCCAGGAGCGCGGCGCGACCGCCGATCACTGGTGGTGCACCTGCGACTTCCCGGAGGAGGCCTGCTTTCAGGCGGCGCAGCAGACGCGGGTGTTCAACCGCATCATCCTCATGGGACCGCTCGAGCCCGAGCGCCTCGCGCACGCCCGGCAGCTCTTCGAGGCCTCAGGCTTCTCGCTGGCCGATCAGGACGGCGAGGGCCTGTACTTCGTGAGGAAGTGACGGGCGCTTGAAAAGACGAAAGCCGCCCACCTGCTAGAGGGGAGCGGCTCTCGAAAATGAACGGCCAGGACACACGCGAAGTAACGCTACCGGTGCTTCCTTCCGGACCTGGCGGGGTTCACGGCCCCGCGTTGCCCTGACCAGAAGTTCGACTCGAAAACTCTACCAGCGGAGAGGGTGGGATTCGAACCCACGAAACCCTTTCAGATTTACACGCTTTCCAGGCGCGCGCCTTCGACCGCTCGGCCACCTCTCCAAAGGCCCGGCGCATCAAAGCCGGTGGGGTGAAGCGGAGAGCTAAGGATTCGAACCTTAGATACCGTTACCGGTATGCCTGATTTCGAGTCAGGTGCCTTCGACCACTCGGCCAGCTCTCCATCTCGACTGCTATTCAGTTGTCTCGCTCTTCTTCGCCCTCAACGCCTTGAAGAAGTCCTTCAGCACGGCACTGCATTCATCACCTCGCACGCCGCTTGTCACCTCGACCCGGTGGTTGTGTCGTGAGTCCCGGGCGAGATCGTACAGCGAGCCGACGGCACCTGCTTTCGGGTCTGACGCGCCGAAGACCAACCGGCTCAAGCGACCCTGCACCATCGCCCCGGCGCACATCGCGCAGGGTTCGAGCGTGACGTAGACGGTGACGCCGATGAGCCGCCAGGCACCGAGTGTCTCGGCTGCCCGCCGCATCGCCACCAGCTCGGCGTGTGAGAATGGATCGTTGTCGATTTCGCGCCGGTTCATCCCGGTGCCGACGACCACCCCGTCTTTCACCGCCACCGCACCGACCGGAACCTCTCCGAGCGTCGCTGCTTCACGCGCCAGCTTCAGCGCGTGCTGCATGAACTGCTCGTCGAGTGGGTCGGGCGACGTGATGCGCTCCCTGGAGGATTCGAACCTCCGGCCTTTGGATTCGTAGTCCAACGCTCTATCCAGCTGAGCTAAGGGAGCTCTGCGACCTGGTGCGGAGAGAGAGGGATTCGAACCCTCGATACCCTTACGAGTATACAGGTTTAGCAAACCTGCGCCTTCAGCCTCTCGGCCATCTCTCCACAACGAAAGCTGTCAAAGAACTGCTGCTGTTCAGCGTGCTGCACCTGCATTCCAACTCGGAACAGGAAGGATTCGAACCTTCGGAAGCCTTTCAGCTTCTCCGGTTTTCAAGACCGGCGCCTTCAGCCACTCGGCCACTGTTCCTGACCGACCTGCTCCCGTTCCGACTCCAGACTGCTTGTCGACCAGACTGCGACGACCCTGCACCCCTGACGAAACGACTGTCGTTCGGGGCGCTCCTGCTATCGCAAGGCGTCTGGCGACGCAACGAGGTTTTCGCTGGATCAGCCGGGCCGGAGCTCGGTCAGGCCGCCCATGTACGGGACGAGCACGTCAGGCAGCTTCACGGTGCCGTCTTCCCGTTGGTAGTTCTCGAGCAACGCCACCACCGTGCGGCCGACCGCCAGGCCTGAGCCGTTGAGCGTGTGCACCAGCTGCGGCTTCTCGCCCGGCGCGGGCCGGAACCGGATCTTCGCGCGACGCGACTGGAAGTCCGAGAACCAGGAGCAGCTCGAGATCTCTCGGTACGCGTTCTGACCCGGCAGCCAGACCTCGAGATCGTAGGTCTTGGTCGACGCGAAGCCCATGTCGGCCGTGCAGAGCAGCACCTGCCGGTAGTGCAGCCCGAGCTTCTCGAGAATCGACGCCGCGTCGGCGGTGAGCTGCTCGTGGGCCTGCTCCGCCTGATCGGGCCGGGTGAACATCACCAGCTCGACCTTGTTGAACTGGTGCATACGAATGAGGCCGCGCGTGTCTTTGCCCGCCGAACCGGCTTCGGCGCGGAAGCAGGGTGAGAACGCGCAGTACTTCACGGGCATCGCCTCGAGGATCTCGTCGGCGTGGTAGTTCGTGACCGGCACTTCGGCGGTGGGAATGAGGAAGAACTCGCTGCGGCGGCGCTCCTCGTCGGTCTCGCCCCAGCCGACGGTCTTGAACGCGTCAGCCTCGAACTTCGGGAGTTGGCCCGTGCCCGTCATCGACTGCCGAGACACCAGGTAGGGCGGGAGCAGCTCGAGGTACCCCTTCTTCGAGTGCTCATCGATCATGAACGCGGCCAGCGCGCGCTCCAGCCGGGCGAGCGCACCCTTCGAGAACGCAAAGCGGCTGCCCGACACCTTCGCGGCGCGCTCGAAGTCGAGCAGGCCCAGCTTCTCGCCGATCTCGAAGTGCTGCTTCGGCGTGAAGGTGAACGTCGGCTTCTCGCCCCAGGTGCGCGAGACGACGTTGTCGTGCTCCGACGCGCCAGTCGGCACCGAGGCGTGCGGCACGTTGGGCGTGTTCATCATCAGCACCGACAGCTCGTCTTCGATGCCTTTGAGCTTCACCTCGGCGTCCTTGATGACGACGCCCAGGGCCTTCATCTCGGGGCCGAGCTCGGCGCGTTTGCTCGCGTCGGTCTTCATCAGCTCCTGGGCTTTGTTCTTCTTCGCCTGGTTGGCCTCGAGCTCGACGTAGACCTTCTTGCGCTCGGCGAAGAGCTCCTTGAAGCGCGACAGATCGAGGCTGCCGCCGCGTGCGGTCAATCGCGTGACGACCTCGTCGAAGTTCTTCGAAACCTGATTCAGATCCAGCACGTCATTTCCCCTCTGCGATGAGATCTTCGAGATCGTCCTCGACGACCTTCTTGGTCTTCTCGTCGTCCGTCGTCACCTTCAGGTACTCGCGCCACGCGCTCTGCGCCTCTTTGGACTTCTTGAGGTCCTTGAGCAGGTAGCCGAGGTTCTTGAAGGCTTCACCGTTCTGCGGGTCGATCTTCGTGGCCTTGAAGTACCAGTCGACGGCCTTCTGGAACTGCCTGGGCCCCTTCTCCTGGTACGCGCTGGCGAGCCGCGAGTACGCATAGACGAGGTTCGGGTTCTCGGGGTCGGCCTCGATGGCCGCGGTGTACGCCTTGATGGCGCCGTCCCAGTCCTGGAGCTTCATGTACGCGTCACCCGTCGCCGCGCGCGCGGTGTTGCGGCCCGGGTCGACGGCGAGCGCCTTGGTGAATGCGTCGACGGCGTCCTTGAGCTGGTTGCGCTCCACGTAGATGCGGCCCAGCGTCTCGAGCGCGTCGACGTACTTCGGGTTGAGCTCGATGGCCTGCTTGAACTCGACGATGGCCTCTTCGCTGCGCTTGGCGTCGGCGAGAATGCGGCCGTACCAGTAGCGGTAGAGCGGGTTCTTCGCGTCGGTCTCGAGCGCGCGCTTGATCGCCTCGACGGCCTGGCTGTGGTCGCGCGACGCGTTCTTCACGCGCGCCATGTAGAAGTTCCCGTCGGGGTGGCTGGGCTCTGACTGCAGCGCCGAGAGCAGGTGGTTGAGCGCGTTCGACAGCTGGCCCTGCTCGAACTCCACGGCGCCAAGCGTGACGATGACCTGCGTGTTGCGGGGCTCCTCTTCACGCGCCTTCTCGAGCTCCTGCACCGACTCGGGCAGCCGTTGCAGCTTCCACAGCGCCATGCCCTTCTGCAGCCGCCCGCCCTGCAGGCGCGGGTTGATCTCGAGGGCCTTCTCGATGTGCGCGAGGGCGAGGTCCAGCTTCCCCTTCTCGAGGGCGACCAGCGACAGGCCGCGGAAGGCCTCGCTGGAGTTTCTGTTGAGCTCGCTGGCCTGCTTGAACTCCGCCTCGGCGCGATCGAACTCGCGCTCGTGGAAAGCCAGCTCGCCCATGCCGACGTGGAGGGCAGCGTTCTTCGTGTCCTTCTCGAGGCCCTGCTCCAGCACGGGCAGCGCGTCGGCGTACCGGCGGAAACGAACGTAGAGGCGGGAGAGATAGAGGTGGGCGTCGGTGATGGTCGGGTCAGCGGCGATCGCTCGTTTGTAGCCATCTTCGGCCGACTTCGAGTCGTCGAGGGCATCGGCGACGCGGCCCGAGAGGTACGACAGCATCGCGTTGCCGGGGAAGCGGGCGTTCGCGCCCTGCATCACCTTGGTGGCCTCGTCCATCTTGCCCAGGAGAATCAGGCTCGACAGGTAGCCCTCGGTGTACTCGAGGTTGTCAGGGGCGGCCGCCGCGGCGTCGCGGAAGAGGGGCAGCGCCTTGTCGGGCTGGTTGAGCACTCCCAGCACCCGCGCCATGCGGCCCTGTGTGAAGGCGTTCTTCGGGTCGGCCTTGAGGGCCTCTTCGAAGACGGGGAGCGACTCGGTCAGCTGCTGCTCGACGACGAGGGTCTCGGCCTTGAGGGCCAGCGCCTTGCCCAGCTCCGCCGGCGCCATCTGCGCCTTTTTCTCTGGCGTCAGCAGGTTCGTCAGCACCGCCTCGCCCTTCGCCTTGTCGAGCTTCACGACGAGGAAGAGCTCGGCCAGCTCGATGCCCGACGAGACGTGATCGGCATCCGCCGCGAGCGCGGCCTCGTACTTCTCGATGGCGGGCTCGATCTCGTTCTTCTGCCGCAGCAGCGTGGCCTGGGCGTGCAGCGCCCGCGCGCTCTTCGGGTTCTTCACGAGGATCTGCGTGTACACCCCGTTCGCTTCGCCGATGGAGCGCTTGAGCAGGAAGGCCTCGGCGCGCAGGAAGAAGAGCTCGAGATCGTCCTTGTTCTCTTCGCGTGCGAGCGCCTCGTCGACCAGACTGCGCGCGGTGTCGGCGTCGTTGTGCACCAGAGCGCTGCCGGCGCGGGCCTTCAAGACCTCGACGTGCTTCTCGCCGAGGAGCTCGATGTTGGTGAGCTCTCCATCGGCCTGAAGGACCTCGCCCGCCGCCGCTGCGTTGTACTTGCGCTGGAGCGAGTAGACGGCCTGGCTCCACACCGCGCGCGCCTCTGGGTATTCCTTCACGGCGAGCGCCTGGTTCGCGAGGTCTCGCGACGTGGCGTAGGCCTTGAACGTGTCTTTGAGGAAGCCAGCGCGGGCCTGCGCCAGGTAGCCGCCTTCTCGTGTGTCGGCCTTCACCCGGGCCGGGAAGATCTTCTTCAGGAAGAACCAGCCATACGGGGTCGCGACGCCAGCGAAGACGCCAGCGCCGATGATGCCCGCCGCCAACACGCCCGCGGCGATGTACGGCACGCGCTTGATGAACGGGACGGGGGGCTTGCTCTCGACCACCGCGACCGAGGCCATGCGGCCCTCGTAGAGCTGCTTGAGCTTCTCCATCGAGGGGCCCTTGGGCTTGTCCTCGACCTGCGGCAGGCCCATCTGCGTCGTCGAGCGACCGGGCGCTTCCATCAGCTTGGCGATCACGGCCTGGAACGAGGGCTCGCTGCCGATGGGCTGCCAGTTCTCGGCGTCGATCGAGACCTCTTCGTTGCCGAGCAGCTGCGCCTCTTCGAGCATCTTGACGATGACCGGCTCTTCGAACGGGCCGAACACCTTGCCGCTGCGGCGCTTGATGTGAAACCGCCGGACGGGCGCCTGGGTGGTGGGTGCGCCTGCGTCTTTCGCGGTGTCGTCGATGAACGACAACATCTCGAGGCCGTCAGAGGGGCCCTGCTGCGACTTGCTGGACTGCGGAGGCAGGGACGCCGAGAGGTCGGCCTCCATGTCGTCGCCGCCGCCACGTTTCGGAGCCGCGGTCGGGTCGAACTCGAGGTCGCCGCCGCCGCTGGGCGCACCACCACCGAAGTCGACCTCACCAAACGAGGGCGCGGGGCCCGGAGCCGGTGCCGCTGGCGCTGGAGCGTTGAAGTCGAAGGCGAGATCGTCGGGCGGGGGCGCTGCCGCAGGAGGTGGTGCGCCGAAGTCGAAGCCGCCTGAGACGGGGGCGGGCGCAGGCGCTCCGAAGTCGAAGCTCCCGCCGCCGCTCACCGGGGCGGGCGCGGGGGGCGGGTCGAAGTCGAAGCCACCGCTCACTGGAGGAGGCGCAGGCGCGTCGAAGTCGAAGCCGCCGCTCACTGCAGGAGGTGCAGGCGCGTCGAAGTCGAAGCCACCCGCCGACCCGGTCGACTGTGGCGGATCGAAGCCCGCAGCGCTGTCGCCAGGCAGATCAGGGAAGCCGAAGTCGGCCGACGAGGTGTTGATGCCGCCGCTGCCGCCCGGTGGCGGAGCCGCTTCGCCGAAGTCGTCGGAGAACGGCACGTCATCGGTCTGCAGGGCCGGCACCGCCTGCGTCGCCGCCGAGTGTGACGCGCCGGGGAGCGGAATGTGGTTCGTCGCCGGGCTGCTGAAGTCGGCCTCGAGATCGTCACCGCCGCTGAAGCCGCCCGGGAGCGGCACGGCCGCGGGGTTCGAGCGGAGGCCCGAAGGCGAGCTCGAGCCCGGCAGGGGCACGGCGCCGCCAAAGGACCGGACGCCCGACGGAGCGCTCGAGCCTGGCAACGGCACCGAGCCCGCGTTCGAGCGCCCGCCGCCGGCCGCGCTGCCCGAGGGCGGCATGGCGCCAGGCGCTGAGCGCAGGCTTCCACCCGGCAGGGGAATGCTGCCGACGGCGCTCGGACGAACGCCTGATGGTGACGAGGCGCCGGGGAGTGGAACGGCGCCGAGCTTCGGCATCGCGGCCGTCGCCTGCGCCGAGAAGTCCATGTCGATGCCCGCAGGCGCTCCACCGGTGGCGTCTCCGACTCGGGTGGCCTCGTCTTCCCACGAGCTCGCCGCAGGTTTCGCAGCGCTGATGCCGGGCAACGGAACGGCCGCGATTCCCGACTTCGTCGAGGGCTTCGGCACGTTCGACGGCGGCGGAGCGCGCAGGGTGGCGCCGGGAATTCCAGACGCTCCCGGAAGCGGCACGGCGCCGCTCGCGGGCATCGCGCTCGTCGGCGCGGTCTCCCAGTCGGACGGGCCAGCAGCGCCGGGGAGCGGAACGGCGCCAGGCGGTCCGACGCGGGTGGGGGCGTCTTCCCAGCTCGCGGGCGCAGGCTTGGCTGCAGACAGCCCGGGCAGTGGCACAGCGCCGCCCGACGACGCGGGCGCGGCACCGCCAGGCAGGGGCACGGCGCCGGAGCTCATGCCCGGCTTCACGGGAAAGATGGTCTGGCACGTGGGGCACTTGATGCGCGCGCCGCCAGCCGGAATCTTCTTGTCGTCGATGGTGAGGCTCGAGTTGCACGACGGACATGCGACCTTCATGGAGCTCCTTGTGGCTCTTGTGGCTCGCTCAGAATCGGGCTCGGCGCCGGTTGAGTCGGGTGAAACGAAGCCGCGCGAGGTTACCCCGCGTTTTGCCTCGGGTGAACTTGCAGTATCAGTGTGGGACGTTCAGTGGCGGCGCACAGGCAGGCTGGTGCTTCGCAGGGCTGGAAGTGCCGAAGGGGCGTGCTAAGCGCGCGGCCCACCGATGGCTGCCGCCCCACATCTGAGCGTCGTAATCCCCGTCTACAACGAGGAGGCCATCGTCGAGTCGGCCGGCCTCGAACTCGCGAAGGGCCTGGGGGACCGCGGCTGGGACTACGAGATCATCTTCGCCGAGAACGGCTCGCGCGATCGCACGCCCGAGATCCTCGAGCGCATGACGAAGGAGCACCCGCGCCTGAAGTGGTTCCACAGCGAGACGCCGAACTACGGCTCAGCGCTGAAGGCCGGCATCTTGAAGGCGCGCGGCAACCTCGTGGTGTGTGACGAGATCGATCTGTGTGACCTCGTCTTCTACGACCAGGCCGTGCCGAGGCTCGAGCGTCGCGAGGCTGACTTGATCGTCGGCTCGAAGGCGGCGCGTGGCGCGAGCGATCGCCGGCCGGTGGTGCGCCGGGTCGCGACGCGCATGCACAACGGGTTGCTGCGGGTGGCGCTGGGGTTCAAGGGTACCGACACGCACGGCTTGAAGGCATTTCGGCGCGAGAAGCTGTTGCCGGTGATCGACAAGTGCGTCGTCGACATGGACGTGTTCGCTTCGGAGTTCGTCGTGCGCGCCTGGCGTGAAGGGCTCGAGGTTCGCGAGATTCCGATTCAGTTGATGGAGAAGCGGCAGCCGTCGATTCACCTCTTCCGGCGCGTGCCCAACGTGCTGAAGCAGGTCGCGCGGCTGGTGTACGTGATTCGCGTTCGAGGTCAGTAGACCGGCTTCCGTTTCACCGACACCCGGAAGGTGAACGCAAGGACCCCACCCTTGTTGACGACGCGGAGACCGCTCAGTGCGACTCCAGCGACGTCCTCGACGCGGAAGTCCTCGATCGGCGCGACGGCCTGCTCGAAGAGCTCGATTCGCACCTCGCGGGCGCTCCGCTCGACGACTCGACCCCAACCCTTCGGCGTCGAGATGAGCGACAGCGTGGCCCTCATGAACTCCGACACCTCTTCGTGAGTCTTCGCGCGGCCGGTGACCACCACGCGCGGGCTCACGCTTCGCGTGACGGTCGTGGCGAGGCCTTTGGGGGTCACCCGCCTGACCGCGTCGGCGAGATCGCCAGCAAGCGCCGAGGTCGACAGCAGGGTGAGCGCGAGCAGCGAGCGTCGGAGCATGACGATGAACAGAGCGCAGGTGTCGAGTCGCGATCAACCGTCTGGCCCCATGAATGCGCGGAGCACCCATTCCCAACTGCTCGGCGGGGGCCATTCCCTCTCACCTTCGGAGGTTCTCAGCGCCGCATGCCAGGACCCGCTCACGCAGGCCGAGTGCATCCGCACGATTCCCGCTATCTTCCGCCGCCTCGCATGTCGTCCCGGCTCGCCAGCATCTCGGTCGATCTCGACTCCCTCGGTCACTACTGCCGCATTCAGGGACTGCCTGAGTCGATCCTCGACGAGCGCGCGCGGTCGCTCGTGTGGGCCACCGCGATTCCCCGGTACCTCGAGCTGTTCTCGTCGGTCGGCACGCCCGCCACGTTCTTCGTCATCGCGAGCGATCTCTCAGACGCGCGGCTCGCGCCGGTGCTCAAGACCTCGGCGAGCGCGGGCGTCGAGCTCGCCAATCATTCGTTCTCGCATGACTACGCCCTGTCGCGTCGGAGTCGGGTCGAGATCGAAGCCGACCTCCGCCAGGCCCACGAGGCGATCACCACGCAGACGGGCGTCGCTCCCGTTGGGTTCCGGGCGCCGGGCTACACGCTCTCGCCCGCGATGCTGCAGGCCGTCGCCGGGCTCGGCTACCGCTACGACTCGTCGACCTTCCCGGCGGCGCCCTACTATCTGGCCAAGGCCTCGGTGATGAAGACGCTCGCGGCGCTGGGCCGGCCGTCGCGCGCGATCCTCGATTCTCCCAACGTGCTGCTCGCTCCGCGCGTGCCGTACCGTCCTTCGCTCGAGGCGCCGTACCGTCGAGGCGACGCGCCCCTGGTCGAACTCCCGATGGCCGTGACGCCCCTCGCGCGGGTGCCCTTCATCGGCACCTTCGCCACCAGCATGCCGTGGCCGCTGGTCGAGGCGACGTTCCGCCGGCTGCGGCACGATCGTCACCTCAACTTCGAGCTGCACGCCATCGACGTGCTCGACGCGAGCGACGGCATTCCCGACGCGCTCGCCCGCCAGCAACGGGACGTCGGCGTTCCGGTTCGAGAGAAGCTCTCGCGCTTGCGCCGCCTCTTCACGTGGATGGGCGACGATCGCCAACGCGTCACCCTCGCCGACGCCGCGTCGCGCCTGTCAGGACAGCTCGATGGCTGAGGCAGAGAAGCTCGGCCGGTATCGGCTGCTCTCGCTCATCGCCACCGGCGGTATGGGCGAGGTCTTCCTCGCGCGCCAGGAGGGCCCGGCAGGCTTCTCGAAGACCGTCGTCATCAAGCGCATCTTGCGGCACCTCGCGCGAGACCAGGGCTTCATCGATCTCTTCCTCAACGAGGCGCAGCTCGCCGCGCAGCTCCAGCACCCGTCCATCGTTCAGGTGTTCGGGCTCGAGCGCGAGGGCGACACCTGGTTCATCGCCATGGAGTACGTGCCGGGCAAGAGCCTGCGCGCGCTCATCGACACCTGCCGCGAGAAGAAGCTCACCATTCCGCCGCCTATCGCGGTGCGGCTCATCTCGCAGGTGCTGCAGGGCCTCGAGTTCGCGCACGAGCTCAAGGACGAGAAGGGCAGGGCGCTGGGTATTCTCCACCGCGACGTGAGCTCCGAGAACGTGCTCGTCGCGTCGTCGGGCATGGCCAAGCTGGTCGACTTCGGCATCGCGCGCGCCATGCGCGGCGTCGTCACCCGCGTGGGCAACCCCAAGGGCAAGCTCGCGTACATGGCGCCGGAGCTGATGGTGTCGGGCGCGCCCATCGATCGTCGCGCTGACGTGTACGGCGCTGGAGTGCTCCTGCACGAGCTGTTGATGCTCGAGCGCCCCACGCTGGGCGCGATCCGCGACGACGGCACGCCCGAGCCCGTCACCTACGTCGCGCCCGAGTCGCTGCCGCAGCCGCTGAAAGAGGCGCTCACCAAGGCGCTCGCGCCCGACGCGAAGGATCGCTGGAGCTCGGCGCACGCGATGAGCGAAGTGCTCGAGAGCTGGCTCACCACCGCCGGCCACACCGTGCTCGCGCAAGACGTGTCGGCGTTCCTCACCACGGTCCACGGTGAGACGGCGGCGGCTCCGGTCTCGCTCGGCGACGAGGTCGGCAATACCGGGCAGCAGCCGGTCTACTCGGGCACGGCGCCGCTCCCGTCATCACGAGTCCACGGCACCGCGCCGCTGAACGCTGCGCCGCCGCCACGCACCGCGACCCAGCCGTTGCTCCGCGCCGTCACCGGGCCGGTCGTCGCTCAAACGCCGCCGCCGCCTTCGCGTACCGGCTTGTGGATGCTGCTGGCCGGCATCGCGACCGCCGTCGTCTTCCTCACCATCACCATCGTCGCCATCGTCGGCTCGCAGCAGCCGAGGGTCGAGCCGCCGCCGCTCGAGGTGCCGCTGGCCGACTCGAGGCCGACCGATCAAGTGATGCCGGAGCTGTCACTCGAAGTGCCCGTGCAGGTCGACGCCGGAGCGCCGATCGCGAAGGTCGAGAAGATCAAACCTGCCGTCGTGAAGCCCGTCGTGAAGAAGGTGACTCCCAAGAAGCCGAAGACGGGCCGGGTGACGGTGCGGGTCAACCCGTGGGCCGAGGTCTACTTCGCGAACAAGAAGCTCGGCGTCACGCCGTTCGATCCTGTCGAGGTGCCGGCTGGCTCAGCGACCTTCACGCTCAAGAACTCGCAGCTCAACGTGACGCGCAAGGTGACGGTGAAGGTGCCAGCCGGTGGCAACGTCGTGCTGCGCGCCGATCTCTTCAAGTGAGCTTCAGGTCGAACGAGCCGGCCTTCGCGGTTCGCCCATTCGCCTGAACGTCGACGCGGTGCTCGCCTGCGTGCAGCCGACGGATGGAACGGTGCGCCATCTGGAATCGGCGCGTCACGGTCTGCTTCGCGCCCGCCGGGAGATCGAGCCGCGCGAGCCGGAACTTCTTCGTCGACGAACCCTTCGGCCGTTTGAAGTGCACCACCGCTTCGACGACCACGTGCGTGAGTGCGTCGCTGCCGTTCTTCACGGTGGCCTCGACGGTGATGTGGCTGCCCACCGTGAGCTTCGCCGGCGTCACCGTGCCTGAGACCTTCAGCCCTTCGCCCGAGGCACCGAGCAGTGAGAGCGCGTCTTCGTTGCCTGCCTTCACGAGCGTGCGCAGCCCATGCTCCACGAGGCGGCGGCGTTCGGGCGTGGCCTTCACGAGCCAGCGGCGAGCGGTCGCCAGGACGACCGTCGGGTGATCTTTCGCGATGTCGTTGAGGTGATTGGCGACCGAACGCCGGACGTACTCGCTCTCGTCGTCTTTCAAGAGCTCGAGCAGCGGCAGCGCCAGTGACGGGTCCGCCTGGAGCTCCGGCAACCGCTCCGCCCACGGGAGCCTCGGCCGCGTGCCTTCCGAGACCAGCCGTCGCACGTGCGCGTTCTCGTCCTTCGCCCACACCTTCAGCTCCTTGAGCGTGCGGGCGCGAGCGTGGGTGATCAGCGAGCGGATCGAGAACTCGGCGGTGAAGCGTTTGGTGAGCTCGCGGTTCAGCCGAAGCGCCGGTTCGATCGCGGTCGGGCCCACGTCGTGGAGCCAGGTCGACAACGGCATGAACCGGAAGGCCGAGCTGCCCTCGGTGACGGTGAGCGAGGCGATCGCCAGCTCCATCGCGCGGTCGACGTCTTGTGGGAGGGTCGCGCCGAGCGCTTTCGCGATGTGCCGCGAGCGATCTTTGAGCTCGAGCGCCTCGAGCCCGGTCGACGCCGTCGCGATGAACTTCTTCGATGGGAACTCGGGCCAGACGCGCGTGAAGTCGCGAGCGATGTCCTTCACGCAGTCGGCGTTCAGCAGGTTCTTGAAGGGCTCGGCCATGGGCCGGCACTATACCTCTGTTCAGCGAACGTCTTCGTCGTCTTTCCCGTCACGGCGCTTCTTCCCGCCGTCAGGGTTCGCCAGCACGACCTCAGGAATGGTCGGCGCGGGAGCAGACTGAATGGAGGCGGTAGCGAGGTGGAGCGCGAGGAGCAGCATGAGGCCACAGACGATGCCACAGAGGTCGCATTCACCAGCTGCGTCATGCTGCCGCAGATCAGCCGCTTGCCTCGGTGAGAGCGTGTAGGTTCGGCCCCCATGTCTCGGTGGGCGGTGCTCGTGGTGTCGCAGCAGCGGGTCGCGCCAATCGACCTGCCCACGGCGAAGCCCCTCATCGTCGGTCGCGCCCGTGGCGCCGGCCTCGAGCTGAAAGACCCGCGCGTCGACGAGCGCCACCTCTCGATTCGCATCGTCGACGATCAGCCCGTGCTGGACCCGCTCGGTGGGACGTCAGGCGTGCTGGTGAACGACGTGCCCTGCGAGTCGCCGATGACGTTGTCGGCCGGTGACGAAATCGCCCTCGGAGACAGCCGCCTGATCGTGATGGCGCTCGGCTCGGTGGCAGCTCCGGGCCTGCGCCTGACGTCGGAGGACGAGCTGAGCGCGCGGCTCGACGAAGAGGTGCGACGCACGGCCGGCGCGCGTTCGCTGGGCTTCGTCCTCGTCTCGACCGCGGGGCTCAACGTCGCCGCTCGGCAGGCGCTCACCCGGCGCGTCGTCGAGGCGGTCGCGCAGACGGGCGCCGTTGCCTCGTGGGGCGAAGTCGCTGACGATCTCATCGGTGGCCTGGTGCCCGAGCTCTCCGACACGGCGCTGTCCGAGGTGCTGGCCATCGTCCCCCACGTCGCCGGTCCTCGCGCGAGCACTGCCTCGTCGTCTGCGCCGGCCGATGGGCTGTCAGGCGACGCGTTGATGGAGGCGGCGTTCTGCCGGCTCCTCTCGATTCCGCTGGTGCCCGAGGAGCCCGCCGTCTCCGATCCATCGATGGTGAGGCTGTTCTCGCTCGTCGAGGACTTCGGTGACCGACCTGGAGCCGTCGCCATCGTCGGCCCTCCCGGCTCGGGGCGAGCGACGCTGGCGAGGGCCCTGTTCCGGTCGCGCGGCGTCGAGCCCGTCGTGCTGTCGGCCCACACGCCTCTCGAAGGGAAGCCGCCTGCCGCCCTGGTTCGCGACGTCGAGCGGTGGCCAGAGGCGTTGCTGCGCCCGGTGCTCGAGCTCGCGAAGGACAAGAAGCGGCTCGTCGTCTTCACCGCGACGTCAGGCGACCGCTTCGACGCCGCGACGACCCATCTGCTCGAGGTGCCGGGGCTCGCCGAACGCCCCCTCGATGTCGTCGCGCTCGCCGATGCGTTCCTCCGCGAGGCGCGCGCGGCCCTGTCGCGGCCACGGCTCTCGCTGGGCGCCGACGCCAGGCGCCTGCTCGAGGCCTACGCCTGGCCCGGGCAGGTGCGGGAGCTGCGAACCGTGATGCTCCGCGCGGTGCGTGCGGCGGTGCGAGACGAGATCGGCTCCGACGCGTTGCCGACCCGGTTGTCTGCGGCCGGGCCTCGCTCGAACCTGCGCGGGGCACTGAAAGAGGCAGAGCGCGATCTGCTCCTCGAGGCGCTCGCCCGCACGCGCTGGAACGTGACGGCCGCCGCGACGCGCCTGGGCCTGCCCCGCCGCACCGTCGTCTACCGCATGGCCCGACTGGGACTCCGCCGGCCCGCCCGGCTGCGCTGAACGAGGCTTGCACTCCGGACGTCTCGGGCACAGACAGGCGCCATGGCGACCTCTCTGCTCGATCTCTTCCGTGTGCTCTCGGCGTTCTCGCCGAAGCGGGTCGATCTCAAGGACGCGCCGTGGGAGCCCTATGTCGACTGGGCCATCGGGCAGGGCCTCGCGCCGCTCGCGGCGTACAACCTCGAGTACCGCCTGGGGCTGTGTGGTGCACCGACCTGGGCGCGAGATCGCCTGCTGTCGATCTACCAGGGCTCGGCGAACGACAACGTGATGAAGCTCGTCAACTTCAAGCGGGCGGTGGACGAGCTCGAGGGCCGGCGCATCGTGCTCATCGGCGCGGCGTCGTTCGCAGAGTGTCTGTATCCGCACGTCGCGTGGCGGCCGGTCATCGACATCAGGCTCTTCGTGCCGCCCAGCGACGTCGAGCCGTTCGTGAGCTGGCTGCGTCGCGCCGAGTTCAAGGCCGACACGACCACGCAGGGGCCATCGGGCGAACGGGTGCTGAGCGACACCCGCACCACGATCTACGTCCACGGCTCGTTGATGAAGGACCCAGCGCACGACCAGGCGATGCTGAGCCGAGCGCTGAAGCTGAAGGTGTACGGGCCCTCGCTGCTCCGGTTCGAACTCGAAGACGCGATCCTGACTCACGTGACGATCATGTCGCGCGCCGGCTTCGACGTGCCGATGCTCGAGTTCCTCGACCTTCGGGAGCTGGTGCTCGGCGCGCCTTCGATGGGTGGTGACTACTCGCGCGAGCCGAAGGCCGATGAGCTGCTCGAGCGCGCGAAGCAGTTCGGCGTCGAGCGCGCGCTCTGGTCGGCTCTCGGTGTCGTGGAGCGCCTCTTTCCCGAGACGGAAGCCGCCGTCGCGCGGCTGCGCCCGTCGCTCATGATGCCGACCCGCGAGCTGCTGAACCGGCTCATCGTGACGCCCTTGTCAGAGGTCGGCCGCACGGAGCAGTTCCGCGGGGAAGACACGCTCCGGCAGCTGCTCGCGGGCGGGTGAAGACAACACGCGGGGCTTTGCGCTAGGAGCCCCGCCCATGCGCATCGCGGTCATCGGTTCTGGCTACGTCGGGCTCGTCGCGGGCACCTGCTTCGCGGACTCCGGCAACGACGTCGTCTGTGTCGACATCGATCAGCGGAAGATCGACATGCTGAGGCGCGGCGAGATTCCCATCTACGAGCCCGGCCTGAACGAGCTCGTCGAGCGGAACGTGAAGGAGCAGCGCCTGACGTTCTCGACCGATCTCAAGTCGTCGGTCGCTCCGGCGCAGGTGGTGTTCATCGCCGTCGGGACGCCCGAGGGTGAGTCGGGCGAGGCCGACCTGCAGTACGTCGTCTCGGCCGCGAAAGAGATCGGTCGCGCCATCACCCAGTACACGGTGATCGTCGACAAGAGCACCGTGCCCGTCGGCACCGCCGACAAGGTGCGCGCCGCCATCGCGGGCGAGACGAAGGTGCCCTTCGACGTGGTGTCGAACCCCGAGTTCCTCAAAGAGGGCGCCGCCATCGACGACTTCTTGAAGCCCGACCGGGTCGTCATCGGCGCCGACACCGAGAAGGCGCGCGGCGTGATGGGCGAGCTCTACGCGCCCTTCGTCCGCACCGAGCACCCCATCATCTTCATGGACACGCGCTCGGCGGAGCTCACCAAGTACGCGTCGAACGCCATGCTGGCCACGCGCATCTCGTTCATGAACGACATCGCCGCGCTCTGCGACAAGGTCGGCGCCGACGTCGATCAGGTGCGCAAGGGCATGGGCGCCGACAAGCGCATCGGCTACCCGTTCCTCTTCCCTGGTGTTGGCTACGGCGGCAGCTGCTTCCCGAAAGACGTGAAGGCGCTCGTCACCACGGCGCGTGAGTACGGCATCGAGTTCGATCTGCTCCGTGCCGTGGAGCGCACCAACGAGAAGCAGAAGAAGCTGCTGGTCGCCAAGGCGCTCAAACACTTCGGCGGCTCGGTCGACGGCAAGACGTTCGCGGTGTGGGGCCTCGCGTTCAAGCCGAAGACCGACGACATGCGCGAGGCGCCGTCGATCGAGATCATCGAAGGGCTGACCGGCAAGGGCGCGAAGGTGAAGGCGTTCGACCCCGTCGCGACCGAGACGGCGAAGCGTGCGCTGAAGGACCGCTGCCAGTACGTCGAGCGCCCCTACGACGCGCTCGAAGGCGTCGACGCGCTCTTCGTGGTGACCGAGTGGAACGACTTCCGCAACGTCGATTTCAGCCGCATGAAGACGCTGATGAAGCAGCCGGTGGTGTTCGACGGCCGCAACATCTACTCGCCCGCGAAGCTGCGTGAGGCGGGCTTCACGTACTACGGCATCGGCCGGCCGTAAGTGATGGACGCGGTGACGACCTCAGCCCCGCTGTGGCCCGTCGCCGCCCTCAAGGCGCTGCGGCCCAAGCAGTGGACGAAGAACGCCGTGTTGTTGGCGCCGCTGTTGTTCGCGAAGTCGGCGAGCGAGGGCGGGCTCGTGATCAAGGCGCTGGTTGCCGTCGTGGCCTTCAGCCTGCTCGCGAGCGGCGTGTACGTCGTCAATGACTGGGTCGATCGCGAGAAGGATCGGCTGCACCCTGAGAAGCGCCGCCGGCCGATCGCCGCGGGCCACCTGGGCCTGAGCTCGGCGATTGTGCTGGTCGTGCTGTGCTGGAGCGGCGCTGCAGCCCTCGGGTTCTGGCTCGGTACGACGTTCCTCAGCGTGTTGGGCGGCTACCTGCTCCTTCAGGTCCTCTACACGGGCGGGCTCAAGCACATGGTGCTGCTCGACGTGATGGCGATCGCGCTGGGCTTCATTCTTCGCGTCGTCGCCGGAGCCGTGTCGATCAACGTCGAGGTGTCGAACTGGCTGTTCCTCTGCACGTTGCTCGGCGCGTTGTTCCTGGGCTTCGCGAAGCGCCGCGCTGAGCTGTCGTCTCTCGAAGAAGCGTCGGCGCATCGGGCCAACCTGGCCGACTACACGGTGCCGATGCTCGATCAGATGATGAGCATCGCGGCCGCCTGCACGGTGCTCGCGTACGGGTTGTATTCCGTGTCGGCCGAGACGGTCGCGCGCGTTGGGTCGGACCGCCTGAAGTTCACGGTGCCGTGTGTGGTGTACGGCGTGTTCCGGTACCTGTTCCTCGTGCACAAGCGCGGGCAGGGTGGGGCGCCCGAGAAGGTGCTGCTTGGCGATCTGCCGATTCAGCTGACGATCGCCGTGATTCTCGGCATCGCGGCGTGGGCGCTGTATTTCCCCCGGTAAGGGCATGCCGACCGCGCGAGAAGCGATGGCGGCTGCGGCCGCCGAACTCGCGAAGAACCCTGAGCTCGCTCGCAGACTCGCGGATCGGCAGGCGCAGCGCATGCAATTCGCTCAGCAGCAAGCGGAGGAATCGCGAGAGCTCTTGAACGACCTGGCCGCGGTAGGCTTTCCGGTGCGTTCCGTTTGGGACCTGGCCGGCCACCGAGACGATCATCCCGCTGCGGTGCCCGTGCTGTTGAAGCACCTCGGCGTGCGGTACTCAGGTGAGATTCGAGAAGGAATTGGCCGTGCCCTCGGAGGCCCATCCGCTCGACCGCACTTTGCGTTTCTCGTCGAGCAGTTCATCCAGACCGACGATGATCATCTGCGCCGAGGCCTGTCGGTCGCCATTGCTCGCCTTGCGCTGCAGAAGGACTTTCCACAGGTCGAGGCGCTGATTCGCAACCGCGCCTACGGGAAGGAGCGCGGCTTCCTCGTGGCTTCCGTGCGCCGCTGCCGGCTGGCGGAAGCGGAGCGACTGCTTTCAGAGCTGCTCGATGATCCCGATATCGGCCCACTCGCGAAGACTTCGCTGGAGAAGCGGCTCCGAAGAAAACGAAAAGCGGGTCGCTGACACGGCGTCAGGTCTCAGAAGGCCGCGCGTCTCACCCCTCGCGACGCCACCTGCCCGGACATGCCCCACACGCTCCTGGAAGACGTCTCAACAACGTTCGGGTTCAACTCCCGGTCCGCCCAGACCTCTGGGCACCACTCCTCGCGGCTTTTCCACTCGGGTGGCGTCGCACTCTCTCTCCGTGAAGCGCCACGCGAGCGTCAGCACGCTCACATCGCCTTCTTCACCTTCACGCCCTTCATCAACGTCTCGATGCGCTCGAGCACCTCGGCCTTGTAGACGCGTGAGCCGCAGTTCGGGCAGGCACCCTGCGGCACGTCGGTCAGCACGACGACCTTGCCGTTCACCGTCAGGCGCACCTCGACGGAGCGGTTGTCATAAGCCCCCCCGCACGGGCATCGGCCGTAGTCACGCTTGGCGTAGTCAGCCATGGAAGTGCGCTACCATAGCGCCACCGTGACCCGCGTACCTCCCTCGCGCGTTCCCACCCGGGCGCCGCAACCGTCCGCTGCTCAGCAGGCCAGGCTGCGGCGGCCCAGCAACCGCCCGCAGGTGCAGAAGGAGCAGAAGCTCAAGAGCGGCCAGTCCGACGACTCGCTCCACAGCGAACCGACTCACCTCGAGGCGCAGAAGGCGGCGGAAGACACGGGCGCCCACAGCATGGAGCAGCTCGCCCACGCGATGGCGCACGCCGAGCAAGACGGCGCGAAGGAAGCCAGAGAACACCACGCCGAGACCCGCGAGCAGGCGGAGCGTGAAGACAAGCCCAGTGGGTTCTTCGCGCGCGTCTTCGGGCCCAAACCCGGAGCCCAGAAATCGGGCGGCAAGCCGCAGCTCCCGACGAACAAAGCGCAGACCGCGCAGCAGCAGGCGCCGATCAAGAAGTCGATTCGTGACGGCTTCGAGAAGACCGACCCGCGCGCCACCGCAGTCACCTCGGGCAGCTTCCAGTCGTTGACCGCCGTGGGCACCGTGCAGAGCAAGCTCGGCGGCTCCATTTTGCGACCCGACCGTCCCCCCGACGCGTTCGCGTTGCTCCGCGAAGCGAAAGAGCAGGGCGTGCTCTTCCAGGAAGATTGGAACCGCGAGGGCCACTCCGAAGACCAGGATGACCCCGAGCTTGCGGCCGCCGTCGAAGAGGTCATCTCGCGATTGTTCGGCAAGGCTGGCGTGCTTCGCGTGGGCCCGGGCCGAAACGAAGCGCACGAGCCTGTCGTCGTCGTCGTCGCCACGCACGGCTTCACCGACGCCTCGCTCGCCGCGATCCCCGAGAAGGCCGGCCGCTTCCCCACCATGCTCGCGCTGTCGTTTGAACTCCTGCCGCTGCGCCGGGAGCGGTAAGCAGCGCTGCATGGACCTCGAGAAGCGCCTCATCGCCCAGGTGGAGCACGCGGTCGGTCACTCCATCGGCGACGTGCCCGTGTTGAAGCTCAAGGGTGACGCGTCGAACCGCAGCTACTACCGCGTCGGCACGCCACCGAAGTCGTGGGTGCTCATGGTGATGCCGCCCGACGCGGCGAAGAAGAGCGAAGAGGCCTCGAGCGGCGCTGCGCCCACCGAGCTGCCCTTCGTCAACGTGCACCGCTACCTGACGACGCTGGGCATCCGCGTGCCGCGCATCCTCCGCTACGACGAGCCCGCCGGCATCATGGTGCTCGAGGATCTGACCGACGAGACGTTCGAGCAGGCGATCCTCAAGGGCGACAAAGAGACGTGGTACCGCCGCGCCGTCGAACTCCTCGCGAAGCTGCGCGCGAAAGCCGAGAAGCAGGTCGACCCGGGCTGTCTCGCCTTCACCCGCGCGTTCGACGTCGAGCTGTACGACTGGGAGCTGCACCACTTTCGCGAGTGGGGCCTCGAGGCGTGGAGCGGGAAGAAGCCGACCACCGAGGAGCGCGCGCAGCTCGACGCTATCTTTCAACGCATCGCCGGGCAGCTCGCCGCCGCGCCGCGTGGCTTCACCCACCGCGACTACCAGTCGAGAAATCTGATGGTGAAGGATGGCGAGCTCGTCGTCATCGACTTCCAGGACGCGCTGCAGGGGCCTCGCCAGTACGATCTCGTCGCGCTGCTGCGTGACAGCTACGTCGAGCTCGACCGCGCCTTCGTCGACGCGATGCTCGACGCGTACCTCGCGGCGTTCGAGAAAGAGACGAAGGAGCGCATCGACCCGAAGCCGTTCAAGCAGTTCTTCGATCTGCTCACCGTGCAGCGAAAGCTGAAAGACGCGGGCCGCTTCGAGTTCATCAACCGCGTGAAGGGCAACCCCGGCTTCCTCGTCAGCATCCCCGCGTCGTTGCGGTACGTGAAGGCCGCGCTCGACGCGCAGCCCGAGCTCGCCGATCTGCGCACCATCGTCGCGAAGTACGTGCCGGAATTGAGCTGACGCAGATGCGCGCGATGGTGCTGTGCGCCGGCCTCGGCACCCGCCTGAGGCCCCTGACGAACCTCTGGCCCAAGCCGGCGATTCCGTTCTACGGGCGGCCGCTCCTTCGTTACGCGTTCTCGACGATTCGACAGCTGGGCGTCACCGAGGTGGGCATCAACACGCACCACCTGCCCGAGGTGATGGAGTCGGTCGCGCACGCCGAGAGCACGCGGCTGGGTCTGTCGCTCACCGTCTCGCACGAGGCTGGTGAGATTCAAGGCACCGGCGGTGGCATTCGTGGCCTGAAGGACTTCCTCTCGGTTGGTACCTCGGTGGTCCTCAACGGCGACGTGCTCTTTGCGGTCGACTTGAAGCCGATCGTCGATGCGCACGAGGCGAGCGGAGCGGACGCGACGATGGTGTTGCTGCCGATGCCCGAGGGCGAGACGTACAACGCGGTCGAGCTCGACGAGGCGCGAACGGTACGGCGCATCGCGGGCAAAGGCCCTGGCGGCGAGCGCCTGTCGTCGTGGCACTTCACCGGCGTGCACGTGCTGTCGCCGAAGGTGTTCGACTTCATGGCGCCGACGGGACCCATCGACATCAACCGTGACGTGTACGTGCGGCTCATCGAAGCCGGTGGAACGGTGCGCGGGCACGTGGTGACGGACTCCGACGTGTACTGGTCCGACATGGGCACGCCGCAGCGCTACGCGGCCACGCATCGTGACGTGTTGTTCGGTCAGGTCCCGCTCGTGCGCTTCGGCGAAGCGTCTCCCCTCGCGGGCATGCTGCGCCATGGCCTCTCCGCCTGGGCGCACCCGACGGCGCGGCTCGGCGACGCGCGCATCTCGGGGCCGGCGTGGTTCGGCGAGAACGTGAGCCTCGGCAAGAACGTGCGCATCGGCGCGGGCGTCTCGGTCGGCAACGACGTGAAGATCGGCGACGGCGCGCACCTGAACCGCGTCGCCGTGCTCGACGGCACCGAGGTCGAAGGCGGCCGGCTGTACGAAGACGTCATCCTCGCGCCGCGTGGCGTGCGCGTGCCGATGACGTGAAGACCCAGGCGCTCCTTCGTCGGCTCCGCCAACTGACCGGACCGGTCGCGAGCGTTCGTCACCACCTGCGCGCCGTCCAGGTCGACGCTCCGACGCTCATGGTGGTGCTCGCGGGTGAGAAGCGGGTGTTCTCCGGTGAACAGACGTGGCGGTGCGCGGTGGGCGAGGCGGTGATGGTGCACCAGCCGCTCGCGCTCGACGTCGAGAACGCGCCAGCCCGAGGTCGTGACTACCGTGCCGTCATCGTCTCGTTCGAGTGGCGGCTGGTCGAGCTCGCGCGCTCCATTCTGGCCGCTCACGGAGCGGCGGTGCCGTCGCCATCGCTCGTCAGTGTCTTGCCGGTGCGAGACGTGAGCGAAGCGCTCGCCGGCCTGATGGAGCCAGAGGCGCTGAGCCCCGGTGCAGGTCGCGACCTTGCGCTCGTTCGCCTGCTGCTTGCGCTCGCCCGTCGCGGCCACTCGGGCTTCCTCCGAGGTCGTGTCGACAGTGTCTGCGCTCAGGTTCGTGCCCTGGTCGGTGCGGCCCCGGCGCGCCGGTGGACGTCGCCGCAGGTCGAACGTGCGCTGTCGATGAGCGGCGCGACGTTGCGTCGTCGCCTGGCTCGTGAGGAGGCGTCGCTGCGCGGCCTGATTCTCGAAGCTCGACTTCATCAGGCGCTGGGGTTGCTACAGACGTCGGGGGAGCCGCTCAAGTCGATCGCGTTCGCGTGCGGCTATCGATCTCGCCGGCGCTTCGTAGCGGCGTTCCAGGCGCGGTTCGGCGTCGCGCCGTCGATCTTCCGCTGAGCGTTCGAGGCACCAGGTCGAGCGCCTCGGGCCCCGGTCCATCGGCGAAGCTCTCGGCATGACCTCGACGCCCATCACCGTGTTTGCCGCCGACGTTCCTCCGCGCGCGCGGAAGTCCGTCTACCCACCGCCGTTCGCGGCCTTGATGGAGGGGCGCGAGAAGCGCGTACTCGGCGACCTGCTCGGGCTCACGAGCTTCGGCGTCAACCTCACCCGGCTCGCGCCCGGCGCCCAGTCGGCGCTCCTGCACGCGCACTCGCGGCAGCAGGAGTTCTTCTTCGTCCTCGAAGGAACCCCGACGCTGGTGACGAGTGAGGGGGAGCACCCGCTGCGCCCCGGCATGTGCGGTGGCTTCGCTGCAGGCTCCGGCGTGGCGCACCACCTCGTCAATCGCTCGAACGCCGACGCCGTCTATCTCGAGGTCGGCGATCGAACGGCGGGAGATCTCGTCGACTACCCGAACGATGATCTGGTCGCGGTGATGGCCAGTGGCGCCTGGCGCTTCACGCACAAAGACGGCTCAGCGTACT
The DNA here is from genome assembly GCA_030681895.1 of Myxococcales bacterium. Taxonomy (GTDB): domain Bacteria; phylum Myxococcota; class Myxococcia; order Myxococcales; family Myxococcaceae; genus Xiheimicrobium. The sequence goes on along the minus strand of JAUXRI010000229.1, from coordinate 2,683 downwards.
GACGGCTCAGTGCCTGAAGCGGGCGAGCACGCAGGTGACGTTGTCGTTGCCACCGTTCGCGTTCGCGAGATCGATCAGCTGGCCGCAGGCCTTCTCGAGATCGGTCTGGTTCTGCAGCACCTGCTGAATCTGCGCGTCCGGCACCATGCCCGAGAGGCCGTCGGAGCAGAGCAGGAAGATGTCTCCGTCTTTCGGCTCGACGCGCGAGACGTCGACGATGACGTTGTCCTTCATGCCCAGCGCGCGAACGATCACGTTCTTGTGCGGGAAGGCTTCGATCTCTTCGGGCGTAAGCTTCTTCGCCTTCAGGTAGTCGTTGAGCAACGAGTGGTCTTCGGTGACCTGCTTGAGCACGCCGTCGCGGAAGAAATAGACGCGGCTGTCACCGACGTGGGCGACGCAGACCTCGTTGTCGCGCGCGAAGTACACGCCGACGATCGTGGTGCCCATGCCCTTGTACTTGGACTCGGCAGTGGCCTTCTCGAAGATGCGCATGTTGGCCAGCTTCACGCCCGTGGCCAGCCGGTTCTCGTCGTAGTTCCGCGCCTTATCCATCTTGTAGGGCCAGGTGATGTCCTGGTCCTGGCCGGTCATGCGGAAGAACTCCTGCATCTCTTCGACGGCGATCTTCGAGGCGACCTCACCCGAGGAGTGACCGCCCATGCCGTCTGCCACCACGAAGAGGCGCTCTTCCGGAACGAGGACGTAGTTGTCCTCGTTGTGGTTGCGCTTCATCCCGACGTGGCTTTGGCCGCTGACCTCGATGCGCATGTGTTGAGTGGGCACGTTTTGAAGCGTTTGAGAGGAAAGCAAATCGGCACCCATGCGACAAGCGCTGTCAGCCAGCGCGAGGGACGAAGAGGAGCCGATCCCCGGCCGCGGTTCCACTGGAAAGTGCAGTTCCGGCAGGAAGCTCGAGAACACTCCGTGCGGAAGGGTGGAACCGGCTCATGCGCCAGGGCTTCAGCGCGTGGTAGACGTCGACGACCACCCCGTCTCGATCGAGGAACAAGGCGTCGATGGCGATCTTCATGAAGAAGGTGTGGATCGAGGTGCACGGCACGATGTGCAGACCCCGGCCCATCGGGAAGTCCGTCACCCCCATCAGCCCCTTGAACCGCGTGATGAACGAGTCGGCCGCTCCGGCGTCGTCGGCCAACAGCGTGTTCCGGGTGGCGTTCTTCACCTGAAAGCGCGTCACGTCCGTGCACCATAGCCCGACCCTTCCTCCACACGAGAACCCGCTCACGCTGGTGCTCGTTTCTCCGCAGATTCCTCCGAACACCGGCAACGTCGCCCGGCTGTGCGCCTGCACCGGGTGCAAGCTGGTGTTGATCGAGCCGCTCGGCTTCTCCATCGACGACAAGCAGCTGCGCCGGGCGGGCCTCGACTACTGGGACAAGGTGTTCCTCAAGCTCTACCCCTCGTGGGAGGCGTACGTCGCCGACACGGGCTCGGTGCGCCGGTTCCTCTTCACGGGCCTCGGCGGCGCGGGCCTCTGGCAGACGCGCTTTGCGCCCGGCGACCACCTCGTCTTCGGAGCCGAGCCCACGGGCCTGCCTGAAGCCGTGCTCGATGGCTCCGACGGCGTCCGCGTGACGATTCCCATGCTCGACGATCGGCGGGGCCTCAACCTGTCGACCTCGGTCGGAATCGCCGCCTACGAGGCGTTGCGCCAGATCCATGGCTAGACTGCGCCCGTGCCGAACACGCAGGTAGCTGAGGCCCTCTTCGACGCGCACGCCCTCAAGGCCACTGGCGCCGTCACGTGCAGTCACCGCGGTCGTGAGACGCGCCTGTTCTACTCGCAGGGCGACCTCGTCGACGTCGATGGCCAGTTCGGCATCGCCGCGCCGCTCCAGGGGTTGCTGCGAGACAAGCGGCTCGCGCTGTCACAGTTCGACGCGCTGTGGGCTCGCGGAGAGGTTGGCCAGACCGACCCTGAGACGTTCGAAGAATTGGGCCTGACCGAGGCCGATGAGCGCTCGGCCCGCCTGCTCGCGTCGGTGCGAAACGTCGTCGCCACGGCCGACGGAGCCCGCTTCGAGGAGATGCCGGTCGAGGGCGCGGCGCAGGTTCCGGGCGCGGCCGTCGCGAGGTTGGCGTTCGAGGTCGCGTCGACCTCGCACGAGGCGCCGTGGGTCAGGGTGAAGGATCTCTCTCGCGCTGCGGCCTTCCTGTCGGACGACGAGCGCGCGCTCGTCTCGGGGTGGACGAACTTCGTCTCTGGCGCGTCGATGCCGGCGGCGCAGCGGCCACTGCTCGAGGTGTTGTTGCGCTCCGGCGCGCTCGACTCCGTCCCGGCCGAAGAGTGGCGGAGACGGGAAGAAGAGGCGCGCATCGCGGAAGAGAAGCGCCAGGCCGACGAGGCCGCGCGAATTGCCGAGGAGAAGCGTCAGGCGGAAGAGGCGGCGCGGCTTGCGGAAGAGGCACGCGTTGCGGAGGAGAAGCGTCAGGCCGAGGAAGCGGCGCGGCTCGCGGAAGAGGCACGCGTTGCCGAGGAGAAGCGTCAGGCCGAGGAAGCAGCGCGGCTGGCCGAAGAGGCACGTGTTGCCGAGGAGAAGCGTCAGGCCGAGGAAGCGGCACGGCTGGCCGAAGAAGCACGCGTTGCCGAGGAGAAGCGTCAGGCCGAGGAAGCGGCACGGCTGGCCGAAGAAGCACGCGTTGCCGAAGAGAAGCGTCA
>JAUXRI010000224.1 GCA_030681895.1 Myxococcales bacterium | reverse complement strand
TCGGTGATGAGCGGCTTCGAGGCCGACCTGCAGAAGAAGATCCTCGGCACGAACTCGCACGGCGTCGTCATGAAGTACCAGCTCGAGATGCCCGAGTACGCCGAGGTGATGGAGAAGATCCACCAGGTCAGAGGCATCACTGGCGCCACACCCTTCATCCTCAACGAGGTGATGGTCTCGTCCGAAGGCAACATCTCGGGCTCGATGATCAAGGGCATCGACCCGGAGACGGTGGGCTCGGTGACCGACCTGCGGTCGTCGCTGGGCTGCGAAGGGGACACGCCGTGCCAGGCCATGGAGGCGCTCGAGGACCCGTCGAAGATTCGCGTGAAGCGGCTCGAGACGACGCCTTCCCCCGGAGCGCTCGATGAACGGCCCGCAGGTGGCGAGCGGGACATCATTCGTGACCCGCTGATCGACATGGAGCCCGCGACGCCTGACGACGCTCCAGCGCTCTTGCCCGGCATCATCGTCGGCAGAGAGCTCGCGTCGTCGCTGAAGGTCGTCGTCGGCGATCGCATGAACGTGGTGTCGCCGCTGGGTGGAGAGCTCGGGCCGCAGGGGCCGATGCCGAAGAGCCGCCCGTTCCGCGTCGCAGGCATCTTCTACTCGGGCATGTTCGAGTACGACTCCAAGTTCGTCTACATCCACCTGCGCGAGGCCCAGTCGTTCTTCGGCATCAAGGGCGCGAGCGGCGTGGAGATCAAAGTCGACGACGTCGACAACGCGCGCGGCATCATGAAGCGCATCTACGACTCGCTCGACGGCTACCCGTACCGCACGAAGGACTGGGGCGAGATGAACCGTAACCTGTTCGCGGCGCTGCGGCTCGAGAAGCTGGTGATGGCGATCATCCTCACCATCATCGTCATCGTCGCCGCCGGGTTGATCGTCGCGACCGTGATCATGCTCGTTCTCGAGAAGCGCAAAGAGATCGCCGTGCTCAAGGCCCTCGGCGTGCCTGACGGCGGCATCGTGAAGATCTTCCTCTCCGAGGGGCTGCAGATCGGCATCGCGGGAGGCCTGCTCGGGCTGATCTCGGGCCTCGCCTGGTGCCTCTTCATCGAGCGCGTCGGTATCAAGCTCGACCCGCAGGTCTATTACATCCCCGCGCTGCCGGTCCGCATCGTGCCGCTCCAGACGATTCTGGCCGTGGTGATCGCGATCCTCGTCACGTTCCTCGCGAGCGTGTACCCGGCGCTCAAGGCGTCGCAGGTCGAGCCGGTCGAAGGGCTGAAGGCCGAGTGATGAGCGCTCCGTTCCTCGAGGTCATCGACGTCTTCAAGTCGTACTTCTTGAATGGCAAACGTATCGACGTGTTGCGCGGCGTGTCGGTGCAGATCGAGCAGGGCGAGCTGGTGTCGCTCATCGGCGCGTCAGGCTCGGGCAAGTCGACCTTCCTGCACGTCGCTGGAACGCTCGATGCTCCGGCGGCAGGGCAGATGAAGTTCAAGGGCCAGAGCGTGTTCGACATGAACGACGCGCAGGTCGCCGAGTTCCGCAACACGAAGATTGGCTTCGTCTTCCAGTCGCACTTCCTGCTGCCCGAGTTCACCGCGTCAGAGAACGTCGCGATGCCCGCGCTGGTGAACCGGCAGGAGCGCAAGGCGGTGATGCTCCGCGCCCGCGAGCTGCTCGATCGTGTGGGTCTGGGGCACCGCGCGGATCACCGGCCCGGCGAGCTCTCGGGCGGCGAGTCGCAGCGGGTCGCGCTCGCTCGGGCCCTCATCATGAAGCCCGATCTGCTGCTTGCCGACGAGCCCACCGGCAACCTCGATCCCTCCACCGGCGAGGGCATTCACAACCTGCTGCGCGAGGTGAACAAAGACCTCGGCATCACGGCGGTGGTGGTGACGCACAACGAGGTGCTGGCGAAGTCGCTCCCTCGGAGGCTGCGACTCAAGGACGGCCAGGTCGTGGATGCGGACGCCAGCACCTGAATCGTTCCAGCAAAGCGCAATCACACAGGTTTTCACTCGTCGGGCATGGGGCTTTCCCCTATACCCGCGAGCCTCTTCCGTCGTGATTCTGCGCCGCGCCTTCACCTGTCTTTTGCTGTCGGTCGCGGTCGCGGCGCCATCGGCGCTTGCGCAAGAGACCGACGCTCCAATCGAAGAGCCGGCGCAGAAGATCACCGAGCTGCGCGTCGAGGGCAACCGCCGCGTCGAGCAGGCCGCCATCGCACGGGCGCTCAAGCAGAAGGTCGGCGAGCCGTTCGACGCCACGAAGACCGCCGACGACCTGCGCGCGCTCTGGGCGCTCAAGTACTTCAACGACGTGCAGCTGCTCGTGCAGCGCACCCCGGATGGTGTCGTCTACGTCGTGCGGGTCGAAGAGAAGCCCGCCGTTCGCGCCGTGACGTTGTCCGGCAACGACGAGCTGTCGAAGGACGATCTCAAAGACACCATCGACATCAAGACGAACTCGATTCTCGACCTCTCCGCCATCAAGCGGAACGTCAAGAAGGTCTCCGACAAGTACGTCGAGAAGGGCTACTTCCTTGCCGAGGTCACCTCGCAGGTTCGGCCCGTCGAGGGCTCGCCCGAGGTCGACGTCGTCATCGTCATCAAGGAGAACGCCAAGGTTCAGGTCAAGGAGCTCAACTTCCTCGGCGTCGAGAAGGTACCGGTCGCCGAGCTGAAGGCCGTGATGGCGACGAAAGAGGGCGGTTACCTTTCGTTCCTCACCTCGGAAGGCACGTACCGCGAAGAGCTCTTCCAGCGCGACCTGCAGGTGATTCAGGCGGCGTACTACGACCGCGGCTTCATCAACGTTCGTGTCGACAAGCCTGTCGTCAGCCTCTCGCCCGACAAGCGCAACATCAGCATCACGCTGCGCATCGAAGAGGGCGAGCCCTACAAGATCGGCAAGCTCGACTTCTCGGGCGACCTCATCATCACCAAGGACGAGTTCAAGGCGCGCATGACCTCGAGAGAGGGCGAGATCTTCAACCGCTCCCTGCTGGCCCGCGACATTCAGGCGATCACGGACGTCTATTACGACTCTGGTTTTGCCTACGCGAACCCGGTGCCCGTCACCGCGGTGAACGCCGACTCGAAGACGATCGACCTCACCTTCGACGTCAACAAGGGCAAGCAGGTCACCATCGAGCGCATCGACATCGTCGGCAACACCAAGACGCGCGACAAGGTCATCCGCCGGCAGCTGCGCGTGTACGAAGGTGAGCTGTTCTCGGGCACCGGCATGCGGCGCTCGAAGGAGAAGGTCACCGCGCTCGGCTTCTTCGAGACCGTCGAGGTGACGCACAAGCCCGGCAGGGACGACGAGCACGTGCTGGTGATGGTCGAGGTGAAGGAGAAGTCGACGGGCACCTTCCAGGTCGGTCTCGGCTTCTCGAACATCGAGAGCTTCATCTTCACCGCGCAGGTCGCGCAGCAGAACTTCGTCGGCTGGGGCCAGGCGGTCTCGTTCTCGGCGCAGTTGTCGGGCCTGCGGCAGTTCTTCCAGGCGTCGTATTTCGACCCGTACTTCCTCGACACGAACTTCATCTTCTCGCTCGACGCCTACCGCACGCAGCTCGACTTCTTCGGCTTCGTGCGCGACGCGTACGGCGGCACCGCGAGCCTCGGCTACTACGTCATCGCCGACGAGATGTCGTTCAACCTCGGCTACACCCGTGAGTTCGTGCGCGTCGAGCCGAGCCGCAGCTCGTTGCTGCTGGCCGATCAGTTCCGCAGCGGCAACACCAGCGCCGCGCGCCTCGGCTGGCTCTGGGACAAGCGCAACAACCGGCTCTTCCCCTCACAGGGCTGGTTCATGAACGTCACCGCCGAGTTCGCCCCGCGCGCCCTGGGCGGCTCGTACATCTTCAACCGCTACACCGGGAACTTCCGCGGCTACGTGCCCTTGCCGCTCGGCATCGTCTTCAAGGCCCAGCTGCAGCTCGGCATCATTCAGCAGCTCGAGCCGGCCAACGGCCTGCCCGCGTCGGAGCTGTACTACCTGGGCGGCATCTTCACCGTGCGCGGCTACCCGATTCGCACCATCTCTCCGACCGAGCTCGCCGCGGCCTCGCCTGATGGCGTGACGCAGCAGATCAACGTCGGCGGTGATCGCCAGCTCTTCCTCAACGTCGAGCTCGAGTTCCCCATCTTCGAGAAGGTCGGTATTCGCGGCGTGCTCTTCTACGACGCAGGCAACGCCTTCGCGCGCGGCGTTCCATTCTTCCAGGACCGCACGTACCCGAACCTGCCGCTCGGGCTCTTCCACGCGGTGGGCTTCGGCTTCCGTTGGTTCTCGCCGATCGGCCCGCTGCGCTTCGAGTGGGGCTTCCCGCTCAACCGGCGTCAGGGCATCGATCTGCAGGTGCCTCAGTTCGAGTTCACCATCGGCCAGAGCTTCTGACGCTCACCTGACGAAGAGCGCGGCGGTGATGAGGCCGGTGACGATCAGCAGGCCTCCGATGACGAAGATCGCGAGGTCGGCCGGAGCGAAGCGGCTCACGCGCGGCAACTTCTCGGTGACCACGCTCGGCGCGTCGGCGCTCGGTACGACTTCCACTGAGGGAGGGGGGGCAGGGGGCGTCGGCAGCTTCTCGATCACCGTTCGCTCTTCGGGCGCACGCTCACCTTCGTCGAAGCGGAGCACGGTGTGACCGAGCTCGAGGACGTCACCAGTGTCGAGCCGCTGCGAGTCCTTCACGCGCTGCCCGTTGACGTAGATGCCGTTGGTCGTCGCGAGATCTTCGACGAAGTAGCTGAGGCCGCGGTGGATCAGTCGCGCGTGGCGCCGTGACACGGTGCGATCGTGCAGCCGCACGTCGACGTCGTCGCCACGCCCCATCGAGGTGTCGAGAAAGGCGATCGGGTAGACGTGCCCTTCGTCAGCGCCCGCGACGCAGGTCAGCGTGGCCGCGCGGGTCTCGAGCTCGGGCAGCTCCTTCGAGAGGAGCTCTTTCGCGAGGAAGTCGGTGCTCTTGTTCTTGCGGCGTTCGCGCGACGCGTCGTCTTCTGGCCGGCGCACCACCACGTCGTTCGGGAGCGTCAGCACTTCGCCAGGCATCACCAGACGGGGAACGTTGGCGGGGAAGAGCTGGTTGCCGACCCGCAGCGGACGAATGCACTTGATGGAGAGCCGCTGGCCGTCGACCTCGAGCGTGAGCAGCTTCACCGGCAGCCCGTCGAGCCGAATGTCGTCCTTCGGACCGCCACCAACCGTCACCGCGCCGTCGATCAGATCTACCAGCGTCGACTCTTGATTCCACACGATCTCGAGATGCATGGGTGGGTGCAGGAGCACGGCCGAGGCCGTTGCAAGGTGTTGAAACCACGCCTGAAACCGGGCCCGGTCCGACCTCAGAGATCCGCGACACCGCCATCCGGCTGGTGCATGGTGCGCCGCGAATGCGACTCCTTCTTGCTCTGTTTTCCCTCGTCTTCGTCAGCGCGTGTCGTGACGAGCAGGCGGGCCCGAAGCCGCGCGGCAACCGGCCGCCACCGCCTGGTGCGCAGCCGACGAACGTTGCGCCGAGCGGTTCCGCGCGCGCGCTGGACAGTCTGCCCGGCCCGTTGAACTTCCCTTCGACGGCGACCTGGGCGGGTGGAACGATCAAGTACCTGGGCAGTCAGGTCGATCCGAAGAATCCGCAGCCGGGCCAGCCGGTGACGCTGAAGCACTACTTCCGCGCCGACGGACCGCAGCCGCAGGGCTACCAGTTCTTCGTTCACGTCGTGGACGGCAACTCGGGCCAGATGCTGGGCAACATGGATCACGAGCTGCAGAACGGCGCGGCGATGCTGGGCACCTGGCCGCAGGGGAAGATCATCGAAGACGTGCAGCAGATCGCGATGCCGAACTACCCGGGCCCGATGCAGCTGCTGATGGGCTTCTGGCGCGGCGAGGAGCGCCTGCTCGCTGACCTGCCGCCCACGCATGACGGCAATCACCGCATCTTCGGGCCGAAGCTCGAAGGCCCGCAGGCGCCGCTGCCCGAGTACCGCGCCCCGCGAGCTGCGAAGCCGCCCATGCTCGACGGCAAGCTCGACGACGCGCAGTGGAAGACGGCTCCCGAGGTGACGCTGACGACCAGCTTCGACGGGAAAGAAGCGAAGCGGAAGACGCGCATGCGCCTGCTGTACGACGACACCAACGTCTACGTCGCGTTCGACTGCGACGACCCCGATGTGTGGGGCACGCTGCGAAACAAGGACGACGCCATCTACAACCAGGAGGTGGTCGAGGTGTTCTTCGACGCCGACGGAGATGGCGCGACGTACAACGAGCTGCAGGTCTCACCGCACAACGTGAACTTCGACGCCTCGTTCGTGGCTCGACGGTCCGATCTCGACGCCGCCATGAAGTGGGAGTCGGGCATGAAGACGGCGGTCGACGTGCGCGGCACGCTCGACAACGAGGGCGACACCGATCAGGGCTGGAGCGCCGAGATGCAGATCCCCATCGCGAACCTGAACAAGGTGCCGAAGGTGCCTCCGGCGAAGGGCGACAAGTGGCGCTTCAACGCGTACCGCCTCGAGCACTTCGAGCACTTCAAGCAGATCGAAGGGCAGTCGTTCTCGCCACTCTTCGTCGGCGACTTCCATGCGTTGCCCCGGTTCGGCTGGCTCGTCTTCGACTGATTCGCCCTCAACTGAGGTGTTTGCGAATCCAGCTCGCCACGCGCGCGGTGGCCTCTCGGCTGGCGGCCATGCCCTGCATGCTGAAGAAGCCGTGAATGACGCCGCTGACCTCGTCGACGGTGACAGCGGTGCCCTCGGCCTCGAGCTTCTTCGCGTAGGCGAGCCCCTCGTCGTGCAGCACGTCACACTCGGCGAGCAGGACGTACGCGGGAGCCGTCTTCAATGAAGAGCCGCGCAGTGGAGACGCATCTTCGTGGCTCCGGGTCGCCGGGTCGGGCAGGAATGTCTCTCGGAAGAAGCGCATCGTCGCGCGCGTGAGGAAGAAGCCTTCGCCGTAGCGCGTGTACGAGGGTGACTCCTCGGCGCAGTCGGTGACGGGGTAGATGAGCGCCTGCCCAGCGATCGTCGGACACTTCCGCGCCATCACCGCGGCGAGGTGTCCACCGGCGCTGTCTCCGGCGACGACGACCTGATGCTCGTTCGCGAGCGCGGTCGTCACGGCGAGCGCATCGTCGATGGCGGCGGGGAAGGGGTGCTCCGGCGCGAGGCGGTAGTCGACCGAGATGACCGTGCGCTGCGTCTGCGCAGCGAGGGCGCGACAGGGAAGGTCGTGCGTCACCACATCGCCGACGACCCAGCCGCCACCGTGGAAGTAGACGATCAAGCCGGGCTGAACGCCCGCTGGCTCGTAGCGACGCACTGGGACGTTTGCGATGCGTTCGTCGACCACGCGGGCCACCTCGGCAGGTGGGCCGAAGATCGGTCTGAAGCTGCCCGTGTTCTTCCGCATCGCGGCGCGAGAGCGAACGGGCCCGATGGTCTCGATGGGCTTGTCGAGCACCGAGGCAAGCCAGTTGACCAGTCTCCAGGTCGGCCGAAGCACGCCCGTACTCCCCGGAGCGCGCTCACGTGCCGCGAGCACGGTGCCGGTGATGAGCACGAGAGCGGCCACCACGTTCATCGTTCGCGCGCTGCGGTACTGCCACGTCATGATCGCGAGCGCTGCGACGAGGAGCAGCGAGGCCAACACGAGCGGCCAGCGAGGGCCTCCGACGTGGCGGATGAGCGCCATCACGCCCAACACGACGGCGCCTGCGGCGTAGGTCAGGAGGAGGACATCGAGGTAGCCAGTCGATACCATGCCGCCGCCGCTCGAGGCATCGCCGTTGCCGAACCCCAGGGCGGCCCAGGCGAGCGCACACGTCAGTGGGTTCACCCAGCGCAGCGCACGAGTCATCACTTGCCCGTGAAGACTGCTTCGCGCCGCTCGATGAAGCTCATCATCCCCTCGGCGGCGTCCTCGCTCGACATCACCTTGCCGAGGAGCTCGACGAGGTGCTCGGTCGCCGCGGCCTGGCCCCTGGACTCCATGAGGCGGGCGTTGGCGAGCGTGCCTTGGACGCCAATCGGCGCCTGCTTCGCGATCAGCTGGGCGATCGCACGAGCTCGCTCGACGTGCTTGCCCGGTTCGACGACCTCCTGCACCAACCCGATCCGCAACGCCTCTTCGGCGCCGAACTCTTCACCGGTGAGGAGGAAGCGCATCGCGTTTCCCCAGCCGAGCCGGGTCGGTGCACGCAGCGTGGCGCCGCCGAACGGCAAGATGCCACGGGCGATCTCGAGCTGCCGGAAGCGCACCGTCTTCGACGCCACCACGATGTCGCTCGCCAGCGCGAGCTCGATGGTCAGCGTGAACGAGATGCCGCTGACGGCCATCACCACCGGCTTCGGCACCTGCGGCGCCCAGACGCCGAACGGATCGTACTTTCTCCCTCCGGCCAGTGCGTGCGGGCCCTTCTCACCGACGGCCGGGCCGACCTCGGCGAGATCGAGGCCTGCGGAGAAATGGTCGCCGTGCCCGAAGAGCACTCCGGCTCGAAGCGACTCGTCGTCGCCCAGTTGCTCGTACGCGGCCGCGAGCGCCTCGATGGTCGCGAGATCGAACGCGTTGCGTTTCTCGGGCCGGTTGATGCCCATCAGCAAGACAGCGCCATCTCGTTCCACGGTGACCCTGGTCATGCGCGGCAGGGTCCTCTGGCTGTGCGCTGCGGTCAATCGTTCAGCGCGAGGCGGGCATGCCGTGCCAGCTCGCCAGCAGCTTCACGTAGTTCACCCGCTCGTAGCCTGACGGATCCGGGCAGCGCGCCAGGTTCATGTTGCCGCGGAGCTGGGTGACGGACTGGTACTCGTGCTCCTCGAAGAAGCGCGTCAGGCCGGCGATGAGCAGCGACAACATCTGCGGCCCATTTTCGAGCACCGCCGAGACGACCTGCGTCACGTGCGCGCCGGCCATGAGGGCCTTCACGACGTCGAGCGGATCGTGCACGCCACCCGAGCACGCGAGCGTCATGCGCGTCTGCGGCGACAGAATCGCGAGCCAGCGCAGGCGCATCTGGAGCTCGTGCCGATCGGACAGGTGCAGCGTTCGTTTCAGCGTCAGCGTCTCGACGTCGATGTCGGGCTGGTAGAGCCGGTTGAAGAGCACCACGCCCGCCACGCCCGCGTGCTCGACCTTCGACACGAACGCAGGCAGCGACGAGTAGAACGGCGACAGCTTCACCCCCACGGGAATCTTGATCGACTCCTGGACCTGGCGAATCACGTCGAGCTGCTGATGCTCCACGTCGGCCGCCGACAGCTTCGGGTCGCTGGGCAGATCGTACAGGTTGAGCTCGAGCGCGTTCGCGCCTGCCTGCTCGATCAGCTTCGCGTATTTGAGCCACCCGCCCGGGGTCGTCCCATTGAGGGATCCGATGACCGGCACGTTCACGGCCTGCCGAATGCGTCTGATCTGCTCCAGGTAGGCTTCGGGCCCGAGCGCGAAGTCGCCCGTCGACGGCAGCCACGAGGGCGCCTCGGCGAACGCATCGGCAGGGCCGTCGAGGAAGCGGTGCGCCGCGAGCTGATCGGCCACCAGCTGCTCTTCGAAGAGTGAGCGCATGGTGATGGCCGAGGCGCCCGCGTCTTCGAGGCGCTTCACCACGTCGAGGTCGTCGACGAGCGGCGAAGCGCCCGGAAAGATCGGGTGCTTGAGCGGCAGGCCCAACCACGTGGTCGACAGGTCGATGCTCATGGAGACGGCTCTTTCTTGGTGAGGTGCACGGTAGCGAGCTGTTCGTAGAGGGCGCGTCGGCGCGCGGCGTGGGCGTCGGCGGCGTCGAGAAGCATCGCGTAGCGCTTGGCGTCCTTCATCTCGACGAGGCGGAAGCGGCCCTCGTTCTTCATGAAGTCACGCGCCTTGAGCTTGGGGAGCGCAGAGTCGAGCTGGAGTGGCGCGAGGCCCTCGGCGGCCCGCCGTGGATCGAAGCGGTAGAGCGGCCAGATGCCGGACTCGACCGCCAGCCGTTGCTGCTCCGCGCCCAGCTGCAGATCGAACGCGTGGGCGATGCAGTGGCTGTACGCGATGACGAGCGCGGGCCCGGGGTACGCCTCGGCCTCCCGGAGCGCCTTGAGCGCCTGACCGTCTTTGGCGCCGATGGCGATGCTGGCGACGTACGCGTTGCCGTACGACATCGCGAGCAGGCCCAGGTCCTTCTTGCCCTGCGCCTTGCCGGCGACGGCGAACTTCGCGCTCGCGCCCAGTGGCGTCGCCTTCGACTGCTGGCCACCGGTGTTCGAGTACACCTCGGTGTCGAGCACGAGCGCCTTCACGTGCGCGCCGGTCGACAGCACGTGGTCGAGGCCGCCGAAGCCGATGTCGTACGCCCAGCCATCACCGCCGACGAGCCAGACGGCCTTCTTCACGAGCGAGTCGGCGAGCTGGAGCAGCTGTCGTGCGTCGGTTGTCTCGACGCGCGCGAGCTCCCGCTTGAGCGCAACGACCCGCTCTCGCTGCGTGGCGATGCCGGCCTCGTCGTCCTGCTTCGCGGCGAGCAGACCCTCGACGAGCAGGGCGGAAAGGCTCGGGGCCACCCTGGCGAGCAGCCCGAGCGCGAGGCGGTGCTGCGCGTCGACGGCGAGCCTGAAGCCGTAGCCGAACTCGGCGTTGTCTTCGAAGAGCGAATTGGCCCAGGCGGGTCCACGGCCGTCGCGGTTCTTCGTCCACGGGGTGGTGGGCAGGTTGCCGCCGAAGATCGACGTACAGCCGGTGGCGTTCGCGACGAGCAGCCGGTCGCCGACGAGCTGACTGAGCAGCTTCAGGTAGGGCGTCTCTCCGCAGCCTGAGCACGCGCCCGAGAACTCGAAGAGCGGCTCGAGGAACTGCGAGGCCTTCACGTCGTCCTTCACCTTCGTGCGCTCGACGTAGGGCAGCTGCTCGAAGAAGGCCCAGTTGTCGCGCTCCCGCTGGCGAATGGGCTCGACGGGGTTCATGTCGATGGCCTTGTGCCGCGGGTTCGACTTGTCGCGCGCCGGGCAGACCTGCACGCAGAGGCCACACCCGGTGCAGTCGTCGGGCGCGACCTGGAGGGCGTACTTCCACACGCCGCCAGCGGGCGCGGTGCCGAGATCCTTCGAGCGGAAGTCGGTGGTGACGAACGAGGCCGGCGCGCCCTTCACGTCAGGATCGACGAGCTGGCTGCGAATCGCGGCGTGCGGGCAGATGAGCGCGCACTTGTTGCATTGGATGCAGAGCTTCTCGTCCCAGGTGGGGATCTCGAGCGCGATGGCCCGGCGCTCCCACTTGGTGGTGCCGGTGGGCCAGGTGCCGTCGATGGGGAAGGCGCTCACCGGCAACAGATCGCCGTCGCCGCGCATCATCATCGCCGTCACGCGCTGCACGAACTCGGGCGCTTCTTTCGGCACGACCGGCGGCCGGGGCGTTCCTCCGCCCAGCACGTTCGGCACCTTCACCTCATGCAGGTTCGCCAGCGTCAGGTCGATCGCCTTGAAGTTGCGCTCGACGACCTCGCTGCCGCGTTTGCCGTACGACTTCTCGACGCCTTCACGAATGCGAGCGATCGCCTCGTCTTTGGGCAGCACGCCAGAGAGCGTGAAGAAGCACGTCTGCATCACGGCGCTGATGTGCCGGCCCAGCCCCGCCTGCTGCGCGACCGAGAATGCATCGATGACGAAGAACGAGAGCTTCTTCTCGAGTACCTGGCGCTGCACTTCGCTCGGCAGCGACGCGAACACCTGATCGGCGGGCTTCGAGCTGTTGAGCAGGAAGGTGGCGCCAGGCGCTGCGCTTTCGAGCACGTCGTGTCGCTCCAGCAGCGGCGCGTAGTGGCAGGCGACGAAGCTCGCGTGCCGAATCTTGTACGTGGAGCGGATGGGCTGAGGCCCGAAGCGCAGGTGCGAGACGGTGATCGCGCCCGACTTCTTGGAGTCGTAGACGAAGTAGCCCTGCGCCTCCTTGCCGGCGTGTTCTCCGATGATCTTGATCGCCTGCTTGTTGCTCGAGACCGTGCCGTCGGAGCCGAGGCCGTAGAACAACGCGCGCACCGTCTCGGCAGGCTCGAGATCGAAGTCGGGGTCGTATGGCAGCGACAGCTTCGTCACGTCGTCGTTGATGCCGACGGTGAAGCGGCGGCGCAGGGTGGGCTTCGTCAGCTCGTCGAAGACGGCGCGCACCATCGAGGGCGTGAACTCCTTCGAGGACAACCCGTAGCGGCCGCCGATCACCTCGACGTTCGCGAGCCGCCCGGCCTCGAAGAGGGCCGAGACGACGTCCTGGAAGAGCGGCTCACCGACGGCGCCGGGCTCCTTGGTGCGATCGAGCACCGCGATGCGCTTCACCGAGGCCGGCAGCGTCGCCACGAAGGCCGCGACGTCGAACGGCCGGAACAGCCGCACCACGAGGCCGCCGACCTTCTCTCCGCGCTTCACCAGCCACTCGACGGTCTCTTGAATCGCGCCGGTCGACGAGCCCATCGCGATGACGAGGCGCTCCGGCTGGGGGTGACCGAAGTACTCGAAGAGGCGGTACTGGCGGCCAGTCAGCGCCGCGAACTGGTCCATCTTCTCTTGAACGATGCCGGGGCACGCGTCGGTGAAGCTGTTGCCGGCCTCGCGCGCCTGGAAGAACGTGTCGGGGTTCTGGGCCGTCCCGCGGAGCAGCGGTGCGTCAGGGGTGAGCTTGCGCGCGCGGAACGCGGCGATGTCGTCATCGAGCCTGAGCGCCTTCAACACCTCATCGCCGATCGACGCGATGCGGTTGAGCTCGTGCGAGGTGCGGAAGCCGTCGAAGAAGTGGAGGAAGGGGATGCGGCTCTTGAGCGTCGCGGCGTGCGCGATGGCCGCGAAGTCCTGCGCCTCTTGCACGCTGCTCGAGCAGAGCATCGCGAACCCCGTCGTCCGCGCGGCCATCACGTCGGAGTGATCGCAGAAGATGCTCAGGCCGTGGGTCGCGAGCGTTCGTGCTGCGACGTGCAGAACGAACGGCGACAGCTCGCCGGCGATCTTGAACATGTTGGGGAACATCAGCAGCAGGCCCTGCGACGCGGTGAAGGTCGTCGCGAGCGCGCCCGCCTGCAGCACGCCGTGAACGGCTCCTGCCGCGCCAGCCTCGCTCTGCATCTCGACCGTGTGAGGCACCTGGCCCCAGAGGTTCTTCCTCGAGGCGGCGGACCACTCGTCGCAGACCTCGCCCATCGCTGAGGCCGGAGTGATGGGATACAGCGCGATCACCTCGCTCAGCCGGTAGGCAACTGAGGCGACCGCTTCATTCGCATCGAGTGTGACGAAGGTGTTTGTGCGCACGAGGCCGACGCTGCAATCGGCAGTCCATGCACCTGAGGGCCTGCGCACCGCTCACCCGCGCAGGCTTTGCGTTCAGGTCGTCAAACGCGCACCCCGTTCAAGGGATCGGCGCGGGGGAGATGCCCCAGATGTCTTTCGCGTACTCCCGAATGGTGCGGTCCGAGGAGAAGAAGCCCGTGCGCGCCACGTTGAGGATGGACGAGCGCCACCAGCGCTTCGGGTCGGCGTACGTCTTCGCGACCTCTCGCTGCGCCTGCACGTAGGGGTCGAAGTCGGCGAGCACCAGGTAACGATCGTCATCGAGGAGCGACTGCACCAGCGGCTTGAACAGGTCGCGATCCTCGGGGCTGAAGAAGCCAGAGGCGATCAGCTCGAGCACCTCTTTGAGCGCGGGGTTCGCGACCGCGACGTCACGACCCGAATACCCGTCGGCCTTCGCCTGCTCGACCTCTTCGGCCGTCTTCCCGAACAGGAAGAAGTTCTCAGGGCCGACCTTCTCGCGGATCTCGATGTTCGCGCCGTCGAGCGTGCCGATGGTGAGCGCGCCGTTCATCGCGAACTTCATGTTGCCGGTGCCCGACGCTTCCATACCCGCCGTCGAGATCTGCTCCGACACGTCAGCGGCGGGGATGATGCGCTCCGCGAGTGACACACGGTAGTTCGGCACGAAGCACACCTTGATGCCGGTCTTCGCCGACTCGTTGTTCACGACTTCGCCGATGCCGTTGATGAGGCGGATGATCAGCTTGGCCGTGCGGTAGCCCGGCGCCGCCTTCGCTCCGAACACGAACGTTCGCGGGTGGATGATCGAGGCCGGGTCTTTCCGCGCCTGCAACCACAGGTGAACGATGTGGAGCGCATTGAGCAACTGCCGTTTGTATTCGTGCAGTCGTTTGATCTGCACGTCCATGATCGCCGAGGGATCGACGTTGACCCACATGAGGTCGCGCAGGAACGACGAGAACTCGGCCTTGTTGGCGAGCTTGGCCTCGCGGAACGCAGCAACGAAGGCCGCGTCGTCGACGTGCTTCTCGAGCTTCACGAGCTCGTCGAGGTTCGCCGCCCAGCCGGTGCCGATGGTGTCGTTGAGCAGCTTCGCGAGCCGTGGGTTGCACGACAGCAGCCACCGTCGCGGCGTGACGCCGTTGGTCTTGTTGTTGAAACGCTCGGGGAACATCTCGGCGAAGTCCGACAGCACGGTCTCCTTGAGCAGCTTCGAGTGGAGCGCCGCGACGCCGTTGACCGAGTGGGAGCCGACGACGGCCAACGCCGCCATGCGCACTTCCTTCTCGCGGCCCTCTCCGATGAGCGAGAGCGACGCGAGCTTCTTCTCGTCCATCGGCCAGCGGATCTGCACCTGGCGCAGGTGGCGCTGGTTCACTTCGAAGATGATCTGCAGGTGCCGCGGCAGCAGCCGCTCGAACAACGACACCGGCCAGCGCTCGAGCGCCTCGGGGAGCAGGGTGTGGTTCGTGTAGCCGATGGTGGCCTGGGTGATCGCCCACGCCTCGTCCCAGGGCACGCGCTTCTCGTCGACGAGCACGCGCATCAGCTCGGCGACCGCGATGGCCGGGTGCGTGTCGTTGAGCTGCATCGCGACCTTCTTCGGGAAGCTGACGAAGTCGGTGTGCGTCTTGAGGTAGCGCCGCATGATGTCGGCGATCGAGCAGGCGACGAAGAAGTACTCCTGCTTGAGGCGCAGCTCCTTGCCGGCCTGGTTCTGATCGTTCGGGTACAGCACCTTCGAGATCACCTCGGTCTCGTTCTTTTCGACGACGCTGCGCTCGTAGTCGCCGTCGTTGAAGAGCGCGAAGTCGAACTCGGCCGACGCGCGGGCCTGCCAGAGGCGGAGCGTATTCACCGTGCGGCCGCCAAAGCCTGCGATCGGCGTGTCCCAGGGAACGCCCACCACCGTGCGCCCGCCGACCCAGCGTGAGACGGGCGTGCCGTCGGTGTCGTGGTGTTGCTCGACGTGGCCGAAGAAGCGCACCGGCACCATGCGATCGGGGCGAACGATCTCCCACGGGTTACCGAACTTCAGCCACTCGTCGGCGCGCTCGACCTGGTACCCGTTGATGATCTCCTGCGTGAAGATGCCGAACTCGTACCGGATGCCGTAGCCCATGCCCGGCATGTCGAGCGAGGCGAGCGAGTCGAGGAAGCACGCAGCCAGACGTCCCAGACCGCCGTTGCCGAGGCCTGCGTCGGGCTCCATCTCGAGCATCGAGGTGAGATCGAGCCCTGCGTCACGGAGCGCCTCGCGAGCCTGGTCCCACAGCCCGGCCGAGATGAGGTTGTTCCCCAGCGCGCGGCCCAGCAGGTACTCGGCCGAGAGGTAGTACGCGTACTTCACGTCGTGCTTCGCGTAGCGGCGTTGGGTGTCGACCCACGTCTTCGCGAGTCGGTCGCGAACGGTGAGGGCGATGGCGGTGTAACGATCGAACGCGCCCGCGCTGTCGAAGTTCTTGCCGCGCGTGAACTCGACGTGATCGACGAACGACTTTCGAAGGCCCGCCGCGTTGGTCGACGAGCGGCTGCCGGGGGAATTGGAGTCGGTGCTCATGCACGTCAGATAGCCGAGCGATCGCCTCGAACGAAGCGCGGATTCTGGGCTGGAGCAGCGTGCGTTATTTGTTGCCGAACGCTGCGACCGGCTGGGCTTCGAGTTGGCTGCGCACGTCGGCGGTCTTCTCGAAGAAGTCGGCCATCAGCGTCGCGGGCAGCGGGTCTGCCTTGGGGAAGTTCTGGTTGAGCGGGTTCACCCAGCCGCCGCCGCGCTTCATGCCGAAGTGCAGGTGCGGGCCGGTGGAGAGACCGGTGCTGCCCGAGGCTCCGACGACGTGCTTCTGCGCCACGCGCTCGCCGACGTGCACGTTGATCTTCGAGAGGTGCAGGTAGCAGGTCTCGAAGCTCATCACGTGCTTCACGCAGACCATGTTGCCCCCGCCGTTGTCCCAGCCCGCCTTCGTCACCGTGCCATCGCTCACGGCCCAGACCGGCGTGCCCTGCGGCGTGCCGTAGTCGACGCCGTTGTGTTGGCCGAACTGGTTGATGATGGGGTGGAAGCGCCCACCGAAGCGCGAGGTGATGGGCGCGAACTTGAGCGGCGACTTGAGGAACGTCTTGCGCGCGCTGGTGCCGTCGTCGTTGAAGTACGAGTCAGTGCCGTCGGGCAGGGCGTAGCGGTACATCTTCTTCGTGCCGACGCTCGAGCCCACGTACGTCGCGGCGAGCACGTTGCCGTAGTCGATGAGGCGGCCCTTCGAGACGACCTTCTCGATGACGGCGCGCATGCGGTCGCCCTTCTGCACGTCGCGGTAGAAGTCGATGTCCCACGCGAAGACGTCCGACAGGGTGATGGCGACGTCGGGCTTCTCTCCGGCGGCGATCGCGGCGTCCCACACCGACGACTCGATGACGAGCTCGACGACCTCGATGCGGCGCTCACGATCGATCTCGCGCTTGCGGCCGACGTAGCGCTCTCCCTCGCGACGCACCTGCCACTCGGTGAGCAGGTTGCGGCGATAGTCCATGAGATCGAGCACGCCGTGGCGGAACACGAGGCGCAGCTGATCGCCGGGGCGGGCCTTCTTGAAGTTGAACTCGGCGGCCATCAGCGCGCCCTGCACCTCGCCGATGGTGTGATCGTCGAGGCCAGCGGTCTCGAGCGCCTTCGCGACGGTCTGGTTCTTCTCGAGACGGCGGTTCTTCACCTGCGCGTCGGGGAGGGTGGTCGTCAGCGCGACGACCGTCAGCAGTGCCAGCATCCGGCGAACGCTAGACCACCTTCAGGGGAGTGCCCAATGCAGAGCACCCGGGCAAACGGCGCCGTGGAGGGTATGGTGCCGCGCGTGCGTCTGCTCCTCCTCTGCACCCTCGCCGTCGTCGCGCTTCCGGGCTGCCGGGCGCACACGCTCCAGGACGGGGCGTACGACTTCAGGGCGGTCGAGGTGACCCGCGATGACTGCGGCCTCGCGATGCAGCCCGAGGTCTTCGCGCGCGCGACGCTGCTGACGGCTGGCCACGTCGTTCGCCTCAACTACGCGTACCTCTCGACCGAACTCGCCGGCACGTACCGCTACGGCCTCGAAGAGATGACGATGGATGCGACGCTCGGCAACGTGCGCACGAGGTTGCGAGGCCAGGATTGCCAGGTCGACAGCGTGACGGTCGCGCTCGACTCGGTCACCCAGAGCCCCACGCGCTTCACCGGTTCGATGTCGTTCACTTTCCAGACGCGCACGTCCGACGCGTGCACCTGCCGGCTCTTCTTCAAGTACGACGCGACGCGCGCAGGGCCATGACGTGAGCGCGCGACGAAGCGGCGAGGCCTGACGTGCCGGACTGGGCCATCGGAGTCGTGGGCGTCGGCGTCGTGGGCGCGCTCGCGTTCCTCAGGCTCAAGCTGCTCAAGCCTGTCTGGGGCTGGAACGACACGTCGGTGACGCTGCACCTTGGTGGGCGCCTCACCGAGATCTACCTGGCAGAGGTGCGTGTCGTGCTCGCGGGCCGGGCGGGCCTCGTCTTGCGCACGATGGAGGGCGACACCCTGCTGCCGAAGCGGTGGCTCACGCCCCAGGTGCTCGAGGCCTTCGGGGTCGCCGTCGGGCTCGATCGGGAGCGCCTCGTCGCTGCGCTGGAGACGAGAGGCCTCAAGGAGATCTGGGGCAAAGGGGCCCAGGCGCTTCGTCTGCCGCCGCAGCCGGTCAGCGGACGAGGGTGAGGGCCTTCTCGATCAACGGCAGCTGCGCCGGGTTCACCGCCACGCGGGCCCGCTCGACCGTCGCCCACTCGGCGCGGTCGACCTCGGGGAAGCGCACGAGCTGGCCGCGGAGCTGAAGGTCGACCTCGTTCGATTTCAACGACGCCACCTCGAAGTCGCCCAGCACCCCGAAGGCGACGACGTGTTTGCCGCTCTTCAAGATGACTTCGCCGAGCGGCGTCGTGGGCCCGTCGGGTGCGGGGCTGCCGGTCTCTTCCTGAAATTCGCGGCGGGCTGTGGTGAGGGGCTCTTCGCCGGCCTCAATCAGCCCCTTGGGAAGACTCCAGGCGCCAGCGTCCTTCTTCGCGAAGAACGGCCCGCCGGGGTGAACGAGCAGCACCTGCGGAGTTCCTGAAGGTCCACGACGAACTACCGCCAGCGCTGCGCTCCGCTCGGGCATGGAATGAAGGGTAGCGCGGTCAGGCCGCCAGAGACCGCCTGCGAGCCGCGCCGAGGGCGACGAGCGTGCCGCCGATGCCCACCGGTCCTGAGACGAACAACAGCACGGGCGGGAAGAGCACCAACGGCACGCACGCGAGGGCGTAGCCAAGCAACAGCGCCGGCTCACGGAGCAACAGCCGACGAGGCAGGCCGAGGCGATCGCGGTTGTCGGCGATCGCGCCGTGCGCGAGGAAGAGTGCGCCGATCGCAGTCTGCGCGACCACCACGAGCACGGGACCAACGACTGGCACCAGCACGAGGGTCAACGCCGCGATCGAAGTCAGCGCCCACAGCACGAGCCGGCGCACACTCGGGAAAACGCCGAGCACCGCGCGCTTCACGATGGCCGAGGTGCCAATCGACGCCGGCGGCGCTGCGCCATCGACGACCTTCTGGACGTGCAGGGCCATGCGCTCGAGGCCGGCCGCGGCGAACGCGCCCTGCAGCTGCCAGCTCGTCAGCAGCGCGCCGATCACCAGCACGACCGTCAGCACCACCCGCGTCACGAGCCACGTCACGCCGCCGAGCGCACCCGGAGCGCGGTCCAACATCAGCTCCTGAAGCGGGGCCGCCGACATCACCGCGATGACGCTCAGCAGGAACCCGACCCCGAAGGTGACCAGGGCGGGCATGAAGGCCAGGCCTCGCAGCTCCCGTTCGCGGACCAGCCACACCACGGCGCGGGGCAGCTGCACGAGCGCCCACGCGAACGCACCGAAGGGGTTGCGGGGCGGCCCGAACTCCGCGCGGCCGCTCACTTCCCGAAGAGCTTCTTGAAGAAGCCGCTCTTGTTGCTGACGGGCTTCTCGGACTCACCGGGCAGCGGCGCCTCGGCCAGCATCTGCGCGGTGACCTCGTCGCTCGCTTCCTGCGTCGCGAACACCACGTCGGCCTGTTTGCCCGAAGGCGTCGTCGCCGAGAGGAGCAGCCGCCCATCGGCGCTCACCGAGAATCGCAGGGTGAGATCGCCCGAACGATCGACGCTGGTCGTCAAGGCACCGAGGTAGTCGTTGTCTTCGGCCTTCGGCGCCTGTCCCTGAAAGACGGCGAGCCGTATGGCCTGCGCCGCCTGCACGGGCACTGCGAGGGTCTTCTCGGCCGGGAGCCGCGTGTTTCGTTCGAGCACCTTGCGGAACGCGCCACCCCGCACGCCAATTCCAATCGGCGCCGACAACACCTCGGCGAGCTGCAGCGACGACTTGCCTCGCTCACGCAAGACGAGGGCATGGCCGAGCAGTGCAGCGCCCATCGCCACTGCGGCCTGCGGGTCGACGTCGGTGCGCGGCTTGCGGCCCAGCATGGCCTCGAGGCGGGATCGGACGGCCGGCGAACGGCTCTGGCCACCCACCATCACCACCTCGTCGAGTGACTGGGGCGTGAGCCTCGCGGCCTCGAGCACCACCTGCGTCACCTCGATGGTCCGCTCGACGAGATCGTTGGTGTTCTGCTCGAGGTAGAGGCGCTCGACGTCGACGCGCAGATCGACCGGCTTGCCATCGTCACCCGTCGAGGCGAACGGCACGTGCACCGGCGCCATGGTCTTCTCGGAGAGCGCGATCTTCGCCAGCTCGGCGGCGTCGCGCACGCGCTCCATCGTCATCGGCGAGTCCATCAACCGGTTGCGTGGCGTCTCGTCCATCGTGGCGACGAGCGCGTCGGCGAGGCGGGCGTCGAAGTCCATGCCGCCGAGGAAGTTGTCGCCGCCCGTCGAGACGACCTCGAGGTCGTCACCGGTGATCTCGACCACCGACGCGTCGAACGTGCCGCCGCCAAGGTCGTAGACGAGCACGCGCTTGCGAGCGAGCCCCTTGCCGTAGCCGAACGCGAGCGCGACCGCCGAGGGCTCGTTGAGGACGCGAAGAATCTCGAGCCCCGCGAGCCGGCCCGCCTCGAGCACCGCGCTGCGTTGGTGATCGTTGTACCAGGCAGGCACGCAGAGGACCGCGCGAGTCAACGGACGGCCCAGCTCGTTCTGCGCGGCGTTCTTGAGCTCCTTGAGCAGCTCCGCCGCCAGCTCGGGGAGCGGGAAGACGCGCCCGCCGATCTCGATGCCGCAGTCGCCTTCGGGGTCTGGCGCGATCTTGAAGGGGAGGCGGGCCTCGAGCTCCCTGATGCGTTTCGAGCGCGCCCGTCGCCCCATCAGGCGTTTGAAGCCCGCGACCGTGCGCTCGGGGTGATCGACGCGATAGCGGCGCGCGGCGCTCCCGACGAGCAGCCGATCTTTCGCGTGGTCGAGCGCGACGACGCTGGGCATGGCGGCGCCGCGCTCCGAGGCGATGGCCAGCAGCCGCGGCGCACCTTCGATGACGGCGGCCACGCGACAGGTGGTGGTGCCGAGATCGATGCCCAGCACGATGTCGTCGGCGAGGGTCACCGTCTTCGACGGCGTCGGGGTCGCGAGGGGCGTGCGGAGCTTCCACTCCCCACTGGTGACGGTCGGCGGGCCGGGCTCCTCGGGAATCGCAGGCGCGGGCGGAGGCTCGGCTCTCGCTGCGCCTTCGCGGGCCGCGACGATTCGATCGATGAGCGAACGGGTACGGGCGTCGATGCGCGTGAAACGCACCGTCATGCCCGAGCGCCCCGGCTGCTCGTCGACCACGACTTCGTGCACGACGCCTTCGCCGCGCATCAGCTTGGCGCCGTCGGCCAGCACGAGCTCGAAGCTCAACGGCGTGCCTTCAGGCTTCGCGGCGCGGGTCGCGATGAAGATGCCGCCCTTGCCGACGTGCACGCCGTAGCGCTCGACGAACTCGTCTTCCGTCGCAAACGGGAGCCGGATGCGGAGCGGGACCTTCTTCGGCTCGCTGGGAGGAGGCACAGTCACGGAAGCCGCCGGAGTGTACCTCCCGACGGCAGCGGCACCAGCCTCAATCCACCCTCAGAGGACGGGCACCTCGATGGTCGCGCCTGAAGCCGGGAGCTTGAGCTTCAGCCCCGACGAGATCGCCGCAGGTGGGAGCTCGAAGTACAGCACCAGGTCCTGCGCGACGCCGGGCGCGATCGAGGTCGCGAGCGGGCTGCCCTGCCCGACGCGCTGCACGTCGCGGGCGAGCTCGTAGACGTCGCCGCCTTTCTCGAGCGTGGCCTTCGCGAGATCGAACGTCGTCTCCTTCGAGGTGGTGACCGAGACGACGAGGCGCACGAAACGGTCGGTCGTCGAGAGCTTCACCTTCGTGCCGCCGATGATCTGCGCGGTCTCCATGCGGCGCGCCGTGACCGAGGTGCCTTCGAGGATCGCTGGCTCGGCCTTCACCGGGACCGGCACCGGCATGTCGGGCGGAAGTTGCGCCACGTCGGCGAGCGGTGGAGGCGGTTCCTTCAGCGGACTGGCACCTCGGGGCCCGCCAGGCGCACCGCCCTGCGCGAGTCGCTCCTGCTCGGCTTTCAACTTGCGGATGAGCGGATCGTTCTCGTCGACCTGCGGCGCGCGTCTGTCAGGGCAGCCCAGAAGAAGTGCCGCCACGAGCAGGAGCGCGCTCCTCACTCACGCACCCCGGACGTGGGCGATGAGCTTCTCGAAGGCCTGCGCGAGCTTCGAGGGGTCGGTGCCGCCGGCCTGCGCCATCTCGGGCTTCCCGCCGCCTTTGCCACCGACCTCGATCGCCATCATCTTGATCGCGTCGCCCGACTTGAAGCCCTTGTCGACGAGGTCCTTCGTGGCCGCGACGAGGATGATCGCCTTGCCGTCAGCAGTGGCGCCGCCGAGGCCCACCACGCCCGACTGGAGCTTGTCGCGGTACTTGTCGGCGAGCTGCTTGAGCAGGTTGGCGTCAGCGCCGTCGACGCGGTGGGTGAGCACCTTGATGCCGTTGACGTCCTGCACCGACTCGGCGTCGCTCGAGGCGCTCGCGGCGCGCAGCTGCACCTCTTCGAGCTTCTTCTCGAGCTCCTTCACGCGCTTCTGGTTGGCCTCGATGCGCTTGGGCAGATCGCGGGGCGTCGCTTTGTAGAGGTTGGCCGAGGTGATCAGCATGCGCTCGAGATCGCGCAGGTGATTCATCGCGGCGCCACCGGTCAAGGCGACGATGCGGCGAACGCCGGCGGCGATGGCCGACTCTTCGGTGATCTTGAAGAGGCCGATGTCGCCAGAGCGGAAGACGTGGGTGCCGCCGCAGAGCTCGGTCGACTCGGGGTGCACGGTCACCACGCGAACCTTCTCGCCGTACTTCTCGCCGAACAGCGCGACGGCGCCAGCAGCCTTGGCCTCGGCGATGCCCATCACCTTCGTCTCGGCGCCCTTGTTCTCGCGCACCCAGCCGTTGACGAGATCTTCCACGCGGTCGGTCTGCTCGGGCGACAACGACTGGTAGGCCGAGAAGTCGAAGCGCAGGTGGTCCGGCGTCACCTCGGAGCCCTTCTGGTTCACCGTCTCGCCGAGGACGAGCTTGAGCGCGCGGTGGAGCAGGTGGGTCGCGGAGTGGTTGGCCCGAATGCGGTTGCGGCGTTCGGCGTCGACCGTGAGCGTCAGCGTGTCCTTCACCGAGATCGAGCCCTCGACCAGCTTCGCCTTGTGGACGAAGAGCGTGGCGACCGGCTTGTGCACGTCGAGCACGTCGAGGCGCACGCCCTTCGCCGTCATCGCGCCGGTGTCGCCGACCTGGCCGCCTGACTCGCCGTAGAAGGGCGTCTGATCGAGCACCAGCTCGACGGTGTCTCCAGCCTTCGCGAGCTCGACCTGTGCCCCGCCCTTGATGATCGCGAGCACGTTCCCGGTTCCCGAGAGGCCTTCACCCTCGTAGCCGAGGAACTTCGTCTCGGGCAGCGAGCCGGCGAGCCTCATGTAGATGTCGGCGACGGCTCCAGCGACGCCGAGCGAGCCACCCGCCTTCGCGCGGGTCTGCTCTTCGTCGAGCAGCTCGTCGAAGCGCTTCTTGTCGATGTCGAGGTTGAGCTCTTTCGCCATCACCTCGGTGAGATCCCACGGGAAGCCGAACGTCTGGTGCAGGTCCCACACGGTCTCACCGCTGATCACCTTCGACTTCGTCTGCTCGAGGCTGCCGACCTCTTTCATCAGCAGGGCACGGCCAGCCCGCAGCGTGCGCCGGAAGGACTCTTCTTCACGCCGCGTCACCTCGAGCACGAAGTCGCGCTTCTCCTTGAGCTCCGGGTACGCCTCGGACATCGACCCGATGATCGCGTCGACGGCCTCGTGGAAGAACGGCTCGTCGAGATCGAGGTTCTGATCTCCATGGCGAATCGCGCGGCGCATGATTCGGCGCAGCACGTAGCCACGGCCTTCGTTCGAGGGCTGCACGCCGTCGGCGATGAGAAACGCCGCGGTGCGGGAGTGATCGGCAATGACTCGCACGGCCGCGTCCTGCACGCTGTTCCACGAACGTCCGTACGGGCGCTTCGACAGGCGCTCCACGGTCGCGATGACGCCGGCGAAGAGATCGATGTCGTAGTTCGACGCCTTGCCCTGCACGACCGAGGTGACGCGCTCGAGGCCCGCGCCGGTGTCGATGCTCGGCTTGGGCAGCGGGAGCAGCTTTCCGCCCGCCTCCTTGCGCTCGAACTGCATGAAGACGAGGTTCCAGATCTCGAGCCAGTTGTCCGACTCGCCCGGCTTCTCCTCTTCCTTCACCGGGTGGTTGGGAATGTAGAAGTAGATCTCCGAGCACGGCCCGCACGGTCCGGTGTCGCCAGCCGCCCAGAAGTTGTCCTTGAGGCCGAGCGCGTGAATGCGGTGACTCGGCACTCCCGCTTTCGCCCACAGCTGCCGTGCCTCGTCGTCAGCGGGAATGCCCTCTTCACCCTTGAAGACCGTGACGCTCAGTCGCTCGCTGGGGATCTTGAGCACCTGCGTGACGAACTCCCAGGCCCAGGTGATCGCGTCGGCCTTGAAATAGTCGCCGAAGGAGAAGTTGCCGAGCATCTCGAAGAACGTGTGGTGGCGGGCGGTGAAGCCGACGTTCTCGAGATCGTTGTGCTTGCCGCCAGCGCGCACGCACTTCTGCGCGGTCGCGGCGCGGGTGTAGTCGCGCGTCTCTCGACCGGTGAAGAGATCCTTGAACTGCACCATGCCGGCGACGGTGAAGAGCAGGGTGGGGTCGTTGGTCGGCACGAGGCTGGCCGAGGCCACGCGGCGGTGCTGCTTCGACTCGAAGAACTTCAGGAAGGCTTCGCGGATCTGGGACGTCGTGAGGGAAGACATGGGTGGGCTTCTGCCACACGGACGGCGCTCAAGCATCAACCGGACAGCGCTCGACGAAGGCCCGGTTCTGGGGTGACTTCTCAGGCATGCGGGGTGGGGTGATCGTGGCGGCGTTGGTGCTCGGTTTCGGCTGCGCGCGGGTGGTGAAGCCGTGGAATCGGCCCACTCCCGGCCGAGGGGTAGAGGACACCGCGATGCTGGCGCCGAGCGCCCGGCCCTTCTGTGCAGACGTTTTTCTCCTGACGCTCGCGGAGATCGCCCGCGGAGACGCCGACGGCGAGGTGGTCGCCGTCGAAGGCGTACCGAAGGCGAACGTGCGCTGCACCGAACTGAAATGCCCGGACGACGCCTGCTGCAACGAATGCTCGGGCGAGTACGTGTTGGAACATGAGGGCTCCGATGGTGGGATGCACCTGCTGCTCCACCTCGACGGAATGGGCTCGTGCTCCGGCTGGGACTGCAACCTCGAGTGCCAGCCGTTCGGGTGGAAGCCGACGACTCGTTATCGCTTCGTCGGGCTCAACAGCTTCACGTCGCAGAACGGGGTCGCGACGTCGCGGTTTCTGGTCGATCGGGTGTGCTCGGCCCCGCCATGACGGACATTTCGACCCACCCGGACTCGTCGACGTTCGCGCAGGTGGACCGTTCCCCGCGTAGCCACGCACGAGCAGGTGCGCGAGCCCGGCGTGTTGGTGCAGGCGCCTCCCGAGGCGACGGTGGCGCAGCCGCCGTGGTTGGTGACGCACTCGTTGAGGCCGGTGCACGTGACGCCGGTGTCAGTGAAGCCAGTCGAGAAGGATCGAATGCGTGAGAGCGGGCCGATCGGTCTTCCGAATGAAGTCGTCGACGAGGGTGACGCACCGCACGGACGCGGTGAACGAATGCGTCACGCCTGATGGTGTTCGACCCGGCAGCGACGCATGGAGCGAGCGATGGCCCTTGGAGCGCGAGGGGCTGTCGAGGGCTGTTCACGTCACCAACGCCTCGTGCGTGCTCGACCCTGCGGTGACGCACCGAGCGAGCGGCAGCTCTTGGAGCGCGAGGGGCTGTCGAGGGCGCTCCGAAGCCTCGAGTGTCGATGGTCGCGAACGAACAGTGCGCACTCCGTAGTCGCCTCGCCATTCGGGTCGAGGAGGCCGGCGCGCTTTCTGGAACACGCCTCTCCTGTGACGCGGGGCGCATCGAGGTTGACGCTTTTTCACGTCAACCGCGTGCTCACTGGAGTCCCGGACGAGACGTGTTCTGTGAAGCGCCCGGCCGCGAGCGAGCACGCACATCGCACATTCCGACTGGCCCTCGCTCCTCGAGGCTTTGCGCGCACCTTCTCGTCGACCGCTCGCTCAGGGCAGCAGAGGCTGGAGGCTGAACGTGCGTCGAGTCTCCGCCGCGTCTCGGAGGCGTCGTGCCCGGCCCGGGGCCACATCGAGTCTGAAGAAAAGCACACGGGCTGTTCGAATCTTCAGACTCGATTCGTCGTGTGCCCATCGGCTGGACCCGCCGGGCGAGGACCGATGCCAACGTGCCCCCTTCGAGGCTTGCGCGCACTTTCCGGACCCGCTCGCTCAGGGCCGATCCATCGCGGGCGCCGTCGAGAGACGCAGGCTGATCCCGGGCTGGGGGCGATCGACCAAACCAATCTTCGACGGCTCCAGGCTGTTCGAATCTTCAGACTCGATTCGCCGTGCCCATCACCTCGACGCATCAGGCGAGGACTGAACCCAGAGCGTGGCCCACGCCTCGAGGTTTTGCGCGCCTTCTCGTCCACCGTTCTCTACGGGCAGAACACCGAAACCATCGGCTGGCCCCCGGCCTGATCGCAGGCGCGCGCGAGGTTGAACGACGACACCGCGCCCGGCGCCGACCGGTACTGCGAGAACAGCGCCGCTTCGTACGCCTCGAGCCGCTCGGCCGGAATCGCGCGCAGCACCGGGGCTGCATCTGCCGAGAGTTCGCGCAGGTAGAAGACGTCCAGGTAGCCGCTCCGCTCGATGTTCTTCCGGGCAATGAACGCATCGGGATTCATCGCGTTGAAGCCCGTCAGCACCAGCACGCTCGCCGCTACCACGCCCACCGCGAACCGGTGCGGCCACGTCCACAACGTCAGCGCGCGCCACACCAGCAACAGCCCGACGAACACGCAGACGACCTGCGACAACACGCGCTGGCGGGTGAAGCCGTAGGCGTCTTCGTAGAGCATCATTCGGTTCACCGCCGACAGCAGCATCGGGAGCGTCGCCGCCACCAACACGCTCGCCGACACGCGCACCGCCTGCTGCAGCCCGAGCGTCGTCGCCTTCGCCCGATGCGGAACGCTCAAGACCGTCATCAGCACGATCGCCGCCACCGTCAGCAGTTGCCAGAAGCCCTCGCGTGCGTAGCTCGAGTAGGTGACGCCCTTCGGCAAGGAGCACGAGTCAGGCGCGAACGCGCAGCGCGCCGACACCACGCTGAACAACATCAGCACCACCGTCAGCCCGCCGAGAATCGCGAGCGCTTCGGGCATGCCGAGCGTCACCACGGGAGCGCTGGTCGTCTCTCCCGCCAGCAGCGAACGACGGCGCATGGCCCAGGTCACCAGGCCGGTCGCGACCGTGAACGTGAACATCGCCACCATGCCCATGCGCGTCAGCTCGGGCAGCGGCAAGTCGATGACGTGCTGGGCCGCGGACTCGACCTGCGCACCAAACGCGGCGTCACCTGACGCGAGCAAGAGCGTCACCAAGCCGACGATCGGCCCACCGATCAGGCCCATCTTCGCGATCGGCCCGAACAGCCTCGGCCACGACTCCGAGAACCTCGAGCTGCGCAGGCCTTCGCCGATGGCTCCAGCTCCGGTCTGCACGCCGAGGCCCACCGTCGTGAACGGGCTCGTCACCAGGCGTTTCAGTGAGACATCGGCCACCGGCAGCTCGCCGTTCC
Organism: Myxococcales bacterium; assembly: GCA_030681895.1. Classification (GTDB taxonomy): domain Bacteria; phylum Myxococcota; class Myxococcia; order Myxococcales; family Myxococcaceae; genus Xiheimicrobium. The sequence continues at coordinate 59,260 of JAUXRI010000224.1, read as the reverse complement.
AGCCCCGCACCGCCAGCAGCAGGAGCGCGCCGACGGCGAAGACATTCATCGCCACCAGCAGGTCGCTGTCACGCACCGCCACGAAGCCCGCGAGCAGCACCGCCGCCCCGAGCAGCCAGCGGTGACTGCGGCCCGACTGCCAGCCCTCTTTCCCATTCCCGGTGGCCAGCACGATCGCGAACGCGGTCGTCACCAGGAAGAAGCCCAGCCCCAGCGGACCGCCATCGAATGCCCACGCAGAGAGGAGTCCGAGGGCGGCGCTGCCGACCAGCACCGCGCTCTTCGCTTTTGCGCGGGGGCGCGCGGCCGGGAGTGGAGTGGGAAGGGCGACTGCGGCGTCTGCGGTGAGCGTCGTGTTCATGAGTGCATCGTCGGAGGGCTGCGCGCGAAACCCGCTCAAGCCCGGTGACGCTGCGGAGGAACGTTCGTGCAGAACTCGTGCAGTCGTTGTGGGCCGGCCGCCCACATTCAGACAGCTTCCCTGAATGACGCACGCTTCCGGTAGTCTGTGCATCCGTGCGGTTCGTGTCTCTCGGCGTCCTCTGTGCTTCGACCGTGCTCGCCGCCGATGCGCGCGTGACGCTGTTGGCGAAGCAGCTGACCAGCACGAAGGACCCGCGCGTTCGTTCCCAGACCGTGCTGCTGCTGGGCCAGACGCAGAGTGACGACGCGGTCGCTCCGCTGTGTTCTTCGCTGAAGGACCCCGAGTCGATCGTCCGCTCGGCGGCCGCGAGCGCCCTCGGCGAAATCCACACCGAGGCCGCCATCGACTGCCTCAAGGCGGGGCTCGGTGAGTCAGACCCCGGAGTTCGCGCCGCGCTCCAACGCGCGATCAGCAGCACGGCGGTGACGAAGGGCTCGCTCTACCTGAACGTCGAGCCGACCGCCGACACCGAGGGTGGCCTCGACTCCCGATTGGTGTCACTGGCGCACGAGACGTTGACGAAGCAGCTGACGACGCTCGGAGCGGCGTTCGCTCCAGCCGGGGAAGAGAAGAAGGCGGCGCAGGCGCTCATCAAGGCGCGGGCGCTGCGCGGGTTTCAGGTGCGAATGCAGCTCGGGCCCGGCGCCACCGAGAAACAGCTGAAGGTCGAGATGCTCATCATGACGTACCCGGACCAGGCCCTGCAGGGCAGTTGGAACGTGAAGGCCTCTGGCGGTAAGCCCGAGGCGCTCATCAAGGCCATGGTTCCCAAGGTCGTCGAGGACGCGGCCGGCGACCTCAATTGGAAGACGCCGTAGTGGGGGAGAGGCTTCGAAAGACATGACTACACAGGCAGCCGCACCAGCCCAGCCGCAGTACCAACGGAAGTTGAAGAACTTTCTGTTGGACGCGCGCTTTCAGCTGAAGTTCGCCGTCTATTTCATCGTGCCCACGCTGATCATCTCAGCGGTGCTTGGCTTCTTCATCGCGCGCACCACCGGCAGCCTCTTCAGCCAGATGAACGAGGCCGTCGAGGCGCGCTCGAAGTCGGCCGAGACGAGCAAGGAGCTGGGCACCTGCACGCTCAACAACGAGCTCACCAAGGGCCTCGACGACCCGGCGCTGATGACCTCGCTCGAGGCACGCTCGAAAGAGATCGACGCCAAGTACGAGTTCGAGAAGCAGGCCGTGGTGCAGCAACAGAAAGACCTGGTCGCGCAGCAGCAGACCACGATCGCCGTGCTCTTCAGCCTGCTGGCGTTGTTCGTCCTGGTGAGCGGGCTGGTCGCGATTCTGCTGACTCATCGCATCGTGGGCCCGCTGTTCCGCATCAAGCGCATGGGGCGTGAGGTGACGAGCGGCATCATTCGTCCGCCCGAGTACGGCCTTCGTCCCGGTGACGAATTGAAGGACGTGTTCGACGTCTTCGCGACGATGGTGAAGTCGTTGCGAGAGAGGACCGAGAGCGACTTGAAGACCGTCGAGGCCGCGATGGCGGGCGACAAGGACGCGCTGGCCAAACACCACGCGGAGCTGGCCGCCAGGCTCGAGAAGAAGGGGTAGTCAGCTCGCGGTCAGGTGGCGGGGCGAAGGCGCTCCCACCACGGCGGCGGTCGCTGCGTGCCACGCGAACCCGTCGAGCGAGGCCTGCCAGGCTGCCGGCTGGAACGGCCCGCGCAACAGCAGGCTCGTCACACGAACCCCCTGCGCGGCGAGCCGACGAAGCCCGAGCGGGTCTCCGGGAGTCGAGAGCACCACCGTTCCTTCGAGTCGTGGCGCTGGGCCTGCGCCCCACCACTCCCGCAGCACCACGTCGGTCGGCCCGGCGCCGCTCTGGTTGAGCCGAACCCTCCGGCCCTGCTGTCTGGCGCGGGCGACGAACGCGGCGACCAGCGGCTCGGTGAGCGACTCTCCCGAGAGCACCGTGAGCGGGCCCGGCGTCGACAGCGCCACCAGCGCCAACGCGTCATCGGTACCCAGGGCGTCGATGATGGCGACGGGACCTGCTGGCTCGGCGCGGCCGTGACGTTCGAGCGAGGGTGCGCCCAGGCGTCGCTCCCAGCCCGGAGTTCGACGCACGTCGGAGACGAAGAGTGACGGCGCGACTTTCGCCAGCGTCTGCAGTGAGGCCTCGCACACGGCGGTCGACGGCTTGAGCCAGAGTCCCGAAGCCGACGCCCAGAGCTCGGCGCGATCGTCCGAGCTCGTCAGCCGGGGCACGACTTCGGCGAGCGCCGACGCCTCGGCCAATACGCCGTCATGAAGGACACTCGGAGGCGCGCCCCGGAGCTCTGACAGCCACCACGCGAGATCATGCGCCAGCGCCGAGAGCGCATCACGGAGCGACAGCCATGGCTCCTGTGCGGTCCGGACGACGCGCGTCGTCTCGGAGAAGGCCGACAACAGGGCGGCGAGCTCCTTCGTGCGGGCGTGGACAGCCTGGAAGCCAGCCGTGAGCGGCCGTCCCGGCGAGGCGAGGTCGGACAGCTCCGGCAGGCGGAACAGCCGCGACACCTCGAGCGAGACGGTAAGCCGACGACGCTCGAGCTCCACCGCGCTGGGGGCGTCGAGCCAGATGAGGGCGGAGGGCCTGATGCCTGCCTCGAGCCACTCCGCGACCTCGTGGTGCGTGCCCGCGAAGACGCCCGGTGGCGGTGGCTGCTCGCTCGGCGCCTTCATCAGCGTGCGCATGCTGTCGAAGAGCGGGACCCGATCGCGCCAGAAGCCGCTGAGCGAGCCCGAGTCTCCTGCAGCCCGGGTGCCCCAGCTCTCGAGGTAGGCCATGGACGCCGCGAGCGACGGGTCGAGAACGACGCGGCGAGCGAGCAAGGCGTTGAGACGCGGCGCAGACGCCTGCGCGGTTCGGGAGGGCAGGCGCGGCACTCCAGAGAGGTGCTTGAGGCGTGCGTGCGGGCAGACCAACCAGACCGACGGGCCTGCGCTCCTGGCGGTCTCGACGAGCAGGGCGTCAGCGTCCCGGTGTTCGAGCTCGAGGGCGAGCGTGGCCGGCGTGGTGGCCCAGTCGCGAAGGAGCGGGGGCAGGGCGACATCCTGGCCGACCGCCTGCACCGACACGGGAGGCAATGCCGAGAACGCCGCGTCAGAGAGCCCACTCAACAGGCGATGGAGCGGCGCGTGCCCCTGAACCCGCTGAGCGAGCGCGTGGAGCTGGGTTCGACGGGCGGGCTCACACGCGCGCTGCAGGAGAATCTGGACGACTCGCCACGTGTCCTGGGCGTCGTCGAGCGCACGATGCCGGGCCCCCGTCGAGAGGCCCGCCCATTGGACGAGCGCGTCGAGCGAGTGGGACTTCAGCTCCGGGAAGAGCACCAGCGCGAGCTCACAGGAATCGAGCACCGGGACGTCGTCGAGCAAGCCCTTGAGGAACGACTGCTCGAACAGCGCGTTATGGGCGACGACGGTGACGCCCTGAAAGAGTGGCCGGAGCAAGGGCACCAGCTCATCGAACGAGGCGGCGCCGGCGAGATCGTCATCGGTGAGCCCGGTCAACGCAGAGATCACCGCAGGCACCGGCCGGGTGGGCCGAATCAGCCACTGATGCTCCGCTGCGACGCGCCCGTTCCGAATCAACACCGCGCCCAGCTCGATCACCTCGTCGGTCCCCGCGTCGAGGCCGGTGGTCTCGATGTCGAGGAAGAGGTGGTTGTCGACCAACTGGGAGGGCTCGATCACTGGCGCACCCTACTCGGCAGGGCTGACATTGTTGAACGCATTGATCTTTCAACGGTTTTAGGCCGACGCAGCCCGGGTGATCGATTCGGACAGGTAACGGAATCAAGAGACCAGACAAACCGGAATGAGGCCGCGCACGTTTCAGTTCCACAAGAAGAGGCCACATGAACGTTCAGGTGTTGGTGAGTCAGATGGAGGCGTCGGCGCACACGCGAGAGTGGATTTCTCGGCGGCTCCACGAGGTGTTGGGCGCGGCGGTGACGGGTGTGCTGTCGATCGCGGTGGTGCTGAACCCGGTGACGAACGAGCGCCTGGCGGAGACGAAGGTGCGGTGCTCGCTGGTGGTGACGACTGCCGAGGGGCGGCGAGTGGTCGAGACGCGTGACGTGAAGGCCGAAGCCGCCCTGGAGCGCGCGATGCGCCTGGTGAGCCTGAGCCTGTTCGGGGAGCAGCCCTTCGTTGCGGTGCGTAGGTCCGAGAAGCCCGCGCCGTTGACCTGACACGAGCGGGGTGGATCGCGATGGCGGTGGCGCGTATCGTCCCCGGCCTCCGTTGCGAAAGGACCTCAATGCCCCGTGTCACGAGTGGTCGAGTTTCCACGCCGAAGAAGCCCGCTGCGAAGCCCAAGACGACCAAGCCGAAGACGCCTGCGAAACCGAAGGCAGCCGGCTGGTCAGCGACGGGGAAGACAAAGCCCAAGCCGAAGCCGGCGACGCCGTCACGCGGCACGGTCGGTGGACGCGGGAGCGATCGTTCGACGCGGGAGTCACGCGAGACGATTCGCAACAACTCCGTCGGCGGGCGCGGCAGTGATCGGTCGACCACCGACTCGCGAGAGCGCATCGCGAACATGTACGGAGGCGGCCGCGGCAGCGATCGCTCGACCACCGGCACGCGCGAGACGGTGCGTGAGTGGTTCGGCGGTGGCGGTGGTGGTGGCGGTTCCTGAAGCGCGCTCCGACGTCTGATGCGCTGAGGTTGCAGGCGCTCGCTCGACGACTCCTTCCTTCCCTCGTTCGTTCTGGCGACGCGGTGGCCCTGACCGGGTCTGCCGCGAGAGGGAACGCGCGGGCGGACTCTGATCTCGACCTGTGGGTGCTCGGCGCCCGGTCGGGACGGATCACGGTGAATCGGTCCGGCACGTCGATCACGCTGCTGTGTCAGCGCTTCGATGAGGCGACCACGCTCGACAACCTGTGTTTCTACGAGGTGGACGATCTGATCGTCCTGCGCGATCCGTCCGGCGCGTTCGATCGGTTGAAGCGCATCTGGAATCGGCGTCGACCCGCCATTCATCGTCGCATCGAGACGGCGACCGAAGAGCAGCTCGTCTGGGAACTGGAGCGCGGCTCGCGAGGCAGTCTTCTCCATCGCGCGGCGTTTCTTCGTCTGGCGTGTTGGCGCATGGCGTGTCTCTTCGTGTTCCTGAAGCGTGGGTGGCGAGTGCCGCGGCTCCACCTGCTGGCCGAGGAGCTGCCTGCCGCATCGTCGCGCCGCCTCGACGCAGTGTTGGGATTGCCGTCGGCTGCGGTGTGTCGTCGGTTCGCGCGGCAGATGCCTCGTGCGGTGCGGGAACTCGAGGCGATGCTCGCGCGCGACGGGAAGGCCGTTCGACTCGAGGTGCCGGAGTCGATCGCAGCCAAGGCCGGGTCCGCGCCGAAGGAGGCCGCCTTCCTGGCGCGCCGGGAGCTGGTGCTCGAGCTGTTGCCCGTCGTGTTCGCGCGCTACGGCGTGACGGATCTGAAAGGCGTGGAGCTGCTCGATCGTGCGCCGACGGCCCGCGCGGTGTTGTTGGGCCTCGAACCGAAGGCGTCGGAGAAGACGGTGCAGGCGCTGCAACAACACGCCCGCGCGCTCGCGAAGGGGCTCGGTCTCGGACAGCGTTCAGCGCTCGAGTGGTTCCTCAAGCCGTGAGTCTCGGCTTTCGGGCTACACACCTCGTCGTGACCCCGAGCTGCTCACGATGAAGCTCGTCGACGAACTCATGGCGGAGCACGAGCTGATCGAGCGTGTGCTCGGTGCCTTCCGGACCTGGACGCGGGCGTGGGCGCAGGGCCAGGGGACCGTCGAGGATGGGCGCGTCTTCCTGCGCTTCTTTCAGCGGTGGGCGCACGACTTCCACCATGCCCGGGAGGAAGCGGTGTTCGTGCCGGCGTTGGTCGCCGAGGTCTCGCTGCCGATCGATCGCGGCCCGGTCGCCGTCATCCTCGCCGATCACTCCGCCATGGGTGCCCTGCGCGAGGCGATAGCCACCGCGCTGGGGAACGACGACCTCGCCTCACGCACCCGCGTCGACACACTGGCCCTCGAGTTCTCCCATCGGCTCTGGCACCACATCGATGCGGAGAACTCCGTCTTCTTTCCCGAGGGCGCTGAGCGGCTCCGCAAACACGGCGTGTTCGAGCTCGAGGGCCGTGCTCCGACCGACGACGAGCTCGCCGCGAAACGCGAGGCCGAAGCGCTGCTCGAGCGTTTCCCCGTGCTGTTCGATCCGTCCGTCTACCGTGGTGACGGCTGCGTCATGTGCCCCGCGTACAACGAGACCTGCCGTGGTCTCGAGCGCGAGTGGTGGACCGAGTCGGAGTGGGAAGAGCTGTCACAGCGGCTCGGCTCGGACTGACTACCGCCCACCGAACGGAGCGTCTCGCCCACGCGTTGGCAACGACGACGGTGCCCCGGTGAGGAACGTGTCGACCGCGCGCGCGGCTTCACGTCCATCAGAGATCGCCCAGACGATCAGGCTCGCTCCGCGCATCACGTCGCCGGCCGCGTAGACGCCCGTCACGTTCGTCGCGAAGTCGCCGTCGACCTTCACGTTCCCGCGCGCGTCGAGCTGGACGCCGAGCTCCTTCGTCAGCGTGCTCGTGTCAGGCCCGGTGAACCCAAGCGCGAGGATGAGCAGGTCGACCTCGATGCGCCGCGTGCTCTGTGGATGTTCGACCAGCGCGCCGTTCTCGAGCGTCACCTCGACGCCTTCGATGGCGACCAGCTTGCCGCCGTCACCGATGAGCTTCTTCGTCATGAAGCCGAACGACCGCAGCCCGCCTTCTTCCTGGCTGGATGACGTGCGGAACACGAACGGCCACTGTGGCCACGGGTTCGTCGAGGTCCGCGTGCTCGGCGGCAGCGGCATCAGCTCGATCTGCGACACCTCTGCCGCGCCTTCACGCAGCGCCGTGCCCAGACAGTCGGAGCCCGTGTCACCACCGCCCAGAATCACGACGCGTTTCCCGGTCGCCTGGCCCTCGTTCTTCGCGGCACGGCGATTCGCGGCCTCGAGATAGTCCATCGACTGCACGACGCCCGACAGCTCACGGCCGGGAAGGTTCAGCTCTCTCGCCGCGCGCGCGCCGATGCCCAGCACCACCGCGTCATGCGTGGCCTTCAGGTCGTGCCACGGCACCGTCACGCCCGTCTTGAACGTGATGCCCTCGGCTTCGAGCAGCTTCACGCGGCGATCGATGACTGACTTCTCCATCTTGAAGTCGGGAATGCCGAACCGCAGCAGCCCACCGAGCGCTTCGTCCTTCTCGAACACCGTGACCGTGTGCCCTGCGTGGTTCAACTGCGCGGCGGCGGCGAGACCTGCAGGTCCGCTCCCGACGACGGCGACGGCCTTGCCCGTGCGGAACAGGGGAGGGCGCGGCGTCACCCAGCCCTCTGCGAACGCCCGCTCGATGATCTCCTTCTCGAGCTGTTCGATGGTGACGGGATCTTGATTCACCGAGAGCACGCACGCTGCTTCACAGGGCGCAGGACAGAGCCGGCCGGTGAACTCGGGGAAGTTGTTCGTCGACGTCAGCGACAGGTAGGCCTCGCGCCAACGCCCCTTCCACACGTGCTCGTTGAAGTCGGGAATCGGATTTCCGAGCGGGCAGCCCTGCTGACAGACGGGCACACCGCAGTCCATGCATCGGCCGGCCTGGTGCTTCGCCTGCTCCGGCGCCATCGGGAGCACGAACTCTCGCGAGTCGTGCAGCCGGTCCTTCTTCTCGCGTTTGGGAGCGGGCTCGCGGTTCCACTCCATGAAGCCTGTGGGCTTTCCCATGACGTCAGCCCTCCCTTCCGCCGACGGCGCGCAGCCGGGGAGGACTCGGGCGAGGCCGCAGCTGCGCACGCCTGGCCTGCAGCACGCGTTTGTAGTCGGTTGGCATCACCTTCACGAACGAGCCCACCAGGTGCTCCCAGTTGTCGAGGATGCGTCGAGCCTGCGCGCTGCCGGTGAGGCGCAGGTGGTTCTCGATGAGGCCGTACACGAGCCAGATCTCGGACTCGTCGACGAGAGACTCGAGCTCGACCATCTCGAGGTTGCAGCGCTCGCGGAAGGTGCGGTTGCGATCGAACACGTACGCCGTGCCGCCGCTCATGCCGGCCGCGAAGTTGCGCCCCGTCGTTCCCAGCACCACCACCACGCCGCCCGTCATGTACTCGCACGCGTGATCGCCGACGCCCTCGACGACACACTTCGCGCCTGAGTTGCGTACGGCGAAGCGCTCACCCGCGACGCCCGCGAAGTACGCCTCGCCCGCCGTGGCGCCGTAGAGCACGGTGTTGCCGACGATGACGTTCTCTTCGGGCACGAAGCGCGCTCCCGTCGGAGGCCGCACGACGATGCGCCCGCCCGAGAGCCCCTTGCCGACGTAGTCGTTCGCTTCGCCTTCGAGCTCGAGCGTGACGCCGTTGACGAGGAACGCGCCGAAGCTCTGGCCCGCGGCGCCCTGGAGCTTGATGCGCACCGTGTCGTCAGGGAGTCCCTGGCCACCGAGCTTCTTCGTGATCTCTCCCGACAACATCGCGCCGACGGCTCGATGTGCGTTGGTGACGGGCAGGGCGATCGTCACTGGAGACGACGTCTCGAGCGTGCGCTTCGCTGCCTCGAGGAGTTGATGGTCGAGTGAGTCGCTGACGTCCTTCTTCTGCGGCGTCACGCAGCGCCGCACAGCCGTGTCCGGAGCGTTCGGCAACGAGAAGATCGGCGAGAGGTCGAGCTTCGCGGCCTTCCAATGCGCGATGTCGGTGCGGGCCTTGAGGCGATCGACGCGTCCGACGAGCTCGTCGAACGTACGGAAGCCGAGCGCCGCCATGTGCCGACGCACGCCCTCGGCAAGCATCATGAAGAAGTTCACGACGTGCTGCGGGTCGCCGGTGAACTGCGCGCGGAGCTTCGGATCCTGCGTGGCGATGCCGACGCTGCAGGTGTTGAGGTGGCACTTCCGCAACATCACGCAGCCTTCGACGATCAACGCCGCGGTCGCGACGCCAAACTCTTCAGCGCCGAGCAGTCCGGCCAGCACCACGTCACGCGAGGTGCGGAAACCGCCGTCGACCTGCACGCGGATGCGATCGCGCAGACCGTTCTGCACGAGCACCTGCTGCGTCTCGGCGAGCCCGAGTTCCCACGGAAGCCCGGCGCGCTTGATCGACGAGAGCGGCGACGCGCCCGTGCCACCTTCGTAGCCAGAGATCGTCACGCCGCCCGCGCCAGCCTTCGCGACACCTGCCGCGATGGTGCCGACGCCGACTTCACTCACCAGCTTCACCGTCACGCGCGCGTCGCGGTTGACCGACTGCAGGTCGTAGATGAGCTGAGCGAGGTCTTCGATGGAGTAGATGTCGTGGTGCGGCGGCGGAGAAATGAGCGTCACGCCTGGCGTCGACCAGCGGACCTTCGCGATGCGCTCGTCGACCTTGTGGCCGGGCAGCTGACCGCCTTCACCGGGCTTGGCGCCCTGCGCGACCTTGATCTGCAGCTCGGCGGCGTTGACGAGGTACTCGGTGGTGACGCCGAAACGCGCGCTGGCGACCTGTTTGATCGCGCTGCGCCGCCAGTCGCCGTTCGCGTCCTTCACGAAACGTCGGGGCTCTTCGCCACCTTCACCGGAGTTCGACTTGCCGCCGATTCGGTTCATCGCGATCGCGAGCGTCTCGTGGGCCTCGGCCGAGATGGAGCCGAAGCTCATCGCACCCGTGACGAAACGCTTTGCCAGTGTCGCCGCGCTCTCGACCTCGTCGAGCGGAACGGGTGCCGCGGTGTGATCGAACTCGAGCAGGCCACGCAACGTGACGAGCCCATCGGCCTCGTCGTCAGCGAGCAGCTCGTACCGAGCGAAGACCTTCGGATCGTTGGAGCGCGACGCGTGCTGCAGCGCCGCGATGGTGCCCGGGTTCCACTTGTGGACCTCTCCACGACGACGCCATTGGTATTGCCCACCCGTGAACGGGACAGCCACGTCGTCCGAGCTGGTCGTCACGCCAAAGCCGCGCGCGTGGCGCACCACGACTTCGCGATCGAGATCGTCGAGGCCGATGCCCTGCAGCCGCGTCGGCGTGCCTGAGAAGTGGCGATCGACCAACGCGCGGTTGAGCCCGACACACTCGAAGATCTGCGCGCCTCGGTACGACTGCACCGTCGAGATGCCCATCTTCGACATCACCTTGAGCAGCCCCTCGTCGAACGCATGCACGAGGTTGGACTCGGCCTTGTCAGCAGGGAGCTCGCCGCGCGCGACCAGCTCCTTCACCGAGTCGAAGCACAGCCACGGGTTCACCGCGGCCGCGCCGTAGCCGATGAGCAACGCGACGTGATGCACCTCGCGCACCTCGCCCGTCTCGACCACGAGGCCGGTGTGCCGGCGGATACCGTCTCGCACCAGCCGCTGATGCACGGCCGACAACGCCAGCAGCGCCGGAATCGGAGCCCGCCGCGCGTCGACGTTGCGATCCGACACGATGAGGATGTCGTGCCCTTCGTCGACCGCCTTCACCGCGGCTTCGCAGAGATCTTCGACCGCGCGATCGAGGGCTCCTTCAGCGCCCGGCTCGTACGTCGCGTCGAGCACGCGCGGGTCGAAGTCGCCCTTGCCGGCCAACGCCTTGATGCGCGCGAGTTGGTGATTGGTGAGCACCGGGCCGGGCAGGGTGAGCTTGGCGCATTGCTCTGGCGTCTCTTCGAACGTGTTGCCGTCGGGGCCGAGGCCGACCGAGAGCGACATGACGAGCGACTCGCGGATGGGATCGATCGGCGGGTTCGTCACCTGCGCGAAGAGCTGGTGGAAGTAGTCGAACAGCGATGGGGCGCGATCACTCAAGACCGCGAGGGGCGTGTCGGTGCCCATCGAGCCGGTCGGCTCCTTGCCGGTCTCGGCCATCGGGCCCAGGACGATGCGCAGGTCTTCATCGGTCCACCCGAACGCGCGTTGCTCTCGGGCGAGCTCTTCTCCAACGAGCGCAGCCGGCGCCGGCGCCTCGGGCACGTCAGCCCAGGTGAAGACGTTGCGATCGAGCCACTTGCGGTACGGCCAACGGCCGGCGATCTCCTTCTTCACCTCGTCGTCTTCGACGATGCGCCCTTCATCGGTGTCGACGATGAACATCTTGCCGGGCTGCAGGCGGCCTTTGCGCTTCACCTGCGCAGCGGGCACGTCGATGACGCCGGCCTCGGATGCGAGGATCACGCGATCGTCTTCGGTGATCACGTAGCGCGCGGGACGAAGGCCGTTGCGATCGAGCGTGGCGCCGACGAGGCGGCCATCGGTGAAGGTGATCGCCGCCGGGCCATCCCACGGCTCCATGAGCGAGCTGGAGTATTGGTAGAAGGCGCGCCGCGCGTCGTCCATCTGCGGGTTGCGCTCCCACGCCTCGGGAATCATCAACATCATTGCGTTCGGGAGTGATCGACCGCCAAGCACCAGCAGCTCGAGCATGTTGTCGAACTGCGCCGAGTCGCTCTTTCCGGGCACGATGATCGGCGCGAGCCGCTCGAGGCCGCCACCGAACTTCGCCGACTGGAGCAACGTGCGCCGCGCCTGCATCGAGTTCCGGTTGCCCTGCACGGTGTTGATCTCACCGTTGTGGGCAATGAATCGAAACGGCTGCGCGAGATCCCACGTGGGGAACGTGTTGGTCGAGAAGCGCGAGTGAACGACGGCGATGGCGCTCTCGAAGAGAGGATCACGGAGGTCGGGGAAGAATCCGGGCAGCGTCGCCGGGAGCAGCAGGCCTTTGTAGATGAGCGTCTCGGCCGAGCAGCTTGCGATGTGGAACCGGCCGTCGCCGTCGACGCCGCTCGCGCGCACGCGGTTCTCGGCGAGCTTGCGAATGATGAAGAGCTTTCGCTCGAAGGCCGACGGCACCGTGCGACGCCGCGCGATGAAGAGCTGACGCATCACGGGCAGAACTGCGCGCGCGACGTGTCCCAGCACTGATGGGTCGACGGGGACGTCTCGCCACCCGATGACGCGCTGGCCTTCCTGCTCGACGACGTCGGCCAGCATGCGTTCACACTCGGCGCGCGCGAAGGTGTCGGTCGGGAGGAAGACCTGCGCGACGCCGAACGCGCCACGTGCCGGAATCGTGAAGCCGAGGCGCGTGCCTTCCCGCGCGAAGAACCGATCGGGGACCTGCACGAGAATGCCGGCGCCGTCGCCGGTGAGGGGGTCGGCTCCAGTCGCCGCGCGGTGCCGCATGCGGTTGAGCACCTCGAGCGCCTGCTCGACGATGCCGCGGGAGCGCTGGCCTTTGATGTGCGCGACGAAGCCAACGCCGCAGCTGTCCTTCTCGGTGCTGGGCTCGTACAGGGCAGAACGGGGTTCGACGCGATGCATCAGTCGACGATAGAGCCTCGGAGCAGGGGCATCAATGCGCTGCGTCAAGCAGGTGCGCTCGAATCCGAGGGACTGGCTCTGGGTTGCATTGACCTGCCGCCAACTACTCGAAACTGGCCTGTATTCACCCTCGAGAAACCCGAGTTCACAGAGGGCGCGGTCGGGGGTCAGACGGTCATGCATCCTGTGATCGATCACGTTCGCACGCAGAGCCGGCCCATTCGGCTGCTGTCTGTTGCGCTCATCGTCCTTGGCCTTCTCGTGGTCGCGGGCTGCCTGCTGTTTCGAGCGCCTCCCCTGGTGAGCGGACTGGGCTTTGCGCTTGCCGCAGGCGGAGGGTTCTCGCTCTGGAGATTGCGCCGCCTCGAGCGAGCTTTCCATTCGGCGCTGCGGCGCCCCGAGAAGGTGCTGCAGCTCTCGCGAGTGAATGTCACCGTGACGATCAACGGTGTGCGCGCCGGCACCCACCCGACGGTCGTCGTGGTGTTCGACTCAGGCCGTCACGCGAGCCTTCCCGCATCCGCTTTCGAGTCGTTGCGCAGCGCCTTTCCTTCCGCCGCCATGGTCGATGATGGAAGCGCCTTCGACCGGTTCGACACCCGCTTTCGGCTCGAGTACACCGGTTACGCGACGGCGTCGGTCGTCATGGGCCTCGTGAGTGCGGTGGCGCTGGTGACGCCTTCGGTCAACCAACAGCTTGCACGGTCAGCGCGGTGGCTGGCGCACGCGAAGGCCGAGCGTTCGCTCACTACCAACGCCTCGAAGGAGTTGGACCCCGGCGTCACGTCGTCATGGCGAGACTGCGGCACCGTTCGGCTCGACGCAGAGGTGCCGATCAGGCTCGAAGGCGTCGGAGAAGAAGGGCTGGTTGGGAGCCTGACCGCAGGTGATGGAGTCTTCCTGATGGAGCCCTTTGCCCTTCCATCGTCTGAAGGGCGAGCCAGCGTGACGGTCGAGCTGTTGACCGGCAGTGGACCCTACAAGGCACTCGAGCCGGTGCCGCCCCGCTTCGCGATCGTCGGTAGAAGAGTGAACGACGGGCTGGCGCTGCGTGTGGTGACGGCTCGCGGCGAACGCGTGTGTGAAGGTCTTGCGCCTCTCGAGCGAACAACGGGTAACGCTGTGAGCAGCGACGAAGTCGCCAGCGCGAGGGTGATGGTGATGCGCCCGTTCTGTTCGCAGCTCGAGCCTTCGGCGTGCGACGGGCTTCCACCACCTCCCAGCGCTCCCGCAGACAGCGCGTCTGGCGTCCTCGCTCGTGAGGCGATTTCGTCGGTGATCAAGAAGGACCCTTCGATCCGCCAGTGCTTCGAGCTCGCGGTCAAGAATCAGCGAAGGCTGCAGGGGAAGGTGACGGTGAAGTTCGTCATCGGCACTCAGGGGAAAGTGACGAGCGCTGCCGTTCAAGACACGACGGTCGCGAACGCGGGGCTCGAAGGCTGTGTCGTCGCTCGTGTGCGGCGGTTCGTCTTTCCGAAGCCGACGGGCGGTGCAGTCGCCGTCAGCTACCCGTTTCTCTTCTCGCAGCAGTGACTTCAGGCCTCACCCCAGCGCCGCCGTGAGCGCTCCGACGGTCGGCTCGAGGGGCTTCGCGATCGCTGGCTTCTTCAGCAGCGCAGCAAGCGCCTCGGGGAGCTCGACCGGCTCTCCGATGATCGGCTCGACGATCGTCTCGAATTTCGCTGGGTGCGCAGTCGCGGCGATCAACAGCGGCGCCCGGTGTCCCTTCGCACGGAGTCGATCTCGCACGGCCACACCACACGCCGTGTGCGGGCAGATCGCCGTCCGGGTCGCGCGCCACACCGTGCCGATCGTTCGGCGAATCGTCTCGTCGTCGACCCAATCGGCGCTCACGTCGGCGCGCAGCTTCTCGAGGTCGGGCCACCACGACGTCAGCCGCTCCAGGTTGCTCGGCACGCCGACGTCCATCGCGTTGGCCAGGGTCGGCACGCTCGCGCGCGCCGTCGACCGACCCGTCTCGAAGAACTCGAGAAGCACTCTGTTCGCGTTCGTCGCGAGGAACACGTGCCCGATCGGAAGCCCGAGCCGCTTCGCCATCAGACACGCCAGCGCGTTGCCGAGATTTCCGGTCGGCACGATCACGTCGACCGGCGCATGTCCTCGCTGCTGCATCAGCAGGGCGGAGTGCGCGTAGTACGCCATCTGCGGCAACAACCGGCCGAGCGAGATGCTGTTGGCCGACGAGAGCCCATGCTTCGCGACCAGCGCCTTGTCGGCGAACGCTTCCTTCACCATGCGCTGGCAGTCATCGAACGAGCCGCTCACCTTGTAGGTGCGCACGTTGTCGCCGAACGCGCCGAGTTGATGTGCCTGCCGGGCCGACACGCGACCGTCGGGGTAGAGAATGACGACGCGAAATCCCGAGCGGCGATGAAACGCTGCGGCGACGGCGGCTCCCGTGTCACCGGACGTCGCCACCAGAATCGTCGTCGGCGGGAGCGCGAGCCGTGACAACGCCTCGGCGAGGAACCGCGCTCCGAAGTCTTTGAACGCCGCGGTCGGCCCGTGGAACAGCTCGATCAAGAACGAGTCTTCATCGATCGGCAGCAGCGGCGCATCGAAGGTGAACGCCGACTGACAGAGCGCCTGCGCGTCGAGCAACTCACCGCGGAAGAGGGGAGCGAGCAACGTCGTCGCCGTCTCCGCGAGCGTCGTCCCCAGCGTCACCGTCGGCCGCGCGTCGAGCGGGAAGATGTACAGCCCGCCGTCGGGAGCGAGCCCCTCTGCGAGCGCCCTCGTCAGCGGCACGGGTCCAGCGCCGCGCGTGCTCGTGCACTCCATGTCAGAGCACCCTCGCGCCAGGAGCGGCGACCTTCGAGACCAGCACGTCGGCGCCGAGCTTCACGCTGCGAAACGCCTGCGCCATGGCCGCGCCCGCCTTCTGCGCCTTCGCCTTCGAGTCGAACCACGCGAACACGCTCGGCCCGCCGCCAGAGATCGAACTCCCGAGGGCCCCCGAGTCGAGCGCCGCTTCTTTCACGCGCGCGAACCCGGGAATCAGCCGCGCCCGGCGGGGCTCGACGAGCACGTCACGGAAGCCGCGACGGATCAGCTCGAAGTCCTTCTGCCAACAGCCGGCCAACAGCAGCGCGAGCCCTTCGCTCTGCACCACGAAGTCGTGCAGCTCGTACGCACCCTTCAACGCCGCTCGGGACTTCCGGGTCTCGAGCACGAAGTGCGGGTGCACGAGCGCGCAGAACAGCGTGGATGGCACCGGCACTCGCACGGGAACACCATAGACCGGCGCGATGACGAGCCCACCGAGCAGCATCGGCGCGACGTTGTCTCCATGCTTCGAGCCGCTCGCCGCCGCCTCTCCGTCCATCGCGAGATCGTAGAGCGTCTCGAGCGGGACCGGCTTCGTGAGCAACGAGTTCGCCGCGACCAGCGCCGCGACCGCAGATGCTGCCGAGCCGCCCATGCCGCTGCCGAGGGGAATGCCCTTGTCGAGCTCCACCTCGAAGCCGACGCCCGGCCGCAGCTTCGCGAGTCCGAGCAGCGCGCGCCCCGCCGTGTTGTCCTTCGCCCGGGTCGGAAGGTCGGCCACCACGCCGCGAATCGCCGTCACGCGAACCGTGCCGCTCGTCGTCAATCGCACCGTGGCCGTATCGCCCGCACCCTGCAGCGCGTGCCCCAGCATGTCGAAGCCCACCGCGACATTGCCGATGGACGCAGGCGCGAACGCCCTCGCTGCCTTCACAGCTTCGCTCCCAGCGAACCCGCGATGCGCAACACGTCCGCGAAGATTCCGGCGGCAGTCACCTCAGGCCCCGCACCCGGCCCCTGCACCACGAGCGGGTTGTTGCGGTACCGCGCGGTCGTGAACTGCACCACGTTGTCGGTGAGCTTGATGTGCGCGAACGCGTGGCTCGTCGGCAGTTCCATCAGGCCGACCTTCGCCATGCCTGCGCCGTCGAGCTTGGCCACGTAGCGCAGAACGGTGCTGCTCTTCTTCGCCTTCGCCAGACGCTCCTGCATCGGCGCGTCGAGCTCGTTCAGGCGCGCGAGGAAGTCGGCGGCGGGGACGCCCCGAAGCGAGGCCGGTACGAGCGATTCCACCTGCACCGCGTCGAGCGTCGTCTTCCACCCGCACTCGCGCGCGAGGATCACCAGCTTGCGGGCGACGTCAGTGCCCGAGAGATCGTCTCGCGGATCGGGCTCGGTGTAGCCAAGAGCTTTCGCCTGCAGCACGAGCGCGGAGAAGGGCGTCGAGCCATCGTACGAGTTGAACAGCCACGCGAGCGTGCCCGAGAAGATGCCTTCGATCGCGAGCACCTCGTCGCCGGTGTCGATCAGATCGTGCAACGTCGAGATGATGGGCAGCCCAGCGCCCACCGTCGACTCTGCGCGGAACTTCGCGCGTGCCGAGGCCTTGTGAATCGCTTCGTATCTGGCGAGCGGGCCCGAGCCGGCGTGTTTGTTCGGCGTGACGACGTGAATGCCCTTGCTGAGCCACTCGGCGTAGCGATTCGCGACCGCATCACTGGCGCTGCAGTCGACGATGATCGCGTGAGGCAGGTGCTCCGCCTGCACGTGTCCCGCGAAACGATCGAGATCGACGGCCTGATCGAGCGAGGGCGCGTCGAGGTGCTGCTCCCCGAGGGCCATCTTCGTCGTGGTGGCGATCGCGCGGACCCGAAGATCGAGGTTGTTGCTCTTGAGCAACCGCTCCCGCGCCGCTGAGAGCTGCTTCAAGAACGTCTTCCCGACGTTGCCAGGCCCGATGACGCCGACCGAGACGGTGAGCGCCGAGAGGTAGAAGCCTGCGTGCACGGCCTTGAGCGCGCGCGTGGCATCGGCAGCCGCGATGGCGACCGAGATGTTCCGCTCCGAGCTGCCCTGGGCGATCGCACGAACGTTGATGCCAGTGCGGGCCAGCGCGTTGAACAACCGCGCCGCGACGCCAGGCGTGCCCGCCATGCCATCGCCCACCACCGCGAGCACCGCGATGCCCGGTGTGATGGAGATCGCCTCGATCAACTTTGAATCCAACTCGCGGCGAAACGCGTCTTCGAGCGCTTTGCGTGCAGCCGGAGCCTCTTTCTCCTGCACCACCGAGCAGATCGAGTGCTCGCTCGAACCCTGGCTGATCATCACCACCGACACGCCGGCCTGCTTGAGCGCTCCGAAGGCGCGCTCGGCCGTTCCAGGCACGCCGATCATTCCCGCGCCTTCGACGTTCAACAACGCGAGGCCCGAGAACGCCGTGATGCCCTTCACCGGTACCGAGGTGTCCGTCGTCTTCTCGATCCGGGTGCCAGGCTTCTCTGGCGCGAACGTGTTGCGGATGATCAGCGGCAGGCCACGCTCGAACGCGGGCGCCATCGTCTGCGGGTGAATCACCTTCGCGCCGAAGTACGCGAGCTCGCACGCCTCGGAGTACGACATGCGATCGAGCAGCACCGCCTCGGGCACCAGCCGTGGATCTGCCGAGAGCACGCCGTCGACGTCCGTCCAGATGTGGATCTCTTCGGCGTCGAACAACGCTCCGAAGATGGCGCCCGAGTAGTCGCTGCCGTTGCGGCCCAGCGTGGTGACGCGGCCCTGGCGATCGCGAGTGACGAAGCCGGTGATGATTACGCGGTCGAGCGGCGCCGTTTGCACTGTCTTCCACGCGCTCAGCTTTGCCTTCGAGACCGTCCAGTCGACCATCGCGCCCAGCGGCGTCTTGTCGACGACCAGCACTTCACGCGCATCGAGCCACGCCGTTCGTTCGCCACGCGAGGCGAGGTGAGCGTCGAGCAGCATCGAGCTCCACACCTCACCGAGGCCCTGAATGAAGTCGAGCAGATCGTCGGACAACGAGTTCAGGAAGACCTGCGCGCTCAACAACTCCGTGAGGCCTGCGAGTTCACGATCGAAGCGCTCGAGTACCGGCGTGGCGTTTCCACCCAACAGCTCTCGCGCGACCGCACGGTGTTTGTCTGCGAGCGCCTGCGCGTCGGCTTGCCAGCTCAGGTCGCGCGCGGCGGCCTTCTTCGTCACGTCGATCAGCGCGTCGGTCACCTTCGACATCGCGGACACGACGACGATCTGCCGCTCTCCCTTCCGCGCGACGAGGATGTCTGCGACGCCACGAATGCGCGCCGCCGTGCCCATGCTGGTGCCACCAAACTTGTGTGCGACGACGCGGCTCACGAAACCCCTCCGTTCGACTGCCGGAGGATCGTAACGAAAGCGCCTCGCGTCGCGGGCGAAAACTCACTCCACGAGCAGCATGCCGCTCACCATCATGTCCATCGCGCACCCAAACTTCACCTGGCCGGCCTTCGTCGGCGTCCAGGCGATCTCCACCGGCTTGTTGAGCGGCAGCTCGGCCTTGATGTCGGTGTCGGCGATCAGCAGCTCGGTGGCGCAGGTCGCGTCGGTGACGCGGGTGACGATGAACTTCACCGGCTCGCCCTTCTTGAGGGTGACGTTGCCGGGCTGAAAGCCGTCTTCGGTCACCTTCATTTCGATGGAGCGGGTCCCGGTCACCGCGGGCTTCGGCGCCTCGACCACTGGAGCAGCGACGGGCGGTGGGGCAACGACCGCAGGCTTCGCCTCGTCCTTCTTGCAGGCGGTGACGGCGAGGACGGCGAGGATGATGAAGGTCGTGCGCATGTCGGCTCCTGTGGGGCCTCACTCCTACCGCGCGGGCCATGACACTGCACCTGCGTTGCGCCGCCCCGATTTGCTAGACTTCAGGAGTCCCTTTCTTGAGGTGAGACATGTTGTGGACGGCCTGGGCAGTCGAGACGCGCACCGCCGATCAGCGCGAAGGGCACATTCTGATTCAGGCGCGCGGCGCCGAAGATGAGCCGCGCACGCCAGTGATGGTGAACCTGGTGCTCGATCGCAGCGGCTCGATGAAGGGCGCTCCGCTCGCCGCCGCCGTGGAGGCCGCTCAGTCGTTCATCGATCTCGCCGGGCCCGACGACTACATCGGCCTCGTCCTCTTCGACGGCGTCGCCGAGCAGCGCGTGCCGGTGTGCTCGATGGACGTGCGTGGGAAGCAGGCGATGACGGAAGCGTTCGCGCACGTCACCACGGGTCGAGGCACCGCGCTTCACCAGGCCATCGAGGTCGCCGCGAAGGGCCTGCAACGCACGCTCGTTCCCGGCCGTCGCCCACGCCTGCTGCTCCTCACCGACGGAGAGCCCTCGGTCGGCCCCGACACGCAAGACGCCTTCGACGAGCTGGGCCTGCGCCTCGCGCGGCAGAACCTCGCCGTGCACGCGCTCGGGCTCGCTCGTCACTACGTGGCCGAAGTGCTCGAGGCGCTCACCCGGCCTTCAGGCAACGGCTACGAGCACGTCGACGGGCCCGAGGGGCTCACCGAGGCGATGGGCGCGATCGTCGCGCACCTCTTCGGTCAGGTCGCTGCGGAGGTGCAGGTTCGTGTGCAGCCGGAAGGCTTCGGCGCCATCTCGTGCCGTCACGGCTTCCCCACCACGCTCGAGGCCGACGCGCTCGTCGTCACGCTCGGC
The DNA here is from genome assembly GCA_030681895.1 of Myxococcales bacterium. Classification (GTDB taxonomy): domain Bacteria; phylum Myxococcota; class Myxococcia; order Myxococcales; family Myxococcaceae; genus Xiheimicrobium. The sequence goes on along the minus strand of JAUXRI010000224.1, from coordinate 39,050 downwards.
GACGTCTCGCGTGGTTACTCACGGCGCGTGCTGCTGACGGGGCCGATTCGCGGCGACACCTGGAGCGCCATCGTTCACGGCTCGGGCCGCGAGCGCGGAGATCTGAAGCACCAGAAGGTCGAGCTCGAGTTCGCGACGCCAGAGTCGTCTCGGGGCCGGCTGATCGTCGGCTTGAGTCACGAGCTCAACCTCGTCGGCGAAGAGACCGCGGCCTGGCTCTCGCTCGCACGTAAGGACACCGCGCGCGCCGAGACGCAGCTCGAGTCGGCCGAGACGTCGCTGCGCGCGATCGTCGCCATGGCGCCCGAAGGCATCGCCGTGCGCCGTCACCTCGAGCGGCTGGCCGATCTCCGCTCAGCCGTGGAGCGTGGCGAAGGCGACATTCCGCTGCTCATTCGCCGGGCCCAGGCCGCGCGCGCGGGCACCAACGTCAGCCAGGTCATCCCGATTCAGAACTACCGCCAGAAGCGCTGAAGCTCAGGCGGCAGGCGCCCAGCTGAGCATCGCGTGGAGCGGAACGAAGAGCGGTGACTTCTCGTCGCCCAGAAGCGCGTCGAACGGCCCGACCGCGACCAGCGGCTGCGTCAGCGTGATGCCGTTGCGCAGGACGAGCTTCACCGGCTTGCCCAGGTGCTCGAGCAGCGGGCGCGGATCGCTCACGGGCCGGCGGGAGGGTTGGCGCGCCACCGGCGTCGGCTTCTGCGAGAGCTTTGGATCGCGCTCGATCGAGTTCGCGAGCTCGTCCCACGTCTGACGCGTCGCGAGCACGACGAGCTGAAGCTTCTCGATGCGCCCCGATCGTTCACCCTCGAACGCCACCGGCTGCACTGCGGTGATCACGTCGAGCACGGTGCGTTCACCCAGCACCAGACACAGCTCGGTCTTCGTTTCGATGAACGAGGTGATCAGCGCGTCGATGGCCGCGCCGTCGACCGAGCCGCGCGCCTTCTTCACCTCGTCACGACGCTTCGCGCGCGCGCGTCGGGCCAGAAAGTCTTCGACCGAGAGCCCGCTCTGCACGACGCCAAAGGCCTCGGTGAGCTCCAGGTTCGGGTGCTGCTCCATGAGGGTGAAGGCCTGATCGAAGCGCTTCGCCTCTTCGGCGTGCAGCTTCTTCCAGATGCGGCACTTCATCTTCCCTTCGAGCTCGCCGCGCGCGATGCGGAAGGGCACGCGCTCCTTGCGGGCCAGCAGGGTGATGCCCTCGGGCGTCGGAGGAGGGCGGGGAATCGACGGCCCGCTGCGAAAGCCACCGGTCCGAGGAGGGCCGCGGCCAGGCGGGCGTGGACCCGAGGCGCGCGCCGCGGGAATGCCGGTGCTGCTGATGGTTCGCGGGGCGACGACTGGAACGACCGCGTTCGCCGTCGAGCTTGCGGTGCGGACCGGGGCGATGGGGCGAGGGGAGGGCGCAGGCGACACGGGCCTCGGCGCGACTGGCACCACGCCAGGAGCCGGGCCTTTGCGGATCACTTCGACCCGGGGCGCGGGCTTCTTGGTCTTGTCGGTCGGGTCAGTCACGGCGTCACCAGCTCTGGCAGCTCAACCGCCCAGCGCTGCGCTTCCTTCATCATCGTCACGCGTTCTTGCACGTCTGCGCCTGCCGGGCACGCCCCGCTTGCGTCGAGCGTCACACGGCACGTCTTCACCTCGAGCACGGCCTTCGCGTCGTCCGATTGCGAGACGGTGATGGAGACGACCGGCGACGCCTGGCTCGGCGTTCGGAACGCCAGCAGCGCGGGCTCGTCCTTGACGGTCCCTTTCGACGCCTCTGCCAGCGCCTTGGACTGGGCCTCGATCGCGGAGCGGCTCTTCTGCGTCAGCATCGAGAACGCCGTCTTCGCGTCCTGCTTCTTGAGGGCCTCGGTGAAGACCCTGAAGGTGCCGTCGGGCGTCGTCGGGGGCGCCTTCTGGCACCCTGACAGCACCACGGCGATGACGAGCAACGTGCGCATGCGCAAGGTCTTCATATACCCGGTTGCGCTGGGTGCACGCTCGTGAACCTCGCGGCCGTCATTCGGTCAGGGCCTGCCGCACCTGGTTTCGACCGCCCTGTTTGGCTTCGTAGAGGCACTCGTCGGCGAGCTGCACCAGCTGCTCGGGCGTCTCGATGCCCGGGGCCGGAGCCGTCGACACGCCGATGCTCGCCGTGCAGCGCACCTGCTCCGGCGGGTCGACGGTGCGGCACGTCAACCGCATCGCCTCGACGCCCATGCGCACGCGTTCGGCGGCGCGCCACGCCTCTTCGGGAGACGTCTCGGGGAGCAGCGCGATCAGCTCTTCACCGCCGTACCGCGCGAGGATGTCGACGTCTCGCACCGCACGCCTCGCGACGCCCGCCACCTCGCGCAGCACGGTGTCACCGAAAGGGTGGCCCCACGTGTCGTTGACCTTCTTGAAGTGATCGATGTCGAGCAGCATGCACGAGAGGGGAGCGCGGTAGCGCAGGCTCCGCTGCCACTCGCTCTGCAGCAGCTCTTCGAAGTGCCGACGGTTGATGAGCTGGGTGAGGCCGTCGGTGCGTGACAACAGCTCGAGCGCCGAGCGCTTCTCTTCGAGCTCGCGGTTGATGCGATCGAGCTCCTTGTTCTTCTCGACGAGCGTGTCCTGCAGCGCCTTGAGGCGGAGCATCGACTTCACGCGCGCTGACACCTCGAGCATGTCGAAGGGCTTGACCAGATAGTCGTCGGCGCCGAGCTCGAGCCCCTCGACCTTTCCGCTGCTCCGCCCGGCCGTCATCAGAATGACCGGCGTGAACGCGAAGCCCGCGCCCTGGTTCGCCTTCACGATGCGGCACACCTCGACGCCGCCGAGGCCGGGCATCTCGACGTCCATCAAGATGAGGTCGGGCTGGTGTTTGCGAATCGCCGTCAGCGCCTGCGTCCCGTCTTCCGCTTCGACGAAGCGATAGCCGAAGGGCGCGAGCCCACGCCGGAGAAGCTCGATGACGCCTCGATCGTCGTCGACGAGCAGCAGCAGCCGCCCCTCGAGCTTGAGCGCACCTTCTTCTCTACGCGCGACCTCGAGTGTCTTGCGGCGGGCCTGGGGCATCGGGGGTGATCAGGACCTTACCGCACTCGCGCCGGAAGGCAGCTTGACCAGCCTCGCGCGGTACACGGGTTGTCCTGACACCAGATAGCGGCGCTCTCGCGTCGAGGGCGCCTCTTCGGGATCGTACGGGTGGAAGACGCCGGCCCCGAGCGGGTTGTGAAAGCCCGTCTTCTCGAGAACGCTGAGCCCCTGCAGCGCGCGCTCCTCGACGTCGGTGCGGAAGTCGAAGCGGCCGCCAGGCTTGAGCAACCCGAGCAGCAGCTTCGTGAAGTCAGCGATCAGAATGGCGCGCCTGAAGTGAGCGCGTTTCCACCACGGGTCGGGGAACTGCAGGTGGATGACGTCGAGTGACTCGGGCGCGAAGATCTTCGGCACCACCACGCGCGCGTCACCCTCGATGACCTTCAGGTTCTTCAAGCCGTGCTTCTCGGCCCGGAACGCCACCTCGCGCGCGTACTTTTTGCGCCACTCGAACGCGACGTACCGGATCGAGGGATCCCGGCGGCAGTGCTCGAGCGCGTAGCCTCCTGCGCCGCAGCCAATCTCGAGCTCGAGCGAGCCAGTCCCTCCGAAGACGGCGGCCCAGTCGGGCGGGGACGTGAGAGCGCTGAGCGCTTCTCCTGCTTTTTCGGGGCGGAGCGGAATGCGGGGCATGACGGGGCGAGGGCTCAACCACAACTCGCTCCGTTTCGACAGGCGCGAATGTCGATCGACTCAGCGAAGGCCGGGGAATAGGACCTCGGCGCGATGCAGACGTACTCGTCACTCGGTCAGACGGCGGGCGCGCTCCGCGGCTGCGCCGCCTGCCTCGGGAACTTCGATGGCGTGCACCTCGGGCACCAGGCGCTCTTCGCCCGCGCCGCGACGCTCGGCCCGGTCGTCGCCGTCACCTTCGATCCACACCCCGGAAAAGTGCTGCAGCCCGACCTCGCACCAAGACTCATCGCCACCTTCGACCGGAAGCTCGAGCTGCTCGAGGCCGCCGGCGTGCACGGCTGCGTCGTGCAGCCGTTCTCCCGGGAGTTCGCCCGCACCTCGCCCTCGGCCTTCGAGGCGCTGCTCTTCGAGACGCTCGGCGCGCGGGCCGTCGTCGTCGGCACCGACTTCACGTATGGCAGCGCGCGTGGGGGCACCGTCGAGACGTTGAGGCTCGCAGCGAGCACGAGAGGCGCCCAGGTCGCGGTGGTCGCGCCGGTGACCGTCGAGGGCGTCGTGGTCTCGTCGAGCAAGGTGCGGGAGTACGTGCTCGAGGGCCGGGTCGAGGCCGCCACCCGCCTGCTCGGCAGGCCCTTCGATCTCGATGGCGTCGTGGTGAAGGGCGCCCAGCGCGGTCGCACCATCGGGTTTCCCACCGCGAACGTCGACACGCTCAACGAGCTGCGGCCGGCGGCGGGCGTGTACGCGATCACCGTGCGCCTCTCGGACGGCAACGTGTTCGGAGGTGCGTGCAACATCGGCACGAAGCCGACCTTCGGGGGCGCCGAGGTGACCATCGAGTGCAACCTCTTCGACTTCGCTGGCGACCTCTACGGCCAGCAGGTGCGCGTGGCCTTCCTCGAGCGGTTGCGCGCGGAGCAGCGCTTCTCAGGCCTCGACGCCCTGAAGGCGCAGATCGAACGTGACGTCGTCGCGGCCAGAGCGGTCGTCAATCGAGCCCGCACCCCGAGCTGAGTCGCACACCGTCGCACACGTCACCTGGCGAGCGGTCGGGCGATCGTGACGCTTGACTCGGTGGGTCGCAGGTACTTCCATTTCGCGCCTCGACGTCGACGTCGACCTTCGCCGAACGCGAGAGGCAATCATACATGTCAGGCCGTCTGGGTGAGCTGCTCGTCCGCGAGAATCTGATCTCGGTGCAGCAGCTTCGAAAAGCGCAAGAAGACCAGCAGAAGAACGGAACCCGTATCAGCACCGCCCTGATCAAGGTCGGCGCGATCGAGGAGTCGAAGCTCACCGACTTCTTGTCGAAGCAATACGGCGTTCCGGCCATCAACCTCAAAGAGTTCGATGTCGACCCCGACATCATCAAGCTCGTGCCGAAGGACGTGGCCGAGAAGCACCTGGTGATTCCGGTCAACCGCGCGGGCAGCTCGCTCATCGTGGCGATGTGCGACCCGTCGAACATCTACGCGGTCGACGATCTCAAGTTCCTCACCGGGTACAACATCGAGCCCGTCGTCACGAGCGAGCCTGCACTGCGTGAGGCGATCGAGAAGTACTACGCCGAGAAGGGGCCGAACCTCGAAGACATCATCAACACGATGGAAGATGACGTCGAGGTCGCTGATGGCGAAGACGACGGCGGCAACGTCGAAGAGATGGCGAAGGCCGCTGACGACGCGCCGGTCATCAAGCTGGTGAACCTGATCCTGAAAGACGCCATCGGCAAGCGCGCGTCGGACATTCACGTCGAGCCCTACGAGAAGGACTTCCGCGTCCGCTTCCGCATCGACGGCGTGATGTACGAGGTGATGAAGCCGCCGATGAAGCTGCGCAACGCGATCACCTCGCGTCTGAAGATCATGGCGCAGCTCGACATCAGCGAGCGCCGGCTCCCGCAGGACGGCCGCATCAAGATCAAGCTCGGCGGCGGCAAGGAGATGGACTTCCGCGTGAGCGTCTGCCCGACGCTCTTCGGCGAGAAGATCGTCATGCGTCTGCTCGACAAGTCGAACCTGCAGCTCGACATGACGAAGCTCGGCTTCGAGGCCGAGCCGCTCAAGTGGTTCAAGGAAGCGATCGATCGGCCGTACGGCATGGTGCTCGTCACGGGCCCCACCGGCTCGGGTAAGACGACGACGCTCTACTCGGCCCTCGCCGCCCTCAACGACCCGACGACCAACGTGTCGACCGCCGAAGATCCCGTCGAGTTCAACTTCTCGGGTATCAACCAGGTGCAGGTATCCGAGAGCATCGGCCTCACCTTCGCGTCGGCCCTGCGCAGCTTCCTGCGGCAGGACCCTGACACCATCATGATCGGCGAGGTCCGCGACTTCGAGACGGCCGAGATCGCGGTGAAGGCCGCCCTCACGGGCCACCTCGTGCTCTCGACGCTCCACACCAACGACGCGCCCTCGACGGTCACTCGTCTGCTGAACATGGGCATCGAGCCGTTCAACGTCACCGCGTCGCTCAACCTCATTCTCGCCCAGCGCCTGTGCCGCCGCCTGTGTCCGCACTGCAAGCGGCCGGTCGCCGAGTTCGACGAGAAGGCCTACACGGACGCCGGCATTCCTCAGGACAAGATCGGCACCTTCACGGCCTACGAAAAGGTCGGCTGCAAGGAGTGCAACGATCGTGGCTACCGCGGCCGCGTCGCCGTCTACGAGGTCATGCCCTTCTGGGACGGCCTCAAAGAGATCGTGATCAACGGCGCGTCGGCCGCCGAGATCAAACAAGAGGCGATTCGCCTCGGCATGCAGACGCTCCGCGCCTCGGCCCTCAACAAAGTCATGCGTGGTGACAGCACGCTCGAAGAAGCCGTCGGCAACACCGCGCCTGACCGCTTCTGAAACTTCTCGCCGAAAGGAACTCACACTCGTGGCGAACCTGCATCAGCTGCTCAAGGCGATGGTCGAGAAGGGCGCGAGCGATCTTCACATCACGACGGGGTCTCCGCCCCAGCTGCGCGTCGACGGCGATCTCGTGCCGCTCAAGATGGCGCCGCTGACGCCGGTCGAGACCAAGCAGCTGTGCTACTCGATTCTCACCGACGCGCAGAAGCACGCCTTCGAAGAGAACAACGAGCTCGACCTCTCGTTCGGCGTGAAGGGGTTGTCGCGGTTTCGCGCGAACATCTTCATGCAGCGTGGCGCCGTCGCCGGTGCGTTCCGCACGATCCCCTTCAAGATCCTCACGTTCCAGGAGCTCGGTCTGCCTCCGGTCGTCTCCGATCTCTCGAAGAAGCCGCGCGGGCTGATTCTCGTCACGGGGCCCACGGGCTCGGGCAAGTCGACCACGCTCGCGTCGATCATCGACAAGATCAACACCGAGCGTCACGAGCACATCATGACGATCGAGGACCCGATCGAGTACCTGCACCCGCACAAGAACTGCCTGGTGAATCAGCGCGAGGTCGGCGCCGACACGAAGTCGTTCAAGACCGCGCTCAAGTACATCTTGCGGCAGGACCCCGACGTGGTGCTCGTCGGTGAGATGCGCGACCTCGAGACGATCGAGGCAGCGCTCGTCATCGCCGAGACGGGCCACATCGCATTCGCGACGCTGCACACCAACAGCGCGGTGCAGACGATCAACCGCATCCTCGACGTGTTCCCGCCGTACCAGCAGCCCCAGGTGCGCGCGCAGATGTCGTTCGTGCTCGAGGGCATCATGTCGCAATCGCTGCTGGCTCGCGCCACCGGCAACGGGCGCGTGCTGTGCCTCGAGGTGATGATCCCCAACCCCGCGATCAGAAACCTGATTCGCGAGGACAAGGTGCACCAGATCTACTCGTCGATGCAGGTCGGCCAGTCGAAGTTCGGCATGCAGACCTTCAACCAGTCGCTCGGCCAGCTGCTGTCACGCAAGCTGATCTCGATGGAAGAGGCCTTCGCCCGCACGTCCGACGCGGACGAGCTCAAGAACATCCTCGCCTCGGGCGGTGGTGGGGCGGCGACGCTTCCAGGTCACTCCGCGCAGGGGAACTTGCCCACCCGTCAAGGCCCGACGGGTAGGTAGGGGTAGTCCAGTCGCTTCCTTGGTTGTGCCCCCAGTTGCGCTAGCATCGCGCTTCGTCCGGAGGATGTTCCATGCCCGCAGCGACTGCCCGAACCCAACCCGCCGCTCCCAAAGCCAAGAAGTCGTCAGTCCCCATCTTCTTGTGGGAAGCGAAGACGAAGGCCGGTGAGTTGAAGAAGGGCGAGATGGAGGCGAACGACGCCGCCGCCGTCGACGCGCGCCTCAAGTCCCTGGGCCTCACGCCGAGCAAGGTCCGCAAGAAGACGATCTTCGACTCAGGCATCACGCTCCCCGGCACCGGAGGCGTGAACGGCAAGGACCTGCTGATCTTCGTGCGCCAGTTCGCGACGATGATCGACGCCGGTCTGCCCCTCGTGCAGTGCCTCGACATTCTGGGTTCGCAGACGCCCAATCCCAGCTTCCGGAAGGTCATCTTCGCCATCAAGACCCGCGTCGAAGGCGGCTCGACGTTCTCCGACGCGCTGAAAGATCACCCGAAGGTGTTCGACGAGCTCTTCGTGCAGCTCTGCGCGGCCGGTGAGGTCGGCGGTATTCTCGACACCATTCTGAACCGGCTCGCCGTCTACCGTGAGAAGGCCGAGAAGCTGAAGAGCAAGATCAAGGGAGCACTGACGTACCCGCTGATCGTCCTCGCCGTCGGTATCGGCGTGACGGCGCTGCTCCTCCTCAAGGTGACCCCGGTCTTCGAGAAGATGTTCGCTGACTTCGGGTCCGCGCTCCCTGCACCGACCCAGTTCGTCGTCGACCTGTCGAAGTTCATGCAGGCGTACTTCATCTACATGATCGCCGGCGGCGCTGCGTTCGCGTTCCTCTTCGTCACCTTCTACCGCAACCCCCGAGGCCGGCAGATCTTCGACAAGGTCGTGCTGGTGCTTCCGCTGGTCGGTTCGTTGCTCACCAAGGTCGCGGTCGCTCGCTTCACCCGCACGCTTGGCACGATGATCAGCTCGGGTGTTCCCATTCTCGACGCGCTCGAGGTCACCGCGAAGACCGCCGGCAATCGCACCATCGAAAACGCGATTCTCTTCGTCCGAACGAAGATCTCGGAAGGCAAGAACATCGCCGGCCCGCTCTCCGACACCAAGGTCTTCCCCCCGATGGTCGTGCAGATGATCGGCGTCGGCGAGGCCACGGGCGCGATGGATCAGATGCTGAGCAAGATCGCCGACTTTTACGATGATGAGGTCGACACGGCGGTCGGCAGCCTCACCGCGATGATCGAGCCGCTGATGATGGTCTTCCTCGGCGGCGTGGTCGGCGGCTTCCTCATCGCGATGTACCTGCCGATCTTCACCATCGCCAGTGCCATCAAGTAGCGTCGGCGAGCCCACCGCCAGTCAGAAACCAGACAGCAGCGGCGGTGACGACCTCAGCCGGCGGTTGACGGCGCTGGTCTTCTTTCGAACCATCGCCACCACGCTGATTCTCGTTCTGGCGGGCGTGCAGATGGGCGCGCGGCGGCCAGTCGAGAGTGTCTCGGCCGCTGACGTGGGGTGGTTCGGCGTCGTCGCTCTGGACTACCTGCTGACGCTGGTCTCGGCGCTCCTCTTGAGGCGTGGGCCGGCGCGGGTCTGGCTTGCCTGGGCGCAGGTGCTCGGGGCCGTCGCGTTCGCGACCTCCATCGTCCTGCTGACCGACGGGCGAGACTCGCCGTTCTGGTTCACCTACCTGCTGGCCATCATCGGCGGAGCGGTCGTGCTGGGCATGCGAGGCGCGCTCGGTGGTGCGACCGTCGCGGCCTTGTCGTCGGTTGGCGTGACGGTCTGGGGCGCCATCGTCAACCAGGGCGCTGCCCGGCCGTTGGTCGAGATCGTCACCCAGGTGCTCGCGCAGTTTCTGGTGGCCGCCCTCAGCGGGTATGTCGCGCAGCAGCTCATTCGTACTCGAGGTCGGCTGGTCGAGAGCGAAGAAGACCTCGCGCGCACCAAGGAGCTCAGAGACCGCATCGTCACGGCGATTCCATCGGGGCTCGCGGTTGCCGAGGTGGCGCCTGGTCGAATCCGGTACGTCAACCCCGCGGGCCTCTCCATCCTCGGTCTCGAAGAGGGGGCCTTTCCTCCAGTCGAGGAGGTGTTTCCCGGCGTCTTGTCCGTCGTGGTCGGGCGGCGCTGGGAGCTCATCTCGGCCACGGCCCGCGGCGACCGCATTCTCGGCGTGTCGACGAGCACCCTCGACGCGGACACCGTGCTGATCGTCTTCCAGGACCTGACGGACGTTCGCCGCAAAGAAGACGAGATGGCCCGGCTCGACGAGCTGGCCGAGCTCGGGAAGGTCTCGGCGACGCTCGCCCACGAGGTCCGAAACCCGCTGGCCTCGATGCGAGGCTCGGCGCAGATGCTCCTGGGAGACGCCGTCGAGGGCTCGCCGCAACAACGCTTGAGTCGCATCATCGTTCGAGAGGCCGATCGCCTCGCCTATCTGGTCGACCACTACCTCGAGCTGGCCCGGCCGAAGGCGCCGCAGCGAACGAAGGTTCGTCTCGACACGCTCGTCTCGGAGACCATCGAGGTGCTGCGCGCAGACCCCGCGGCACGGGGCATCGCCATCGAAGAGCACCTCGCGTTTCGCGAAGAGTCGCTCGACGCGGCGCAGGTCAAGCAGGTCCTCATCAACCTGTTGCGCAACGCCTTCCGCGCCGCGGGGCCCAAGGGGCGCGTCCGCGTGAGCGTGCTCGGGCTTCCGGCAACGACGCTGTTCGAGGTGTGGGACAGCGCTGGCTCGGTCCGGCCCGACGAGCTGCCCCACCTCTTCGAGCCCTTCTACAGCCGCGAGCCAGACGGCACCGGCCTGGGCCTGTCGACTGCCCAGTCCATCGCGCACGCACATGGCGCGCGGCTGAGCGTCGAGTCGAGCCCGGCGAAGGGCACCACGTTTCGCTTCGCCATGCAGTCGTCGGCGGAGTCACCTGCCGAGAGGGGCGCTCATGCCTGACATTCTGGTCGTCGACGACGAGCCGTCCATCCTCGAGTTCCTCGAGGTGCTGCTGTCGAAACATGGTCACCGGGTTCGCACCGTGGGGTCGCTCGAGCTCGCCACGAAGGCGCTGGCCGCGGCGGTGCCAGATCTCGTCATTACCGACTTCCGGCTCGGGAAGCAGTCGGGCCTCGACGTCGTGAAGGCGGCGCGGGCGCTGACGATGCCTCCCGAGGTGATCGTGGTGACGGCCTACGGCACGCCTGCATCGGCGGTCGAGGCGATGCGCCAGGGGGCCTATGACTACGTCACCAAGCCCTTCGACAACGACGAGCTGATGATCCTCGTCGAGCGCGCGATCGAAAAGCGCGGTCTTCGGGTCGAGAACAAGCGACTGCGCACCTCGGGCTCAGGCGTCTTCGTCGGCCAGAGTCCGGCGATGCAGCAGGTGTGGTCGGTCGTGCAGAAGGTGGCGCCCACGCGCGCGACGGTCCTGATCGCTGGCGAGAGTGGCACCGGCAAAGAGGTCGTCGCGCGCGCCATTCACCTCGAGAGCCCGCGCGCGAGCCAGCCCTTCGTTCCGGTCAACTGTGGCGCGCTCGCCGAAGGGGTGCTCGAGAGCGAGCTCTTCGGCCACGTGAAGGGCGCGTTCACCGGCGCGTCGTCCGACCGGCAGGGCATTCTCGCCGCGGCCGGTGAGGGCACGGTGTTGCTCGACGAAGTCGGAGAACTGCCGCTGGGGACGCAGGTGAAGTTGCTGCGCGTCCTCCAGGAGCGGAAGGTCAAACCTGTCGGCAGCAGCCGCGAGGTGCCCTTCGAGGCACGGATTCTCGCCGCGACGAATCGGAGGCTCGAAGAAGAGGTGAAGGCCGGCCGCTTCCGGGAAGATCTCTGGTTCCGCTTGAACGTCATCGTGGTCGACGTGCCGCCCCTGCGACGGCGGCGCGAGGACATTCCCCAGCTGGCCGATTTCTTCCTCGAACGCGTCGCCAACGAGCTCGGCCGCCCCGGGTTGCACTTCACGCCCGACGCCATCGCCGTCCTCCAGGACTACGCCTTCCCGGGCAACGTCCGTCAGATGCAGAACGTCATCGAACGTGCGGCCACGCTGAGTGACTCCGATGAGCTCGGCACCTCGTCGCTCCCGCCGCTGGTGCGTGGGGCCCAGGGGGAGCTCGACGGCGGCCCCGAGGTGTTGCTCGCGCCGGGGTTCTCGCTCGAGCTGCACCTCGACACGCTCGAACGACGGTACCTGCACGAGGCCCTGCGGCGATCAGGCGGGGCCAAGACGAAGGCAGCCGAGCTGTTGGGGTTGTCGTTTCGATCATTCCGCTACCGCCTGGCCAAGCACGGCATGCCGCCAGACGATGCGTGAGGCTACGGCGCTGCCGGGGTCGCGGCCTCTTTCACGTTCGCGGCCTCTTTGGCGTTCGCGGCCCGCAAGTTCGCCTCGAGCCCGTCGATCGACACCTTCTCGAGCCCGCGCATCAGCAGCATGTCGCGCGCCGCTTTGATCGCTGTCGCGTCATCGAGGCGAAGCGCCGCCTGCAGCAGCGCTCGAACCTGAGGGGTGCGGAGCGGCGAATACCGTGAGGCCTCGAGGAGCAACCGAACGGCGTCGGCGTAGCGTTCCTTCGTTCCCGCCTCGAGGGCGCGTCGGACGAGCACACCGCTCGCGAAGCGCTCCATGTCGAGGATCAGCGAGGCAGCCCACGAGGCGCTCTCGGACCACCCTGCGGCGGCGAAGAGTTGCTGGGCCTTCTTCGCGAGCACGGGGCTCTCGAAGGCCGCGATGCGCTCGGCGAGTGCCCTGGTGACGCGGGCCCGGGCTTCGCCGTCGAGGGCCTGCAGGGCCTCGGGCGCGACGAACAACCACCCGATGGCATCGTCGTCCAGGCCAGGTGCCGCGAGCGTGCTGCCGTCGTCGGGCTGGTCGAGCGAGAGCAGCAGCGCCCGGACATCAGGGCTTCCGCCAAGCGGCGTGAGCCCCGCGATGCGCGCGTTCCTGTCGGGCTCGGTCGACGCGATGATGCCGCGGGCCCGTGCCGCGAGGAGGGGGTCGGTGATCGCACCTGCCAGCTTGATGGCCTCGGTCCGCTGGCCCGGCTGGGAGAAGGCCTTTCGGAACGACGCGTAGGCGCTGAGCGGAGAGGCCTCGTCGATCGCCGAGACGGCCCGGAGCGTCGCGGCAGCATCAGCGCCCGTGAAGGGCAACCACCCGCCGCGCGACGAGAGCCCGTTCTCGAGGACCTCGAGCGCGAAGGCCGTCGGATTCGGGGTGTTCACGAACATCGACGCGGGCAGCGCTCGCACTGGCAGATACGTCAACGACGCGAGCACGCCCGTCGTCCGTGGCCGCTGCGCTCCGAACTCGATGAGGCCGTTGTCGTCCGTGCTGATCAGCCTCGCCGTCGCGGGCCGCTCTGGCGTCGAGAGCCCTGTCACCCGGCTGGCCATGAAGAGCGCTCGGGTCTGGTCGCGAGGGCGGCCCGCCATGACGGGGTGATGCATCAGCGATTCTGCCTTGCCGACGTCGAAGGTCAGCGGCTGCTTCCCGCCCACCACATAGAACGCGCCCGCTTCAGGGACCCAGTACACCAGGGTGTAGGGGAAGACGGCGGTGAACGCTCCGAAGAGCCCCTCGATTGACGCATCGGGCATCTCGGCGGGGCCAAACCAGGTGGAGAACACGCCGCCTTCGGCGAGGTTCGCGCGGGCCAGTTCGAAGAACTCGCGAGTGAACAACGGCGCCGCGACCCAGGGGTGTGCAGGCATCGAGGTGATGAGATCGTACCCATCGGGGACGCGGCGGCTCGAGGTGAGCAGGTGGTGCCGGGCGTCGTTGTTGATCAAGGTGACGCGCGGACTCTTCAGGGGAGACTCGTCGCCCCAGATTTCGCCGACCGCGTCGACGACGCCGAGCTCCAGCTCAGCGACCTCGAGCTGCTCGACCCCGAGCTTCAGCAGCACGTCGACGGTTCCGCCCGCGCCGAGCCCGATGACGAGACCTCGTCGCTGGTTCTTCGCGTGGAGCCAGGGGGTCGTGCCGACCAGCACGGACTCGTGCGCGACGTAGGGGGCGACGGTGGCTCGTGAACCCTGACCGAGCCCGTTGAGCGAGAGCCCCTTGAGTTCGGAAGACGCGGTGACCGCCACGGTCGCGACGTCGCCCTCGTAGTAGCTCGTGATGCTCGAGAGCGACTGGCGCTGTGCCGCCATGAACGAGAAATAGTCCGACGAGTTCGCCCGTGGTGACAGCAGGCGCGGGTCTGATTGAGGGAAGAGCGCCGCCGCCGCCAGCGCGACGATCGTGGCCCCCACCGTCACGAGCCGTCGATCGGCGCATGTGGCCACCGCGAAGATCACCGTCGTCGCGGCTTGCACGAGGAACACGAGGTAGAGGGTTGCCGAAGAGCCGATGCCGGGGAGCAGAAAGAACCCGGTGCCGAGCGAGCCGATGATGCAGCCGAGGGTGTTGGCCGAGTAGAGCTCTGCGAGCGTCTTTCCTGCGTTCCTCGCCGAGCCCTCGGCGACCGCGACCAGCGAGGGCAGAATTGCACCGGCAGCCACCGTCGGAAGCCCGAGGAACATCAGGACCGCGACCAGCTCGGCCAGGTGTCGGCCGGTTCCGACGAGGCCCGTGTTGCCGAGCGTTCCGACGACCCAGTTCATCATCGGAGTCGTGGCTGCGAAGACCGCAAGGCCGATCAAGAGCAGTAACTGGAAGACCACGGCAGCCGAGGCGCTGTGCTTCACGCGGCGGCTCACGCCCGAGGCGATGAGGCTGCCAAGCGCGATACCGACGAGGACGACCACCAGCACCGAGCCGACGCCGTACGACGTTCCCCTCAGAGAGATCGTGAAGAGCCGTGCCCAGACGACCTGTGCGCCGGTCGCGACCAGGCCGCCAAGGCCAGCTGCGAGGATCACCGCGAGGCGTCTTCGCTGGTCAGGTGTCGGCTCGGGCGTCTCGGGAGCCGACGCCGCTGCGCCATCACCGTCGACCCGGCGGCTGAGGGCGAAGGCGATCGCCGCCACCGTCAGATTCGTCAACGCGGTGATCATCGTCGAGGCGAAGACGCCAAGTCGAGGGAGCAGGATGAAGGTGACGCAGAACGCTCCGAGGCAGGCGCCGAGCGTGTTCAGGCCGTAGATGAGGGCGGTGCCGGGGCCCGTCGCGTCATCTCGTTCGATGGTGCCGACCGAGATGAAGGGCAGGGTGGCTCCCATCAGAAAGGTCGGAGGAAGGAGCAGGACCGCCGACACGACGACGCGGAGGACCATCCCAGCTGAGCTCGTCCCCGGGTCGATGGCGGCGACGAAGCCGCCCAGGTTCTTGAGGACGGGGTAGAGCGCCACGCCGAGCACACCTGTCAGCGCCTCGAGGGCCGCGTAGGTCGCGAGCGGCCGCTTCGCGCCGACGCTGCGCTTGCCCGCCCATCGCGAGCCCAACGCCAGGCCTCCGAAGAAGACGGCCAGCACGATCGAGAACGAAGCCGTCGTGGCCCCGAGGCTCAACGTCAGCAACCGCACCCACAGCAATTCGTACGCGAGCCCGCAGAAGCCGGACAACAGCAACAGGGGAAGGAACCAGGCTCGACGCACGCGACCTCCAGGCGAAAACCGTCGTGCACGGTGCCAGAGAATCTGGGGGTGTCGACTGACAATATTCGTCAGCCCGAGTGCCGGGCTTGGGCGCTTTGTCAGAAACTGGGCAGGTCGGTTTCCTTGAGGTACCCTGAGGGAGAGGCGTCTTGCGCCTCATGGCGCCGTTCGTGCATCGAGTCCGTTCGGCGAACTCAATCGTCCACCTCGTTCGGAGACCGCATGACCACAAAGAAAAAGGGCTTCACGCTGATCGAACTCATGATCGTCGTCGCGATCATCGGAATTCTCGCCGCCATCGCCATTCCGAACTTCATCAAGTTCCAGGCGAAGGGCAAACAGGCTGAAGCGAACTCGCAGCTCAAGGCGATCTTCTCTGCGCAGAAAGCCAACTTCCCCATCAATCAGGGTTACTGGTCCGACATCGGCGCCATCGGCTTCTCGCCTGAGCGCGGCAATCGCTACTTCTACGATCTCGGCGCCACGGCGGCGACCATCGCTGCAGGCACGAACGCCCGCTGCGCGCTTGCCAACACCCAGTCGCGCGCTGCTGCTGTCATCGCAGGCATGAACGGTGACTGCGGCGTCGGCATCGACTCGGTCCGCCACGGCACGAACTTCCTCGACGCGACCATCGACGCCATCGCGACGACCGGCACGGCGACGTTCGTGACGGAAAGCACCAACGCGGCCCTCGTCGCGACCATGGCTGGCGTCAACGGCGCTGCGTGCCCCAGCTGCGACTTCGCGGCCCGCGCAAAGTCGAACATCGACAACGACGCTCGTGCCGACGAGTGGTGGATCTCCTCGCAGACCATCGAGACGGGCGGCGCTGTCGTCGGTTGCTCGACCATCATGACGGTCGTCCTGATGAACGCCTACACCTCAGGAACGCCCGCGATCGTCAACGACGACGTCTGCTCCGACTGATGCGCGTGCCCGGCGCGAGTCGTTACCATCTCAGGTCCTGACTTGATTCGCCTGGTCCTCGGAGCGGTCTCAGTTGCAGTCCTCGTTTCGACTCGGGTGGCCCCTCCGCCACTCGAAGCACGACACGAGGGCGAACTGAGGCCGCTCTTGTTGCGTGGTTCAGTCGCTTCGACCCTCTCGAAGCCGCACCTTCCGCTGTTGATCGATCTCTACTTCCTCCGAACGCTGATCGGCATTTCGGAGCCGGAGTCGGTGCTTCGGAACAAGAATTTGTACGCCTACGGTGAGTTCCTCACCGACCTCGACCCACGGTTCTTTCACGCCTACTACTTCCTCGCGCTCGCGACCCCGTACTCGGTTGGTCGTGACCGCTACGTCAACGGAGACCTGGCGCTGAAGCTCGTTCGGAAGGGGATCAAACAGTTCCCCACGGACTACCGGCTTCGAACGCTGAGCGCCTTCTTGTTGACCTATGTCGAGCACGACAACCGTGCGGCCGTCGAAGAGTTCATCGAGATCTCGAAGTTCCCCAACGCGCCTGCTGGAGCCATCTCGGCCGCGACCGCGATGTTCGTCGAGAACAACGACTTCGACGCGGCCATCGCGATGATCTCGACTGCGATGGACGAAGGTGGTCACGGCAGCATGAAGTTGTTGTCTGATCGGAAGAAGCAACTCGAGATCGAGCGTCTCCTGCGGGAACTCGATGCCGCGATCGTGGCGACTCGAACCAAGATTGGTCGCACGCCAGAATCACTCGACGAGGTCGTCGCTGCTGGTGAATGGCCTGCCGAGAAGACGCATGATCCACACGGTGGTGAGCTGCGCGTGGAAGATGGGCGAGGGCGTTCGTCCTGGCTCGTCGGGCGCCTCGGAGGGATTCCGCAGTGACGTCGGCCGTCTCGGTAGAGAACCTGACCAAGGTCTACACGCTCGACCTCCTCAAGGGGCGTCGGCGGGTGGTTGCGCTCGAGGGGCTCACGCTGTCGATCGGCGAGGGCCACGTGATGGGCGTGCTGGGCCCGAACGGCGCTGGGAAGTCGACCACCATCAAGCTGCTGCTGAATCTGATTCGGCCCTCTTCGGGGACGGCGCGCGTCTTCGGGTTCGACCCCGCGTCCGCCGACGCCCGGCGCCACGTCGGGTACCTGCCAGAGAACCCCGCGCCCTACGAATACCTGACCGGCGAAGAGTTCGTGCGCTTCGCAGGCTCGCTCTCTGGGCTGGCTGGAGCGGAGCTGACCCGTCGCGTGAAAGCCGTTCTGGAGCAGGTTCAGATGGACCGCTTCACCGGGGTTCAGATTCGCCGCTTCTCGAAGGGCATGACGCAACGAATCGCGCTCGCACAGGCGCTCGTCTCGAGCCCCCGGCTGCTCATTCTCGACGAGCCCACCTCAGGCCTCGACGTGCTGGGCCGCCAGCTGATTCGCGACATCATCGTCGCCGAGAAGAAGAAGGGCACCACCGTGCTCCTGTGCAGCCACATCATTCCAGACGTGGAAGCGCTGGCCGAAGACGTGGCGATTCTCATCGGGGGCAAGCTGGTACGGGCCGGGCCCGTGAGCGAGATGCTCTCGGCTGAAGGTTCGCACGTCGAGCTCGTCTTCGAAGGCGTCGACCCTGAACGACTGGCCGCGCTGAAGCCTGAAGTGATTCAAGCCGGGCGCCGGCTCATCTTGCGCACCGCCGCCGCCGACGCGCGCGCGGTCATCGAAGCTGCGCATCAGGCGCAAGGGCAGCTGATCTCGATGCAGCCCATCCGGAACTCTCTCGAGGACACCTTCCTCGAGGCAGTCCGCAGTTCCCAGAACAAGGTCGGGAGTACGATCGAGTGAACGGCGTTCTCGTCATCGCGTTGAACGGCTTTCGCGAGGCTCGACGGAACCGGGTGACCTCGGTGCTGTTCGTGTTCGCGTTCGTCATGGTGTTCTCGACGACGGTCTCGGTCGAGTTCACGGTGGCCACCTTCGATCGGGTGATGACTGACTTCGGCCTGGGTGTGATCGGCCTCATTTCGCCCGCGCTGACGTTGTTTCTCGGCACCGCCCTCATCCCTCGCGAGATCGAGCGGCGAACGATCTTCATGGTGGTCGCGCGCCCGGTCAGCCGTTCGGCTTTTCTCGTCGGGAGGTATCTGGGCAACGTGATCACGGTCGCGTTCCTCGTGATGATCATGGGCGCGCTGTTCCTGGCGCAGCTCCAGTTCGCCGGTGCATCTGAAACGTACAGTACTGGCATTCACCGTGAGCACCTGGTCGCCCTCTACGGCCTCCTGCTCGAGGTGGTTCTGTTGACCGCCGTGTGTTTTCTTTTCGCCTCAGCCTCTTCTCAATACGTCTCGAGTTTGTCGGTGACCTGCCTGTATTTCATTGGGCACATGGCCGAAGACCTCTACACGTTTGCGGGTCGGTCGAAGGTCGACGCCATTCGCATCTTCGGCAGGGCGCTCTACTACGTGCTGCCGAACTTCGATCGGCTCGACTACAAGGCACGCGCGACCTACTTCGACCCGACCTCGGCTTCAGAGTTGCTCGGAGCGACGGCCTACACGATCGCCTACACGGTGCTGGTGCTGCTCCTCGCCACGCAAATCTTCGAGCGGCGGGACTTCAAGTAGTCAGGGAGCGGTTCTGGAGTCACAATCGCCCCGATGCGGGCGCGCTTCCTCGCTGTTTCGGTGGTGCTCGCCTTCGCCGCGGCCGGCGGCACGTGGCTGAGCCTTCAGCCGATCGTCGCTGCGCAGGTCGACGCCATTCGCGCCCTCACGGGTGACGTTCAAGGCGCGACGCGCATCGAGGTCGTCGTCGCGTTGTTGGGCCTGCTCGACGTCGCCGTCTCGGTCGTGATCGCGTTCCTGGTCTTGAACCTGGCGATCGGGCGCCCGCTGCGCGAGGCCGAGCGACGCGCAGGCGGCGTGCTGGAGCGTGAGGGGAGCAGGTTGCCCAGCGACGGCGCGCCAGGCGGGAACCTCGCTCAGGCCGTGCAGCACCTGGGCGATTCGCTGGTCGCCGAACGAACGACGAGCGCGCGCCGGCTCTCGGAGCTGTCGGTCAACGCGGAACAGAAGGCGCGGTTGCAGGCAGAGCTCGTCGCCGCTGACCGACTCGCGACGATCGGAAAGCTGGCCGCTGGTGTTGCCCACGAGGTCGGCAATCCACTCTCGGGCATTCTCGGCTACCTCTCGGTGCTGCGAATGCGCGCCGACGGCAGCACGCCCACCCTCGAGGTGGTCGACCGCATCGAAGAAGAGGTCAAGCGCATCGATGGCATCGTGCGCGGCCTGCTCGAGATGGGTCGGCCCTCGCGCGGCAAGGCCCAGCCCATCGACGTCAAGCCACTGCTCGATGGGTGCGTGAAGATGGTGACCTCGATGCGCGAGAACGCGCAGGTGACGATCACGGTCGATTGCCCTGACTCGACCTGGCTTCGGGCCGAACCCGGGCCACTCGCGCAGGTCCTCGTCAACCTGCTGCTCAACGGCTGTCAGGCGGTCGGCGGGCAGGGCCGGGTCTGGGTCCGCGTGTCGGTCGATGCTGGCGCCGCGATGATTCAAGTCGATGACGATGGGCCCGGCATTCCCGCCGAGGTGTTGCCCAGGCTCTTCACGCCGTTCTTCACGACGAAGTCGCCGGGGCAGGGGACGGGGCTCGGCCTCGCGGTGTCGAGGCATCTGCTGGGCCAGTTCGACGGGCGCTTGACTGCCCAGAACCGCAGCGAAGGTGGGGCGCGGTTCACGATCGCGCTCCCAGCGCCCTGACGCCTCGCAGGTCGATTGCACCCGCGACCTCGCGTATGTCTCGCCCATGGGCTCGCTCCGCTCGATTCTCATCGTCGATGACGAGGCTTCGATTCGTCACGTGCTGACGCTGGTGCTCAGCGAGCACGGCTACGAGGTGCGGGCGGTGTCGGACGGAGAAGAAGCCCTCAAGGAGCTGCAGGCGCGCCCGTACGACGTGATGATCTCGGACGTGCGCATGCCGAAGCTCGACGGCATGGCGCTGCTGAAGCAGGCAGTGGTGCTCCAGCCAGAGCTGACGGTGTTGGTGATGAGCGCGTACGGCTCGAAGGATCAGGCCCTCGAGGCCGTGAGCGCTGGCGCGTACGACTTCATTCAGAAGCCGTTCAAGCCCGAAGAGATCGTCCTCACGCTGCGCAAGGTCGAAGAACGTACGCGGCTGGTGCGAGAGAACCGTCGCCTGCGCGCCCCCGCCGGCAGCGCGACGCTCGACCAGATGCTCGGCAACAGCGACCCGATGAAGGCGCTGAAGAAGCAGATGCAGCGGGTCGGCCCCGTGAACAGCACCGTGCTCATCACGGGAGAGTCGGGCACGGGGAAAGAGCTCGTCGCGCGGACCCTGCACGAGCTCTCTCCGCGCGCCAACGAGTCGTTCGTCACGGTCAACTGCGGCGCCATTCCTGCCGGGCTCATCGAGTCGGAGCTGTTCGGCCACGCCCGCGGAGCCTTCACCGACGCGCGCACCGCCAAGCGCGGCCTCTTCACCGACGCTCACAAGGGCACCATTCTGCTCGATGAGGTCGCCGAGCTGCCGCCTGCGGCGCAGGTCAAGCTCCTGCGCGTGCTCCAGGAGGGCGAGGTGCGCCCGGTCGGTGAGAACCGCGTCGAGAAGGTCGATGTGCGCGTGATCGCCGCGACGCTGCGCGATCTCACCAGGCTCGTCGAACGCGGCGAGTTCCGCGAAGACCTCTACTTCCGGCTGAACGTCGTTCAGCTGCGCGTGCCACCGCTTCGCGAGCGCAGAGACGACATTCTCTCGTTGGCGACGACGTTCGTGACGCGCTTCAACCGCGCCTTCAATCGCCAGGAACCCATCACGGCGTTGTCTCCCGAGGCGCAGGCAGCGCTGCTCGCTTACGAATGGCCGGGCAATGTCCGCGAGCTCGAGAACGCCCTCGAGCGCGCGGTGCTCCTCTCGGATGGCGTGATCGTCGAGTTCGACGCCTTGCCTGAGCGGGTGATCGCACGCAGAGCCGTCGCGGCGACGAGCCCCGCGGTGGTGACGCCTCCGACGCCGCGCGAGGTCGAGTACTCGCTCAAGCGCGCGATGGTGCTGCTCGAAGAGCGGTTCATTCGTGCGGCGCTCCGCAAGACGCGGGGCAACCGCACCCACGCGGCCGATCTGCTCGAGATCAGCCACCGCGCGCTGCTCTACAAGATCAAAGATTACGGCATCGATCCCGACGCTGAAGGCGCGCTCGACCCCGAGACGCCGCTGTCCTGAGCTCCCCACAGCCTCGCGTGATCCCCAAGGGCTGGGGGTACGCGACCGCACACACACATTTTGATGTATACCTACATATCTTTGACATCTAATTATGTGGTCAAAGGAAGATCAGTTCGTTTGACAGGCGCGTTGGCGATCGGCACACTCCCGATCCGATGAGCTCGAACGGCGATGAAGAAGAAGGCGAGCGAAAGAACCACGTCGCGCACTTGCGTCAGGAGCGCCTGCTGTCGAAGGCGGAGCTCGCGCGACGTGCTGGCGTCTCGGTGCTGACGATCGATCGGGTCGAGAAGGGCGCGCCTTGCCGCCTCGACACCAAGCGCAAGATCATTCTCGCGCTGGGCCTGAAGGTCACCGACAAGGATCAGGTCTTCGAAGACTGATCAGCTTTTTTGGAGCAAGCCGATTCCGGCCGTAGTCTTTCGAAGCACGCTGCACGGTGAAGGAGCCAGGACGCGATGGCCAAAGGGAAGCTGGCACTGGGGCTCGACATCGGTTCTTCCGGTGTGAAGCTCATCTCGCTCAAGGAAAACCGCCGTCGCGGTGAGATCGTCTATTCGTTGCAGAGCTTCGGCATGAAGCCCCTGCCTCCGGAAGCGATCGTCGACGGCGCGCTGATGAACTCGACGGCGATCGTCCAGGCGGTGCAGGAGCTCGTGGGTGAGCTCAAGCTGCGCCACAAGGAGGTCGCCATCGGCGTCGGCGGTCACTCGGTCATCATCAAGAAGATCTCGATGCCCCGCATGTCGCAAGACGAGCTCGAAGAAGCGATTCAGTGGGAAGCCGAGCAGCACATTCCCTTCGACATCAAAGACGTCAACATCGACACCCAGATCCTCAAGGCCGACGCCAACGACCAGACCGGGCAGATGGACGTGCTGCTCGTCGCCGCCAAGAAGGACATGATCAACGACTACACGCAGGTCGTCACCGAGGCCGGGCTGATTCCGGTGGTCGTCGACGTCGACGCCTTCGCAGTGCAGAACGCCTTCGCCGCGAACTACGAGGTCCCGCAGAACGAGACCGTCGTGCTCATCAACGCGGGCGCGGCCGTGGTGAACATCAACATCCTCTCGGGTGGCGTCACCGTCTTCACGCGCGACGTCACCATCGGCGGCAACCAGTTCACCGAAGAGATCCAGAAGCAGCTGAACGTCTCGTACGAAGAGGCCGAGGCGCTGAAGGTCGGTGGTGGCCGCGGTGACGCCGACGCCGTCGTCCCCCAGGAAGTCGAGAAGGTGATGAGCCAGGTCGCCGAGCAGGTGGCAGGCGAGATTCAGCGCAGCCTCGACTTCTACGCAGGCACCGCGGCCGACGCGACCTTCTCGAAGGTCTTCCTGTCGGGCGGCACGGCGAAGGTGCCCGCGCTGTTCAAGACGATCGAGTCACGAGTCGGAGTGCCCGTGGAAATTCTGCAGCCCTTCAAGCGCATCGAGATCGACAACCGCCAGTTCGACCCGGCGTTCATCATGGACGTCGCACCCCAGGCGGCGGTCGCCGTGGGACTGGCACTTCGCAAAGCTGGCGACAAGCTGGGCTGAAAGGGGGACGACCACGATGACAGCCATCAGAATCAACCTCCTGCCTGTCCGGCAGGTGAAGAAGCGGGAGATGGGGCGGCAGTTCCTCGTGCTGGTCGCGGGGGCTCTCATCATCGCCGGTGCGGGCAACTACTACTGGTATTCGACCCGCGACGCCGAGCGTGGGCGTTTGCAGGATCAGGTCACCGAAACGCAGCGCCGCATCGACGCGCTCGAGAAGCAGATCGGCGAAGTCAACGACCTCAAGAAGCGGAAGAAAGAGGTCGAAGACAAGCTGGCGATTCTCGACAAGCTCAAGAAGCAGCGCAGCGGGCCGGTGAAGCTGCTCGACGCGCTCTCGTCGGCGATTCCCAAGAAGGTCTTCGTCGCCGAGTTCGACGAGAAGGCGAACCTCGTCAAGGTCATCGGCACGGGCGAGAGCCACGAAGACGTCTCGGAGTTCATGCGAGGGCTCGCCAACATCGTCTGGACTCCGAAGGGCATCGGGCGCGTCGTCGAGCGGAAGCGTGACGCACGCAACGTTCGGGTCGAGCTGCTCGCGGCTGAAGGAGCGATCGAAGACTTCGAGGTCAAGGACCTCTCGAACTTCTTCACCGGAGTCGAGCTGAAGACGAGCGAGCAGTTCGACAACAAAGGCAAGCCGAACGTCAAGTTCGAGCTCGGCATGACCGCCAACTACGCGACGTGACCCATGGAACAGCTCCTCGAACGAGTCAATAAGCTGCCAATCGCCGCCAAGGCGGGCATCGTCATCGGCATCATCGTCCTGCTGACCGCGGGCACCTGGTTCCTGGTGATTCAGGACACCGAGACCGCGATCGAATCTCTCAAGTCACAACAGGTGACGCTCGATCAGACCTACGCCGAGAAGAAAGAGATCGCAGACAACCTGCTCGAACGCCGTCGCGAGATGGACCAGCTCGAGCAGAAGCTCCAGGACGCGCTCACCGAGCTGCCCGAGAAGAAGGACCTCGACGAACTGCTCGCTGCGCTCAACGACCTCGGGAAGAAAGCCGGCCTCGAGATCACCCGCGTCGTGCCCGGCGTCGAGAACCAGGAATCGTTCTTCGCGCGAATCCCCATCGCGATGGCGGTGAAGGGCAACTACCACGAGATCGCCGTCTTCCTGCAGGAGATCTCGCAGATGAAGCGCATCGTGAACGTGAACAATCTCAAGCTGGGAACACCGTCTCTTCGCAACGACAAGGTGATCTTGTCCTCCGACTTCCTCGCGACGACGTTCCGTTTCGTCACTCAGAAGCCCAGGCCTCCAGGCGCGCCGGGAGGTGCCGAATGAGGGCCAACCGTGCAGTCGTGGTGTTCCTCGGCGGGCTCGTGCTCGTCGGCGCCGCGTGTGGCGCTGACTCTGGCTCGGAAGCCGCACCCGTCGCGGTCGTCCCGACGCGGCGGGCTGCCGGCGTCGACGCGGGCGTCACGACCACTGCCGAGCCATACCTCTACTCGTATGTCTCGATGGGCAAGCGTGACCCGTTCCGCAGCTCGGGCAGCGAGAGCGCGACGCAGACGACCAGTGGCAGCACCGATCGCGAAGTGTGCGACGAGCCGCTCTGTCAGGTCGACCTCGACGAGCTGAGGTTGGTCGCCGTGGTCAGCGGAGACGCCAACCCCGTGGCGATGGTGGAAGACCGGACGGGCGTTGGCCACGTCGTGCGTCGCAACACGAAGGTCGGCAAGCAGGCAGGAAAAGTGACAGCCATCCTCAGAGACTGCATCGTCGTGACCTCATTCGTCGTTGGTCCCGATGGCCGTGCGCAACCGAACCGCCAGAGCCTGTGTGTCAGCACCGAAGGACAGGGCTCGAACCCGGTTCTCGACCTCATGAACGGAAAGACGCGAGAGTGATCATGCGTGCATTTGCAACGGAGTCCCGGTCGATGAACCGACTTGTCACTGCAGCTTTCACCGTCATCGCGGCCTTCGCCTTCGCTGCGGAGCGGAACGACCTGACGTCTCTTCGGGTCGCCGCTTCCCCGCAGGGCGCGGCCATTCGTGTCGAGGCCTCGGCGCCACCGGTGTTCACGGTCTTCAGGCTCCAGGACCCGGACCGACTGGTCGTCGACCTCGCCAACGCCCAGAAGGGCGCCCTGGCCGGTCACTATGAAGGCAACGGCCCCGTGACGGGCGTCGTCGTCTCGCAGTTCGCAGACGGCAAGAGCCAGGTCGCGCGCTTGTTGGTCGGGCTCGACCACGCCAGCCGATACGATGTGCGCGCCGAAGGCTCGACGCTCATCGTCACGGTCGACGCCGAGCCTGCGCCGACTGCCGCGGTGCCGGCAGCCCCCGCGGAGAAGGCCGTCGCGGTGACCGAGCAACCGACCGCCGCGCCCGTCGCGGTGGCGTCTGACGAGCTGACCCCGAAGGTCGACGAGATCGCCGTCGCTCGGCGGGGCTCGAAGGTCACCGGGCTGACGTACTCGAAGGGGGTGCTGACGGTGAAGACCGACGGACCCATCGCCCGCATCGAGACGCTCGAACTCAGTGCGCCCGATCGGCTCGCTGTCGACCTCGTCGGCTTCGCTGGCCCTGCTCGTGGCCCCCGCGTCTCGGACGGTCTGGTCCGTGACCTGCGCGTCGGGAGCGACGAGCGCCGATTCCGCATCGTCCTCGAGGGTACCGCGAGGCTCCCCTCGTACGACATCAAACGAATCGCCACGGGGGTCTCGGTTCGTCTGGGGGCGCCGAAGGCCGCGTCGACCACCGAGGGCCAGGAGGTGGTCATCGACGGGAAGAGCGTGCCGGTCGATGACGCTGCCGAGACCGCCACCGTCGAGAACGTCGTCTTCAAGGAAGAGGGTGCCGGAGGCCGCGTCGAGGTGTCGCTGTCGGGGCGCTGTGGGTGGAAGGTCGATCGCCCTGATCGTCGCAGCGCCGTCTTGACCCTCGACTCCGCGCGACTGCCGAAGAAGCTGGAACGAAGCCTCGACACCGCTGACCTGCAGACCACGGTGAAGATGGTCAGTACGTTCGCGGTGCCGGGCGCCGACAACAAGGTGCGCATCGTCATCGCTGGCGCTGCCGATCTCGAAGACGCAGTGAGCACCCGCCCGGGCGTCCTGTCGTGGTCGTTCAAGCCGGCCGCGAATGCCGTCGACGTGGCGAGCACGGACGGACGTGGAACTGCTGGCGTCGCGGTCGAGTCGTCGACCTTCGCCGTCGAAGGCGCGCCGAAGCGCACCCGCTACGTCGGAAAGAAGGTCTCGTTCGAGTTCAAGGACATCGAGATTCACAACCTGCTGCGAATCATCGCGGAGATCTCGAAGAAGAACATCGTGGTCGCCGACGACGTCTCGGGCAAGGTGACGATTCGTCTGCGCAACGTTCCCTGGGACCAGGCGCTCGAGCTGATTCTGCGGTCGAAGACCCTCGGCATGGAGGACCTCGGCAGCATCTTGCGCGTCGCGCCGCTCGCGAAGCTCGAGGAAGAGGCGAAGAGCCGCGCCGAACGCAAGAAGGCCGACCGCGGCTCGCGTGAACTCTCGGTGCAGTTGGTGCCGGTGAACTACGCAACGGCAGAAGAGATGTCGCTGCGCGTGAAAGAAATCCTGAGTGAGCGAGGCAACGTCACCGTCGACGCTCGCACCAACACGCTCATCGTTCGCGATCTGCCCGAGAACATGCAGCGGGTCCGGTCGCTCGTCGCCAGCCTCGACCTGCAGACCCCTCAGGTCCTCATCGAGGCGCGTATCGTCGAAGCCAACATCCGCCACCAGCGTGAAATCGGTATCCAATGGGGTGGGCAGTCGGTGCTCAGCCAGGCGACCGGTAACCCGACGGGCCTCCAGTTCCCGAACAACGTCGCTTTCACGGGCGGCATCACGGGCGGTAACACGACCGGTGTCCAGCCACTGCCCAACTATGCCGTCAGCCTGCCCGTCGGCGCGCAAGACGGATCAGGTGGCGCCATCGGCCTCGTGTTCGGCAGCGCAGGGAGCGCTGCCGCCCTCAACCTTCGCCTCTCGGCCCTCGAGTCCTCGGGCTCGATCAAGACGCTCTCGGCGCCGCGAGTCACCACCCTCGACAACAAACAAGCGCGCATCTCGCAGGGCACCTCGATTCCCTTCAGCCAGGTGTCTGCGGC
Source organism: Myxococcales bacterium (assembly GCA_030681895.1). GTDB lineage: Bacteria > Myxococcota > Myxococcia > Myxococcales > Myxococcaceae > Xiheimicrobium. Next base: position 11,970 of record JAUXRI010000224.1, on the reverse strand, counting down.
CGGCGCCAACACCGTCTTCGTCGATGCGATTCTGTCGCTCGCCGTGACCCCCCACGTGACCCAGGATGGCAGCGTGCTCATGACGATCGTCGCGAGCAACAACCAACCTGACCCCGCCAACGCAGGCGCCAACGGGCAGCCGGCCATCACCCGCAAAGAGGCGAACACCAACGTCCTCGTGAAGGACGGAGACACCACGGTCATCGGCGGTATCTACGTGCGCTTCGGGTCGTCCTCCACCAACGGTCTTCCGCTGCTGAGCCAGATTCCGATCATTGGCTTCTTCTTCCGCAACTACCGTGAGCTCGAGTCGAAAGACGAGCTCCTGATCTTCGTCTCGCCGCGAATCCTCAACCGGCAGACGATCGCGCAGAACCTGTGAAAGGCGCCCGAATGAGAACCTGTCTTCCGTTGATCGTCACCGTCATGGTGTTCCTTGGCAGTGGCTGCACTCCTGGGAACGGCCCACTCTTCGTCAACAACGTCCGGTCGAGCGTCTCCGGCACGAGTGGTTGCCTCCCCTCGAAGGAGTCGGTCGCGTCGCTCGGGCTCGTCGACGTCGCGGCTCCGCCCGAGATCGAGGTCTCGGCCTTTCTTGGCGGCGTGAAGGAGTACTTCGACCCCGCTGCCCAGGTGCCCCTCGTCGTGACGGGAGGCCAGGTGCTGTCGTCCTCCAGCCGCGAACGCCTCATCGTGCAGAAGGTCTTCCTGCGCTACTCCTCCAAGCCCGCCATTCCGGGGCTCACGGCGACCATCACCGACGTGATTCCGAGAACGCTGGTGCTGTCGGTCAACTCGCCCGGCGAGATCTCGCTGCAGGTGCCGCTGTTCGGAGCCAACGCTCGCGCGAAGCTCGAAGCCCTGTCGCCGAGCAACGCAGACTCCTTCCAGTTCACGTCGACGTTCGAGATTCAGGGTGTCACGGAGCCCGGTGGCTCCGAGTTCAGGACGCCGCCGGTGTCGATGCCGATGACGTTGGTGAAGACCGAGGTCACCTGCTCCACGCCGAATGACCAACGGCTCAAGCGCTTCTCGACCGCCGCGCCGCTGCTCAACGGGTGTTCGTTCCTCGGCTTGAACCGCCGCTTCGGCCCCGGCGACTGCTGCCTCACGGTCGACGCGTCGGGGAACCCCGCCCTTGACTTGAGCCAACCCGGCTGCGACGTGCTTCCCTGATGTTCACGGAACACCTCAAGACGATCATGGACGGCGTCGACGGCGCCATCGCGTGCAGCGTGATGGGCTTCGACGGCATCGCCGTCGAGACGCTGCCGAGGGACCTGCCTGAGTCGGCGGTACAGCTCGACCTGCAGGCCGCGTGGATCGAGTTCGCCAACCTGATGTCGCAGGCGAAGGTCACCGCCGAGACGCTGAAGACGGGCAAGGTCACCGAGCTGTCGATCAACTCCGAGAACGTGATCACGCTCCTGCGCATGGTGAACCAGGACTACTTCCTGGTGGTGGGTCTGCTGCCGACGGGGAACTACGGCAAGGCCCGGTACGTGCTCCGCATCACCGCGCCCAAAGTCGCCAAAGAGCTCTGACGCAGGGCTCGCGGCGGGTCACAGCCATTGCTTGTGCAGGTGGAGAGGTGGCGGTATGAGCCCGCCACCTTTTTTCCTTTTACGAGGGGCACATGGCCGGAGTCATCGACACCGCAGACTTTAAGAAGGGTCTCAAGATCGAGATGGACGGGGAACCGTTCGAGATCGTCGAGTTCCAGCACGTCAAGCCCGGCAAGGGCTCCGCGTTCTGTCGAACCATCTACCGCAGCCTCATCTCTGGTCGTCAGCTCGAGAAGAACTTCAAGAGCGGTGACAAGGTCGGTCGCCCCGACATCGAAGAGAAGGACATGCAGTACCTCTACAAGCAGGGCGACGAGTACCACTTCATGGAGAACAAGACCTTCGAGCAGACGTTCGTGCTCGAGAAGGTCGTCGCCGAGGGGAAGAACTTCTTGAAGGAGAACCTGCCGACGCAGGTGCTCTTCTTCAACGGCAAGGCGATCGGTGTGTCGCTGCCGAACTCGGTCGAGCTGAAGGTCGTCAAGTGCGACCCCGGCGTGCGCGGAGACACGGTGTCGGGCGCTCAGAAGCCGGCGACCCTCGAGTCGGGCTACGTCGTCAACGTGCCGCTCTTCATCAACGAGGGTGACGTGCTGAAGATCGACACGCGCGACGGCAAGTACCTCACCCGCACCCAGACTGCCTGAGACGATCGTTTCCGCCATGGCCGACAAGAAGAAGAAGACCGTGATCGCAGGCTCGGCCGTCGAGGTGACGCCGGGCACGTCGTTCGACCTCGAAGCGCTCCGGCAGATCGTCGAGCTGCTCGAGGCCTCTGAAGTGACGAGCCTCGACTGGCGACGCAGCGGCGAGCGGCTCAGCATTCGCCGGGGCCCGCCGCCGGCCAACGTCGTGCAGTCGATGCCGATGCCCGTCTCACCAGCCGTGCAGGTGATCCCCCACGCGTCGCCGGCCCCTGCGCCAGCCGCGACGATCGCTCCCCGGCCCTCGGCGCCGCGCACCCCTGCCGAGGCACGCGAAGAGAAGAAGGGCCACGTCATCACCTCGCCGTTCGTCGGGACCTTCTACCGGTCACCGGCGCCCGATCAGCCCGTGTACTGCGAGGTCGGCTCATCGGTGAAGAAGGGCCAGACCCTCTGCATCATCGAGGCGATGAAGCTGATGAACGAGATCGAGTCCGAGGTGGCCGGGAAGGTCACCGAAGTGCTCGCGCAGAATGGCCAGCCGGTCGAGTTCGGTCAGGCCCTCTTCCGCGTCGAGCCGTAAAACAGGGCGAACCACGCTCGCTGCTGAGGAGCCGGCGCAGGTCGGCTCCCGCGCCGTTGTCCCCGGGAGGGTGCCGTGTTCAAGAAGGTCCTCATCGCGAACCGTGGCGAGATCGCCCTGCGCATCATTCGGGCGTGCCGTGAGCTGGGCATCGCGACGGTCGCCGTTCACTCGACCGCCGACGCCAACTCCCTGCACGTGCGCTTCGCCGACGAGGCGGTCTGCATCGGCCCGCCGCCCTCGAAGGACAGCTACCTCAACGTGCCCGCGCTGCTGTCGGCTGCGGAGATCACCCGCGCTGACGCGATTCACCCCGGCTACGGCTTCCTCTCGGAGAACGCCGAGTTCGCCGAGGTCTGCGCGAAGTGCAGCATCGGCTTCATCGGGCCGCGCGCCGAGGTGATTCGCCTCATGGGCAACAAGGTGCGCGCCAAAGAGGCCGCGCGCGAGGCCGGCCTGCCGTTGCTGCCTGGGTCGGCGGGCGTGCTGAAGAGCGCCGAAGAGGCGATCGAAGTCGCAGAGCAGATCGGCTACCCGATCATCATGAAGGCGGCGGCGGGCGGCGGCGGTCGCGGCATGAAGATCGTCCGCGAGTCCAAGGCCATCGCGCAGGCCTTCGCGACGGCGTCGGCCGAAGCGGTGTCGGCCTTCTCGAACGGTGACATGTACCTCGAGCGGTACGTCGAGAAGCCGCGCCACATCGAGATTCAGATCGTCGCCGACCTGCACGGCAACGTGGTGCACCTCGGCGAGCGTGAGTGTTCCGTGCAGCGGCGGCACCAGAAGCTCATCGAAGAGAGCCCGTCACCCGGCGTCAGCCCCGCGCTGCGTGAAGAGATGGGCCGCGTCTCGGTCGAGGCGATGAAGCGCATCAACTACTCGAACGTCGGCACCATCGAGTACCTGATGGACGAGACCGGCCGCTTCTATTTCATGGAGATGAACACGCGCATTCAGGTCGAGCACCCCGTCACCGAGCAGGTGACCGGCGTCGATCTGCTGCGCACCCAGATCCTCCTTGCGGCGGGCGAGAAGCTGCCCTTCACGCAGGAGCAGGTCGTGATGAAGGGCGCGTCGATCGAGTGCCGCGTCAACGCCGAAGACCCCGTCACCTTCGCGCCCTGGCCGGGGAAAATCACCGCGTACAGCGCGCCCGGAGGCCTCGGCGTTCGGGTCGACTCGGCGGCGTACGAGAACTACGTGGTGCAGCCGCACTATGACTCGTTGATCGCCAAGCTGATCGTCACCGCCGAAGATCGCCCGACCGCCATTCGGCGCATGAAGCGCGCGCTGGCTGAGTACGTGGTGCAGGGCATTCGAACCAACATCCCGTTCCACCGCGCGGCCCTCGACGAAGAGGCCTTCGTGAAGGGCGTCTACGACACCCGCTTCGTGGAGCAGATGCAGGCCTCCGAGAGCGGTACCGCCCGACTGAAATGGGCGATCGAAGAGACCCCGTAAGCTTCTTGGACGGGCGCGGACCCTCTGGTAGGTTTTCGCGTCGTTAGTCTGTTGTTTTTCTTCGCGAAACCCGGTTCCCCCAGCCCTTCTTGGACAAGAACAAGATCATCGAGGCCGCCGGCAAGCTGGTCGCCAAAGGCGCCTACGACAAGGCGATCAAGGAGTACCAGAAGATCCTGGAGGTCGATCCGAAGGACGTTCGGATCCTCCAGAAGATGGGAGAGCTGTACCAGAAGAAGAACGACAACGCGCAGGCCGCCACGTTCATCATGAAGGTGGCCGAGAGCTACGCGAAAGACGGCTTCTTCCTGAAGGCTGTCGCTCAGTACAAGCAGGTGCTGAAGCTCGACCCGACGCTCATCGACATCAACGTTCAGCTCGCCGAGCTCCACCAGCAGCTGCAGCTGATGGGCGAAGCGATGGCGTATTACCAGATCGTCGCCAACCACTACGACAAGCAGGGCGACGTGAAGAAGTCGCTCGACGTCTTGCGGAAGATGGTCGACCTCGACCCCGACAACGTTCAGTCGCGGGTGAAGCTGGCGGATCTCTACATTCGCGAGCGCATGCACGACGAGGCGAGCGGCGAGCTGCAACGCGCCGCCGAGCACCTCAAGCGTCAGAATCGCATCGACGACTACCTGCGGGTCGCCGAGAAGATCACCGCGCTGAAGCCCGACGATCTGGGGCTCGCCCGCGAGCTCGCCGAGATCTACCTGCAGCGCAACGATCAGAAGCGCGCGCTCGCGAAGCTGCAGGTCTGCTTCAAGGCCGACCCCCGCGACATCGACACGCTGCGCCTCCTGGCGGTGGCGTTTCAGGGCCTCGGCCAGACCTCGAAGACGATCAGCGTCTACAAGGAGCTCGCGCGCGCCTACGCGGAGCGCGGGCAGGAGCACGAATCGGAGCAGACCTGGGCGCAGGTCGCGCAGCTCGACCCGAACGATCCCGACGTGGTGGCGCGATCGCCGCAGCACGAGCCGGAGCCGGCCATGGCGGTCGCGCAGCCGGCCCGCACTGGCAACACCGGCGTCGGCGGCGCCTACGCGCCCCAGGGCTTCCAGCAGCCGACCGGCCAAGCGCCGACGTATCAGCCGCGGCCTGCGACGGGTCAGCAGCCGGCGCTCCAGCCTGTGGCGACGACGACGACGCCCGCCGTCAAGCCCCGCGCAGACTCTCTCGGGAAGCTGCTGACCGAGACCGACGTCTACGTGAAGTACGGGCTGCACGACAAAGCGCTCGAACATCTCCGGAAGATCTTCGCGGCCGAGCCCGAGAACCTCGACGCCCACGAGAAGGCGTACGCGATCTACGTCGCCTCGAACAACCACGCGCAGGCGGCGGAGCAGCTGCTGAACGTGTTGCGGCTCCTGACTCGGGTCGGTGATCGCGAGCGCGCGCAGCCGTACCTCACGACCATGCTGCAGCAGAACCCCGGCCACCCCGAGGTGCCGGTCTTCCTCCAGTCGCTGCGGCTCGAGGGCGGCACCGCCACGCTCGACGCCCACGGCTCGCGCGGTGACGTGCCTGAAGACGCGATCCTCGTCGACTCGAGCGATGACGAGGTCATCGTCGCCGACGAAGCGGGTGACGAGCCGATCAGCGCCGAGGTCGCGATCTCGTCGGAGGAGCCGATCGACGACTCTCTCGACTCGCCCGAGTACGTGCCTGACGACATGGCGCTCTCGCCCGACGACGCCGCGAACGCAGGCTCGATCGAGGTCGACCCTCCGCCCGTCGCCGACGATCTGCTCGACGAGGCGCCGATCGTCGCAGACGACGAGCTCGATGAGCCCCCCACGAGCAGCATGATGCTCGACGAGGAGCCGCGGACCGGTGAGTTCGAGACGGTCGCGCCCCAGGCCTACGAGCCCACCGACGACCCCTTCGGCGAGCAAGACGACGGGCCCACGATGGGCACCGGCATTCCGGTGAATCGTGCCGTGGCGACGGTGCCCGACGCACCTGCGACGACGGCGGCGACCCGACAGGGGCCTGCGTACATTCCACCCGCGGCCCTCGGCGACGACGAGCACGAGATGCCGACGCGGGCGATGAAGGCCCTCGACCCGTCGCTCGTGAAGACCGCGGCTGGCTACAAGTCAGCCACGCTGGCGGCCCTGCAATCGGCGCCGCTCGAGGTCGAAGAGGCCCCCGCGTACAGCCCCGGGTCGACGATGGCAGAAGAGGAGGCCCCGCCTGCGGAGCTCCTCGAGACCCCGCCGCCTCAGTCCTTTGACGAGCCTGTCGAAGCGCCTCCCGCCGACGAGCCCGCGTCGGAGGAGTGTGACGAGGCCACCTTCTTCATCGAGCAGGGGCTGTTCGAAGAGGCCCGCGAGATTCTCGAGACGGTGCTGATCGCGTACCCCGATCACCAGCGCGCGGCGCAGCTGCTGGCGCAGGTCGACTCCGGAGGCGCGCCTCCGGAACAATCGACGGAATACTCGACGGGAGAGATGGCGGCGCCTGCGACCGGTGAGTCGCGCGACGCCTTCGATCTCGCGCAGGAGCTCGCCGACGAGCTCGGCGACTTCGGTGGAGAACCCGAAGAAGCGGCGGCCCCTTCGGGCGGTCAGGACGACTACCAGGTCTCGGTCGAAGAGGTGTTCGCCGAGTTCAAGAAGGGCCTCGAGAAGGTCGTGAAGCCCGAAGACGTCGACACGCACTACGATCTCGGCATCGCCTACAAAGAGATGGGCCTGATGGACGACGCGATCAGCGAGTTCACGATCGCGCGCAAAGGCTGTGTCGGGAAGAAGAAGGAGATCGACTGCCTGACGATGGCGGGAATGCTCCAGGTGATGAAGGGCGACTACCCGCTCGCGGTCGACTCCTTCATGCAGGCGCTCACCAGCGAGCACTCGAGCGGCGAGGTCGAGAAGGCCACCCGGTTCGAGCTGGGCATGGCGTACGAGGGGGCAGGGCAGCCGGGCCGCGCGCTCGCGCAGTACCTCAAGGTGCAGGCGACCGACCCGGCCTACCGTGACGTCAGCTCGATGGTCGAGCGGCTCTCGGCGATCGCGGTGCCCGAAGACGACCCGACACCGGGCGGTGGCGGGCCTCCGAAGAAGGGCGGGCCTCCCACGGGTGGGAGCGCACCCCCGGCAACGTCACGCAAGGTCGGCTACGTCTGAGGCCAGCGCATGAGCTACCTCGACCACTTCGGTTTGACCGCTGAGCCCTTCAGCAACGCGCCAGTCAGCCGGTTCTATTTCAACGCGCCTCAGCACCAGCAGGCGCTGACACGGCTGTTGTACGCGGTCAGCTCGATGAAGGGCCTCGCGGTGCTCGTGGGAGACATCGGCGCGGGCAAGACGACGCTCGCCCGGCGCATGCTCGATTCGCTGCCAGAGGAGGACTACGAGGCGGCGCTCCTCGTCATCATCCACTCGGGCATCACCGCGAGCTGGATTCTGCGTCGCATCGCCCTGCAGCTCGGTGTCGAGAACCCCGCCCAGGAGAAGCTCGCGCTGCTGTCTCAGCTCTACCAACGGCTGCTCCAGATCTACGAGCAGGGGCGCAAGGCCGTGGTGCTGATCGACGAAGCGCAGATGCTCGAGACGCGCGAGCTGATGGAGGAGTTTCGCGGGCTGCTCAACCTCGAGGTGCCCGAGCGCAAGCTGATCAGCTTCGTCTTCTTCGGGCTCCCTGAGATCGAGAAGAACCTGAAGCTCGACCCACCGCTCGCCCAGCGCGTCGCCATGCGCTACCGGCTCGAGCCCTTCAACGCCGACTCGACCGAGGCGTACATCAAGCATCGAATGCGGCTGGCCGGCAGTGCGCGATCTCCGTTCACCGGTGATGCGATGCAGGCCGTGCACCGCCGGGCCTCGGGAACGCCGCGCGTCATCAACACCCTCTGCGACAACGCGCTGTTCGAGGCGTTCCTCGCGCGCAGCCAGGAGATCCCCGCGGCGCTCATCGAGCAGATCGCCGACAACCTTGGTCTCGAAGCGGGGCCCCCACCGGCTCCCCTCGCCGCGGCCGTCATTCCAGCGCCGCCGACGCAGACCCCGCTGGCGCCCATCGTGCCGCCCGTCATCGCACCCGTCATGCCCAGCCCCGGATCGTTTCATCCCGTCGCTGGCATGCCGAGCGCCACGCGCAGAGACCCCGAGCTGGCCAGCGAGAGCGCGGCCGACGGCGGTATGCGGGTGACGGCCACGGTCCAGGGTGGGTCTGTCGCCGTCGACACCGCGCCGGTGATCGCTTCGTCGCCGTCTGGCATCCGATCGTTCGTGCCTCGCGCTTCCAGCCCCTCGGGCATGAGCCCCATGCCTGCAGCCCCGCCCATTCAGCCGGTGGTCGCGGTGCCGCCCCCGCCTCCGTCGCCCGTCGTTCAGGGACTTCCGCTCGAAGAGCAGCCGCCGCCGCCGCCCGCTGACGCGAACACTGCCGCTGCGCCTGCGTCGAAGCCACGGACTGGCGTCGACCTCGCCGAGATCGACCGGTACCTCGAGGGCCTCGGGAAGCTGTAACGAGGGCACGCAGGGCGAAGGGTGGCGTTGATGGCTCGTTGGCGACGAGGAAGGGTGGTGCTCGCCGTCGCGGCGTTGGCCCTCCTCGGCCTCGCCTTCGTGCTTCGCTCCGACTGGGCCGGTCAGAAGGTGTGCGCCGAGGTGCGGCTGCGCGCCCCTGACGCGGTCGGCATGCCGGTTCGCATCGAGCGCTGCGTGATCGATCCGCTCACGGCGTCAGTCGAGATCCACGGGGTCTCGGTCGGCCCCGAAGCGCGGCCCGTGGTGAAGGCGGAGCTCGCGTCCGTGTCGCTCGCGGGCCTGTTTCCGTCCGGGGTGTCGCTGCAAGACGTGACCGTCATTCGCCCGCACGTCGATCTCGAGATCCCCGAAAGCGACGGGAGCCCACAGGCCGCCTGTCCCCTCGACGTGCTCGCCAGAGTGCGCATCGGGCGGCTCGAGATTCAGGACGGCACGGTGGCGCTGCGGCTCCCGGGCGGACGTGAGCTGAAGCTCGACGGCCTCGAGGTGCGCGCGAAGGTGAGCCGTCGCACCAGTGAGGTCGAGGCCTCGCTGCGGCACGGCTCGATCACGCTCGATGCCACCAGGGAGATCTCGATCGGCCGGGTCGCGGCCGAGGCGACGCTCGACGCCGAGGAGCAGGTGCTCGAGGTGCAGAAGGCCGAGCTCACGGCTGCGGGCATCAGCTTCAGTGGCTCGGGCGAGCTGCGTGAGCTCTGCAAGCCGATGCCTGAGATCGACGCGAACGGTCAGCTCTATCTGCCGATCGACGCGCTCCCTCGGCTGGGGATCGATTTGCCGGCACCCTCTGGGCAGATCTGGGCGCGCGTCTCGGTCGCAGGCCCGCTCACCGCTCCATCGGTCAGGGCCGAGGCGCGGGCGAGCCAGGTCGTCGTGGGAGCGTTTTCACCCGGCGACTTCTCGGCCCAGCTCTCGTTTGCAGATGGCGTGGTGCACCTCGACGACTTCTCGACTCCCGCCGGCGACGGCGAGATTCATCTGAGCGCAGAGCTGAAGCTGACCGAGGGCTTCCCGCTCAAGGCGAAGATCACCACGAAGGAGGCCTCGCTGGCGCGAGTGTTGGCGAGGGCGGGCGTCACCGGTGCGTGGGTCGACTTTCCGGCCACCCTGAGCGGTGAGGTGACGGGGCATCTGCTGCCGACGCTGGCTTTGAGTGGGCCGATCGACTTCGCCTCGGGGCCGTTCCTGTTGGCGTCGCGCGCGTATGACGCCCCGAGGTCTGCGGGCAGCGACATTCTCGCGTTCTCGGCGTCGAAGGGCACGTTCACGCTCGGCGTCACCCCGAAGGCCGTCACCTTCGACGACATCTCGCTCGCGGTCGGCGCGCGCGGCCACACGCAGATCGGCGGCACGGTTCGCCTCGGCATCACCGCGAAGGGCCCGCCCGACCTGGACATCGACGCGATCGCGTCGGCGATCGATCTCTCCGACTTCGGGAGCATCTCGGGGCTGGCCTGGTCAGGGACCGGCAGCGCGACGGTGAAGGTGAAGGGCCCCGCGGGGCAGGTGGTGATCACGGGCCAGACGTCGCTGCGTGACTTCAAGTTCGCGGGCTACTCGCTCGGGGTGGTGCAGAGCCCGGTTCGGTACGAAGGCAACACGCTGACCTTCGACGGGCTCGTCGCCCAGAAGGGCCGCACCCAGCTCTTCGGAGACATCGGCCTCGACTTCCTCGACTCGGGCCTCCACACGCGCGCGTCGGTGCAGCTGCCCGATGGCCGCGTCGAAGACGTCATCGATCTGCTCGTCGATCTCTCGCCCGCCATCCAGAGCCTGCAGGAGGTGCTGGTCGGGCGCGTCTCGATGGTGGCAGCGATCGACTCTCCTGCCAGCCAGCTCGCAGGCCTGCTCGCGGTGCGGGTCAGCGACGTGGCGTACTTCGATCGGCGGCTGGGCGCGGCGAACGTCATTCTGAGGTTCGAAGACGGCAAACGGTTGGTGCTCGACCCGACGACCTTCGAGGGGCCCATGGGGCGGGTCTCGGCAGACGGCTCGTGGAGCTTCGACGGACCGCTCGACTACCGCATCGCGTGGGACGAAGGCTCGCTCGCGGAGGCGGTCGACCCTGGCGGCGCGAAGGCGCTCGGAGTGAGCGGCGCGCTGACGGGGCGCTTCGTGCTGGGTGGAACGACCGACGTGTACGAGCTCGACGGCACGCTCACCTCGGACGAGGTGAAGTGGAAGACCCAGCGGCTGGGCCCCATGAAGCTGGCGCTGAAGGTGTTCGGCCGCGATCTGACCGTCACCGGGCAGGTGGTCAACGGCGTCACCGGCCGGCTGGGCGTGAAGATGCGCAACGACTGGCCCTACGACTCGAGCTTCAAGGTCGACCTGCCCGATCTCTCCGCGTTCCTCCCGGCCTCGGCCAGAGGGCTGCAGGTCGGGCTGGCAGGAGCGGTGACGGCGGTCGGGCCGATGCTCGACTTCAGCCAGACCCGCGCCGTCGCGTACCTCGAAAAGCTGGTGGTGGCGCGGGGCGAGGTGTCGGCCTCGAACGTCGGGCCCGCCGAGCTCGCGTGGAACGCTGGCGCGTTTCAGGTCAAGTCGCTCGCGATGAAGGGGCCGACCACCGAGGTCAGCGCCGAGGGCTCGTGGGGCCCCTCGCGGGTCAACCTGCGCACCCAGGGGGCCGTCGACCTGCGGCTGCTCAGCACCTTCGTGCCAGACGTCGAGCGCACCTCGGGACGGCTCGACTTCACCGCTGCGTTTGGCGGGCCGGTGTCGGCGCCGACGGTCATCGGCAGCGCCGATCTCGTCGACGCGCGCCTCGCCGTGAAGGGGCAGGATCTGTCGGTGCGCTCCTTGTCTGGGCACGCAGACTTCTCGGAGTCGCGCGTCGTCATTCAAGACGTGACGGGCTTCTTGAACGACGGCCGGCTCAAGGCGCGCGGCGACGTGCGGCTCGACAAGCTCTCACTGGGCGCCATGGAGCTGCAGCTCGATCTCGAGGACGTCACGGTGCAGGTGCGCCCGCAGGTGCCAGCGACGCTGTCGGGCGAGCTCCTCCTGGCCACCCGTGGCGGCGCTGCGGCGCCCTTCCAGCTCTCGGGCAACATCGACGTCGTGAAGCTCCGCTACACCGAGCCGCTCTCGCTCGAGACGCTCCTCGAGACCGCCCGAAAGCGCTCCGTGCCGTCCGACGAGCAGCCGTCCGAGTGGCTCCGCTTCGACGTCGACATCGCGGCGGGCAATGACGTGCGCATCGAGAACAACCTCGC